>NZ_KB906950.1:0-408322 GCF_000381705.1 Thioalkalivibrio sp. AKL7 | reverse complement strand
CCTCCCCGTTGTCGTCGCGCCGAGTGGAGAGGCTTTTCGCGGGATTCAAGGCGCTGGATGTCTGAGCGGAGCCGAAGGCGTAGCGAGTTCAGCGCCGCCCGCGAAAAACCTCGGAGCGAGGGAAACCCCGGCCCGCGTAGCGGGCCGGGGTCGCGGCAGTCGGGCGTGTTTCTTGGGTACTTCTTTGCACGAGCAAAGAAGTACCTCACGGTGCGCTCGCGAGAGAGCGCCTGGCAGGCGGCCCGACGAAGGCACGTAAACACCGGAAGACGAACCAGGGCCAGCCACCAACTGCGTTGAGGGTCAGGCGATGAGTCGGGTGGCGAGGGCGAACCACAGGGGCAGGGTGACCAATGACAGCGCCGTGGTCAGCGTGACGGCCGCCGCGTAGAGCCCGGTATCCAGGCGGAAGCGATCGCAGAACACCAGCCCCAGGACCATCGCCGGCATCGCCGCCTCCAGCACCGAGCCGACACCGGGCACACCCTCGAGGCCGGTCCACAGCACCAGGCCCAGCGCGAAGATGGGGGCCAGAATCAGCTGGACCACGGCCACTACCGCCAGCGGACGGGCATCGCGCCCACGAAAACGGTTGAACACCAGCGCCAGACCCAGCGAGAACAGCATCAACGGCGCCACGCTGTCCGCCAGGAACCCGAGAAAGACGTCCAGCCAGTCGAGCAATGGGACCCCGGCGAGATTCAGCGCCACACCCACCACCGCCGCCCAGATCGACGGCACCACTGCCAGCGCGCGCAGCGGACTCCCACCCCCGTACAGGCGCACCGCCTCGGGATCACCGTAGCGCCGCGCCAGCAGCACGCCCAGCGTCAGTACCAGCGGGAGGCAGGCAAACAGGTCGTACTGGATCGCCACCGCGCGGCCAGGCTCGCCGAACAGGCTGTCGAGCACCGGGAGACCGAGATAGGTGGCATTGGGCCAGGCAGCCGCCAGCAGCATCGCGCCGATCGCCGCACGCTCCGCCATGCAGACGCGACAGGCCAGCAACGTGACACCGACCATCGCCAGAACCGTGAGGCCCGCCACCAGGGCGATACGCAGGGAGTCGAGGCCCAGCGGGGCCACCCACAGCACCTGCAGGACCAGCGCCGGAAGCAACAGGTAGTAGACCAGGGTGGTAAGGACCCGGCGCGTCGTATCCGCATCCAGACCACCCGGTTGCAGGGCGCGCCAGACCACGCCCGCGACGATTAGCGCCCCCATCTGGGTCATCACGCTCAACATGGCAGGCGTCCGGCCTCGGGGAGCTGGGGCATGGTGACGGCATCCTTTTCGCGCATGGCGCAGGGGTTTGCGGTCATTCTACGATCCTGGCACGCGCCCCACACAAAAAAACCCGGCGGGGCGACGCCCCGGCCGGGTTCGGTCTCGCAGGCTTGGCTCGCGAGAAACCGTTGTCAGAGGCGGCTTACGCGCCCCCGGCCTGCTCCTGTTCCTGCTGCTGGCGCTCGACGTCGGCGCGCACCTGCTCCATGTCCAGCTCGCGCACCTTGCCCAGCACCTCGTCCAGCTGACCGGCGGACAGCACGCCCGGCTGGGAGAACACGATGATCTGCTCGCGGAAGATCATCAGGGTCGGGATGGAACGGATCTGGAAGGCGCCGGCGATGGCCTGCTCCTCGTCGGTATTCACCTTGGCAAAGACCACGTCGGAGTGCTTGCCGGAGGCCTCCTCGAAGGTCGGGGCGAACTGCTGGCACGGGCCACACCAGGGGGCCCAGAAGTCCATGATGACGATGTCATTCCCGGTAATAGTGGATTCGAACGTGTCCTGCGTGAGTTCCTGAACGGCCATGATGGCGGGCTCCGGTTAAAAATGTCCCCGAACCTTACCAGCCTCCGCGGCCGCTTTCAGGATTTCGATGCTGCGAGCATGGCCGCTCGCAGGCGTTCCAGACGCTCGATCGGGTCGTCGGCCTCCAGCAATTGCTGCTTGATTTCGAGGTCGATCGGGAGCAGTTCGGTCAGCCGCGCGGCAACCCAGGTCGAGTCGTCGAAGCGCCGTTCCAGGTGCGACCAGGGCGTGCCCAGCTGGTCCAGCAAGCGCTCCAGCAGATCGGCCAGCGAGGCATAATCCACCGGCAGACTCACCTCGGGATACTCCGGCAAGGGCTCCACATCACCCAGCCACAGACCGTCGTCGGCGTGCCGGGCATTGTGGATGACCCGCCGGCCCTCGCCCTTGACCAGGATCCCCAGCAGCCCGTCGGGGCGCTGGTCCCAGTCCACGATGACCGCCTCGGTGCCGACACTGTAGAAGCTCGCGGAGGGATCCGTCTCGGACGGGAGTTCTCCGGATTCGCGTTCCGGTTCGGTCGCCACGATGACAAAGCGACCATCACCGCGCAGGCAGCGCCGCACCATATCCAGATAACGGGTCTCGAAGATCCGCAGCGGCAGCAACCCCTCGGGGAACAGCACCGTGTTCAGCGGAAACAGCGGCAGCGTGGTCATGCATCCTCTCCCGGCTCCGGGGCCGCGCCCCAGCGCGGCACCAGGGCGTGCTCGACGTCGAGGTGATCCAGCACCCGCGCCACCATGAAGTCGATCAGGTCATCGATGGACTGCGGACGGTGATAGAAGGCCGGATTGGCCGGCATCACCACCGCACCCATGCGCGCCAGACGCAGCATGTTCTCCAGGTGGATCTCGGAGAACGGCGTCTCGCGCACCACTAGCAGAAGCTTGCGGCGTTCCTTGAGCACCACGTCGGCGGCGCGCTCGATCAGCCCGCGCGAGGCACCGGTCGCGATGGCCGACACGGTGGCGGTGGTGCAGGGGCAGACCACCATGGCCTCCGGCACGGCCGAGCCACTGGCCACCGGGGCCGTCCACTGCTCCGCCCCGTAGCAATGGATCTGATCAGGGGCCGCCTGATAGCGGTCGGTGAAGTAGCGCGCAATCTCCACCGGGCGACCGGGCAGGTCGAGGTCCGTTTCCAGCCCGAGGACGACCTGGGCCGGCTTCGACAGCATCAGGTGCACCTGGACGCCGGACTCGACCAGGCACTGCAACAGGCGCAAACCATACGGCGCACCGGAGGCGCCGGTCAGGGCCAGAGAGATGCTGCGCGGGCGTTCGGTCATGCGGGCGTCCCCTGCAAGGCGTCAATCAGGCGCAGGTGCAGCCCGTCGAAGCCTCCGTTGCTCATGATCACCAGCGTATCGCCGGATCGAACGGTGGCAAGAATCCCCTGCAGCAGGGATTCGATATCGCGCGCCACGGACAGCTGCTCGCCGAGTTGCTGTTGCAGGCCCTCGGTGGACCAGTCGATCTCCGGGGCGTGGTACAGATGCACTGCGTCGGCCTGTGCAAGCGCCGTACCCAGGGCCTCGGCGTGCACCCCCATGCGCATCGTGTTGGAACGGGGCTCGAGGATCGCCACCAGACGCCCACCCGGCGCCACCTGTCCGCGCAGCCCTTCGAGGGTCAGGCGGATCGCCGTGGGGTGGTGGGCGAAGTCGTCGATCACCCGGATGCCGTCGATCTCGGCGCGCAGCTCCTGGCGCCGACGAACGCCGCGAAACGCCGGCATGGCGGCCAGGCCCGTGGCCAGCGGAACGCCGGCATGACGAGCAGCGGCCAGGGCCGCCAGGGCATTCGCCAGGTTGTGACGCCCGGTCAGCGGCCATTCCACTCGCCCCTGTGCCACACCATCGGCCAGCACTTCGAAGACCGAGGCCTCGGGGTTCAGGGCGCGCGCCGCCAGGGCGGGGGTCGCATTTCCAGTGGCGCCTTCAGGGTCGGTCGCGAGACGCTCCACCGGCGTCCAGCAACCCATCTCCAGCACCCTCTCCAGTGCGGCATCACCGGCCGGCATCAGGATGCGCCCCTGCCCCGGCACCGTACGCACCAGGTGATGGAACTGGCGCTCGATCGCGGACAGGTCGGGGTAGATGTCGGCGTGGTCGAATTCGAGGTTATTCAGGACCAGGGTGCGCGGGCGGTAATGGACGAACTTGGCGCGCTTGTCGAAGAACGCGCTGTCGTATTCGTCGGCCTCGATCACGAAAAACGGGGCATCCCCCAGGCGCGCACTGACCCCGAAATTGCCAGGGACCCCGCCGATCAGAAAGCCGGGGCTCATCCCCGCGTATTCAAGAATCCAGGCGAGCATGCTGGCGGTCGTGGTCTTGCCATGGGTACCGGCCACCGCCAGCACCCAGCGATCACGAAGGATGTGTTCGGCCAGCCACTGCGGGCCCGAGGTGTAGTCCAGCCCGCGATCCAGCAGGGCCTCGACGACGGGCATGCCGCGGCGCATTACATTACCGACCACGACGGGCCCCGCGTCGGGCAGCGTGTCCGGGTCGTAGCCCTCGTGGTAGGCAATCCCGGCCTGTTCCAGCTGGTCGCTCATGGGCGGGTACAGCTTCTGGTCGGAACCCGTGACCGCATACCCCTGCGCGCGCGCCAACTGGGCCAGCCCGCCCATGAAGGTCCCGCCAATGCCGAGGACGTGGAGCCGCCCGCCGGTCACTGGAACAGCCCGATCGCGGTCTGGGTGGCCACGCTGGAGACCACGATATAGCCAAGTGCGATCAGCATTCCCACCAGACGCGAACCCAACCCCAGCGCCTGCTGCAGGATGTGACCAAAAACGAGCAGCAACCAGGCCAGGAGCACCAGCATCCCGAACACGACCCCAGTGGCGACCTCCTCCGGCTCGCGCGCCGGATCGGGTCCGCCCGCCAGCACCATCAGCAACGCCATCAACAAGCCCAGGACCGCGCCGGTACCCGCCATCGCGGTGAAGGTCTGGCGCCAGCGATCCGCTACGCCCTGCATGCTCAGCAGGAGGGCGACAAAGGCATACAGGACCACCAGGTCCATGACGTTCAGTGCCAGCGCCTGGCCGAAGCCGTACAGCGGGATCCCGATCACCATGCCGGCGATCAGGGCGATGCCGACCCAGAAGACCAGCGTGCCGTTATCCGCCGGCAGGTCCTGCGGCCCGGCGTGCAGGCGCAGGATGTTGAGCATCGAGGCAAGGCCGTTCAACGTTCGCTCTCCTCGGCCTCCATGGCCTCCAGCGCCTCGAGCTCATCCAGTTCGTCCAGCATGGCATCGGACTCGCCATCCGGCCTGCCGCCCCGCACCAGGAAGTCCCGGCGCTGCAGGTAACCCTGGCGCATCGCGATGTAGGGGTCGTCGGACAGTTGCGCCAGCATGCGTTCGGTGGGGATCAAGCCGGCGCGCATGTCGACCACGTCCAGTACGATCAGGCCGATCCACCACCCGGTGTGATCGTCGCGCAGGTTGGTGTGATAGAGCGGGCTGGTGTAGCCATCCACCAGCCGCGCTGGGGCATCCCGTGCCGTGCTCGGTCCGAGGAAGGGCAGCTGGAGGTAGGGGCCTCGCGCCACGCCCCAGGCGCCCAGTGTCTGGCCGAAGTCCTCGTTGTTCTTGTCCAGCCCCATGGGCGAGGCGACGTCGATCAGCCCGAACAGCCCGAAGGTCGAATTGAACATGATTCGCCCGGTATCCGAGGCGGCGTTTTCCAGGTTGCCCTGCAACAGGTTGTTGAACAGGACCGTGAAGTCATTGAGGTTGGAAAAGAAGTTGCCCACCCCGGTCTGCACCGGTTGCGGCAGGCGCTGGTACTGCACTGCAGCCGGGCGCAGCAGCGACTCGTCGAAGTCCTGATTGATCTCGAACACCGCCCGGTTGTAGGACTCCCAGGGATCATCGGGGTGGCGGTCCTCGCTGGGCACCGTCGCGCAACCGGCCAGGCCAAGGAACATCAGGGCCAGCAGGCCCGGGCGCAAACAGGAGACAACAGACATGTGATTCCTTAATTTTTCGATCCGGCGCCGAGCCGGTTACGCTCAAGCCCCCGTGATCGGGTAGATGTCCGCCTTGCGGGCAACCCCGACCTGACCGCGGCCCTGATCCTTGGCTTGATAACAGGCGCGATCCGCGGCGACAAAGGCCTCGTCCACCCCCGGCACGTCCGGTCCCAGCTCGACCACGCCCACCGAGGCGCCAATGGTGACTTCCCGGGCCTCCACCTGCAACGGCCGGTCGGCGAGGGCCGAGCAGATCCGCTGACCAAGGATACGCCCATACTCCGCGTTCGTATCGCGCGCGATCACGGCGAACTCGTCACCCCCAATCCGCGCCACGGCATCGTGACCACGGGTCAGCTGGCGCAGCACATGAGCGACCTGGCGCAGCAGTTCGTCGCCGACCCGATGGCCATGGTGGTCGTTCACGTCCTTGAAGTAGTCGAGGTCCACCAGCAGCAGGCTGGCCACCGCACGATTGTCGCGGGCGGCATGCATGGCAATCTCCAGCTCGCGCTCGAAGGCGCGCCGGTTCAACAAGCCGGTGAGGCCATCGTGGCTCGCCTCGTGCACCAGGCGATCCACCAGCCTGCGTTCCTCGGAGACATCCGTCAGCACCAGCAGGGTCCGCACGGAACTGCCGGCTACCGGGTCAAGCGCGGTACGGGCGATACGCACGATCAGTTCGTGACCGTCACGCCGGACCAGACGGGCATCCGAACGCTCGCCGAGGGCCTGGTTCAGCGCTTCGCCCCGGGCATCCGCCGGCAGCAGGGGGCGGCCGGTACCCAGTTCGCGCAAGTCGAGCAGTTGATCCAGGGAACAACCCAGAACCTGATCCCGGGTCAGGCCCGCCAGCTCGCGGGCCGCAGGGTTCACGTAGGAGATCCCGCCACGTGCATCCAGGGTGATCACCGCATCCGGGATCGCGTCCATGCTGCGCTCGAGGTTGCGCCCGGAGCGGCGCACCCGGGTGTGCACCCGCGAGACATACAGCAGCGCCAGCAGCGCGACCACTGCCAGCGCCGAGACCAGCCACAGGATGTTGTCACGCAGCCAGACCAGGATATCGAAGGGCTGCGGCGCATACAGGCCAACCCCCAGTTCGTACATCAGCCCGTGCACGTCCTCGTAGGACCGGGGTGCCGCCCAGCCGCCGATACCGGCCGCCTGACTTGCCGGATGTTCCGCATCCAGCGACAGGGTCGCCAGCAGGATGGCATGCGCCAGCCCGGTATCCAGGTCACCACGCATCGCCAGCGGCCACTCGGGGTACAAACGGGTACTGGCGCGGTAAGTGAACGATGGGAAGGCGCGCTCGCCGACCACCCGGACCTGCTCCACCCGTGGATCGCCACGTGCCTCCAGGTCCTCCAGGATGCCGGTCCGGAAGGTCGCGGCATCGACCTCCCCCTGCAGCACCCAGTCGAGGCCGCGGCCGACCGGAAAGCCGGTAAATACCACCGACGCCAGATCACTCTCGACGTCCAGCCCGGCCGCCTGCAATTCGCGCCAGGTCATCCACCAGCCCCCAAAGGCATCAGGATGCACCGCGGACAAGCGCTGCCCCCGCAGGTCGTCCAGCTCCACCAGGTCATCCCGATCGGCACGGGCGATCACGACGGCCCCGAACCGGTCCTCGTCACGGCCCACCTGACGCGGCTGCATGGTCGCGATGCGCGATATCCCGTGCTGCTGCTCCAACATCACGTAGGAACCGCTGTTGGTCAGGATCAAATCGAAGCGCTTGTCTGCTACCGCCGCCTGCAACCCGTCGTTGTCCACCGGCTCCAGCACGAAACGGGCCCCGTCGATCTGCTCCGACAGGTACTCGACGAATGGCGTCCAGCGTTGGCGTGCCACATCGTCGCCGCGGTGGGCGAGCACCCCGAAGACCAGGCGCTGCTCGTCCACCGCCGCCGTTTCCTCCGCGAACAAGGGCGCCGAGGGATACAGCAACAGAAAACCCACCAGGAACACCGCCAGGCCACCAGACATCCACGCGTTTCCCGGGCGCCGGAGCGGGGCAACCCTCAATGAGGAGCGCTGGCGGCCCGCCCCGCTCATGTCATGTCGGCTTGCGGTTGCGGCTGGCGGCGATACGCAGGCGCAGTGCGTTCAGGCGGATGAAGCCCTCGGCGTCCTTCTGGTCGTAGGCGCCGGCGTCATCCTCGAAGGTGGCGATGGCATCGTCGAACAGGGTGTCCTCGGAACGACGCCCCGCGACGATCACGTTGCCCTTGTACAGGCGCAGGCGCACCTCGCCGTTGACCACGCCCTGGGTGTCGTCAATCGCGGCCTGCAGCATGCGTCGCTCCGGGCTCCACCAGTAGCCGTTGTAGATGATGCTGGCGTAGCGCGGCATCAGCTCGTCCTTCAGGTGCGCGGCCTCGCGGTCCAGGGTGATGGATTCCAGCGCCCGGCGGGCACGCAAGAGGATCGTGCCACCCGGGGTCTCGTAGCAGCCGCGCGACTTCATGCCGACATAGCGGTTTTCGACAATATCCAGCCGGCCAACACCGTGGGCCCCGCCGCGCTCGTTGAGCTTCGCGAGCAGCTCGGCCGCGCTCAGGCGCTCGCCGTTGATCGAGACCGGATCACCCTTCTCGAAGCCAATGGTCAGGGTCTCGGATTCGTCAGGGGCCGCCTCGGGGGCGACCGACCAGCGCCACATATCTTCCTCGGCCTCGGTCCACGGGTCCTCCAGCGGGCCACCTTCGTAGGAGATGTGCAGCAGGTTGGCATCCATGGAGTACGGTGACTTGGTGCCCTGCTTCTTGTAGTCCACCGGGATGTTGTGCTGCTCGGCGTAGGCCATCAGGCGCTCGCGCGAGTTCAGGTCCCACTCGCGCCAGGGGGCGATCACCTTGATGCCCGGCTTCAGCGCGTAGGCGCCCAGCTCGAAACGCACCTGGTCGTTGCCCTTGCCGGTGGCGCCGTGGGCGATCGCGTCGGCTCCGGTCTCCTCGGCGATCTCGACCAGGCGCCGTGCGATCAGCGGGCGCGCGATGGAGGTACCCAGCAGGTACTCGCCCTCGTAGATCGTGTTGGCGCGGAACATCGGGAACACGTAATCGCGCACGAAGATCTCGCGCAGGTCCTCGATGTAGATCTGCTTCACCCCCAGGGCCTCGGCCTTGGCGCGGGCCGGCTCGACCTCCTCGCCCTGGCCCAGATCGGCGGTGAAGGTGATGACCTCGCAGCCGTATTGATCCTCCAACCATTTGAGGATGACCGAGGTATCCAGACCGCCGGAGTATGCAAGGACGACGCGCTTGATCGAGGAGCTCATAAGAATTTCTATCCTTTTCCTAAGGTAAAGATATAGTCGTTTTGACGGCTAGCGTCACTACCACGCCGGGGTCTCGGAGGGCGCAGCCGGGGCCGAATCGGGGCGCGGATCGTGGCCCTCAGGCTCTTCCGGGCCGGCGCCCGGCAGCACCTCAACCGAAGCGCCGCCCGCGCCCGAATCGCCCGTATCCAGCCACCAAATATCACTGCGCCGCGAGGCCTGACGCGCGCTATCGGCGGCCGGATCCACACCCGGGGCCTCGATCTCGACGCGCGCGGCCGGGACGCCCGCTTCCACCAGGGCCTCACGCACCACCTCGGCACGATTGCGGCTGAGGGGGCGGTTGATCTCCAGCGGGCCGGCGGCATCCGTCCAGCCAACGACCCGAATGCGTGGGGCCTCCGCAGCCGCCAGGACTCGGGCCGCACGTTGCAGAACCTCGCGCGCCTCGGCATCCAGACGATGGCTACCCGTTTCGAAATAGACACTCCAGCGGTCCAGGGCCCCCGTTTCCGGGGTCGCGGCAGGCGTGTCCTGCTCCCCGTAACAGGCGCGAAAATCCCGCGCCCGCAGGGCAAAGCGGATACCCCGGAAGTGCACCGAGTCGTCGCCATCGGGAAAATCAATGCGCACGTCATGGCCGGCCAGAAGACGGGCCTTCAGGGGCTGCGCCAACGCCTGGGGAACCCGGAACAGGTGGGCGTCGCGGGGCTGCAACCGCACATCTAGCGGCGATTGCGTCGCCGGGCGCAGCCATTCCGGCGCGCCGGTACGCAGCCGCGGCGCGCCGCCCGCCGGCATCGCGTAGGGGGCCTGCCAGAAGACTGCGGTCAACAGGCCCGGCCGGGCCTCGAAACGCAGCGTACCGCCGTGACGCACGGTCTGTTGGATGCGACAGGTGGCATCTTCCTCGGTCAGCTGCCAGTCACTACGCTCCAGCGGTTCGCTGTAGGGCGCAGCACCCGCCGTGGCCATACCCACCCCCAGCAGCACCAATCCCGGGAGTGCGCAACGCAGCCACTGGCGCAAGCGGGCCATGACCCGCTAGCGCTTTTTCGGCGGCAGGATGTCGGTGATCGAGCCGTGCGCGACCTCGGCGGCGAAGGCCACCGTCTCGCTGAGCGTCGGGTGCGGGTGCACGGTCAGACCGATGTCTTCCATCTCGGCGCCCATCTCCAGCGCCAGCATCGCCTCGCCGATCAGGTCGCCGGCGGACGGGCCGACGATACCGGCTCCGATCACGCGGCCATCCGCGTCGAACAGCAGTTTGGTCAGGCCGTCCTCGGCACCCAGCGCGATCGCCCGCCCGGAGGCAGCCCAGGGGAACACGCCCTTGGTGTATTCGATACCGTCGACCTTGGCCTGCTCCTCGGTCACGCCCATCCAGGCGACCTCGGGGTGGGTATAGGCCACCGACGGGATGGCACGGGCGTCGAAGTGGACCTTGTGTCCGGCGATCACCTCGGCGGCAACCTTGCCCTCGTGAGTGGCCTTGTGCGCCAGCATCGGCTGGCCGACCACGTCGCCGATGGCGAAGATGTGCTCGACGTTGGTGCGCTGCTGGCTGTCGACCTCGATGAAGCCGCGCTCGCTCACCTGCACACCGGCCGCCTCGGCCTTGATCTTCGCCCCGTTCGGGCCGCGACCCACGGCGACCAGCACGCGATCGAAAGTGTCCTCTTCCGGCAGGCCCTTGGCCTCGCCCTCGAACTGGCAGACGATCCCGGCCTTGGTGGCCTTGGCCTCGGACACCTTGCTCTTGAGGAAGATGTTCTCGAAGCGCTTCTTCGCGCGCTTCTCGAACGGGCGCACGATGTCGCGGTCCGCGCCCGGCATCAGGGTGTCGGACAGCTCCACCACCGTGACCTTGGAACCCAGCGCCTCGTACACACAGGCCATCTCCAGGCCGATGATGCCGCCGCCGACCACCAGCATGCGCTCCGGGATCTCGGCCAGGTCCAGCGCGTCGGTGGAATCCATCACCCGCTCGTCGTCCCAGGGGAAGCCGGGCAGCTTGATCGCCTGCGAACCGACCGCGATGATCGCGTGCTCGAAGCCGATCACCTCGCGACCGTCATCGCCCTCGACCGCGATGCTGTTGGCACCGACGAATTCGCCCGTGCCCTGCACCACGCGCACCTTGCGCTGCTTGCACAACTGCTTGAGGCCGCCGGTCAGCTTCTTGACCGCGTTGCCCTTGTAGCCACGCAGCCCGTCGAGGTCGATCTCCGGCTCGCCGAACTTGATGCCCAGCGCCGCGAAGCGCTCGGCCTCGTGCAGCACCTCGCCGGCATGCAACAGCGCCTTGGACGGGATGCAGCCGACGTTCAGGCACACGCCGCCGATCTGCGGATAGCGCTCGACCATCACCACGTCCAGCCCCAGATCCGCGGCGCGGAAGGCGGCGGTATAACCACCGGGGCCGGAACCCAGCACCAGCACCTGGCACTGGCTGTCGGTGTTCGGGTCGGCAGCCGCCTTGGGGGCCGCCGCCTTTTTCGACTCACTCGCGGCGCCGGACTCCGCCTTCGAGGATTCGGCCTTTTCGCCGCCGCCGGACGCCGGCGCATCCGCGCCACCCGCAGCGTCGCCACTGGCCTCGAGATCGAGGAGCTTGCTGCCCTTGGACACCTTGTCCCCGACCTTCACATGCAGCTTCTTCACCGTGCCGGCCTCGGGGGCGGGCACGTCGATGGTCGCCTTGTCGGACTCCAGGGTGATCAGCGGGTCTTCCGGCGCGATCTCGCTGCCCGGCTGTACCAGGACCTCGATAATCTCGACGTCCTTGAAATCCCCGATGTCCGGGACCTCGATGGTCTTGGTCTGGCTCATCCAATCGCTCCGGTTCGAATTCGGTTACAGCAGCATGCGGCGCATGTCGGACAACAGTCCGCTCAGGGTGGTGGCGAAGCGCGCGCCCAGGGCGCCGTCGATCACCCGGTGATCGTACGACAGCGCCAGCGGCAGGATCAGGCGCGGCTCGAAGTCCTTACCGTTCCAGACCGGCTTCATGCTGGAGCGCGATACGCCGAGGATCGCGACCTCGGGGGCATTCACGATCGGGGTGAACTGGGTGCCGCCGATCCCGCCGAGGCTGGAGATGGTCAGGCATCCACCCTGCATGTCCGCCGGCTTGAGCTTCTTGTCGCGGGCGCGCTGGGACAGGTCCATCAGCTCGGAGGCGATATCGACCAGGCTCTTGCGGTCCACGTCGCGCACCACCGGGACGACCAGGCCGTCCGGGGTGTCCACCGCGATGCCGAGGTTGTAGTACTGCTTGATGATCAGATTCTCGCCGGTCGCGTCCAGCGAGGCGTTGAAACGCGGGTACTGCTTGAGCGCGGAGACCACCGCCTTCATCAGGAACGGCAGGAAGGTGACCTTCACACCCTTCTTCTCGTACTCGGCCTTCAGCGACTTGCGGAAATCCTCGAGCTCGGTGATGTCGGCCTCGTCGAACTGGGTCACGTGCGGGACGGTGACCCAGTTGCGGTGCAGGTTCTTGCCGGTGAGCTTGTTGATCTTCGACAGCGGCTGGGTCTCGACCGGGCCGAACTCGGAGAAGTCGATCTCCGGCATCGGCTCAACGCCCAGGCCACCGCCAGCGCCCTGGCTCAAGGCGCGCTTGACGAAGCCCTGCACGTCCTCGCGCAGGATGCGCCCCTTGCGCCCGGAGCCGTCGACCTTGCTCAGGTCCACGCCCAGCTCGCGCGCGAACTTGCGCACCACCGGCGAGGCATGCGCCTTGCGGAAGGCCGACTCGTCACGGATGTGCTCGGTAGGCGACGGGCGCGGGTCGGCCCGGTCGGCAGGTTTTGATGCCTCGGGCTGCTTCGGCTTCTCGGTGGCGGGGGCCGATTCACCCCCGGCATCCGAAGACGACGCCTCCTGCTTCGACGGCTCGTCTTGCCCGGCGTCGTCCTTCGCAGGGGCTGCTTCGGCCCCGCCCTCGTCGGAGGGTTCCAGTTCCAGGATCGGATCGCCCTCGTTGACGCGGTCGCCGGCCTTTACCTTGACTGCTTTCACGGTCCCGCCCTGCGGGGCCGGGATCTCGATGGAGGCCTTGTCCGATTCGAGCGTGATCAGGGGATCCTCCGGGGCGATGGTATCCCCGGGGCTCACGATCACCTCGATGATCTCGACGTCCTTGAAGTCACCGATGTCCGGTACGTGCACGGTAGTCGTGTTGCTCATGTCTGCTCCTGCCTCGGTACCGGCGGCCTCAGGCCTGCAAGGGGTTGGGCCGTTCGACGTCGATCTTGTACTTCTTGATCGCGTCGGAGACGGTCTTGGCCTCGACGGTCCCGGCGTCGGCCAGGGCCTTCAGGGCCGTGACCGCGATGTGGTAACGATCGACCTCGAAGTGCCGACGCAGCGCCGCGCGGGTGTCCGAGCGGCCGAAGCCGTCGGTGCCCAGCACGCGGTAGTCGGCCGGCACGAAGGCGCGGATCTGATCGGCGTAGGCCTGGACGTAGTCGGTCGCGGCGATGACCGGGTCATCCGAACCACCCAGGCACTCCTCCACCCAGGACTTGCGCGGCTTGGCCTCCGGGTTCAGGCGCGCATGACGGTCGGCATCGCGGCCGTCGCGGGCCAGTTCGTTGAAGCTGGTCGCGCTCCACACCTCGGCGGCCACGCCGAAGTCGTTGTCCAGCAGTTCGGCGGCGGCGATAGCCTCGCGCAGGATGGTGCCGGAGCCCAGCAGACGCACCTTCTTTTTCTTGCGCCCGCCCGCCTGGAAGCGATACAGCCCGCGGCGGATACCTTCCTCGGCGCCCTTCGGCATGGCCGGCTGCGGGTAGTTCTCGTTCATCACGGTGATGTAATAGAAGACGCTTTGCTGCTCCGCGTACATGCGGCGCATGCCGTCCTGGACGATCACCGCCAGTTCATAGGCAAAGGTCGGGTCGTAGGCGATGCAGTTGGGGACGTTGGCGGCCATCATCTGGCTGTGGCCGTCGTCGTGCTGCAGGCCCTCCCCGGCCAGGGTGGTGCGCCCGGCGGTGGCACCCATCAGGAAGCCGCGGGCGCGCATGTCCCCGGCCGCCCAGATCAGGTCGCCGACGCGCTGGAAGCCGAACATCGAGTAGAAGATGTAGAACGGCACCATTGCCACGCCATGCGTGGAGTAGGAGGTCGCCGCCGCGATCCAGGAGGACATGGAACCGGCCTCGTTGATCCCTTCTTCCAGGATCTGGCCCTTCTTGTCCTCCTTGTAATACATCACCTGGTCCTTGTCCTGCGGCTCGTAGAGCTGACCGACCGAGGAGTAGATCCCCAGCTGACGGAACAGCCCTTCCATGCCGAAGGTGCGGGCCTCGTCGGGGACGATCGGAACCACGTTCTTGCCGATCTTCTTGTCGCGGGCAAGCAGGGTCAGCAGCCGCACGAAGGCCATGGTGGTCGACATCTCGCGCTCGCCGGAAGCCTCCAGCAGGCCGTTAAACGCATCCAGCCCGGGCACTTCGAGCGGCGTGGCCAGCGGCCGGCGCACGGGCAGATACCCGCCGAGGTCGTTGCGCCGCGCGTTCATGTACTTCATCTCTTCGGAGTCGGGATCCGGCTTGATGTATTCGGCCTTCTCCACCTGCTCGTCGGACAGCGGGATATTGAAGCGGTCGCGGAACTGCTTCATGTCGTCCGAATCCATCTTCTTCTGGCTGTGGGTGCGGTTCTGGGCCTCGCCCGCCGCGCCCATGCCATAGCCCTTCACGGTGTGCGCGAGGATCACCGTCGGCTGCCCCGTGTGCTCGGCTGCCGCCTTGTAAGCCGCATAGACCTTGACCGGGTCGTGCCCCCCGCGATTCAGACGCCAGATGTCCTCGTCGGACATGTTGGCCACCATGCGCTGGAGTTCGGGATACTTGCCAAAGAAGTGCTCGCGCACGTAGGCGCCGTCGCGCGACTTGTAATTCTGATAGTCGCCATCGACCGCCTCCATCATGCGTTTTTGCAGCAGGCCGTCGGTGTCCTTGGCCAGCAGCGGATCCCAGTAGCGGCCCCACAGGACCTTGACCACATTCCAGCCGGCGCCGCGGAAGATCGCCTCCAGCTCCTGCACGATCTTGCCGTTGCCACGCACCGGGCCGTCCAGGCGCTGCAGGTTGCAGTTCACCACCCAGGTCAGGTTGTCCAGCTTCTCGCGCGAGGCCAGGGTGATCGCCCCTAGGGTCTCCGGCTCGTCCACCTCGCCGTCCCCGACGAAGCTCCACACACGGCGGTTCTTGGTCTGCGCCAGGCCACGGTCCTGCAGGTAGCGCATGAAGCGCGCCTGGTAGATGCTCATGATCGGACCAAGTCCCATGGACACGGTCGGGAACTGCCAGAAGTCCGGCATCAGCCAGGGGTGCGGATACGAGGACAGGCCCTTGCCGTCCACCTCGCGGCGGAAGTGGTCCAGCTGCTCCTCGCTCAAGCGCCCCTCCATGAACGCGCGGGCGTAGATACCCGGCGAGGAATGGCCCTGGGCAAACAGCAGGTCACCGCCGTGGTCATGCGCAGGGGCATGCCAGAAGTGGTTGAAACCGACGTCGTACAGGGTCGCGGCCGAGGCAAAGGTCGCGATATGCCCGCCCAGCTCGGCGGAGGCGCGGTTGGCCTTGACCACCATGGCCATCGCGTTCCAGCGGATATAGGAACGGATGCGATGCTCCACCGCGCCATCGCCCGGATATTCCGGTTCGAGGTGGGTGGGGATCGTGTTCACATAGGCAGTGTTGGCGGAGTACGGGAGGTAGGCCCCGCTGCGGCGCGCCTTGTCGACCAGTCGCTCGAGGAGGGCATGAGCCCGTTCCGGGCCATCCGTCTCCAGCACGGAGGCCAGGGCGTCGATCCACTCCTGGGTCTCCTGCGGGTCGATATCGTGTTCGGTCGCGTTCGGGTCCATGCGCTCTACCCCTGAAAACGGGTTGGGAATCGGGTTGCCACTACGGGGCCGGGCCACCGGGCAGGCGGGCATTTGCTACCATGCGCCGGTGTTGGGCGGGCATAAAAGGCGCAAGTATCCCGACTGTCCCGCCAACAGGTCAAGCGAAAGCCCGCTATGGCGCCGATCGTCGGGGAAATCTGCGGGAACGTGCGCAAAGCGCGCGCAACCCGCCTGAACAGCCGGAACGCGGGACAATCCCCCGCCCGGCGCCGCCGACATCCCGAACCACCGCCGCACCCGAAACCGAGTACCTCAATGCCCGAAACTCTGCAGCTGGACCCCAATCACCGCCCGATGGCGAACCGCTTCCGCGGCTTCCTGCCGGTGGTCGTCGACGTGGAGACCGGCGGCTTCGACTGCCACCGACATGCCTTGCTGCAGATCGCTGCGGTGTTTCTGCGCCGCGACGCGAACGACCACCTGGTGCGCGACCGCACGGTCAGCGTGCATGTGCGGCCGTTCGAGGGTTCGGAAATGGACCCGAAGTCGCTGGAGGTCAACGGCATCGACCCCTACCACCCGCTGCGCGCGGCCTACCCCGAGGATCAGGCGATGGGCAAGGTGTTCAGCGAGGTGCGCCGGGAGGTGAAGGTCAACCACTGCAAGCGCGCGGTGCTGGTGGGGCATAACGCCCACTTCGACCTGGGCTTCGTGCACGCGACGGCCGAGCGCTGCGGCATCAAGCGCAACCCGTTCCACCCGTTCAGCAGCCTGGACACGGTATCCCTGGCGGCACTGGCCTTCGGCCAGACCGTGCTGGCGCGCGCGGCGGACGCCGCAGGACTGGGCTGGGACACCGAGTCGGCACACAGCGCGGCCTTCGATGCGGAAAAGACGGCGGACATCTTCTGCCAGATCACCAATCGCTGGCAGGACGGGATCGGGGTGCCGCAAAACGCCCTGCGCCTGCCCGACCCGGAAGAACTCCCGCCCGGGAGTTGAGCGCAAAAAACCCGCCGCCCGAGCCGCCACAAGGGCGCCCGGGTGACGGGTCATATGCCGGACGGCCGCATGGCCGCCGGGCCAGTAGTTCAGCCTAGCTGGCCGCGCGCTTGGCGTGGGCCTCGTCGACCATCTTCTTCAGCTCGCCGCTCTCGAACATCTCGAGGGTGATGTCGCAGCCCCCGACCAGTTCGCCGTCGATATAGACCTGCGGGAAAGTCGGCCAGTCGGCGAAGCGCGGCAGATTCTGCATGACTTCCTGATCCGCGATCACGTTCACGTAGCCAAATTCCTGGTCGCAGCGCTTGAGCGCCTCCACCGCACGGCTGGAGAACCCACACATGGGGAACTGCGGGGTGCCCTTCATGAAGATCACCACCGGATTGTCTTCCACCTGCTGGCGGATGCGATCCATTACGTCCATTACTGTACTCCCGAAATTTGGTGCCAAAACAGGGCGCAGCCGCGCATCGCGGCACGCCCCAAACCTATTTCCTAGTATAACGCTCAGACATTGAAGCGGAAATGTACCACGTCGCCCTCTCTCAGCACGTATTCCTTGCCTTCGAGGCGCCATTTCCCCGCGTCCTTCGCACCCTGCTCGCCGTTGTATCCGACGAAGTCGTCGTACCCCACCACCTCGGCACGGATGAAACCGCGCTCGAAATCCGTGTGGATCGCCCCCGCCCCCTGCGGCGCAGTGGAGCCCTGGCGCACGGTCCAGGCACGCACCTCCTTCTCGCCCGCGGTGAAGAAGGTCTGCAGGTTCAACAGGCGGTAGGCCGTCCGGATCACCCGGTCCAGCCCCGGCTCCTCGAGACCCAGGTCGGCCAGGAACTCGGTACGTTCCCCGGGATCCAGCACCGCGATCTCGGCCTCGATGGCGGCGCAGACACTGACCACCTCGGCGCCCTCCTCGGCCGCCTTCGCCTGCACGGCCTCGACCATGGCATTGCCAGCGGACAGCGAGGCCTCGTCCACATTGGCAATGTACATCGCCGGCTTGAGGGTCAGAAGGTGCAGGTCGTACAGGGCCCGCCGCTCGTCCTCGTCCAGACCCTGCGCCCGTGCCGGAATGCCCTGATCAAGGCCCGCCGACACCTTCTCGGCCGCCTGCAACTGGGCGATGGCGGTCTTGTCCTGCGACTTGGCCGCACGCGCCAGACGGGAAAGCGCCTTGTTCACCGTCTCGAGATCCGCCAGCATCAGCTCGGTGCTGATGGTCTCGATATCCGCGAGCGGATCGACCTTGCCGGCGACATGTACGATGTCGTCATCCTCGAAACAACGCACCACCTGGGCGATCGCATCCGTCTCGCGGATATGCGCCAGGAACTGGTTGCCCAGCCCCTCGCCCTGGGCGGCGCCCGCGACCAGGCCGGCGATGTCCACGAATTCGACCGTGGTCGGCAACGTGCGCTGGGGCTTAACGATCTCGGCGAGCCGCGTCAGCCGCGGATCCGGGACCTCCACCACGCCCACGTTCGGATCGATGGTGCAGAAGGGATAGTTCTCCGCCGCGATGTCCGCGCGCGTGAGGGCATTGAACAGGGTGGACTTGCCGACATTCGGCAGGCCCACGATCCCGCATTTCAGACTCATCGGGCTTCCTCGGAGTTCTTGGGGCCGGTCGGCTTCGACCCACCCCCATGCAGATTGCGCACGGCCTCGTCCCAGCGCCCGGCCACCAGGGCCGGGATCTGGTCCAGGGCCGTATCGATGGCCTCCTCGATGGCCCGGGCATCATCCCGCCCAGGGCGATCGAGCACGAACGGCACCACGTCGTCACGATGCCCCGGGTGGCCGATCCCGACCCGCAGCCGGGCGTAGTCCGGCCCGCCCATGTGGCGGTGCAGATCGCGCAGCCCGTTGTGTCCACCATGGCCGCCGCCCAGCTTCAGCCGCACTACGCCAGGATCGAGATCCAGCTCGTCATGCACGACCAGGATGGCCGCGGGCGGGATGCGGTAGAAAGCCGCGCACTTGCGTACCGGCAGGCCACTCTTGTTCATGAAGCTCATGGGCTTGAGCAGCCAGCAGTCGCCGTCCGGCAGGGTCAGACGTGCCGCCTCGCCATCGAAGCGACTCTCGGGGCGGAGCTCCGTGCCATGGCGGCGGGCCAGGGTATCCACAAACCAGAAACCCGCGTTATGCCGGGTTTCGGCATAACGCGGGCCCGGGTTGCCCAGCCCGACCACGAGACGGATCGGTTCGGGTTGGATCGCCATCAGTCAGGCGGCAAGCCGCAAGGCTTACTCCTTGTCCCCGGACTCCGACTCGTCGCCGGAAGCGGTCTCGTCGCCACCCTCGGCTTCTGCGCCACCCTCGGCTTCCGCGGCTTCTTCGCCTTCGAGCTCTTCCTCTTCCGCCTTCGCGGAACGCGGCAGCAGCACGCTGACCACGGCGTAGTCGTATTCCTCGCCGTGCATCAGGGCCACGCTCTGCACGCCTTCCGGCAGCTTCAGCTCGGAGATGTGCAAGGTGTCACCGACATCCAGCTCGATCACATCGAGATCGATGGACTCGGGCAGATCGCCCGGCAGACACTCGACCTCGAGCTCGTTGATCATGCGACTGACCATGCCACCGCCCAGCTTCACGCCCTTGCACTCTTCCTCGTTGTGGAAGTGCAGCGGCACGCTGACGCGGATCGGCTGATTGGCGCTCACGCGCATCAGGTCGACGTGGTAGATGGTCGGCTTGAACGGATGGCGCTGTACATCACGCAGGATCGCCTTCTCGGTCTTGCCGCCCAGCTTCACGCTCAGGATGTGCGAATAAAACGCATCTTCCTTGAGGTTATGGACCATCGCATTGTGATCCAGCGTGATGGCCACGGCGTCCTTGTCCGCTCCGTACAGGATGGCGGGCAGCTTGCCAGCGCGACGCAGGCGGCGGCTCGCACTCGAACCCTGTTCGTCACGCTTCTCGGCTTCAATGGTAAAGCTCATGCTCATTGCTACGGTCTCCAAAATGAAAGGCGCTTCACCCGAAGCGCCTTGAACACACCCCGCCCGCGACCAGGCGGGGCGCTGAATGGGAGGCAAGCCTCCCGAAATCGGTTATCGCCGGTCCACAGCTCCAGCCCACACGGGCCTAGTCCATGAACAACGAGCTGACGGACTCCTCGAGGTTGATGCGGCGGATGGTCTCCGCAAGCATCTCCGCGACCGACAGCTGACGAATCTTTTCGCAGGCCTGCGCATTGGGCTGCAGGGCCAGGGTGTCGGTCACCACCAGCTCGTCAAGCGCCGAACCGTTTATATTATCAATTGCCGCGCCGGAAAGCACGGGGTGCGTAGCATAGGCCATCACCGAGTGCGCCCCGTGTGCCTTCAGGGCCTTCGCGGCCTGGCAGAGCGTACCGGCGGTATCCACCAGGTCGTCAATGATGATGCAGGACTTGCCGCGCACATCCCCGATGATGTGCATCACCTCGGACTCGTTGGCACGCGGGCGGCGCTTGTCGATGATCGCCAGATCGGCGTCATCCAGCCGCTTGGCGATGGCGCGGGCACGCACCACCCCGCCGACATCCGGCGACACCACGGTCAGATCGCCCGAGACATGCCGCCAGACGTCGCCCAGCAGCACCGGCGAGGCATAGATGTTGTCCACCGGGACGTTGAAGAAACCCTGAACCTGGTCGGCGTGCACGTCGATGGTCAGCACGCGATCCGCGCCCACCGCCTCGATCATGTTGGCGACCACCTTGGCCGAGATCGGCACCCGCGCCGAGCGCACACGACGGTCCTGGCGCGCATAACCGAAATACGGGATCACCGTGGTGATGCGTCCGGCCGAGGCGCGGCGCAGCGCATCCACCATGATCACCAGCTCCATGATGTTTTCGTTGGTCGGCTGCCCCGTCGGCTGGATCAGGAAGACGTCGCGGCCGCGCACGTTCTCAAGCAGCTCGACCTGCACCTCGCCATCGCTGAAACGCCCCACGATGGCCTTGCCCATCGGCAGCCCCAGGTGCTCCGCAACGGCCTGGGCGAGACGCGGGTTGGCATTGCCCGCGAAGATCATCATGCGATTCTTGTCGACCACGGTTCGTCCCGGTCTGGATGGAGTGGAGCGAGCGCGCTAGAACGCCCGAGCTCCAAATTATAGACCCCGGATCGGGACCGGGGTCTTGGTGGTTTTGCTTCGCGCCCTTCTGGCGCGAAGCGATTGTTGGCTGGGCCGGCAGGATTACGGCGCTGCGCGCCGCCCTTCGGGCCGCCGCCTGCGGCGGCGTTCTCTCGCGGCGATGCCGCTCGAGTCGAACCCGGTTCTCATCCTGCCGTCCCGGCAGTTTGGGTGACCCGCGCCCGAGGCGCGGGTCTGATTGTATGGCTGGGCCGGCAGGATTCGAACCTGCGCATGGCGGGATCAAAACCCGCTGCCTTACCGCTTGGCTACGGCCCAATATCTCCCTGAACTCTATTGTACTTCCTGACCGGCGCCGTGCCCGGCTCACCCCGCGAATCGGCAAGGCCGATTCGGGCCGGCAGGATGATGGCGCTGCGCGCCACCCTTAGGTGGACTTATTCTTTTTCGGTGTTACCGCCGCATGGCGGTAACCAGGCCTGCAAGGGTGACGCGTTCTGCAACGTCGTCACCCAACTTTTCCACGGGGCGGGCTGCGCGGACTGCGCTGCCCGGGCCGTCCCCTCATCGGGAAACATCCCGAACACACAGCCGCCGCTCCCGCTCAAATACGCCCGGGGGCTTTGATCCGCCAGCCAGGCCAGCGCGTGATCGACCTCCGGATAGCGTGCCCGAACGACCGGTTCGAACACGTTCACGAACCGCTCGGCATCGATCGCGGACGAAATTGTCTCGGTGGCGCAGTCGCGTGTCAATTCCGCACACCCGAACATGGCCCCCGTGGCAACCGAAACGCCCGGGTCGATCAGCAGAATCCAGCCCGTGTCCGGGGCCACGGGCGCAAGTCGTTCGCCCACCCCTTCGGCCCACGCCGCATGCCCGGCGACGAACACCGGCACATCGGCGCCCAGCTCCAGCCCGATCGCCGCCAGTTGCTCGACTGGACACGCCAGATCGAACAGGTAGTTCAGGGCCACCAGCGTGGTGGCGGCATCGGAGCTGCCGCCACCCAGGCCGCCGCCCACCGGGATCCGCTTGTCGAGGTGGATGCGCACGCCGAAGGACTTGTCCGCCACCTCGGCCAGGCGCCGGGCCGCCCGCAGGCAGAGGTTGTCCTGCCCATCGATGGCCTCGCCGGCCATCTCGAAGCGTCCCTCGGGCAGGGGATCGAAGCGCAGGCGGTCTTCCAGCCCGAGGAACTGGAACACCGTCTGCAGCTCATGATAACCATCCGGCCGGCGGCCGGTGATGTGCAGGAAACGGTTGATCTTGGCCGGGGCCGGAAACGGCATCCCGAACCCCCCGCCCGTCGCCGCACTCACCACGTCTCGTCCGGCCCTAGCTGCCACCGGCCGATGCGCGCGCGCAGCTCGACCTCGTCGCGCTCGAGGACCATCGCGACCGGCATGGGCACGCCGTTGATCTCTTCGAACTCGGTGTATTCGATGGCCCAGCCGGACTGCAGGATCTCCAGGGGGCGGCCGTCCGCATCGATATCCAGCTGGTAGGAGGCCTCCGGGTGCAGCAGGCCGCGCACCCAGTAGATCATCCCGCTGACCGGGATGGATTCGCCCAGCACCCGGGCCACCAGGGTATCCGGGTCCTGCGCCTGGAAGCGCTCGCCGGACCGCGTGACCAGCAGCGCGCGCCCGTTATCCGAGAGCGTCAGACGCCCGCCGCCGCGCCCCATCGGGCCGGACAGGTCCAGCACATGCTGGCCTTCCTGCACCCGCCAGTTGAGCTGGGCCGACCAGTATTCCCCCCCGGAGGCCAGCCCCAGACGTGCCACCAGCCGCCAGCTGTCCAGTGCCGCCAGCTGCTCGGTGCGCTCCTCGAAGGCCGCCTCGGCCGCTGGCGAGGTGTCCGCCTCGGGCAGAGGGGCAGCACAGCCCGCGAGCAACAGCCCCCAGCCACCCACCAGCCCGGCCAGCCACCCCGCGCCCCGGATCCGTCGCGGCGATCGCGTCGTCCCGTGCCCGTTCATTCGATCAGATCGTTGCGCACGCGCTGCAGGCGCTTATGCCCGGGCTCGCGTTCCAGCGCGGCCTCGAGGACCTCCCGGGCTTCTGCACGCTCGCCACGCTCCCACAACACCACCGCCAGGTTGCTGGCGATCTCGCCGTCGTCCGACAGCGAGTAGGCACGCCGCAGCTGGGTCTCGGCCTCTTCGAGGCGGCCCAGGCGGTACAGGACCCAGCCATAGCTGTCGATGATCGCGGCGTCATCCGGCTCCCGCTCATAGGCGCGCAGGATCAATTCGTAGGCCTCGTCATAACGATCGGTTCGGTCCGCCAGGGTGTAACCCAGGGCGTTCAGCGCGGCGATATTCTCCGGATCGGACTCGAGGATCGCGCGGAAATCGGCCTCGGCCGCCGTAATGTCGTCCTCGCGCTCGTGGACCAGCCCGCGCAGGTACAGCAGCTGCGTACTGCCCGGAAACTGCACCAGACCGCGGTTCAACCGGCTGCGGGCCTCGGCATACTCGCCCAGCTCACGCAGGGCGTTCGCCTCGGCCAAATAGGCGCGCCGGGCCAGATCCTCATCCACGCCCTGCTGCATGGGGTCGAAAAGGTCACGAGCGGCCTCGGCCCCGTCGTGTTTGAGCGTCAGGCGCGCGCTGCGCAGGTGGGCATCCTCGGCATGGTCGCCGGCCTCCACGCGGGCGTAGGCGTCCAGGGCGGCTTCCGGCTCGTCGGCCATCTCGTGCAAGCGCCCCAGGTAGTACGCGACGTCGTTCTCGCGCTCACCCATGGCATCCAGGCGTTCGAGGTAATCCCGCGCGGGGCCCAGTTGCTCCGCCTCCAGGTTCATCAGGGCAAGCGCCAACAGGAGCTGGGCATCCTCCGGCGCCATCTCCACCAGGCGGTCCATCTCCTCGCGGGCGAAGACGTCATCTTCCATCTCGGTCAGGACCCGCGCGTATCCCAGACGGGCCTCGCGACTGTCCGGGTGCGCCTCCACGGTCGCGCGCAGGGTCTCGACCGCCGCATCGTCATGCCCGGCCTCGCTCTGGGCCCGCGCATGCAGCAAACGCAGCTGGACCGATTCCGGGAAGCGCTCGGCGGCCCGCTCGGTCACCGCAAGCACCTCCTCACCTGGCTCGCCAAAGCGCAGCGCGGCCTCGGCCTGCACGCGATGCACGCCCACGTCGTCGCGGCGGCGCTCGGCCAGCAGGTGCATGGTCTCCATGGCCGCCTGCTGGTCCTGAGCCTGACCAATCACACCACCCAGGGTCGCGTAGGGGTCGCCGCCCTGCACCACGACGCGATTCATCAGCGAATCCAGCTGTTCGGCCGCCTGCCCGGCATCACCGGCGTTGATCCGCAGGACCGTCGAAACCTGGCTGGCATCGGTGCTCTCGGGGGCCAGACGCAGCCAACGGTCGGCCGAACGCTGTGCGTATTCCGGCTCGCGCGCGAACAAGGCGATCCGGGTGGCACGCTCGGCGATGGCCGGATCGTCGCTCAGCAACGCCGCGGCTCCGTAATAGCGCGCTGCCTCGGCATGCTCGCCGGAGCGCACCGCGATCTCGGCGGCCAGGACGCTGAACATCAGCACAGCCTCCGGATCCTGGGTCTGCATCAAGGGCAGCACCTCGGGGCGATCCGACTCCGGCGGTTCGGAGGCGTCCAGCGGGGTATGCGCACAACCCACCAGGGAGAACACGGCGGTGAGCGCGAGCAGGCTTCGAATCATGTTGTGTCCAATCGGGATCATTGCGGCCATATCGGATGGGACGGGGCAGCGGCCCCCAGGGTTCCACAACTCGGGTTCCACAGCTCGGGTTCCACACAACGGGTATACGGAGACGTCCGGCCGGCGCGCGCCACCTCCTGCTAACCGTACAGCACAGTACACTATCGGGAAATTCGGCCACGCGCCCGCGTTTTCCGGCACAATACGCGCCAGCATGCTGTTCACTCTCGGGATCAATCACAAGACGGCTCCGGTCGCCATTCGCGAACGGCTCTCCGTCAACGAGCACGAACTCGGCGAGGCCCTGCACTCGCTGCGTTCCGGCGTGCTATTGCCGGAAACCGCGATCCTGTCCACCTGCAACCGCACCGAGGTGTACTTCCGCGAGGACGACCAGCAAAGCGAGCAGCGCGTCATCGACTGGATCGGCGGCTACCACGGCATCGACCGCGACGAACTGAAACCCTACCTCTACCTGCACCACGATGGCTCGGCCGTGCGTCACACTCTGCGCGTGGCCAGCGGGCTGGATTCCATGGTCCTCGGCGAGCCGCAGATCCTGGGGCAGATGAAGACCGCCTACCAGCACGCCCACAACGCCGGTACGCTCGGGCGTTCGCTGGAGCGTCTTTTCCAGCACGCCTTCGCCACCGCCAAGGACGTGCGCACCCAGACCGCCATCGGCCAGAGCGCGGTCTCGGTCGCCTTCGCTGCGGTGTCACTGGCACGCCAGATCTTCGGCGACCTGAAGCCGCTGACCGCCCTGGTGATCGGCGCCGGCGAGACCATCGAACTGGCCCTGCAGCACCTCTCCGGGGGCGGCATCGGCAACGTGATCGTCGCCAACCGCACGGTGGAGCGCGCCCGCGCGGTGGCCGGACGCTTCGATGCCGAGGCCATCAGCCTCGACCAGCTCCCCGATCGCATGGCCGATGCCGACATCGTCATCTCCTCCACCGCCGCGCCCTTGCCGATCCTGGGCAAGGGCGCGGTGGAACGCGCGCTGCGCAAGCGGCGGCACAAACCGATGTTCATGGTGGACATCGCCGTGCCGCGCGACATCGAGCCCGAGGTCGGCCAGCTCGAGGACGTCTACCTCTACACCGTGGACGACCTGCAGGAGGTCATCGACGAGAACATGGCCTCGCGCCAGGCCGCTGCCGAACAGGCCGAAGAGATCATCACCCAGCGCGCCGGCGAGTTCATGCGCTGGCTGCGTGCCCGTGACTCGGTGGACAGCATCCGCCAGCTGCGCCAGCGCGCCGACAGCGTGAAGGCCGAGGCGCTGGCCAAGGCCGAGGCCATGCTGCGCGCCGGCAAGTCGCCCGAGGAGGCCATGCAGCTGCTGGCGCACAACCTGACCAACAAGCTGATGCATGCCCCCTGCAAGTCGCTGAACACCGCCGCGCACGAGGGCGACGCCCGCCTGCTGGAGGCCGCGCACCGGCTGTTCCAGCTGCCCGCCCCGGAAGACGACCCCGGCGACGATTCCGACTCCGGCGCCCGCTCGTGAAGGCCTCGTTCCGCACCAAGCTCGAGGGCCTGACCGAACGCCACGCCGAGATCGCGCAGCTGCTGGCCACCCCCGACGCCGCCGAGGACCCGGACCAGCTGCGCCGCCTGTCACAGGAATACAGCCAGCTGGAACCGGTGGCCGAGGCCTGGAAGGCCTGGCACGACAACCACGCGGCGCTGGAAGAGGCGCGCGCGATGCTCGAGGACGACGACGCCGATCTGCGCGCCATGGCCGAGGCCGAGATCGAATCCCTGACCGAACAGACCGAGGCGCTGGAGGCGGAGCTTTACCGCCACCTGATCCCGAGCGACCCGCACGACAACGCCAACGTGTTCCTGGAGATCCGCGCCGGGACCGGCGGTGACGAGGCCGCGATCTTCGCCGGCGACCTGCTACGCATGTACACCCGCTACGCCGAAAACCAGCGCTGGAAGCTGGAGATCCTCAGCGCCAGCGAAGGCGAGCACGGCGGCTACCGCGAGGTCATCGCACGCCTGGCAGGGCAAGGCGCCTACTCGCGGCTCAAGTTCGAATCCGGTGCCCATCGCGTGCAGCGCGTCCCCGAGACCGAGTCCCAGGGCCGCATCCATACCTCCGCCGCAACGGTTGCCATCCTGCCGGAACTGGAGGAGGTCGAGATGCCGGACATCAACCCGGCCGACCTGCGTGTGGACACCTTCCGCGCCTCCGGCGCCGGCGGACAGCACATCAACAAGACCGACTCCGCCGTGCGCCTGACCCACCTGCCCACCGGCATCGTGGTCGAGTGCCAGGAAGAACGCTCGCAACACAAGAACCGGGCCAAGGCGCTCACCTACCTGGCGGCGCGCATCTTCGAGACCGAGCGCGAGGCCCAGGCGGCCGCGCAGAGCGCCGAACGCAAGGGTCTGGTCGGCAGCGGCGACCGCTCCGAGCGCATCCGCACCTACAACTTCCCGCAGGGCCGCGTAACCGATCACCGCATCAACCTGACCCTGTACAAGCTGGAACAGGTGATGGCCGGCGACCTCGATCCGGTCATCGACCCGCTGATCCACGAATACCAGGCCGAGCAGCTCGCCACCCTCGCCGAAGCCTGATGCCCGCGACTTCGACCCTGGACGCGTTGCTGCAGGAACTGCGCAGCCGCCTGCAGGCCGCCGGGATCGAGACGCCCGGACTGGAGGCCCGCATGCTGCTGGGCGCCGCCACCGGCCTGGACACCGCGCAGCTGATCGCCCACGGCACCGACCCCGCCACGGCCGAGCAGGCCGCCCGCGCCGACACGCTCTGCCAGCGCCGCTGCGCCGGCGAACCGATGGCCCACATCCTCGGCCGACGCAGCTTCTGGACACTGGACCTGGGGGTCTCCCCCGCCTGCCTGATCCCGCGCCCCGAAACCGAGCTGCTGGTGGAACAGGCCCTCGCGGCCATTGACAACTGCAGCCACAGGCACCCGAGGGTGCTGGATCTTGGCACCGGGAGCGGGGCGATCATTCTGGCACTGAAAGCAGAACGTCCGGCCATCGAGGCCGTCGCCTCCGACCGCAGCTTGGAGGCTCTGCGCCAGGCTCGCGCCAACGCGGCCACACTGGGGCTCGATGTGGCTTTCCTGCAAGGGTCTTGGCTTAAGCCACTCAAACCAGGGGACACGTTCGACCTGATCGTCAGCAACCCGCCCTACATCGCGCCGAACGATCCTCACCTGACCCGCGGCGACCTGCGCTTCGAGCCTCCCTCTGCGTTGGTCGCGGCCGATGTCGGCATGGCGGACCTGCGCACCATCATCCACACCGCCGGCGAGCACATGGCGCCATCCGCCCCACTGCTTCTGGAACACGGCTTCGACCAGGCCCATGCCGTACGTTCGATGTTCGAGGATGCCGGCTACACCGCCATCCGGTCACACATCGACACCGGCGGACACGAACGCATCACAAAGGGCCTTGCACCACAAAGACGAGCCTGAATAACCGAGGCGCGGGCCACCCCGCACCCTTGTCGCATACCACAGGCTGCCCCCTTCCGGTGAGTTTTGGGGCGCACATGATGGATAACAGCATGGAGGCCCCTTCGTTCGACGCACCCCCAACAAAAAGACCCCGGCACAAAGTACCGGGGCCAATCGCGCACAAACGACGGGGCACAAACCATCAAATCACCGCTCACCAGGCCTCCGTGACGGGGTATTCCCCAACTCGGGTTAGACAGCCCGGTCAAATGCAGTAATCCCTACGGCCCCTGGCCTCATCAGCCATCGCTTGTGTCGAAAGCCTCGAATGCATCTGTGAGTTCATGGGTTCTGAAAGCCCAGCCTCCTGTGACCTTGACCCGTCCCGACGGATACTGCTCGGCGTCCATGGAGGCAATTCCCATACCACGACTGAAGGCCACGCCCTTCTCGCCGGTATCAAGACGCGTTACCGCAATGCGTCGCAATCCGGCTTCATGAGTCACGGCAATCGGACCTTGCTCAGTCGCAAACCAGTGCAGTCGCCAAAAATAGTGGCCCTCATTGCGACGCCCGGTTCGAGGGTCATACAAAGACTCGAACGAGTGCATATTGGCGCATTCGTTCACGATCGAATTGCGCTGCCGGCACTCGGAGTACACATTTACCTTCCCACCTTCGGCCGAAATGTTGATCGGAACCACTGATTGGTCACGGTAGTTGATCAACGCGTAATCTTCGGCCGAGCTACCTCCCAGTGCATCCCCGAGAGCGCGCATCGTGCGCATCATCGACTCTCCACTGCTTCGCGCCCGATTCCGCTCGATCAGAATGTATCCAGTGGAGGCAATATCGCCATTCTGGTGAGCCGCAAGGTGAAACCCGTTCGGGACGCCAACCGTACTCACACCCTCGCCCGGAGCATAGACAAAGGCATTCGCGTCTCGCGCGACAGCGAAGCCTCGTGATGTCGGCATCAAGTGCGACCCCCTCAGCGTCTCCCCTGTCACCGTCCGGATACTCCAGTTTGTGCGGCCACGTTCGGCGTACGCAATCGTGACCGGCGCAAGGCCATTGGATGGATTCGCAGTTCTCACTTGGTACTGGCGGTCCGTGAGAGCCATCAGGTAGGTGACCGCACCGGTCGTCGTATCGAATCCGTAAGAGGAAATCTCTCCCTGCGGTTCCACATATGCGACACCATCGATCAGGAAACCGTCTCGGCGACGTTCAAACCGGGCGCCCTGGTTGTCGGATGCCCACATAGGTGCCAACCGTTCAGCAACTTCTTCGGAACCCATCTGCCCGAATCCGGATGCGGCAACGCCCGATGACTGCTGCGGATGCCGCTGCTGCGCCGCCCCCATCGCCTCGAGAAGGGCCAGGGCTCGTTCGTAATCATCGCCACCAGACGACTTTTCCGGTTCCGCCTGCTGCACAGGACGGGGCTCTGGTGCAGCCAGACAACCTGCAAGCAATACCGATACCGCAAGGACACCTAGTCCTTTCTTCATGTGTTTTTTCTCCCTGATCAATAAAACCCTGTTAGACGCGCGGAACCAAAACGCCAAACCAAACGCTCTCGCCATTCCGCACAGACAAGCGGCCCCGAGATACCGGTGCCACCATGGGGAGCCACCCCAAAAAAAACCCCGCTCCATCGGCGGGGTCTTATATCCTAATATTTACATAAATGTGATCGATTTGGAAGATAAGGGAAACGCGAAGCACCGCGTCTCACGACGCCCTCGATCTTCACCACAAAAAAGCCCCGGCCAGGGGCCGGGGCTCGGGTTGCATCAGGCTGCGTCCGGATCAGAGCGGCAGGCGCAGGTGCAGGTTGACCGAGCCGCTGGGCGAAGAGCGGTGGCGGTAGCGGCTCGAGCGGTTGTCGTAGTAGTGGTAGTGGTGATGCTCGTAGCTGCGCGAGCGCTTGTGATGGCCACGGCCGCGCTGATTCGCACGCTTGGCCTGCTTGTGGCCGTGGGCACCCGGGTGGCCGCGGTAGTGCTTGTGGCCCCGTGAGTGGCCATGCCGCACAGGCTGCAGCGCGGCGGCGTCGAAGCTGGCGCCGCTCACCGCCGGCAACGCGCCAGTGACCGGCTGGGCCGCGTGGGTGGGAGCGGACAGGGCGAGCGCCAGCAGGGCCGCCGGCGCGAGTACCGCGAGTCGTTTCATGGGGTGTTCCCTCCTTCCATTCGGGTCCTGCGGGGCAACACCTGAAGCGTCCGCCGGCCCCGGTTGTGGCAGGATTGCCAGGATTCAGCCTATTGCGTGTTCCTGAACGGTACCCAACTGAAGCCGTCTGCGAGCGTGACGCCGGTTACAATTTCTGCCTTTCTCCGGAGACCTGCTCCATGGATGACGACCAGCTCCTGCGCTACAGCCGCCAGATCATGCTCCCCGGCGTGGGCATCGAAGGGCAGGAATCCCTGCAGCAGGCGCATGCAGTGATCATGGGGCTCGGCGGGCTGGGCTCACCGGTGGCGGCCTACCTGGCCGCCGCCGGGGTGGGCCGGCTGACGCTGGTCGACCCGGATCATGTGGAGGTGACCAACCTGCAGCGCCAGATCCTGCATACCGATGCGGACATCGGCCGCGACAAGGTGGCCTCGGCCGCCGATCGCGTGGCGGCCATGAACCCCGGCTGCCAGGTGGAGACGCGCGCCGAGCGCCTGGATGACGCGGCGATGACCCGGCTGTTCGCCAGCGCCAACGTCGTACTGGACGGGACGGACAACTTCGCCGCGCGCGGGGCCATCAGCCGCGCCGCACTGGCGGCCGGCACGCCGCTGGTCTCCGGCGCGGTAATCCGCTTCGAGGGACAACTGACCACCTTCGACTACCGCAACCCGGAGGCGGCCTGCTACCACTGCCTGTACGGCGAGGGGGGCGGCGACGAGGACACCTGCGCCGCCAACGGCGTGCTGGCCAGCCTGCCCGGTGTGGTCGGCAGCCTGCAGGCAACCGAGGCCCTGAAGCTGCTCATGGGTCTGCCGATCCTGAGCGGCCGGCTGCTGATCCTCGACGGGCTCGCCATGCAGTTCCGCGAGATCCGGCTGCGCCGCGACCCCGCCTGCCCGGCGTGCAGCCACCGCCACGCCCCGGCCTGAAGCGAACGGATACGCGCGGATCAGGCGCAGGAGCGGGGATGAAAGGGCAGGACCTTGCCGGGTGATGACGGTGGAGCGACCTCGGAAATCGCCGCGTTCAGCTCCGCCTCCATCGCAGACAGCGTGCGGTTCATCACCATGCTGGCCATGGCATGGAACAGCAACAGCTCGCAGGCGACCGGGCGATGCAGGCTGCGCCGACCACGGGAATGGAAGGCCGTCCAGGCAACCACCGGCATATCGTTCAGCACCCGGTCCACGACGATCCAGGCATCGCGCTGGAGGATCAGGTCCAGTTGTTTGAGCCCCGACGGCGACAGGCGGATCTCCGGTCCCAGCCGAGCCAGGGCGCGACGCACCTGGTTGAAATAGCGCGCCTCCACCAGCCAGCCGGGGCGGACATCCAGGGTCGGGATTTCGGTGTGCCGGGAATACATCGCGCCCTCGTCTGCAGACTGCTGCAAGGTCAGTCTGTTCTATAGCAAGACCGGGGGACGATGGGGACCACGGGTCCCTGCGGCAGAGTTGCCGAACGTCACGACAGGCTAACGAGGGGAGTCCGGGAAAGGCTTCGGGATCGGGGGCACCCCGGAAAGCCCTTTCTACTGGCGGGTATCCGGGATCGGCGGCTGGGCAACCTCGGGCGCACAAAGGGCCTCGGCGTCGACCGGATCGAAGTGGTAATGCGCGTTGCAGAACTCGCAGGTCACCTCCACGGCGCCCTGCTCCTCGATGATGCTGCGAATCTCGTCACGCCCCAGACTGCGCAGGGTTTCGGCGATGCGCTCGCGCGAGCAGGGGCAATGGAAAGTCACCGGCGTGCCGTCGAACAGGCGCACCCGCTCTTCGGCGAACAGCCGGCCGAGCAGGGCGCCAGCGTCCAGCTTCAGTAGCTCGTCGGCGGTGGTGGTCTCGGCCAGGATCGTGGCGCGGTTCCACTCCTCCGAGTCACGCGTCACCGCATTGCCACCCTCGGCCGGCAGCGCCTGCAACAGCAGACCGGCGGCGGACTGCGCCCCGCTCGCCAGCCACAACCGGGTCGGCAGCTGTTCCGAGCGCTCGAAGTAGACGTTCATCGCCTCCGCCAGCGAATCGCCCTCCAGCTCCACGACGCCCTGATAGCGCTCGCTGCCGTCGCCCGGGTCCAGCGTCAGCATCAGCCGTGCATCCTCGCCGGCGCATTCGGCCAGGGTCGCGCCCTCCGGCGGGGTCTCGCGAAAGCGCGCCAGGCCACGCAGCCGCCCCTGGCCATCGGCCTGGGCGACGATCATGTGCACCGGCCCGGGGCCGGTGATCTGCAGGATCAGCGAGCCGTCGAACTTGAGCGTGGCGGCGGTCAGGGCAACGGCCGCATAGGCCTGGCCCAGCAAGTCGCGCACCACGGGCGGGTACTCGTGAAGCTCCAGCAGGGCCTGCCAGGAGGCGTCCAGGTGCACCCACTCGCCGCGGACCCCGGCCTCCTCCAGCATGAAGCGGTGGAGGGTGTCGGTCTCACGCATGGTGGCAGGACTCCGGAATACGCAACTGCATCAACCGTCCAGCTTGGCCTTGAGGCGCTCGTTGACCTGGGCCGGGTTGGCCTTGCCCTGGGTCGCCTTCATCACCTGGCCGACGAAGAAACCGAACAGCTTGTCCTTGCCGCCGCGATACTGCTCGAGCTGCTGCGGGTTGTTGGCCATCACCTCGTCGATGATGGTGTCGATCGCGCTGGTATCGGTGATCTGCTTGAGCCCCTTGGCCTCAATCACGGCATCGGCGTCGCCTTCGCCATTCCACATCGCCTCGAAGACTTCCTTGGCGATCTTGCCGGAGATGGTCTCGTCCTGGATGCGAGCGAGCAGGCCGGCCAGACCCTCGGCATTGACCGGGGCATCCGCCAGCTCGACCTCGGAGCGGTTCATCGCGGCGGAGAACTCGCCCATCACCCAGTTGGCGGCCAGCTTGGGCGCGCCGCAACCGGCAGCCACAACCTCGTAGAAATCGCCCATGTCGCGCGCAGCGGTCAGTACGCCGGCGTCGTAGTCGGACAGGCCGTACTGTTCGACGAAGCGCGCCCGCTTGGCGTCCGGCAGCTCGGGCAGTTTCTCGCGCACGGAGTCGATGAATGCGTTATCCACGACCAGCGGCAGCAGGTCCGGATCGGGGAAATAGCGGTAGTCGTTTGCCTCTTCCTTGCTGCGCATGGAGCGCGTCTCGTCGCGATCCGGGTCGTACAGGCGGGTCTCCTGCACCACCGAACCGCCGCCTTCGATCAGGTCGATCTGACGCTCGACCTCGAAGTTGATGGCGCGCTCGACGAAGCGGAAGGAGTTCAGATTCTTCAGCTCCGCGCGGGTGCCGAACTCGGTCTGACCCTTGGGCCGCACCGAGACGTTGGCGTCACAGCGGAAGCTGCCTTCCTGCATGTTGCCGTCGCAGATATCCAGATAGCGCACCAGCGAGTGCATCTTCTTCATGTAGGCGACGGCCTCCTTCGCGGAGCGCAGCTCCGGTTCGGAGACGATCTCGATCAGCGGGGTGCCGGCGCGGTTGAGATCGATGCCGGTCATCGCCTCGAAGCCCTCGTGCAGACTCTTGCCGGCGTCCTCCTCGAGGTGCGCGCGGGTCACGCCAACGCGCTTGATGGTGCCGTCTTCCAGTTCGATATCCAGATGCCCCAGGCCCACGATCGGCAGTTCGAACTGCGAGATCTGGTAACCCTTGGGGAGGTCCGGATAGAAGTAGTTCTTGCGCGCGAACACCGAGCGCGGGGTGATCTCGGCATTGATCGCCAGCCCCAGCATCACGGCCCGCTCCACCGCGCCCTGGTTCAGCACCGGCAGCACGCCGGGCATGCCCAGATCCACCGGGCAGGCCTGGCGGTTGGGCTCGGCGCCGTAGGCGGTGGGCGCCCCGGAGAAGATCTTGGAGACGGTATTGAGCTGGGCGTGAATCTCCAGCCCGATGACGGTTTCCCATTCCATGTGCAGGGCCCTCAGGCGAAGGCCGCCGGCACGCGGGCGTGCCAGTCGGTCTCTTGCTGATACTGGTGAGCAACGCCCAGCAGGCGCGCCTCGTCAAAGTAGTTGCCGATCAACTGCAACCCGACCGGCAGGCCGTCGATCTCGCCGGCCGGCAGCGACATCGCCGGCAGCCCCGCGAGGTTCGCGGCGATGGTGTAGATATCCGACAGGTACATGCTGACCGGATCGGCCTTGGCACCCAGCGCGAACGGCAGCTCCGGGGTGGTCGGCGCCAGCAGCACGTCGACGTCCTCGAAGGCACGGCGGAAGTCGTCGGCAATGATGCGCCGGACCTTCTGCGCCTTCAGGTAGTAGGCGTCGTAGTAGCCGGCGGACAGCACGTAGGTGCCGACCATGATGCGGCGCTTCACCTCGTCGCCAAAGCCCTCCCCGCGCGAGCGGGTGTAGAGGTCCATCAGGTCCTCGGGATTCTCGCAGCGGTAGCCGTAGCGCACGCCGTCGAAGCGCGCGAGGTTGGAGGAGCACTCGGCCGGGGCGACCACGTAATAGGCCGGCACCGACAGGTGGCTGTTCGGCAGGCCGACCTCGCGCACCTCGGCACCGCGGCCCTTGAGCACCTCGATGGCGGCGTCGATCACGCCGCGCACGCCCTCGTCCAGTCCGGCCTCGCCGAAGAATTCCGTCGGCAGGCCGATGCGCAGGCCCTTCAGGTCCTGCTCCAGTCCGGCGGTGAAGTCCTCTTCCGGGCGCTCGACGCTGGTGGAGTCGCGCTCGTCGAACCCGGCCATGGCATTCAGCATCCGCCCGCAGTCCTCGGCAGTCGCGGCCATCGGACCGCCCTGGTCGAGACTGGAGGCGAAGGCGATCATCCCGTAGCGCGAGACGCGGCCGTAGGTCGGCTTGAGCCCGGTGATGCCGCAGAACGCGGCCGGCTGGCGGATCGAACCACCGGTGTCGGTACCCGTGGCACCCGGCACCAGGCGCGCCCCCACCGCGGCGGCGGAGCCGCCGGAGGAGCCTCCCGGGACCCGCCCGGTATCCCAGGGGTTGCGCACCGGGCCGTAGTAACTGGTCTCGTTGGACGAGCCCATCGCGAACTCGTCCATGTTGGTCTTGCCCAGCATCACCGCGCCGGCGGCATTCATGCGCTCGACGACGGTGGCGTTGTAGGGCGAGACAAACGGATCCAGCATGCGCGAGCCGCAGGAGGTGCGCACACCCTCGGTGCAGAAGATGTCCTTCTGCGCGACCGGCACGCCCAGCAGCGGGGTCTTTTCACCCTTCGCCAGACGCGCATCGGCGGCATCGGCCTGCGCCAGCGCCTGCTCGGCGGTCACGGTGATGAAGCTGTTCAACTGCGGATCGAGACGCTCGATCCGGTCCAGATACAGCTGGGTCAATTCGCGCGAGCTGATCTCGCGGGCCTGGAGCTTGCGCACCCAGCCGGACAGGGTTTCCTGGGCCATGGTTTCGGGGACTCTTGCTGGCTAGAAGCGTGACGGGTTCAACAGAACGGCGACGGCGCGGATCATTCGATGACGCGCGGGACCAGGTACAGACCACCCTCGACAGCCGGGGCGATGGCCTGGAAGACCTCGCGCCGATCCGGCTCGGTCACCGCATCCGGGCGCAGGCGCTGCTCGGCGTCCAGCGGGTGGGCCATCGGCTCGACACCCTCGATGGCCGCACCATCCAGTTGTTCGACAAAGTCAAAGATGTCGCTCAGCCCACCCGCGAAATCCCGGGCCTGGTCGTCGTCCATGGCCAGACGGGAGAGATGGGCGATGCGCCGGACTTCGGAGGTATCGACGGACATGGCAGGGTGGGTCCTGTAGCGTTCGGATTCATTGGGCGAAACGGAGCGCAAACTTACCACAAAGCCGTTGTTGCCCAAACCCCGGGCGCTTGCTAGAGTCGACGGCTTTCCCGCCCGCCCACTCAAGCAGGTTTCTTCTTCATGTTCAAACGCCTTCTGGGGTTGTTCTCCAACGACATCTCCATCGATCTCGGCACCGCCAACACCCTCATCTATATGCGCGGCCAGGGCATTGTCCTGAACGAACCTTCCGTGGTCGCCATTCGCCAGGATCGCGGCCCGGGCGGCCCGCGCTCCATCGAGGCGGTGGGGATCGAGGCCAAGAAGATGCTCGGCCGCACGCCGGAGCACGTGGTGACGGTGCGTCCGATGAAGGATGGCGTCATCGCCGACTTCACCACTACCGAGAAGATGCTGCAGTACTTCATCAAGAAGGTGCACGAGCGGCGGATCTTCCGCCCCAGCCCGCGCGTATTGGTCTGCGTGCCCTGCGGCGCCACCCAGGTGGAACGCCGCGCGATCCGCGAATCCGCCTTCGGCGCCGGGGCACGCAAGGTCTACCTGTTGCAGGAACCCGTGGCCGCAGCCATCGGCGCCGGCATCCCGCTGGACGAGGCGGTCGGCTCCATGGTGCTGGATATCGGCGGCGGGACCTCCGAAGTCGCGGTGCTGTCGATGAACGGCATTGTCTATTCCGAATCCGTACGCATCGGCGGCGACACCTTCGACGAGGCGATCATGGCCTATGTACGCCGCAACTACGGCGTACTGATCGGCGAGGCGACCGCCGAACGCATCAAGCACACCGTCGGCTCGGCCTATCCGGGCAAGGAACTGCTCGAGATCGAGGTCAAGGGCCGCAACCTGGCCGAGGGCGTGCCGCGCTCGTTCACCCTGAACTCGAACGAGATCCTGGAAGCCCTGCAGGATCCGCTGTACGGCATCGTCTCTGCCGTACGCACCGCCCTGGAGCAGACCCCGCCGGAACTCGGCGCGGACGTCGCCGAGCGCGGCATTGTGCTGACCGGCGGCTCCGCCCTGCTGCAGCAGCTGGACCGGCTGATCATGGAAGAGACCGGCATCCCGGTGGTCATCGCCGACGACCCGCTGACCTGCGTCGCCCGCGGCGGCGGCCGGGTGCTGGAGATGCTCGACGAGAAACGGGTCGACTTCCTCGCAATGGAATAAGGCCGGACCACCCCGCCCGCGTCGCCACGGCGCGGGTCTGGTTCGGGTTACACTCCGGGCCGCAACAGGTCGGCAAAGCCGCACGGGACGGGGTTCCGCAGCGGCTTTGCCTTGTCGACGCGATCCGGAACCGGAGGTCACGCCATCAGCAAGCCGCTGTTCAGACTGGGTGTCTCGCCCACTCTGCGCCTGCTCGCGGTGGTCCTGCTGGGCCTGGCGCTGATGGCGCTGGATCACCGCGTCAACGAACTGCAGTTTGTCCGCGGCGCCCTGGCCACCGTCACCTACCCGCTGCAGGTCGCGGTGGACGCACCGGTCCGCGCGGTCAGCCGGGTGTTCGAGTCGTTCACCAGCCGCGAAGACCTGATCACCGAGAACCGCATCCTGCGCAGCGAGAATGCCGAGCTGCGCGCGCGTCAGCTGCGCTTCGAGGCCCTGCAGCTGGAGAACGACCGCCTGCGCGCCCTGCTGAATACCGCCGAGCAGGCCGAAGAGCGGGTCGAGATCGCCAAGCTGCTGGCCGTGGATCTCGACCCCTTTCGCCAGCAGATCGTGCTCAACAAGGGGCGCAATGACGATGTCTATGCCGGCCAGCCGGTCATCAATGCCGACGGCGTGATCGGTCAGGTTCTGTCGACCCGTCTGACCAGCTCGATCGCTCTGCTGATCTCCGACCCCAGCCACGCGCTGCCGGTACTGAGCGCGCGCACCGGGCTGCGCGGTCTGGTGGTCGGCACCGGCAACCCGCAACGCCTGGAGATGCGCCACGTCCCGCTGCAGGAGGATGTGGAGCCCGGCGACCTGCTGCTGACCTCCGGGCTGGGCGGCCGTTTCCCGGCCGACTACCCAGTAGCCCGGGTCACCTCGGTCGAGCGGCCGCAGGGCCAACCATTCCTGAGCATCGAGGCCGAACCGCTGGCGGCCCTGGACCGCTCCCGCGAGGTCCTGTTGCTGTGGACCGACGGCGCCGTTTCAGCGATCGCCCCGCTCAGTCTGGACAACGACCTGGAGACGGCCCCGAACGCGCTCGAATCAGAACCGGCCGAAGGGACACCGTGACCCGTGCCATCGGCATCCCCTGGCCGGTGGCGCTGACCCTGCTGGCAGCTCTGGCCCTCGCCATCGTGCCGGTCCCGGATATCCTGCGTCCGGCGCGCCCGGAGTGGCTGGCGCTCATCCTGATCTACTGGGCCATGGCCTTCCCGTCGCGCATCGGCATCCTGACCGCCTTCGTCGCCGGCCTGTTGCTGGATACCCTGCAGGGTCAGCTGCTGGGGCAGAACGCCATCGCCCTGGCAGTCGTCATCTACATCGTGCTGCAGATTCACCCGCGCCTGCGGGTCTATCCGGTCTGGCAACAGATGATGGTGGTCGCCATCCTGATGGCCCTGTTCAAGCTGCTGGCCCTGTGGCCACAGGGCATCACCGGGTTTCCGCCGGGCAGCCTCTGGTACTGGGCGCCGGTCCTCACCAGCGCCCTGGTCTGGCCCCTGATCTTCTCCCTGCTGCGCGACCTGCGTCGGCGCTGGCTGCTGCACCTCACCTGAGGAAAACGCCGACCCCATCCCGGTCGAAGCAAACCGGGACTGTCACGCATACTGTGTCCGAACCGAAACAAGGAGCCTTGCATGGACCCGAACAAGCAAACCGAGATCGAAGCCGCCGTGTTGCGCCGCCTGCTGCAGCACCTGGACGAACGCAAGGACGTGCAGAACATTGACCTGATGAACCTGGCCGGCTTCTGCCGCAACTGCCTGTCCAAGTGGTACGTGGCCGCCGCCGAAGAACGCGGCGAGTCCATCGACTACGAGGGTGCCCGCGAGATCGTCTACGGCATGCCCTACAGCGAGTGGAAAGAGCGCTACCAGAAGGAGGCGACGCCGGAGCAGAAGGCCGCCTTCGAGGCCAGCCAGAAATCGCCCCATGCATGATCACGGCCTGATCGAGACCCCGGAGGCCCTGCAGGGCCTCCTCGACACCATCGCCGGGACCGACTGGATCGCGCTGGATACGGAGTTCATGCGCGAGAAGACCTACTACCCGCGCCTGTGCCTGATCCAGCTGGCAACTCTGGACCAGATCGCCTGCGTCGACCCGGTGCAACTCGACATCAAGCTGCTGGAACCCCTGCTGTTCGATGCCGGCGTGACCAAGGTCTTCCACTCGGCCTCGCAGGATCTCGAGGTCCTGTATCGCGAACTCGGGCGGGTGCCGACCCCGGTGTTCGACACCCAGATCGCTGCCAGCATGCTCGGCCACGGCGAGCAGATCGGCTACGCGAACCTGGTCAAGGCCATCCTCGATCGCGACCTCGACAAGAGCCAGACCCGCACCGACTGGGCACGCCGGCCCCTGAGCAAGGAACAGATCCTTTACGCCGCCGATGACGTACGCTTCCTGGCCACCGTGTTCATGCGCCTGCTGCACGAACTGGAAAGCCATGACCGCATGCACTGGCTGCGCCCGGAGATGGAGGCCCTGAGCGACCCGGCCCTGTACGAACCAAACCCCGAGGCGGCCTGGCAGCGGGTCTCCGGGGCCAAAAGGCTCAAGCCACGCGAACGCGGCGTACTCAAGACCGTGGCCGCCTGGCGCGAACGCGCGGCGCAGGCGAGCGATCGCCCGCGCCGCTGGATCCTGGCCGACGACATCCTGGTCGATATCGCCCGGCGCACGCCGGAGGACGCCGCCGCCCTGCACCAATTGCGCGGCTTCCCCGACGGCATGAAGCCGCCGCGTCAGGAAGAGCTGCTGGAGGCCATCCGCGAGGGCCAGGCCCTGCCCCGCGAGGAATGGCCACAACTGCCGGACAAGGCGAAGCTGACCGAGGCGGAAGAGGTCCTGGCGGACATTGGCATGGCCCTACTGCGCGAGTGCGCGCGACGCAACCAGATCACCGCCGGCGCTATTGCGCAGCGCAAGGATGTCATCGAACTCCTGAAGGGCGACGGCACGAGCAGCCGCCTGGGCAGCGGCTGGCGTCACGAGATCGCCGGAAAGACCATCGCCCGCTGGTTTGCGGGCGATGGTGAACTGACACGTACGGCGGAAGGGCTGCAGATCCGCCCGTGATCGCCGTCCTGGCGGACCTGCAGCGGTAGCGTCAGGCGGCCTTGTAGATCCCGCGGCGCGGTGAGGTCAGGCGACCCTGGCGCTTCAGGTAGGCCAGGGTCTGGCTGATGTTCTTGGTATCCAGGCCGGCCTTCTCGGCCTGTGCCTTGATCTCCTTGATGCCCATCTCCGGCTGGGTGGCGACGATATCGCAAAGCTTCTGGCTGATGGACTCACCACCGGCCCGGCGCCCGCGACGTCCGCCGCCCGCGGTACGACCCACGCGCCCGCCCAGTTCACGGATCTGGCGCTCGAGCTCGCCGAGTTCCTTGCGATGCCGTGCCACCATCTCCTTGCGCTTTTCCATCAGCTTCTCGCGCTTCTCGCGGCGTTCGGCTTCCTTGCCCTCGGCTTCTTCCTTTTCCCGCTGGCGCGCGAGGGCGTACAGTTCTTCGGCCGACAGATCGGAGGCCTTCTTGTTATCCATGCTCATACAGAACTCCCAGGTTCTTAAAACGGATGCGATTACAGGTTAAGACCAAAGGGTTTCCGGCTATTCAGTCTAGCCTCTAACATTTGATCACCATAGAATAGTACCACCCCATGGATAAATGCTGTAACGATCATAATAAGGCGCACACGACACAAGAGCGACTACACACACTTTCTGGCGAAAACCGCACACTCATACGAGAAGAGGTCGCCCGATTGTATAACCAGGCCGCGGGCACGCGCGCATCCGACCCTCCCGCCGTTCACTTTGACTTGAAAGGCCGGGCGGCCGGCCAGTGGCGCCTGAGAAAGAACACGGAAACCCTGCGCTTCAATCCGGAAGCCTTCAGTCTGGACTGGAATCAACATTTCCCGGAAACAGTGGCACATGAAGTCGCCCACTCTCTGGTATATCGCACCTACGGCGCGCGCAGGGTTCGGCCCCACGGCCCTGAATGGCGGGGGTTCATGCAGGCGATGGGGTTTCAAAAGCCCCGGGTCACACATGCGACCGCGCTGACCACACGCAAGATGCGCCAATATAACTACGAGTGCGCCTGCGGCCCTCAACTACTGAGCGCGCGCAGGCACTTTCTTATTCGCAAACGCGGCTACCACTACCAGTGCCGCCAATGCGGCGAATGGCTAAAGCGCTCCGACGACGGAGCGCCCTGAGGAGCCACCATCATTCCGGGGCATGTGGCTGTTGATATAGTCAACCAGCCGCACGGTTGCCCCCTGATGCTCCGCAATAAAAGCGGCCGAGCGGCGCCGCAAGGCCTCACGCCCGGGTTCATCCATTACCAGCAATGCCCGAAGACGGGTAATGGCCTCGTCGGCGTCGGCCGCTCGCCCCAGCACATTCGCAGCCTGCATGCGCTCCACCAGGAGTTCGAAGTTGTCCACGTGCGGACCCATCACGACCGGGCAGTGCCACAACACCGCCTCCAGCGGATTGTGCCCGCCCACCGAAACCAGCGACCCCCCTATGAAGGCCGCATCGGCCAGCCCGAAGAAGCGCTTCAGTTCCCCGAGGGTATCCAGGAGCCAGAAATGGGTGGCGGCGTCCGGCAGACCTTCACTGCGACGCACGAAGGTGTGGCCGGAACGCTCCAGCAAGTCCGCCACTGCGGCAAACCGCTGTGGATGACGTGGCGCCACCACAACCAGGAGGCGTGGATACTCGGTGCGCAATGCGCGCAGTCCCGAGAGCAACTGGGCCTCTTCGTCGGCATGGGTGCTGGCAAGAACGACCACCGGGCGCCCATCAACCAACGGGCGCAGGGACTCGACTTCCTGACGGTCGGTTTCCTCGACGCGGATATCGAACTTGATGTCGCCGTTGACCGTCACACGATCAGGCACGGCCCCGAGCGCGACGAAGCGCTCGCGGTCCAGCGGATTGCGACAGGCAATCCAGTCAAACCCGCTCAATGCCGGCGTGATCAGCCGCGGGAGCCGCGCATAACGCCGGGCCGAGCGCCCGGACATACGGGCGTTCGCCAGCACGACCGGGATACCCATCCGTCGGGCCGCCGCCAGCATATTCGGCCAGATCTCGGTCTCCATCACCACGATGCACCGCGGCCGCAGCGCTCGCAGGAAGCGCCCCTGTAGCCAGGGCAGATCCAGGGGCATAAAGCGATGCATGACCCGGTCGCCGAGCCGCTCGGTCAGCATCGCGGCGCCGGTCGGCGTCGTCGTGGTTACCAGGATGCGACGCGGGCCGGACGCCAGGAGCTGGCGAATGAGCGGTTCCGCCGCCAGCACTTCACCTACCGAAACCGCATGGATCCAGATCTCCGCCGGCTCCGGCGGAGGGGCCCAGCCCATCACCTCGCCCGGGCGCACACGCACCGATGCCCGACGACTGCGCAGTCCGTGGCGGATCAGCAGCAAGGGGGTCAGCAACGCAAGCAGCGCCGTGTAGACTACGCGGGTCATTCGCAGGGAGACTCCGATCCGTGACGGCCCGCCCCGAACATCCGAGCGCGACCGAACGCCCACCCCGCGGCCCCGCCACCTGGCCCATGTGGGCGGTGATCGGCCTGGCTCGGCTGGTCATCCAGTTGCCCATCCGCTGGCAACAGGCGCTTGGGCGCGGCATTGGGCGGCTGTTCTACCGTTACGGCCGCAAGCGGCGCGCGATCGCCCGCACCAACCTCGAACTGTGTTTCCCCGGCCAGCCGCCGGAACGGCGCGAACAGTGGCTGCGCGAGCACTTCGAGGCGGCCGGAATGGGTGTCCTGGAAATAGCCATGGCCTGGTGGGGACGCGACGCGCAACTCAAGGGGCATTACACAATCCACGGGCTGGAACATCTGGACAAGGCACTGGAGCAGGACAAGGGGGCCCTGCTGGTCAGCGCCCATTTCACCACACTCGAGCTTTGCGGGCGCCTGCTGGCGCTGCACCGGGAGTTTGCCGCGATGTACCGCCCCAGCGAACGCCCGCTGATCAACTACCTGTTCAAGGTCAATCGCAACCGCCACACGGCCGGCGTGATCGCACGCGACGACGTCAAGGGTCTGCTGCGCACCCTGCGCGAGAACATGCCCGTTTGGTATGCACCCGACCAGGCCACCAGCGGGCGCCAGACCGAGCTGGTCCCGTTCTTCGGCGAACCCGCGAACACGCAGACCGCAACGCATCGCATCGCCCGGGTCAGCGGCGCCCCGGTCCTCCCCTTCTTCGGCTACCGGCGCGAAGACGGCCACTACGTCGTGACCATCCACCCCCCAGTCGAGGGCTTCCCCACCGAGGACGCCCACGCCGACACCCTGCGCATCAACCACATCATCGAAGAAGCCGTGATGGATGCCCCGGGGCAGTACTTCTGGACCCACAAGCGCTTCAAGAAACGCGCGGGCCTGCCCGACCCCTACGCGAGCTGACTCTCGCGCACGATCAGTCTTCCAGACCCAGTTCGCGGCGGATATCTGCCGCCACCTTCGGCGTGTCATTCACTGGCGTGTAGGCCCACTGGTCAAGCGCGCCGGTGAATGGCCGGGTTACCCCTTCCGCCTCCAGGGCGGCATGGAAGGCCTGCAGGCGGCGGCCGAGCGGCCCCAGGGCCATGGTATACACCGGGACACCGGTCGCCGCCGCCTCCGAGACCATGGACACGGAATCGGCACTGACCACGATATGGTCGGCCGTTGCCAGCATCGCCATGAAGGGATTCTCGCCCTGCCCGTCCCAGACAAACCCCGGGACATCCGCCAACCCCGCGACCAGTCGTCGGGTACTGGCCTCGCCCGTACGCCGCGAAGGGGTCACCAGCACGCTACCCCCGGAGGCTCCGGCCGCCGAACGCAGATCACGGATCAGGGCATCCAGCCGCTCCTGGCCCAGATCTCCCCGCTGGGTGGCACCCCCGATCAGCACCGCGATCCAGGGCCGGGGAAATGCAGCCCAGGCATCCCCCAGGTCCGCACGCGCCGACTCCAGCCGCTCGGCCGTCACCCGGTGCAGGGCGCCGCGCGTCGCGATCACGTTCGGGCCGGTCAGCCCATCGTGGCGCGGTGGAACCACCCAGTCGAAATGCCGCGGGGCGATCTGCGGATCCTGAATATGCACGGTCATGATGGCACCCCCGCTGGCGCGCTTGAGTGCCACGGCCACCGTGGCACCGCGGCGCCCGCAGGAGATCAAGAGGCGCGGCCAGGGCGGCGCCAGGGAATCGCTATCGGAGGTCAGTCCCCGCAATACACCGGGCGCAAAGGAGCCGCGCATCCAGCGCCAGGGCGGACGCAGCCCCACTGTCTTGTGTTCGTAGGACAGCCCCACGGCCTCGGCCAGGCCACGGACCTGACTGGTCATCCCGGCCTCGCCGGTCGTCAGTGTCCAGCAGGAAGCCTCGGTCACAATGAAGCGCTCGTCGCCGGGCCTGCGGTCACGCCGGCAGGCCGCGCTGCACAGGCGTGTCGGGAGAGGCCAGCTCGTGGCGATTGCGCCACTCTTCGGTCACGTAGTTGATGATCAAAGAGCGCCGCACGCCTTCCAGGGAGCGACGATGGTAGCCATGCCAGGTGTTGTCGGCCGGCACGAACACCAACGCGCTGTTGTACGTGCCGGGCGCCGTCTCGTAGTGCGTGTCCGCGTCCACGTACACATCCGTACCCCAATTCTTGTAGCCAGGATCGGTGGACAGGTACAGCAGCATGGTGAATTTCTTCACGCCCAGATCCGTATGCGGCGCCAGCCAGAAACCCTCGGTATCCAGACAATGCTCGATCCGCAGGTAGTTGCCGCTCACGTCCACGCCACACACATCAAAGATCGTATCCAGCACCTGCGGGCTCTCGAAGGCCGCCGCAACGCTCTCGCAGACCTCGAAGGCCTTCCGGTTCTCGACGTCGAAGAAGCGCCGGGAACTGTTATGCGTCTCGCGCTTGCCCTCGGTATCGCCAATCGCGGGCGGCTCGAACGGCAGCGTCTCCACCGCGCGCGCCGCCGCCTCGGGCAGTACCGCCTGCGGATACCACCGCCGATACGGATACACCTCCGACTGCGCACGCCGTAGCGACGCCTTCACCTGATCTGCCACTACAGCGGCTGTATCCATCAGCGAATGCCTTCTTTCTCGAAAGTTTGGATCTTCGGAACCATAACAGGCCCATCGCGCTGAAAACCAATCGCTCGCCGACCGAACACAAGGCCTCAAGGTCGATAGTTTCGGGACACCCGAATAATCCATCGACTCGCGGCCCAGGCATGTATCCGTTTGCCGACGGAATCGGTCAATCGATCCATTCCACGTATTAACCCGGAAAGCCCCGGCGGCCCCGAAGAATGAAATACGCGGCCATCCATCATTGAGTCACCACCGTCCTCCCATACCAGGGCGGGGAAAACCTGAACGATGCATATATGCTTTCTCCAAGCCTGCGACAACAAGGTATCGTATGGCCTCGAAAAAGCAGTCTCCCAAGAGTCCAGAACCTTCTTGGCACCAAGCCGGGAATACACGAAGCCCGTCGCACCAAACCCTGAGCGCAGGGGCACGAAGACATCCATACCTGCAACGCGCGCGACCACCGGCCCCTTCACAGTAGCTGGGCGATTTTCCAGCTTAATTAGATCCCAGCCACTGATCCCGTTTTCCAGCCTTCGAACCTGTTCGACGAAATTCGGCGCTACCTCGGCATCATCCTCCAGAATCACGCACGACTCTTCGCCCGTTTCCAGAAACAACCTCAGAGCCTGAAAATGGCTGAGGACACAGCCGATTTCGGATGCCTGAAGCGGCTGACGGACTCGGCTCGCCCAATACCCCCGATGGCGAGCCTCGGAGTCAGACAAGCCCCGCCCATCAACCGCAGAAACAAACTCCGGTTCGACACCGCAGCTCCCGAGCCTTCGCTTGACCACTGAACGACGCTCAACGGCTCGGTCCAGGCTAATTACGAAAACCCTCATGTCATCCCGACCGCACACACACCAACTCTCTTTCGCCCTTGCAAATCGTCTAGAATACACGAGCTTCAAACGCCGAGGCCGCTTTGTGCCCCCTCCCCGCTACGCTGAAACGTTCCGCCACATAGCGGATTTGCTGAGAACACAGCCTCTTCACTACGCGAACTCTTTGCTCGTGTTCGCCTTCCTGACAGGGATCATCGCCTACGAGCATGGCCCTTTTACAGCATCGCTCCTGCTCTTGGCACTGGCGACCCTCTACCCCCTCGCCAAGGAATTCCCCGAAACCTTCAGGCTCCACTGGCCTTGGATACTCGGCCTGATGGCCTATGGAGGTTCCAGCATCGCACTCGGGCTATTGCACGGCACGCCGATTGACGAGCTTGGCAAGCCTCTTCGCTTCCTTCTCGGGGTTCTCGTATTTCTCCACCTGGCTCGCACCGGGTTCAGTCCCGCCGCGTTCTGGTGGGGGGTCGGGCTAGGGGCAGCGGTCGCGGGCGTCCTGGCCATTAACGAAGTCGTGACAGAAGGCGCAAAACGGGCCACACTCGGGTTCAATCCGGTACCGTTGGGCCTCCTGCTCAGCACGCTTGGTACCCTTGCACTGTACCGCGCCGCCACCCACCCACGACTGCCGGGCGTCATGGCATTTTTTGTTTTTTCTGGCCTCGCCTTCTCCGGGACCGTTGCCTCGGGTACTCGCGGGGCCTGGCTGATCTGGGTGGTGGGCGCGACGCTCATAGCCCTATTCTGGTTGCGCCGTTCGACCATACGCACTTCACTTAAGTGGATTCCACTGGTGATCTTGCTTCTGGGTGCTACTGGGATAATCTGGTCAACAGGACACGACCGCATCGACCACTCACTGGACGAAATCCGGCTCATTCAAGCCGGAGAGCTCCACTCCAGCCTGGGAACCCGCATACAAATGTGGCATACAGGGACTGAACTGGGGGTCCGGAATCCACTAACAGGCCTTGGGTCGGACCGAACCGACATCTATAACGCCGCGAAAGCAATACTCGACGCTCATGGTTACGAACCCCGAATCATCACTGAGTTTACTCACTTCCACAATCAGTACATCGAGAGTTTTGCGACATTCGGCTTACCCGGCCTTCTTGCGTGGCTGGCATTGCTAACAGCACTGGTCTACAAGACTGCTCCACCGACCCGAGAACCGGCGATCCTCGTGTTCAGCGCATTCGCGATCGGAGCCCTGTTCGAATCGACGATGGAGGCCGGCCGACTTATTTTCATGATGATACTGGTGGGCAGCATGGTGCGTTTACTGCACGACCCTTTTCGCGAGCAGCGAGCGACACACTCCAACGGCCGACTCAATTCCGCGGCATAGATGAAACGCGTCCTCCAAATTGTCCCCGCGCTGGAATCAGGCGGTGTGGAACGCGGAACCTTAGAGATTGGCCAAGCACTTGTGGCCGCCGGCCATCGCTCCTTGGTGGTGTCTGCAGGCGGACGGATGGTGCCAGAACTCGAGGCACAGGGGAGCGAACACTTTGCCTGGCCCATCGGGAAGAAATCACCCTGGACGTTTCGCCTTGTTCGACCACTACGCCAGTTCCTACGCGAACAGCGGGTGGACGTCATCGACGTTCGATCGCGCATGCCGGCCTGGGTAGCTTGGAAGGCTTGGTCAGGCCTGCCCCCCAGCGAACGACCGCGTCTGGTCACGTCGGTACACGGTTTCAACTCGGTCAATCGTTACAGTGCGATCCTCACGCGTGGCGAGCGGGTGGTCACGGTATCCGAAAGCCTCCGTTCGTTCCTGCTGAGCCATTACCCGCACCTTGACCCTGGCCGCATCGAAGTGATCCATCGCGGGATTGATATCGGCGAATACCACCCCGGGTTTCTGCCTTCATCGGACTGGATGGCTCTGTGGGAGAAGACGTTCCCGCAGCTTGCCGGACGTTACACAATCGTACTGCCGGGACGCATCACTCGCCTGAAGGGGCACTTCGACGCGCTGGACATCTTGCAAGGGCTGCAAGATCGGAACGTCCCGGCGCACCTGCTGTTCGTAGGCGGTACCGATCCGCGCAAAGAAAATTACCGCAGAGAACTGGAAAGCAGAATTTTGGCAGACGGACTTGCCCCCCATGTGACCTTCACGGGGCAACGGACGGACCTCCGCGAAATCCTAGCCATTTCGAATGCCGTACTATCCATCTCCACGCAACCAGAGTCCTTTGGCCGGACCACCCTCGAGGCCCTTAGCCTGGGACGCCCCGTGCTCGGATACGATCATGGCGGCGTAGGCGAGCAGCTCGCCGAACTGCTTCCGGAAGGGGCCATACCAGTCGGAAAAACCCAGCAGGCCGCTGACCGCCTCGCGAAATGGGCTAAAGGGGACAACCCAATTCCCCGTTGGCCCCATGCGTGGGATCTGGACACAATGTGCCGACGCACCATTGGTGTCTACGAAAACCTGGCTGGAGGTTAATTCACCGGGTATGGCTTACCACTCCATTTCCAAGCAAGTCGGGAGGGTCAGCGCAGCGATTCCGTGGAACCCGCATAGAGAGCGCAAAGAGTCGCGGAGCCATTGAAATGATCATTGGGGAAAACGCCGCATGGTTGCCATTCCCCACGCATCCTCAAGATCTTCGAACCCGTCGCCCGAGCGATTGAAAAGCCTCGATGCCAAGAGTGGCGGGACTCGATGCAAGCGTTTCCAATCACAGCCGCAGAAAGAAAACTAGGATAAGGAGCCTGATTCATGGCAACGAAAAACGCCAGCACCATCACCGTCGAGGTCGGCGCGGGTGAACTGCTGGACAAGATCACGATCCTGAAGATCAAGAACGAGCGCATCGACGATGCCGAGAAGCTCCGGAACATTCGCCATGAGCTGAATGTACTTCAGGAAACCTGGGTTCAGGCCGGGCTGGACAGCCCCGAGGTTGAAGGTCTCGAGCGGGACCTGCGCGAAGTGAACTCGAAGCTCTGGGAGATCGAGGACGAAATCCGCGAGTGTGAGGCGAAGAAGGACTTCGGCGACCGCTTCGTGGAACTGGCGCGCTCGGTCTACATCACCAACGACGAGCGTGCCCGCATCAAGAAGGCCGTTAACACGCTGTGCAACTCGGCGATTGTTGAGGAAAAGTCGTATTCGGACTACAAGAGCTAGCCGGATCGCAGATCCGCAATCACCTTCCGCAACACGGTTTCCATCGGGAGCTCTTTCAGGTCGTCCGCCTCGATAGCCCGGAAGTTGGCACGGGACAGCCCCGTGCGGACGGGCGAGGCATGCGGCCCGAACAAGGCCAGCCCTGGCTTGCCGAGGCACGCCGCGACATGCGTCGGCCCAGTGTCGTTTCCGACCACGTATGAGGCGCCCTGGATCGCCCCCGCCAACCCGAACCAGTCCAGCACTTTGTCATGGGTGTCAAACAGGGGCGTCGCGGGGATCGCTCGACATAGCTCGATCTCGTCGGGCCCCGGGACGGTCACCACCTGATACTCCGTCTGATTGGCGATCGCAGACGCAAGGGTTGCGTAATGGGGCCAGCGCTTCTCGGGGTGACTGGCAGAGGACCCTGGAACCAGAACGATGTACTTGCCGGTCACGCCGCGGGCCTGAAGGATGGACGTGACATCATCCGCCATCCAGCCAATATCAGGCGCAAGGGTGTGGGGGGTATCCAGCCCGGCCCCTGCGAGCTGTCGCTGAAAGGCGGAGAGCGCCGACTCTTCGCCACGCTTGCGCTCGCCGAAGACCCAGTCGGCGTGTTTCAGGATATAGCGGCGATAGATCGACGTCCTGCTGGAATTCTGGAGATCGTAGACACGATCAAAGTGTTCGCTTCGTAACAACCGTGCCAGGCGCCACCACAGCAAGGGCTCGCGCGCCTTGGGCCGAGTTTCGGTCAACACGCGATCCACGTGAGGGCAACGTTCGAAGATCGATCGGTATGGCGGAGTCGTCAATACGACGAGTTCGTCACTCGGGTGCTGCTGACGGATGTCGCGCAGCACTCCATCCACCTGGACAACATCGCCGAAGGCGCCGTGTTTGATTACGAGGATTTTGGCCATACGGCTTTCGCCCCACTCCCCCGAGTCAATTGGAGCGGCGGGATTTGGATATCAGATCAAGAAGACCTGACAATTCAGTCGTCGTCTTTCAGGATGAACTGGGTGCCGCAGTAGGGGCACAGGTAGCGGCCGTCGGGGGTCTCGTCGATCGGGAGAAAGACGCGCGGGTGCGAGGACCACAGCGCCATCGTCGGCGTGGGGCAGTGCAGCGGCAGGTCCTTGCGCGTGACGGTGATTTCGGTCTGCGCGTTCGCGGTCGGGTACTGATCCTGGTGGTGGGCGGTATCGGGGTTCACCATGGTTTTTCTCGCATCCGGTTGACGGAAAATTTGGGCGTCTCAGACGAAGGTCAGCCAGCCCTCGTGGCGGCTGTCCCGGCCCTGTACCACATCGAAGTAGCGCGACTGCAGGCGCTCGGTGATGGGTCCGCGGGTGCCGGAACCGATCGCGCGGTCGTCGACCTCGCGGATCGGGGTCACCTCGGCGGCGGTACCGGTAAAGAAGGCCTCGTCGGCGATGTACACCTCGTCGCGGGTGATGCGCTTCTCGATGACGTCCAGGCCCTCCTCGTGCGCCAGCTCGATGACCGTGCGGCGGGTGATGCCGTCCAGCGCGGAGGTCAGGTCCGGGGTGAACAGCACGCCGTCGCGCACGATAAAGATGTTCTCCCCGCTGCCTTCGGCCACGTAGCCCTCGGTATCCAGCAGCATGGCCTCGTCGTAGCCGCAGCGGGTGGCCTCCTGCAGGGCCATCATGGAGTTCATGTAGTTGCCGTTGGCCTTGGCCTTGCACATCGTCACGTTGACGTGGTGCCGGCTGAAAGAGGAGGTGCGAATGCGAATCCCCTTCTCGATGCCCTCGTCACCCAGGTAGCTGCCCCAGTGCCAGGCCGCAACCATCGCATGCACCAGGAGATTGTCCGCGCGCAGGCCCATCCCTTCGGAGCCGAGGAAGCACATCGGGCGCAGGTAGGCGCTCTCCAGCCCGTTGTCGCGCACGGACGCGATCTGGGCATCGTTCAGCACCTCGGCGGTATAGGGGAGGGTCATACCGAGGATCTTGGCCGAGTTGAACAGCCGCCGGGTGTGGTCCTGCAGGCGGAAGATCGCGGGGCCGCGCTCGGTCTTGTACGCGCGCACACCCTCGAACACCCCCATGCCGTAGTGCAGCGTGTGGGTGAGCACGTGGGTCTTCGCCTCGCGCCAGGGCACCATCTGCCCGTCCAGCCAGATCACCCCGTCGCGGTCGGCCATCGACATTGTCTTGTTCCTCTATGTGGTCGCGTTCGCGGCCGATTCCGGCTCGCCGAACAGGTCATTCCAGGCATCGATCACGCCATCGCGCACGGCGCAGAGCTCGTCGTCGGGCTTCTCGACCCGGGCGTCCAGGCCCGCCAGCGTCAGGCGGTGGATGCGGTTGCGCAGATCGCGGTAGGCATCCGCCAGCGCCTCGCTCAACGCCGCGTCGATCACGCCCTCGCGCCCCAGTGCATCCAGCGTGCGGATCTTGTCCGGCCAGTCACACACGGCGGGATGATCGTGAGCGGATACCAAAACCCAGTATTGAACCATGAATTCGATATCAGTGATACCGCCCCGGTCGCGCTTGAGATGGAAGCCGTGGCCCCGCTTCGAGGCGTGCTCGGCCAGCATGCGGTTGCGCATCTCGACCACCTCGGCGCGCAGTGCATCGGTATCCCTTTCACGAGTCAGCACCTCGCGACGCAGGGCATCGAACTGCTCGCCCAGTTCGGCATCCCCGGTCACGAAGCGCGCACGCACCAGCGCCTGATGCTCCCAGGTCCAGGCCGACTCGTCCTGGTAACGCCGGAACGCCTGCAAGCCGCTGACCAGCAGACCCGCGGTACCACTGGGGCGCAACCGGGTATCCACCTCGTACAGGCGGCCCGCCGGGGTAAAGGCCCCCAGCAGGTGCACCACCCGCTGGGCGACGCGGGCGAAGAATTCGGTGTTGTCGATCACCTTGGGCCCCGCGGTCTGCGCCTCGTCGCCCTCGCTGTCGTGCAGGAACACCACGTCCAGGTCCGAACCATAGCCCAGCTCGAAGCCACCCAGCTTGCCGTACCCGATCACCGCAAAGCGCGCGACGCGGCGCGCATCCGTGGCCCCGCACTGCGGCTCGCCGTGGCGCTCCACCATCTTGTCCCAGGCCAGCTGCAGCACCCGCTCCAGAAGCACCTCGGCCAGCCAGGTCAGATGGTCGGAGATCTTCATCAGCGGCAGAAAGCCCATGATGTCAGCGGCCGCCACGCGTAGCGTCTGCACCTGCTTGAACTGGCGCAGCCGGTCCAGCATCTGCTCGTGGTCCTGCCCGGGGAACTGCGCCAGCTCGGCCTCCAGCTCCTCGCGCAGCCCGTCACGATCGGGCGGCGCGTACAGCGCGCGCGGGTCCAGTAGCTCGTCCAGCAGCACCGGGTGGCGGGTCAACTGCTCGTTGATCCACGGGCTGGCGGCCACCAGCTTGACCAGCTGCGACAGCGCCAGGGGGTTCTCGACCAGCAGCGACAGGTACACCGAGCGCCGGGCAATCGTGCGCACCATCTGCAGCGCCCGCGGCAATACCGCATCCGGCGCGTCCATCTCCGCGATCGCCCCGATCAGCAACGGCATCAGGCGGTCCAGGCGCTGGCGCCCGGTCACGCTCATCGCGCGCACGCCCGGACTCTCGCGCAGATCGGCGATCCCGCGCAGAGCCTCGTCCGCATCCTGAAAGTCCATCGCCTCCAGCACCGCCCGGGCATCCGCCTCCGGCAGCGAGCCTTGCCACAGACGATTGAGCTGCTGCTCGCGCCCGGTCTCGGGCGAGGCCTCCATGGCCTCCCCGTCCGCGCGCTGCGGGGCACTGAATACCTGCTCGAAGTGAGCATGCACCCGCCGCTGCTCGCGCAACAGCGCCATCTCGAAGGCCGCCTCGTCGTCGAACCCCAGCGACAGCGCCAGTCGATGCCGGTCCTGGCCATTGGAGGGCAGACGGTGGGTCTGCTGGTCATTCAGCATCTGCAGACGGTTCTCTACCCGACGCAGGAAGCGATAGGAACGCTCCAGCTGTTCGACGGCATAGCCGGGCAGCAGGTCGCGCTCCTGCAATGCCGTCATCACGCCCAGCAGGTCACGCCGCTGCAGCCCCTGGTCGCGCCCCCCGCGGATCAACTGGAACGACTGCGCGATGAACTCGATCTCGCGGATCCCGCCCTCGCCGTGCTTCACGTCCTCGAAGCGACCGCGCCGCGCCGACTCGTCGTTGATCATCTGCTTCAGCTCGCGCAGGTTGGCCAGCGTGCCGTAGTCCAGATAGCGCCGGTAGATGAACGGGCGCAGCCGGCGCATCAGGCGCGCCCCGGCCTCCGGGTCGCCCGCCAGCGGACTCGCCTTGATCAGGGCGTAGCGCTCCCACTCGCGGCCGTGGGCCTGGTAGTAGTCCTCCATCGCGTCGAAGTGCATCACCAGCGGTCCGGAATCCCCGAACGGGCGCAGGCGCATGTCCACGCGATAGCAAAAGCCGTCCGCAGTCACGTCCGACAGCGCTGCAATCAGCTGGCGCCCCAGGCGCTGGAAGAATTCCTGATTCTCGATCACGCGCTTGCCATCGGTCTCCCCCGCCTCCTCGAAGGCGAAGATCAGATCGATATCGGAGGAGAAGTTGAGCTCGCTGCCACCCAGCTTGCCGAGCCCCAGAACAACCATGGACTGGGGCTCGCCCGCGGGGCTGCGCGGCTGGCCGTAACGCTCCTGCAAATGGCGGTCCAGCCATTGCAGGCCACCCTCGATAAGGGAGCGGGCCAGACGGCTCAGGTCGTGCATGACCTCGTCGAGGTCGGCGTGCCCGGCCAGGTCGCGCCAGGCGATGCGGATCATCTCGCGATGCCGCGTTTCGCGCAGCGCGTGACGCAGCCCGGCATCGTCGGTCACGGCCTCCAGGCGCGCCTGCAGCGTGCGCTCGAAGTCCGCATCGTCACAAGCCGGTATTTGGCCGTGTGGATCCAGCGCCTCGAGCAAGTACTCCGGATGCTGACGCACTGTCTGCATCAGGTAGTGGCTGAAGGCGAACGGGGCCGGCGTCGACGCCAGGAAGGTGTCCGGCCAGGCGAGCTTTTCGTCCAGCTCGGCCAGCAGATCGCGGACCTCCTGCTCCAGCGGCGGCGACAGGCGAGCGGGGGATTCGGGCAGGGGCTTGTCCATGTGCCAAGCGTATCAGCGTTGCGACCCGGGGAGGCCACCCCATGCCACGTACCGGTCGCGGGGTATTGACTTGGATGAGAACACAAATAACAATCGTTATCGTCTACACGGCTATCCGCCGAATGAATCCACACGAGGATCGCTCGCCATGAACTTTCGCCCGTTTGCCTGGCTGATCGCCACGACCGCCGCCATCGCCGTCAGCATGCCCCTGGTCGGCTGCAGCCCCGCCGACCAGGACGAGGTCAACCTCTATTCGGCGCGCCAGGAAAACCTGATCAAGCCGCTGCTGGACGACTTCACTGATCAGACCGGCATCCCGGTCAATCTGGTGACCGGCGGGGCGGACAGCCTGCTGCAGCGCCTGCGCCACGAGGGCCGCAACTCACCCGCCGATCTCTTCATCACCGTGGACGCAGCGCGTCTGCACCAGGCCAGCGAGGCCGGCGTGCTGCAGGCGGTGGAATCGGACGTGCTGCGCGAGAATATCCCGGAGCGCTACCGCGACCCGGACGGACAGTGGTTCGGTCTGTCATCGCGCGCGCGCCCCATCCTCTACCACAAGGACCGCGTGGACCCGGCGGAACTCTCCACCTACGAGGCCCTGACCGATGCGCAATGGGAGGGCCGGATCTGCATCCGCTCCTCCAGCAACGTGTACAACCAGTCGCTGGTGGCCGCGATGATCGCCACCGAGGGCGCCGAGGCCGCCCAGGACTGGGCCGCCGGGATCGTGGCCAACATGGCGCGTCAGCCGCAGGGCGGTGACCGCGATCAGATCCGCGCCGTGGCCGACGGGGTCTGCGACGTCGCGATTGCCAACACCTACTACCTGGGCCTGATGCTGGGCGGCGAGGGCCGTGATCGCGAGGTCGCCGAGCAGATCGGGGTGTTCTGGCCCAACCAGGACGGCCGCGGCACCCACGTGAACATCAGCGGCGCCGGCGTCACCGCGCATGCCCCGAACCGGGACAACGCGATTCGCCTGCTGGAATTCCTGTCCTCCACCGAGGCGCAGGAGTGGTACGCCGAGGTCAACCAGGAATACCCAATCCGCGACGACGTACCGGCCAGCGACATCCTCCAGAATTTCGGCGAATTCCGGTCCGACGACATCGAGCTCTACCGCCTGGGCAACCACAACGCCGAGGCCGTACGCATCATGGACCGCGTCCGCTGGCGCTGATGCTCGCCCACGACACCCCACTCACTCTCGCCCCCGGTCCTCCGGGGGCGCTCTGTTTTGCACCCCAGAGCGCACGGAGGACACGGAGAAAACTGCAAATTCAGGAACTACGTAGGATGTGTTGAGCGCAGCGAAACGCATCATCGCGCCGGCGGGTTAGGCCCGATGCGTTTCGCTGCGCTCAACACATCCTACATCCGTGCCCTCCGTGCCCTCCGTAGTTCAACCGAAACAACCCGGCCACAGCCACGTCACGCAGCACCACGACAATCCGCCAGTCACAAGGCGGCCATAGTGGTATTCGAAACAAGAACCTTTATTATTCGCAATCCATGACCGCCCAGACCACCAACCCGCCCGCGACGCCTGCGAACCCCGCGGTTCGCCAGCGCCTGCCGTTCAGCCCGTGGTCGGCAGTCGCCATCGTCGTAGCGCTGACACTCGCCCTGCCGATCCTGGTCATCTTCGGGCACGTGTTCATCCCCGCCGGCGAGGTCTGGACCCACCTGCGCGAGACAGTGCTCGCGGACTATGTCGTCAACTCCCTGGCCCTGCTGATTGGCGTCGGGATCGGGGTGCTGGTGATCGGGGTGCCGGTTGCCTGGCTGGTCAGCGTGTGCGAGTTCCCCGGCCGTTCGATCTTCCAGTGGGCGCTGATGCTGCCGCTGGCCATGCCGGCCTACATCATTGCCTACACCTACACCGGCATGCTGGATTTCAGTGGTCCGGTACAAAGCCTGATCCGTGAGCTCACGGGACTGGGATACGGCGAGTACTACTTCCCCGAGATCCGCTCGCTGGGCGGCGCCATGGCCATGCTGACGCTGGTGCTCTACCCCTATGTCTACCTGCTCAGCCGGGCCGCCTTCCTCGAGCAGTCGGTCTGCGTACTGGAGGTCTCCCGCACCCTCGGTGCCGGTCCCTTCGGTGGCTTTCGCCGGGTCGCCCTGCCGCTCGCGCGCCCGGCCATCATCGCCGGGTTGACCCTTGCGCTGATGGAAGTGCTGGCCGATTACGGCACAGTCGCCTACTTCGGCGTGAGCACCTTCACCACTGGCATCTTCCGCACCTGGTACGCCCTGGGCGACCCGGCCGCAGCGGCCCAGCTCGCGGCCGTGCTGCTGACCTTCGTATTCGTACTGATCGTGCTGGAACGCTGGTCGCGGGCCAAGGCACGCTTCCATCACACCAGCCGCCGCTACTCGACCCTGCCGCGTTACCAGCTACGCGGCTGGAAGGCCACCGCGGCCTTCCTCGGCTGCCTGTTTCCGGTCCTGCTGGGCTTCCTGCTGCCGGCCCTCCAGCTCGGACTGTGGACCGTGCAGACCACCGAACAATGGATGAACCCGGCCTTCGGGCGGCTGGTGTTCAACAGCTTCTGGCTGGCCATCGCCGCGGCCGTGATCGCGGTCGTCCTGGCCCTGGTCCTTGCCTATGCGCGGCGCATGGAGGGCGGGCGTTTCACCGCGGCTGCCGTGCGCGTCGCCGGGATGGGCTACGCGGTACCCGGCATCGTGATCGCGATCGGCGTGATGATCCCGTTCGCCGCCTTCGACAACGCCCTGGACGGCTTCATGCGCGACACCTTCGGGGTATCCACCGGCCTGTTGCTGTCGGGCACGCTGTTCGCCCTGCTGTTCGCCTATGCCGTGCGCTTCCTCGCGGTCTCGCTGCAAACAGTTGAGGCTGGGTTGGGCAAGATCCAGCCGAGCATGGACGATGCCGCCCGCTCGCTGGGGATGCGCCCGCTGCAGACCCTGACCCGGGTACACCTGCCGATCATGCGCGGCACCCTGCTGACGGCATTGCTGCTGGTATTCGTCGATGTCCTGAAGGAGCTTCCGGCGACGCTCATCCTGCGCCCGTTCGACTTCAACACCCTCGCGGTGCGCGCCTTCGAGCTGGCCAGTGACGAGCGCCTGGCCGAATCCTCCAGCGCCGCCCTGGCCATCGTGCTGGTCGGGCTGGTTCCCGTTATCCTGCTGTCGGTGACCATCGGCCGCTCGCGCCCCGGCCAGCAGGGCCCGACCCGCGCGGCGGACGAAGAATCGCCGCAAAAACCCCTCGCCATGCCCGCAGGCACGACGAATACGCCATGACCCAGCCCATCGAAACCACACTACAGGTGCCCCATACCCCGCTGATCGCCCTGGATCGAGTGGATATCGGCTATGACGGTACCGCCGTGGTCCACCAGGTATCCCTGGCCCTGCCCAAGGGCCAGATCGGCTGCCTGCTGGGTCCCTCCGGCTGCGGCAAGACCACATTGCTGCGGGCGATCGCCGGCTTCGAGCCCCTGATGGCGGGGAGCATCCAGCTGGACGGGCGCAGCGTCAGCGATGCCCGCAGCACGATCCCGCCGGAGAAGCGCGGGGTCGGCATGGTGTTCCAGGATTTCGCCCTGTTCCCGCACCTGAGCGTGGCCGACAACATTGGCTTCGGCATCCGCGACTGGAGCCGCAAGGATCGTGACGAGCGCATCCGCTCGCTCCTCAAGCTGGTGGGGTTGCCGGGCTATGGCGAGTCCTACCCGCACGCCCTGTCCGGTGGCCAGCAGCAACGCATCGCCCTGGCCCGGGCCCTGGCCCCGCGGCCCAAGCTGCTGTTGCTGGATGAGCCATTTTCCAGCATGGACGTGGAGCTACGCAGCGAACTGGCCCGCGAGGTCCGGCGCATCCTGCGCGCGGAGAACACCACCGCCATCCTCGTGACCCACGACCAGAACGAGGCCTTCGCCTTCGCCGATCGCATCGCGGTGATCCACCAGGGCCGCGTGGCCCAGTGGGACACTGCCTACAACCTCTACCATCGCCCGGCGGATCGTTTCGTCGCAGACTTCGTCGGCGAGGGTACGCTGATCCCCGGCATGGTCTGCGCCGAACACGTGGTCGATACCGCCTTTGGCCAGATCGAGGGCACGCTGTCGGAACAGCTGCCGCCCGGCACCGCCGTGGACGTCCTCGTGCGTCCGGACGACATCGCGATCGACAACGAAGCGGGCACCATCCGCACCGAGATCCTCGACAAGGCCTTCCGCGGGGCGGACTTCCTCTACACCCTGCGCCTGCCGGACGGCCTCAGCGTGCTGTGCATGGCGCCCAGCCACGACAATTTCGTCATCGGCGAGCACGTGCGTCTGCGCCTCGACTTCACCCACCTAGTAGTGTTCTCGCGCGGCAGCGGGGTCGACTGCCCGGCCTCCTGACCCGCGCGCGCTCCGCAGCCCGCCAGGGTCGGTGGTGCAGGCCCAGCGGGAACTCGCGTGATTTCGCGCGTTCCGATGTCGACACGCTCCCCTTTCCGCAACCGCTATCATCGTTTCATGACCCACGCCCGCGCCCCTGTTGTCCGCCGCCCGGCCCGCACCGGGCTGGGCGTGGTTGCGATGCTGCTCGTCGCACTGGCGGGCATCCCGGGTGCGGCCGGTGCCCAGGATGGCTCCACCCCCGGCTTGCAGATCGAGGGGGGTACCGACGCTCAGCGCAGCAATATCCGCAACAGCATCAACCTGGCTCGCCACCCCTGCGACTTGCTCGGGTTTCGCGAGAGCCGCGTGTTGCGCGACACCGAGGCGCGCGCCACCGATGCCCTGCGGGCGATCGGCTTCTACGACCCCGAGCTGGTGCTCAACTTCGAGCGCCACGAGGCCTGCTGGGATATCCGCATCACCCTGGACCCCGGCCCGCCGACCACGGTGGAGCAAGTGGACCTGCAGATCACCGGCGAGGGAGCCGGCGATCTCGGCTTCGAGGCCGTGCTCAGCCAGACCGAGATCCGCGAGGGCGACACCCTGCGCCATGATCGCTACGAGGCCCTGCGCAACCGCATGACGCGGATCGCGTCGGATCGCGGCTATTTCGACGCCGATCTCCACACCCGACGCCTGGAGGTGGACCGCGACACCCGCAGCGCGACCATCCGCCTGCACATGGATACCGGCGATCGCTACCGCGTGGGGCGGGTCCACATCGACCAGGACATCCTCGCCGAGGACTTCGTCCAGCGCATGGTGCCGTTCGCGGCGGGCGACCCATACAGCTCGGCCCAGATCATCGCGCTGCAGCGCAATCTGAACGACAGCGGCTACTTTGGCGGCGTCCGTGTGCGCCCGCAACGCGACGCGGCAGAGGGACTGCAGGTCCCGATCCTGGTCGAACTGGAGCCGCGCAAACGCCATAGCTACGAGGCCGGCATCGGCTACTCCACCGATATCGGCCCGCGTATCCGGCTGCGCTACGAGCATCGCTACGCCAACCGGATCGGCCATCGCTACCAGGCCGAGATCGAGGCGTCGCCGGTGCGTTCCGGGATCGGCTACAACTACGAGATCCCGCTGCGCGACCCGCTACGCGAACGCCTGAACCTGTTCACCACCTACCGCACGGAAGACACCGACACCCAGCAGTCCGATCGCTTCCAGGTCGGCGCCAACCGGGTCCTGCAGCGCCGCAGCGGCTGGCAGACCACCGAGGGGCTGCGCTACGAGTACGAGGACTACACCGCCGGCGAGGATGACAGCGGCCGCAGCAACCTGCTGATCCCGTCCTACCGCATCAGCCGCATGGACGCGGACGAACCGATGACCCCACGCCGTGGCTACCGCTTCGAGACCACCGTGCAGGGCGCGCGCGAAGAGATCCTGTCCAGCACCTCGTTCGCCCAGGTCCTGGCCAGCGGCAAGGTGGTCCGCGGCCTCGGCACCGGCCGGGTGCTGGCCCGCGTGGATGCCGGCTTCACCGACGTGGACTCGGTCAGCGACCTCCCCAGCTCTCTACGCTTCTATGCCGGGGGCGATGCCAGCATCCGTGGCTACGGCTACCAGCGGGTCGGGCCACGCAACGACAGCGGCGACGTGATTGGTGGGCGCCACAAGGTGGTGGGCAGCCTCGAGTACGACTACCCGGTCGTCGGCAACTGGAGTGCCGCGGCCTTCGTCGACGCCGGCAACGTCGTCAACGAGTGGGACGAGTTCGACCCCGTCTACGGCGTCGGGGTCGGTGTGCGCTGGCGCTCCCCGGTCGGCCCGCTCCGCGTGGACCTGGCCCACGGGCCGGACTCGGACGATGACTTTCGCATCCACTTCTCCATGGGTCCGGACCTTTGAGACCCCTGTTGCGCGGCACACTGTGGGGGCTCTCCACGGTCCTTACCCTGGTGATCATCCTGCTGGGCACCCTCGGGGCCATGCTCGCGACCGAATCGGGCACCCGCTGGCTGGTCGAACAGGGCGAGCGCCTGGCCCCCGTCGAACTGCGCATCGACCGGGTCGACGGGACCCTGTTCACCGAGCTGCACCTGCACGGGCTGCACCTCGCTCTGCCCGACGGCCCGGTGATCGACCTGCCCACCGGACGCGTCGGGATCAGCGCCCGCAGCCTGCTCCGCGGCGAGCTGAACATCCGGATACTGGCCGCCACCGGGCTGCGCGTGGACCTGCCACCACCCGACCCGGATGCACCACCCGCGGACGAACCCTTCGCCCTGCCCGATTCCTTCCGGCTGCCGCTGGCGGTGCGCCTGGGCCAGCTCCAGGTGGAGGACCTGGAGATCCGGCTGGCGGGCGAACCCCTGGCCTCGATCACCCGCCTGACGGCCGATGCGCGGGCCAGCGGCTCACGCATCGAGCTACACGCCCTGGAGCTGGACATGCCGGAGATCCGGGCCCGGCTGGCCGGATCACTCGAGGCCGATGGCGACTACCCCGTGGACCTGCGGGGTCAGTGGCAGGCGCCCCTGCCCGTGGCCCTGGCCGAGGGCCTGGGCACGGAAGAGGCGCGGGGCGAGCTGGAGATCACCGGGGCCTTGCGCGAACGTGTGCAGCTCGAACATGACCTGCGCGCCGGGATCGAGCTGAACCTGCAGGCCAGCGCCCACGAACTGTTCACCACCCCGGCGCTGGAACTGGCGGCGCAGTGGCAACCCTTCACCTACCACCTCGACCCGGAACAGGACATCGCCCTGGAAGCCGGCCGCCTCGACCTGCAGGGGACGCCGGAGGACTGGGCGCTCAGTCTGCAGACCGCGGCCACCCTGACGCCCTGGCCACGGCTTGTGCTGAACACCCGGGCGCACGGGGACCTCGAATCGCTGGAGATCGAAGCCCTGGATATCGAGTCCGAGGCCGGGCGGGTCACGCTCGCCGGGCCCATTCGCTTTGTCGACACCCTGGACTGGGACCTCACCCTGGAGGCCGAGGACCTGACCACGTCCGGAATGGGTGTGGAGTTCGATGCCGGGGTCGAACGCCTGAAGGGACGGTTGCAGGGCACCCTGCCGCTGGGAACCGACACCCCGCCTCTGGCGGCCCTGGACGCGAGCCTCACCCTTGACGAGCTGACCGGGCACTACGAGGGTGAACCCATCACCGGCAGCCTGAACGCCTGGCTGGTCGACGGTCAGGCGCGGATCGAGGACACGCACCTGACGATCCGCGATACCGCGCAGCTGGACCTGAACGCTTCGGCCACGGGCCTCGCGGGCGACCTGAGCGACCCCGATCACCGCCTCGTCTTCGACCTCGGGCTGGATCTGGAGGCCCCGGATCTGGCGCGCCTGCACTCGGAGCTGGACGGGCAGATCGAGCAACTGCGACTCGTGCTGGACGGCCACTACACCCCCGCCAGCGGCGCCCTGAGCGCGCAGCTTGGCCTGGACCCATTGCGCGCCCGACTGCGCGGGATCGACATCACGGGCGATGCACGGATCGCGCTGACCGAGACGGGTGGCGAGATCGAGCGGCTGCAACTCGCCACCGACACAGGTGTCCGGCTCGCCCTGAATGGTGATCTCGACTGGTCCGAGGGCCTGCGCTGGGACCTCGCGCTGGAAGGCGACGGGCTGGATCCGTCGCTGGTGGTCGCCGAGGCCCCCGGCCAGATCGCCCTTTCCCTGCTCAGCCAGGGGCACCTCGACGCCGACGGCACCCCGCGCGTGCAGGCCCAACTCCAGCGGCTGGAGGGTACGCTGCGCGACCAGCCCGTATCCGGTCAGGGCCAACTGCAGCTGGAGGGGGGACATCTGCAAGTGGACCAGCTGGATCTGGCGCTGGGCCGGAACACCCTGACCGCCAACGGCGAATGGGCCGAGGCCCTGGATTTCGAGCTGCGCCTGGATGCCCCGGAGCTGGATCGGGTCTGGCCCGACCTCGCCGGCCGACTGGAACTCGATGCGCACATCACCGGCGAGCCCGACCGACCGCGCGTCGTGGCGAGTGGCACCGGTTCCGGGCTGCGTCTTGCGGACATCACCCTGGAGCGCCTGGAACTGGAGGCCGATGCCGGTCTCGAGGTCGCCGCCCCGGCCGAGATCGATCTGCGCCTGACCGGCCTCGAGGGCAACGACGGGATGCGTGTGGAGCGCCTTCGGCTGAGCGCCGCCGGTCGCATCGACGAACATCGTGTCACGCTGATGGCCGATGCGGGGGACCTGGGCTCGGTGGACCTGACCCTGCGGGGAGCACTGGACCCCGATACCCTGTACTGGCGTGGCCTGATCGCGGATCTGGAACTGGATCAGCCCACGGCTGGCCCCTGGCAATTGACCGAACCGGTCGCACTGGAGGGCGGGCCGGAACGCGCACACCTCGAACGTCTGTGCCTGGCACGCGACGACGGACGGCTGTGTGCCGAGGGGCGCTGGAGTAGGTCCGCAGGGGCCGAGTTCGCCGCCGAGGCCCGGGCCGTGGACCTGGCCTGGCTGGAACCCTTCCTGCCGCCGGAACTCGCCATCGCGGGCCAGCTGAATGCCGACGCCAGCGGTCGCATGGACGCGGATGGCCTCCTGACGGCCGACCTGATCGTGAGCCCGACCGATGGCCACCTGATCGTCCGCGACGAGGACGGAGACCTGGAGGAGGTACCCTACCGGGATGTGCGGCTGACCGCCCGGGTGCGCGATCGCGACGTGGACGTCTCCCTGCGGCTCGACTTCCTGGATGGCGGGACGGCGCGCAGCGATATCCAACTACGCCCGGACGGCGACGACCTGCGTCTCGACGGCGAATTCGAGGCGCGTCTCGACGATCTCTCCTGGCTGGGCGCCCTGAGCCCCGAGATCCAGCGCCTGCGCGGCTCGCTCATCGCCCGCCTGGATTTCGGCGGCCGCCTGGACGCGCCACTGGTGGAGGGCGAAGTGGCGTTCCGTGACGGCGGGGTCCTGATCCCCGAGGCCGGGATCGATATCCTGATCCCTGAGATCACCGCCCGGGTCGTCTCGGCCGAGCAGCTCACCCTGACCGGCCGCCTGGTATCCGGGGACGGCGGCATCGACCTCGACGGTCGCGTGGAGCTCGGCGACGCCGGGCCCCGTGCCGAGCTGAGCCTGACCGGCGAGGACTTCCTGGTGGTCAACCGGATCGACGCGGAGGCACGCATCACACCGGACCTGCAACTGGTCTTCACCCCCGACGACGGCATTCGTGTGCGCGGCGAGGTCTTCCTGCCCTGGGCGCGCATCCGTCCGCCGGATCTTCCGCCCGGAGCGATCCGCGTCTCCGGCGACGAGATCATCCTCGGGGAGGAGATCACGGAGGCGCAGGGACTCAAGACCGACATCCGCATTCGGATCCGCCTGGGGGATGACGTGCGCTTCGACGGCTTCGGTCTGACCGCACGCTTCGCCGGCGAGGTGGATGTCGAGGAGGTCACCGGGCAACCGACCCAGCTGTTCGGCGAGATCACGATCCCCGAAGGCGAGTACAGCGATTACGGCCAGGACCTGCGGGTGGAACGCGGCAGCCTGGTCTTCCAGGGACCGGCGGAGAACCCGGAACTGGACCTGCGCGCGGTACGCACCGTGCGCGAGTACAACGTGACCGTCGGGCTGGAGATCCGCGGCACGCCGGACAACCTGCGTTCACGGGTGATTTCGGACCCGCCGATGGACGAGACCGAGGCGATGTCCTACCTGCTGACCGGACGCCCGCTATCCGGCGCCTCGCAGTCCGACGGCAACATGATCGCCGCCGCCGCGGCCGCGTACGGGCTGGAACAAGGGGCCGTGATTACCGAACGCATCGGCCGCGAACTGGGACTGGACGAGGTGGAGCTGGACACCGAGGGCGGGCTGGACGAAAGCGCGCTGACACTGGGCCTGTACCTCTCGCCGCGCCTGCTGCTGCGCTACTCCATCGGGCTGTTCGACAACACATCGAAGGTCCTGCTGCGCTACGAACTGACCCGCAACCTGAGCGTCGAGACCGCCTCCGGGACGACGGAACAGTCGGTAGACCTGATCTATCGATTCGAGCGTTAGGAGGACGCTGCGGACTAAGGATCAAAGGCCTTTTTCACCACGAAGCACACGAAGAAGGTCCATGCCGGTTTAACCACAGAGGACACGGAGTTCACGGAGGCGCTCAAACCTGCTCTCGGTGGTGATCGGCGCTCGAATGATTTCACCTTGAAGATCTTCTCAATGCCGGTGCTGGCCCGTCATCGCGAGGCGCGAAGCGCCGTGGCGATCTCCGTGGAATGCAACCCAGCGGACTTTCGGGGTGGCCTCGCTGAGCCCAGAACGACAAACCTGTCATTCCATACCCACACCACTTCTGGCGCGATCGCGAAGTGCGCGTTGACCAGAGTCTCCCTAGCTTGAGGTATCGCGAGCGCCGTTGCGCGCGGCGTCGATGCGCACGCGGATCTGGCTGCGGTAGAGCTGTTCGTTGGGGATGCCCACCAGGGGACGCCCGACCGGCTGGCCCTCGGCATCGAACGCCATGATCGTCGGCACCACCCGCACGCCGTAGGCACGACCCAGCTCACTGCCCAGCTTGGTCGTGCCGTCGAAATCGCGCACCTCTTCGCGATCCAGCATGACCTTGCGGATATTCACACCCTCGAGGGCCGGGTCCGCGGTCATCGGGCCGAGATAGCGCTGTTCGGCACGATCACAGTACGGGCAGCTAGTCGACGCGAACATGATCACGGTCGCCTTGCCATCGCCCTGGGTGTTCAGCGCCTGGAGGTCCGTTGCGCGTTCGACGCCGCCCGCCGCGACCGCAGTAGCCAGCAGCATGCCGACCAACAAGGCACCGGAGCGCAGAAGCATCGGGCCGAACGGGGAGCGGGGAAGGTTCGTATTGAGGGTCATGGTCATCGTGGATCCTTGGGTGTTTGGAACCAGTCTAGGGCCGCCACATTAACGCAGGCTGAAGGGCCAGCAACCGCGCCCCCGCTCCGGCCGGCCCGAAGGTCCGCCGAAGGGCGCCCGCGAGTTGCCCACAAAAAAGGCCCCGCCGGAGCGGGGCCTGATTCCAACTCGCCGGCGAACCGGCGGTCAGGGTCTTGCCGGCGACCTTAGTTGGCGCGCTGGCGCACGTCGGAGGTCACTTCCACGCGGCGGTTGGCTTCGCGGCCTTCCTGGGTGGAGTTGTCGGCGGTCGGGCGGTCTTCACCGTAGCCGACGGTGCGGATGTCGCTTTCACGCACGCCTTCGCTGGCCAGGAAGTCGGTGACTGCCTGGGCACGACGCTCGGACAGGCCCTGGTTGTAGTCGGCCGGGCCGATGGTGCAGGTGTGGCCTTCGACCAGCACCGAGCTGTATTCGGCGTCGTCGGAGGTCAGGCTGCGGGCCAGATCACGCAGGGCGGAACGACCTTCGGAACGCAGATCAGCGCTGTCGAAGTCGAACAGGGCCTGGGCGCTCAGCGTGGTAGTGGTGAATTCCGGCTCCGGCTCCGGCGCCGGGGCAGCCGCCGGCTCGGGCTCGGGGGCCTCGGCAACTTCTTCGATGTAGCCCGCGCAATGCGGGAACTTCACGTTTTCTTCCGTCCAGGAGCGCGTACGCACGCATTCGCCGGAGCGATCGACCACAACCTTGCCGCTACGGTCGGTCACGTTGGCGGCCGGCGGTTCCTGCGCCACAACCTGCCCGGCGGCGCCGAGCACCAGCGAGGCCACGGAAGCGGCCAGAAGATTCTTAACGAGCTTATGATTCATTGCAAAGCCTCCTTGTAAAAACAATAGACGTCGGACCCGGGTTGAACCGCGCGACCACCATGGTACGCGCCGCGACCGCAATCCAAAGCAGCGAGCTCCTTGCGCCAAGCCCCCTACAGTACCCTGATAGTGGCACACAAGTTCGGGTTTTGCACGCATCGGAACGCAAATTATGTGTCGACATCACAACATCGTCACATTCCGTAAATTTCCGAATATCCAGTGACTTTCGACTGCCCTGTTTCGATATTGCAACAGACAGAACCCGAATCGCACAGAGACATTCCGGCAAGCTGTACTCCGGGAGACACACAACCCTGCTAAGGGTTCCTGAAACCGCGGATTTGGCACCCGAACTCGGACCCCAGGAAACGGTACCGGTCAGACAAAAAGACCCCGCCGAAGCGGGGTCCCTAGGTACATCAACGATGCACGGGTAAAGCGGCGAATTACATCATGCCGCCCATGCCACCCATGCCGCCCATGCCACCCATACCGCCCATGTCGTCGCCACCGGCGCCGCCACCGTCATCCTTCTTCGGGATGTCGGCAATCATGGCCTCGGTGGTGATCAGCAGGGCAGCGACCGATGCGGCGTTCTGCAGCGCGGAACGGGTCACCTTGGTCGGGTCCAGGATGCCCATGTCGATCATGTCGCCGAACTCGCCGCTCGCGGCGTTGTAGCCGTAGTTGCCCTTGCCTTCCAGGACCTGGTTGAGGACCACGGACGGCTCGTCACCGGAGTTGAAGACGATCTGGCGCAGCGGCTCTTCCATCGCACGACGGCAGATGTTGATACCGGCGGTCTGCTCGTCGTTGTCACCCTTGAGCTTGGTGATCGCGGCGCAGGCACGCAGCAGGGCCACGCCACCGCCGGGGACCACGCCTTCTTCCACCGCCGCACGCGTGGCATGCAGGGCGTCTTCGACGCGGGCCTTCTTCTCTTTCATTTCGATCTCGGTGGCAGCACCGACCTTGATGACGGCCACACCGCCGGCCAGCTTGGCCACGCGTTCCTGCAGCTTTTCCTTGTCGTAGTCGGAGCTCGCTTCCTCGATCTGCGCACGGATCTGGTCGACGCGGCCCTTGATGTCCTTGTTGGACCCCATGCCGTCGATGATCGTGGTGTTCTCCTTGGTCACCTGCACCTTCTTGGCGCGGCCCAGGTCTTCCACCGTGGTCTTCTCCAGCGACAGGCCGACTTCTTCCGAGATCACCTGGCCACCGGTCAGCACGGCGATATCCTGCAGCATGGCCTTGCGGCGATCACCGAAGCCCGGGGCCTTCACGGCGGCGACCTTGACGATGCCGCGCATGGAGTTGACGACCAGGGTCGCCAGGGCTTCGCCTTCGATGTCCTCGGCGATGATCAGCAGCGGCTTGTTGGCCTTGGCCACGCCTTCGAGGATCGGCAGCAGATCACGGATGTTCGCGATTTTCTTGTCGAACAGCAGGATGTAGGCATCCTCCAGCTCGGCACTCATGTTCTGCTGATTGTTGATGAAGTAGGGCGACAGGTAGCCGCGATCGAACTGCATGCCTTCGACGACATCCAGCTCGTTTTCCAGCGAGGAGCCTTCCTCGACGGTGATCACGCCTTCCTTGCCGACCTTGTCCATCGCATCGGCAATGATCTCGCCGATCGCGGTGTCGGAGTTCGCAGAGATCGAGCCCACCTGGGCGATCGCCTTGTGCTCGGTGCACGGCTTGGAGAGCTTCTTCAGCTCTTCGGTGGCGGCCTTCACGGCCTTGTCGATGCCGCGCTTGAGGTCCATCGGGTTCATGCCGGCGGTGACCGCCTTCATGCCCTCGCGGACGATGGACTGGGCCAGCACGGTCGCGGTGGTAGTGCCGTCACCGGCGGTGTCGGAGGTCTGCGAGGAGACTTCCTTGACCAGCTGGGCGCCCATGTTCTCGAACTTGTCTTCCAGCTCGATTTCCTTGGCCACGGACACGCCGTCCTTGGTCACGGTCGGGGCACCAAAGGCCTTGTCCAGGACCACGTTGCGGCCCTTCGGACCGAGGGTGACCTTCACGGCGTTGGCCAGGGTGTTCACGCCCTTGGCCATGCGGGTACGGGCGTCGGTACCAAAGCGTACTTCTTTAGAGCTCATGATTCGTTCTACTCCTGAAAATTCGTGTTAGACGGTCGCGGTTCGGGGCGTTCAGCCCTCGATGACGGCCATGATGTCGTCTTCGCGCATCACGAGGACTTCGTTGCCATCGACCTTGACCTCGGTGCCGGAGTACTTGCCGAACAGGACCGTGTCACCAGCCTTCACGTCCAGGGGACGGGCTTCGCCGTTGTCCAGGATCTTGCCGTTGCCTACTGCAACCACTTCGCCACGGATCGGCTTCTCGGCCGCGGAATCCGGGATCACGATGCCGCCGGGGGTGGTGCGTTCTTCTTCCATACGCTTCACGATGACTCGATCGTGCAAAGGACGCAGGTTCATGGCGCGAACTCCTTATTAGAATGTCTCAAACAGGAAAATTGGTTTGTCGGGCAGGCACCCTGTTAGCACCCACCCCTGACGAGTGCTAATAATAGGGGCACACAAGGGCGAGTCAAGAGCGCGCGTTACGAAAGCGGGGCCAGAAACGTGAATCAGCGACGGTCGTCGTGGTCCAGCCGATCGTCGGGCGTCTCGGGGCGGTCGTCGTGGTGGCGGAATTCGCCCTCGATGGTACCGCCGCCCGGCGGCCCACCAGGGCCGCCGGTGCGCGTGCGGACCATGCCGCGGCGCAGGATGCCGGCGGCCGCCCAGCGGCGCAGCGGCGGAATCAACAGCACGAAGCCGGCGGCATCGGTAAAGAACCCCGGCAGCAACAGCAGCACGGCGGCCGACATCAGCAGCCAGCCCTCGACCAGCCCGCGCGCCGGAACCTCCCCCCGCGCCAGGCTTTGTTGCAGCCGCCGCCAATGGTAGAAGCCCTGCAATCGGAACAACATCAGCCCGGCCGCCGCCGTGACGATCACCAGCACCACCGTCATCAGGGCGCCCACGGCATCGCCCACCCAGGCGAAGCCGAAGATCTCGAGCAGCACCAGACCGAGAAAGACAAACAGGGGAAAGAGGGGGTTGCGCATCGCAAGGGTTCCGCAGATCAGGCCTGTTTATTGGAACATGCGCCCCGGGTGGTGTCGATTGGAACCTCGCTGATACGTGGACACTCCAATATCATCAAGAGCGCCCGCGGGGGCCCGCCTCCGTTGTCCTTGCACGGCAAAGGGAATTAAGCCAGTCTCCTGCACGTCATTGGTGCATACGGCTATCTACATATTCGGAGAGTGACGGCTCATGTTGCGTAATCCAATCCTGATGCTGGCCCTGCTGGCCTTCCTTGTCCCCGCTCTGGCCACCGCCGCGGTCGAAGACCCGCGCGATCCGACACACCACTTCTTCGACCCGACCTTCGGCGAATTCCCCGAAGAGCTGGAAGAGGCGCGCGCGGCCGGCAAGAAAGGCATCCTGATCTTTTTCGAGATGGCCGACTGCCCGTTCTGCCACCGCATGAAAAACCAGGTACTGAACCAGCCCGAGGTCCAGGAATACTTCAGCGAGCACTTCCGGGTGTTCAGCGTCGATGTCGAGGGCGCCATCGAGATCGTCACCTTCGAGGGCGAGACCAAGACCCAGATGGACTGGGCCACCCGCGACTACCGGGTGCGCGCCACACCGGTGTTCCAGTTCTTCAACCTGGAGGGCGAACCGATCGCCCGCTTCACCGGGGCCACCCGCGACTCCCGCGAATTCCTGCAACTGGGCGAGTTTGTCGCCGAGGGGCATTACAAGGACCAGAACTTCACGCGCTTCAAGCGCGAGCAAGACGGCCGCTAAACCCCTCTTCTTGCCACTCCCGAGGATCGACGCCTGATGTCGCCGATGCACCCCCGCTCGTCCTGCACCGGACGCCGGCGGCCCCTGGCTCGCCTGCTACTGGCCAGTCTGCTCCTGTGGCCCCTGGCCGGGCCGGCGACTGCGCAGGAAGCCGGCGGCGCGACCGGCCTCGGCCCGCTGCCCAACCCGATGCGGGTGGGTGACGCCCTGGAGCGGGTCGACGCCCTGCACCCCCGGGTGCGTCAGGCGCGCGCCGACCGCGAACAGGCCCGCGCCGCCCTGGAGGCGACTCGGGCCGAGCGCGATGCGCGCGTGGACGCGCGGCTCGAGGCCCGCTGGATCGAGCCCAACGACCTGGTCGAAGACCGCACCCGCAACGACTCCCGCGCCGCCATCGTCGCGCGCAAGCTGCTGAGCGACTTCGGCCAGTCCCATGCGCGCGAGTCCGCCAGCGAGCAGCGCCTGGAGGCGGCCCACCAGCAGGAAGCGCTGACCCATGCCCGTCACCGCATCCACGTCCTCGAGCGCTACTTCGACGTGCTGCTGGCGGATCTCGCCTTCGCCCGCGACACCGAGGCCATGGCCGCCGCCTACGTATCCAAGGAACGGGCCGAGGAGCGCAACCAGCGCGGCCAGGTCTCGGACATCGAGGTCTTCCGCCTGGAATCCGAATACCAGACCCTGCGCGTGCAACGTACCCGCGCCCTGCAGGACCAGGCCCGCACCCGGGCCGCGCTGGCCGAGGCCCTGAACCGCCCGGACCGGCGCGTGCGTACCGTACTCGCCCCCATGCTGCCCCTGGATCTGCCCGAGCTGCCCGATCTGGATGCGCTGCTCGCCGAACTCGACAACACCAGTCCGCGCCTGATGGCCGAGCGCCGCCACGTCGAGGCCGCCAGCCGCGAGGTGGCAGCCTCGCGCGCGCAGCGGCGCCCGCGCCTGTACGCCGAGGCCGAATCCGGCTGGTGGCACCGCGACCTGGGCGGCAGCGATCGCAACCCGTTCGCCGCCGGCCTGGTCCTGGAAATCCCGCTGTACGAGGGCCGCCGCCACGACAGCCGGGTGGGCCAGGCCGTCGCCGCCCGCCATCGAGCCGAGGCCGAACTGGGCGAGGCCCGCATCGAGGCGCGCAACCGCCTGCGCGAGCTGTACGACGAGATCCGCGCACTACGAACCCAGCGCGACGAGGCCGCCTGGCGCATGGACTACCGCGAGCTGTACATCGACCGCGCGCGCTACCTGTACGACATCGAGGACCAGGCCGACCTGGGCGATTCGATGGTCCAGCAAAGCGCCGCGGCGCACTTCAATGCAAGCACCGAATTCCAACTGGCCCTGGCCTACGAGCGCCTGGCCCTGCTGAGCGGGCGCGACGAACTGAGCCCGTTCCGCGCCACGGACGAAAACCCTTGAGCCGCCCAACCACCGGCGACCGGACGGGAGACCTGACCATGCCCCGCGTATTCCATGTCCCATCCCTGCTGACCACCGGCGGCCTGCTGGCCCTGCTCGCCCTGGCACCCATACCTCTACTGGCCGAGGAAGGCTTCGCGGCCCAACTCGACTGGGGTGAGCGCCACCGCATTACTGCCCCGATCGCGGGCCGCATCGAGGCAATCGAGGCCCGCGCCGGCGACCGGGTCGAGGCCGACGACGTCCTGTTCCGGCTGGATACCCGGCGCAGTGATGCCGACCTGCGCGCCGCCCGCGCGACCATGGAACGCCTGCAGATGGAGCTGGACGAAGCCGAGCGCGAGCGCGACAAGGCCGAGGATCTCTACGACCAAACCCTGATCGCCGCCCGCGAACTGGAGTTGGCACGTATCGATTACGCGACCGTCGCGGCCCGCCTGGCCGAGGCCCGCGCCCAGCGCGACCGCATCCGCGCCGATCTCGAGGACGCGACCATCCGCGCCCCGGCCAGCGGGCGCCTGGTGCGCATCGACGCCAATACGGGGCAGTACGTCAATCCGGCGTTGCTACCGCCGGTCCTGGCGATCCTTGGCACGACCGACCCGATGCGCGCCGTGGCCACCGTCCCGGCCGCCACCGCCGCCGACCTGGAACCCGGGGAGACCGTTACGGTCGTAGTCGGCGACCAGCGTCTTTCCGGCACCATTGCGACCATCGGCTGGGAGCCGACCGGCGAAGAGCCCGAGCGGGGTTACCGCGTCGAGGTCGAATTCTCGCCGGCGGACGACACACCACTGCGCCCGGGTCAGCCCGCACGGATCGAACGGGATTCCTGATACATGAGCAATGAGCAATCGCCATCCAGCGCCCGCGCCTGGCTGGTCATTACCACACTCGACGACCCGGACACGGCTGACAGCCTGGCCGGCACCCTGGTGAAACAGGGTCTGGCCGCGTGCGTGCATATCCTCCCGCCCGGACGCTCGGTCTACATGTGGAAAGGGAATATCGAAATCGACTCCGAAGTCACTCTACTGATCAAGACCGCGCCTGCGCGCCTGAACGATCTTCAGACGCAGCTGGCTGAACAACACCCCTACGACACACCCGAGATCATCGCCCTGCCGATTGAACGCGGGCTGCCCGATTACCTGGACTGGATAACGCAATGCACCTCATGAATCCGCGCACCTGGCTGGCAACCCTGCTGGTCGCACTCCTGCTGGCCCCGGGACTGACGCACGCCCTCTTCGAGGACGACCTGCTGGACCCGGATGACGCCTTCGCCCTGAGCGCCGAGGCGATCGACGCCGACACGGTACGGCTGACCTGGGACATCGCGGACGAGTACTACATGTACCGCGAGCAGTTCGACTTCACCCCGGAAAGCGACGGGCTGGAACTGGGCGAGGCCGAGATCCCGGACGGCGAGGTCAAGGAGGACGAATTCTTCGGGCGCGTCGAGACCTATCGCGGCCAGGTTCAGGTGGAGCTGCCGATCAAGGCGGCCGACAGCACCAGCATCGAGCTGACCGCGCGCTCGCAGGGCTGCGCGGACCTGGGCGTGTGCTACCCGCCGCACTTCCAGACCGTATCCATCGAGCTGCCCGGCCTGCCAAGCGGCAATGGCGAGACCCGCGCGGACGAAGATGCCGGGGAAGAACGCAGCGCGCTGGGTGACCTGGGCAACCTGTCCGGCGACCTCGGCGCCGCCGATGACCTGCTGGAACCGGAGAAGGCCTTTGCCGCCTCGCTGGAGGCGATCAGCCAGAACGCGGCGATCCTTCGCTTCGACATTGCCGAGGGATACTATCTCTACCGTGAGCAGCTGGATGTGCGCATCTCCGAGGGCGATGGCATCGAGCTGGGGCCGGTCAACCCACCGGACGGCGAGCTCCAGGAAGACGAGTTCTTTGGCGAGAGCCAGGTCTACCGGGGCCAGGTCGAGATCCTGGTTCCGGTCCTGCGCGACGCGGATGACGTCTCCGAGATCACCCTGGCGATCGACTACCAGGGCTGTGCCGACGCCGGCGTGTGCTACCCGCCGCTGACCCAGGAGGTCTCGGTCTCCTTTGCTGCCGATCTGGCCGCCGAGGCCGACACCGACGCCCTGCCGGAAACCGGCGACGGGGCTGCGGAAGACGACGAGGCCGCGGCACCGGTCACCCAGCAGGACCGCATCGCGGCCCAGCTGGCAGACGGCCAGATCTGGCTGGTGGCCCTGGCCTTCTTCGGCTTCGGGCTGCTGCTGACCTTCACCCCCTGCGTGTTCCCGATGATCCCGATCCTGTCGAACATCATCATCGGACAGAAGAACCTGACCACACGCAAGGCATTCCTGATCTCGCTGGTGTTCGTGCTGGCCATGGCGCTGACCTACACCATCGCCGGCGTATTCGCGGGCCTGGCGGGTGCCAACCTGCAGGCGGCCTTCCAGAACCCCTGGATTATCGGGACCTTCGTGGCCATCTTCATCGCGCTGGCGATGTCGATGTTCGGCTTCTACGAGCTGCAGATGCCAGCCGGCGTGCAGAGCAAGCTTTCGCAGATCAGCAACAAGCAGGAAGGCGGCACCTACGTCGGCGCCGGCATCATGGGCTTCCTTTCCGCCCTGATCGTCGGCCCCTGCGTGACCGCACCGCTGATCGGGGCGCTGCTCTACATCAGCCACACTGGCGATGCGGTGCTGGGCGGGATCGCGCTGTTCGCGCTGAGCATGGGCATGGGTGCGCCGCTGCTGGTCATCGGCACCTCCGCCGGGCGCCTGCTACCGAAGGCCGGTCCCTGGATGGATACCATCAAGGCGGTGTTCGGGGTCGGCCTGCTGGCCATCGGCATCTGGCTGCTCGAACGGGTGATCCCGGGCGAGGTCGCGATGTTCCTGTGGGCAATCCTGCTGATCGTGACCGCCGTCTACATGGGCGCACTAAGGACCCTGCCGGAGAATGCCTCCGGCTGGTACAGCCTGTGGAAGGGCCTGGGTGTGGTGATCCTGATCTACGGCGTGCTGCTGATGCTCGGCGCGGCGACCGGCGGCAAGGACATCTTCCGCCCGCTGGCCACGTTCAACCAGCCCGCGGTGACGGCCACCGGCGAGCAGTCCGGGCCGACCGAGATGGCGTTCACCTACGTCGACAGCCTGGAGGACGTGGAACGCGAAGTCGCACGGGCCCGCGAAAACGGCCAGCCGGTGTTTCTCGACTTCTACGCCGACTGGTGCGTGGACTGTGTGCGGCTGGATCGCACCACCTTCCAGGACCCGCGCGTGATCCGGGCCATGGGCGACGTGCACCTCCTGAAGGCCGACGTGACCGACAACACCTCCGAGCACCGCGACCTGATGCGTCAGTTCAATCTGTTCGGGCCGCCGGCGATGATCTTCTATGACCGCGACGGCAACGAGCTGCGCAACTACCGCAACGTCGGCTACCTGAATGCCGACCGCTTCCTGGCACATGTAGAAAGCGCCATCGGGGTGACACCATGAAACACCGCAAGCACGCACTCGCAGGGGTGGTGGTCGCCACGGCCAGCGCCCTGATCCTGACCGCCTGTGGTGACCCGGAACCCGAGATGGGCGCCGGGGCAACCTCTGCCAACGCGGCCACCGATGTCGCCGCCGAGGAGACCCAGGGCAATCAGCGCATCGACTTCACCCTGCCCGACCTCGCCGGTGAAGAACGCCAGTTCAGTGAGTGGGACGGCGACCTGATCGTGCTGAACTTCTGGGCCACCTGGTGCCCGCCCTGCAAGAAGGAGATGCCGCTGTTCCAGGACACCTTTGATGCCAACCGCGAGGATGGCTTTACCATCGTCGCGGTCGCCGTGGACGAACAGACAGCCACGCAGCATTTCGTCGACGAATTCGGCATCGAATTCCCGGTACTGATCGGCCAGGACGACGCGGTCGCGATCGGCCGGGAATACGGCAACCGCATCGGCGCCCTGCCCTACACCGTACTGATCGACCGCGAAGGCACCATCCTCGACACCCATCGTGGCGAGGTGGAACCGGCCGACCTGGACGGATGGCTGGAGGCGCACCTGTAGCACCCCCCGACGCCGGAGCGACGCCCGGCGCCCTGGCGCCACAAGGCTGGTAAGCTTGGCCGCCATGACCGAGCGCGAACGCCTGTGGGAACTCGCCCGCCTGATCCGGCTGGATCGCCCGGTGGGCATCTACCTGTTGCTGTGGCCCACCTTCTGGGCCCTGTGGGTGGCGGCCGAGGGCTGGCCGCCGGCCTACCTGATCTTCATCTTTGCCGCCGGCGTGGTGCTGATGCGCTCGGCGGGCTGCGCGATCAACGACTACGCCGACCGCGACTTCGACAGCCATGTGGCGCGCACCCGCGACCGACCGCTGGCGCTCGGCACCATCACCCCGCGCGAGGCGCTGGGTACCTTCGTGGCGCTCAGCGTGGTCGCCTTCGTCCTGGTGCTGTTCACCAATGGGCTGACCATCCTGTATTCCCTGGTGGCGGTGGCACTGGCCGGCACCTACCCGTTCTCCAAGCGCTTCCACCACTTCCCGCAGGTCCATCTCGGCGCCGCCTTTGCCTGGGCCGTGCCCATGGCGTTCACCGCCGTGACCGGCGAGCACCCGCCCGAAGTGGCCTGGCTGTTGTTCGTAACCGTGCTGGCGTGGACGGTGGTGTATGACACCTTCTATGGCATGGTGGATCGCGAAGACGACCTGAAGATCGGGGTGAAATCCACGGCCATCGCCTTCGGCGAACTCGACCGCCTGATCACCGGCGGGCTGCAGGTGCTCGTGTGGCTGGGGCTTTATCTCGTCGGCCAGCACGCCGATTTCGGTGGCTACTACACCGCCGGGCTCGTGGTGGTGGCAATGCTGATGTTCTACCAGCAGTTCCTGATCTTTGAACGCGAACCCGCCGACTGTCTGCGCGCCTTCAAAAACAACCACTACCTGGGCGCCGTCATCCTTCTGGCGATGATTGCCGACCACCACCTGGGGGCCTGAATCCCGAGCGCGCACACCCTCAGGCGCGCGCGAGGACCAGCCCCTCCACCCGTGCGGCACCCTCGCGGCGCAGCACTTCGGCCAGTGCGGCCAGCGTCGCGCCCGTGGTCGCCACGTCATCCACCACCAGCACATGCTGCCCGGCGAGGCTCGGCCCGTCCCAGGCAAACGCACCGTGGACATTGCGCCGCCGCGCCTTGCGACCCAGCACCTGCTGCGACTCGGTCGCGCGGATGCGCCGCAGTCCGCGGGTATCCAGCGGGACATCCAGCACCCCCGCCACACGCCGCGCCAGGTAGTCCGACTGATTGAAACCCCGCTCGCGCAGCCGCCTGCCATGCAGCGGCACGGGGAGCACCCGATCGGGCGGATCGCCGTTCTCGCCCACCAGACGGCCCGCCACCTGCTCCGCCAGGGCCGCGAGGATGCGTTCGGCCCGTGCATTGGCGCCGTGCTTGTAGGCCAGGATCAGCTGATCCAGCGGCCAGGCATAGGCCCAGCCGGCATGCAGTGCATCCAGGACCGGCGCTCGGCGGATGCAAGCCGGGCACACTCCGGCGACCGGAAGGGGCAACGCACAGGTGGGGCAGGGGTGCTCGAGCGGCGCAAGATCCGCCCGGCAATCCGCGCAGATCGCCGGACCGGGGGCCAGGCACAGTCCGCACTGACCGGGGTACAGGGCCTCCCCCAGCCAGTCGACGCAGGCCGCAGCCCGGGCCCTCAAGCGCGCGGCCGGAGACCGCCTGGAAACGGGGCGCAATGAAGGGTCCGGGGCCATAATGGTATGCTCTGCTTTTTGCATGCAGGGTAGACCATGGCCACCAGGACCGTCTCCGGGCGCAGCTCGCGGCGCGCCGCGTCGATGTTCGATATCGGCAACCTGATCAGCGTGTCGATTGCCGGCATCCCGCTGTTCCTGGTGAGCAGCGAGGGCGTCGGGGTCGGTTTCATCATCGCCGCGATCATGGGCATCGTCCCGCTGGTACTGTGGTTTGGCGGCTCGATGCTGGTCTACGCCCTGAACAAGCACCACCCCGATCCCCGCGTCGGCCACTTCACGCAGTGGGCCGCCTATCGCTACTACGCCCTGATGGGCCTGCTGATCGGGGTCGCCACCTTCTTTCCGCCGGATCTGAACTACTACCGCGCCTACTGGGCGATCGCCGCGGCCATCCTGCTGCCGTGGACGATCTACGCCCTGTTCACCATCTACCGCGAGCCCTGGACGGACGTCGAGATCCCCGCCGAAGCCGACAAGGAACATCATCTATGAGCACGCCCCGCCACGACTGGAACACCAACGAGGTCGAGGCCCTGCTCGACCTGCCGCTGAATGACCTGATCTTCCGCGCGCAGACCGTCCACCGCGAGCACTTCGACCCGAACGCGGTCCAGGTGAGCACGCTGCTGTCGATCAAGACCGGGGCCTGCCCCGAGGACTGCGCCTACTGCCCGCAAAGCGCGCACCACGAGGTCGAGATCGAGCGCGAACGCCTGCTGCCGCTGGACGAGGTGCTGGAGGCGGCCCGCAACGCCCGCGCCCAGGGCGCGACCCGCTTCTGCATGGGCGCGGCCTGGCGCAACCCCACCGACAAGAACCTGGAGCGCGTGATCGAGATGGTCCGCGCGGTGAAGGACGAGGGCCTCGAGACCTGCATGACCCTCGGCATGCTGAAGGCCGAGCAGGCCAAACGCCTGTCCGAGGCGGGACTGGACTACTACAACCACAACCTCGACACCTCGCCGGAGTTCTACGGTCACATCATCTCGACGCGCACCTACGACGACCGCCTCGAGACCCTGGAGCACGTACGCGAGGCCGGGATGAACGTCTGCTGCGGCGGCATCCTCGGCATGGGCGAGTCGCGCCGCGATCGCGCGCGGCTGCTGCAGCAGATGGCCAACCTGCCAAAACACCCAGAGTCGGTGCCGATCAACCAGTTGATCCAGGTCGAGGGCACACCGCTGCACGGCATCGAACATCTGGACCCGCTGGAGTTCGTGCGCACCATCGCGGTCGCCCGCATCCTGATGCCGGCCTCCTACGTGCGCCTGTCCGCCGGGCGCACCGAGATGTCCGACGAGATGCAGGCCCTGTGCTTCCTCGCGGGTGCCAACTCGCTGTTCTATGGCGACACCCTGCTGACCACGCCAAACCCCGGCGAGAACCACGACCTCGCGCTGTTCGAACGCCTGGGCCTGCACCCGGAGACCGGCCCGGAATCCCCCGCGCAATCGGACCAGCCGGCGTCCGCGTCGGCCTGAGCCAGACCGGCGGTGAGCGGCGGCTTCCCCGACCATTTCCCGGCGGTGGCTAACGCTTACGCCCGCCACCGCCCGGACTACCCGGCCGAGCTGTTTGACTGGCTGGCGGCGCGCACCCCGCACCACGAGCGCGCCTGGGACTGTGCCAGCGGCAACGGCCAGGCCGCGCGGGGCCTCGCGCCCCACTTCTCGCACGTCTTCGCCACGGACGCCGCCCCATCGCTGCTGGCCACAGTGCCGGATCACTCCGGGATCGACCGCGTCGCCTGCGCCGCCGAGGCCTGTGCCCTGGCCGATGGCTCGGTCGACCTCGCCTGTGTGGCCCAAGCCGCGCACTGGTTCCGCCACACCGAGTTCCACGACGAGGTCGCCCGCGTCCTGCGCCCGGACGGACTCCTGGCGATCTGGGGCTACGGCGTGCTGCGGGCCGAGGACCCGGCACTGGACCACCTGCTGATCGACTTTCACGATGCCACCTTGGCCCCCTGGTGGCCGGAAGAGCGCCAGCACATCCGCAACCACTACCGCGACCTGCCGTTTCCCTGGCCCGAGATCGAGGCGCCCGAGTTTCGCATCACGCGCGAATGGGATCGCGCCACCCTGCTGGGCTATCTCGGTACCTGGTCCGCGATCCGCCGCGCCCGCGCCGCCGGCCAGGACCCGCTGGCCGCGCTAGCGCCGGCCCTGCAAGCCCTGTGGTCCAACCCGAGCATGCCGGCACGGGTGCACTGGCCGATCTTCCTGCGCGCGGGCCTGCGCCCATGAGCGACTCACTCGATCACTACCTGGAGCAACGCCTGAACACTGTGCGCGACGCCGGGCTATGGCGCCGCACCCGCATCCTCGACGGCCCACAGCGGCCCAAACAGGTTATCGACGGCCACCGCGTGATTGCCTTCTGCTCGAACGACTACCTGGGCCTGGCCGGTGACCCGGCGGTCGCCGCCGCCGCCCGCAAGGCGCTGGATCAGTACGGCGTCGGCGCGGGTTCGGCCCACCTGATCAACGGCCACAGCCGCGCCCACGACGAACTGGAACAGGCCCTGGCACACTTCACCGGGCGCGAGCGGGCACTGGTCTTCTCCACCGGCTACATGGCCAACCTGGCCCTGGTCCAGGCCCTGGTCGGGCGCCACGACACCGTCTTCGAGGACCGCCTGAACCACGCCTCGCTGATCGACGCCGTGCGCCTGTCGGGCGCGCGCAGCCAGCGCTACCGCCACGCCGAGCCCGAACACCTGCGCGAGCGCCTGCAGAAGGCGCCCGCGACCGGGCAGCGCCTGATCGTCACCGACGGCGTGTTCTCCATGGACGGCGATATCGCCCCGCTTCCGGAACTCGCCGCCCTGGCGCGCGAATACAATGCCTGGCTGATGGTGGACGACGCCCACGGCCTGTCAGTGCTGGGCGACACCGGCGGCGGCAGCTGCCAGTACTTCGGTCTCGGCAGCGACGACGTACCGATCCTGATGGGCACCCTGGGCAAGGGCTTCGGCACCGCCGGGGCCTTCGTGGCCGGCTCCGAACGGCTGATCGAGACCCTGATCCAGACCGCGCGCCCCTACATCTACACCACCGCGATGCCGGCCGCCCTGGCCGCCGCCACCCTGGCCTCGGTGCAAATCGCCGCGTCCGCCCACGACCGCCGCGCGCACCTGCAGAACCTGTTGCGACGCTTGGGCGACGGGCTGGATCGCCTCGGCCTGCCACACCCACCGCCCCTCACACCCATCCAGCCTGTCACCCTGGGCACCGCCACTCGCGCGAGCGCCGTCGCCGAGCGCCTGTTCGAGGCCGGCTTCCTGGTCCCCGCGATCCGCCCCCCGACCGTCCCGGAAGGCGAGGCCCGCCTGCGCATCACCCTGTCCGCCGCCCACACCCAAACGCAGGTCGACGCACTGCTGCAGACGCTGGAACAGGCCCTCAACGACACACCGGCGTAACACCGCGCGCAAGCTTCTAACCGTCATTGCGAGGAGCAAAGCGACGAAGCAATCATCATCCGGATGCCCCCCCGGAAAAATTATCGGCAGATTGCTTCGTCGCCTGCGGCTCCTCGCAATGACCACTCGGTGCCGGACCAGCGGCCGGCAGCTCACTGCGTTGCAACGCAGACGTGCGACTGGGTCAGCCGCCCCCTACAGCTCGCCGCGTTCGGCGAGGGAGACGGCCTCGTCGGCGATGATCACGTGATCGAGGACGCGGATGTCCACCAGCCCCAGGGCGTCGGTCAGGCGGCGGGTGATGGCGACATCCGAACGCGACGGCTCGGCCACGCCCGAGGGGTGGTTATGGGCCAGGATCACAGCCGCAGCATTGTGGTGCAGCGCGCGCCGCACAACCTCGCGCGGGTGCACGGAGGCACCGTCGATGGTGCCGCGAAAGAGTTCCTCAAAGGCGATCACACGGTGGCGGTTATCGAGGAACAGCACGCCGAAGACCTCGAAGGGATAGTCGCGCAGGCGCGCCGCCAGGAACTGCCGGGTGGTCGCGGGCGAGGTCAGCGCATCGCCGCGCTCCAGATCGGCCGCCAGGTGGCGGCGCCCCATCTCCAGCACGGCCTGAAGCTGGGCGTACTTGGCATCCCCCAGCCCCGGGGCGGCGCAAAACCCCGCCTGATCCGCCTGTAATAAAGGCCGCAGCCCGCCGAAGCGGCTGAGCAGGTCCCGCGCGACATCCACCGCGCTCTTGCCGGCCACGCCGGTGCGCAGAAAGATTGCCAGCAACTCCGCATCCGAAAGCGCGGCCGCGCCGCGTTCGATCAGCCTCTCCCGCGGGCGCTCGGCCGCGGGCCAGTCGGTAATCGCCATCACCACCTCCCTGTGGTTGCGTTACATGCGTTCGCTTTTTTCGGTTTGGGCCCTGGGCTAGTCCTCGAAGCGGGAGATGTCGCGCACCGCGCCGTAGGCGGCGGAGGTCGTCATCAGGGCGTAGGCGCGCAAGGCCTGGGTAACGGCCCGCTCCCGCGACTCGGGTTTCCAGGCCTTCGCGCCACGGGCCTCCATGGCCTCGCGCCGTGCGGCCAGCGTGGCGTCGTCGACGTCGATGCGGATCTCGCGACCGGGGATGTCGATCACGATGGTGTCGCCTTCCTCGATCAGGCCGATCGCACCACCCTGCGCCGCCTCCGGCGAGACGTGACCGATCGACAGCCCGGAGGTGCCGCCGGAGAAGCGCCCGTCGGTGACCAGCGCACATTCCTTGCCCAGGCCCTTGGACTTGAGATACGACGTCGGGTAGAGCATTTCCTGCATGCCCGGGCCGCCCTTGGGGCCTTCGTAGCGGATGATCACCACGTCGCCCGCCTGGATCTGGTCACCAAGAATGGCCTCCACCGTCGCGTCCTGGCTCTCGAAGACCCGGGCCGGACCCGAGAATGTCAGGATGCTGTCGTCCACCCCGGCAGTCTTCACGATGCAGCCATCCGGGGCCATGTTGCCGTAGAGCACGGCCAGGCCACCGTCCTTCGAGTAGGCATGCTCGATGTCGCGGATGCAGCCGTTCTCGCGGTCGATGTCCAGGCTGTCCCAGGTCTTGTCCTGGCTGAACGCGACCTGGGTAGGCACACCGCCCGGGGCGGCCTGGTAAAGCGTCTCGGCCTCGGCGGCGTGGCGCATCACGTCCCACTGTTCCAGGGCCTGGCCCATGGTGTCGGCATGCACGGTGGGAATGTCACGGTGGAGCAGCCCGCCGCGGTCCAGCTCCGCGAGGATGCCGACCACGCCACCGGCGCGGTGGACATCTTCCATGTGGTAGAGCTGGGTGGCCGGGGCGACCTTGCACAGATTCGGCACCTTGCGCGACAAGCGGTCGATGTCGGCCATGGTGAAGTCGACCTCGCCCTCGCGCGCGGCCGCCAGCAGGTGCAGCACCGTGTTGGTGGAGCCGCCCATCGCGATATCCAGGCTCATCGCGTTCTCGAACGCCTCGAAGGTGGCGATGGAACGCGGCAAAGCAGATTCATCGTCCTGCTCGTAGTAACGCTTGGCCAGTTCGACCACGCGCCGGCCGGCCTGCTCGAACAGGCTCTTGCGCCCGGCGTGGGTGGCCAGCAGCGAGCCGTTGCCCGGCAGCGACAGCCCCAGCGCCTCGGTCAGGCAGTTCATCGAATTGGCGGTGAACATGCCGGAGCAGGACCCGCAGGTCGGGCAGGCGGAGCGCTCGATGGCCTCCACTTCTTCATCACTGGCACTGGAGTCGGCGGCCTTGACCATCGCGTCCACCAGGTCCAGGTGGATCACCTTGTCGCTGCCCGGGGCCTGCACCTTGCCGGCCTCCATCGGACCGCCGGAGACGAACACCACCGGGATGTTCAGGCGCATCGCGGCCATCAGCATGCCAGGGGTGATCTTGTCGCAGTTGGAGATGCAGACCAGGGCATCGGCGCAGTGCGCGTTGACCATGTACTCGACCGAGTCGGCGATGATCTCGCGCGAGGGCAGCGAATAGAGCATCCCGCCGTGGCCCATCGCGATCCCGTCGTCCACCGCGATGGTGTTGAACTCCTTGGCCACGCCGCCGGCCTTTTCCACCTCGCCGGCCACCAGCTGGCCCAGGTCCTTCAGATGCACGTGCCCGGGCACGAACTGGGTGAAGGAGTTGGCAATGGCAATGATCGGTTTGCCGAAGTCGCCATCCTTCATGCCGGTGGCGCGCCACAGGGCGCGGGCACCCGCCATGTTGCGGCCGTGGGTAGTGGTGCGGGAACGATAGGCGGGCATGTATATTCTCGTGAACGATTACGGTGAACGCAGATCGTACATAATGAGTCGTTCAAACCCCAGTACCCCGGAGCACCTGCAATGAAAATCGAAGTCGAGAACATCAAGTGTGGCGGCTGCGCCAGCTCCATCCGCAAGGGCCTGCTGCAGGTCGAGGGCGTCACCGACGCCGAGGTGGACGTGGAAGGCGGTGCGGTTGATATCGAGGCGCCCGACAGCGCCCGCGAGGCGGTCGCCGCCAAGCTCGCCAGCATGGGTTACCCCGAGGTCGGTTCGGTCTCCGGCCTGCGCTCCGCCAGCGCCAAGGCCAAGTCGTTTGCCAGCTGCGCCGTGGGGCGCATGAGCGGCGAATAGGCTTGATCAATACGTCGCGGTGGCGCGCGCAGCCCGGCCTTGTCGGGCTGGTGCTGCTGTTCGTCCTGGGCACGGGGCTGGCGCAGGCCGAAAGCGGGCTGCCGACCGCCGAACTGCAACTCGGCGAACAAGCCCTGACGATCGAGATCGCCGCGACCGACCGTAGCCGCCGGATCGGGCTGATGCACCGCGACCACCTGCCCGCCGACCACGGCATGCTGTTCATCTGGCCACGACCGGCGCACTACGGCATGTGGATGCAAAACACCCGCATCCCGCTGGACGTGGCCTTCATCGATGCCGACTTCACCATTACCAACATCGCCAGCATGACGCCCCACTCCACCCGCATACACGAGGCGAAACGGCCGGTGCGCTACGCCCTGGAGGTCAATGCCGGGTGGTTCAAGGAGCACGGCATCGCGCCCGGCGCCTCCGTCCCGGACCTCGAACGCCTCGTGGGCGAGACCGACTAGGGAAACACGGATCAATGTTTCCCTAACACCCCTTCCCGCAGGATCGGGCCAGCAGGCCTGACTGATCCCACGTGTACATTGATCCGTGATTCCCTAGACTGTCTGCTCAAGGACATCACCAGGAAACGGACACGCCCGTGACCGCCACATCCAACCCAGCCGCCCGCAATCACGCGCCCTCACGCCGAGCCCCGCAGCCCGGGGAGCTCGCCTGGTTCCGTGATGCGGTGCCGTACATCGCCGCCCACCGCGGGCGCACCATGGTGATCGCGCTCGCAGGCGAGGCCGCTCAGGCGCCGGAGTTTCCGGCACTGATGCGCGATATCGCCAAGCTCAATGCCCTGGGTATCCGGGTCGTTCTGGTCTACGGGGCGCGCCCGCAAATCGAGGCCCGGATGAGCGAGCGCGGACTGACCCCGGCCTACGCCAACGGGTTGCGCGTAACGGATGGCGCAGCGCTGGAAGCCGTGCTGGATGCGGTCGGTCGGCTGCGCCTGCAGATCGAGGGCCTGCTCTCGCGCAGCCTCGGCCAGCCGGGTACCGGCAACGCACGCCTGCGCGTGGCCAGTGGCAACTTCGTCACCGCACGGCCACTGGGCGTACGCGACGGCGTGGACTTCCACTACACCGGCGAGGTGCGCGGGGTGGACACCACCGCACTCGCGGCCCTGCTGGACCGCGAGCAGGTGGCCCTGGTCTCCCCGCTCGGCTACTCCCCCACCGGCGAGGTGTTCAACCTCTCCGGCGAGGATGTCGCCACCCAGGTCGCGATCGCGCTGAATGCCGACAAGCTGATCTTTCTCACCGAGGCCGGGGTGTTGCGTGATCCCGAACACGGCGTGCTGGACCAGCTCACCGTGCCGGCCGCCCAGAAGCTGCTGGAGACCGCCACCGACCTGCCGCAGGAACTGGCCAACCATCTGAAGAGCGCGCTCGACGCCTGTCGCCAGCGCGAGATCCGGGTGCACCTGATCGACCGTCGGGACGACGGTGGGCTCCTGACCGAACTGTTCACCCGTCTGGGAATCGGCACACTGGTCTCGCGCGAGCCACTGGAACGGCTGCGCCCGGCCACACTCGACGATGTCGGCGGCATCCATGCACTACTGGCACCACTGGAGGCCGAGGGTATCCTGGTGCATCGCGCGCGGGAGCACCTGGAGCTGGAGATCGACCGCTTCCAGGTGCTGGAGGCCGACGGCCTGATCATCGGGACCGCCGCGCTCTACCCGTTCGAGGCGGATGCCGCGGAGATCGCCTGCCTGGCCCTGCACGCGGATTACCGCGGGAGCGGCCGCGGCGACCGTTTGCTGCAGGCGATGGAACACCTGGCGCAGGAACAGGGAATCCGGCGGGTATTCGTGCTCACCACACGCACCGCCCAGTGGTTCCAGGAACGCGGTTACACGCCAGGCAAGGTGGACGATCTGCCCGTCAGCCGGCAGACCCGCTACAACCAGGCGCGCAACTCGCGGGTGTTTACCCGCGCGCTGGCCGGCGAGTAACCCGGACCAGACAGGCCCTATTCATAGCGGGCCTCGTCGCGCTCATGGGCCTCCTGGGCCACCACGCTCAGCGTGGCAACCGGGCGCGCCTCAAGCCGAGCGATGCCGATCGGTTCACCGGTCTCCTCGCAATAGCCGTATTCGCCCTGCTCGATGCGCGCCAGCGCCGCGTCAATCTTGTTCAGGAGCTTGCGGTACCGATCCCGGGTTCGCAGCTCCAGGCCGGCATCGGTCTCGTGACTGGCGCGGTCATTCGGGTCCGGCTCCTGCCAGCTCTCGCTGCGCAGGTGCTCCAGGGTCTGTTCCGATTCCTCGATCAGCTCGGCACGCCAGGCCTCGAGCTTGGCGCGAAAGTAGTCCAGTTGACGCGGATTCATGTAGGGTTCGTCCTCGGACGGACGGTACCCGGAATCCGGGCGGGTCTTGGCTTCTTGGCTCATCTTGGACCCCTCGCCAGGCCCCCTCTCGCCCCATGCGGGAAGGCCCCGGCGCATTGCACGGTACACCCGATCGAGTATAGGGCAATAACCCTGCCGGGCGGCAAACACGAAAGCGCGCCCGAACGCACACAACCGGCACCATACGGAAGACGACACCGGCCGCATGCAGCACATCCTTCAGATCAGCGACACCCACCTCGGCCGGGAGCCGGGCCCCATTCGACCGGGTTATCCCGACAGCGACCGCCAGCTCGCCCGCGTGCTCGAGGCCCTGCGCCGGAACGAGGCCCGGCCGGACCTGCTATGGCTCACGGGCGACCTGGCCGAAGATCCGGATCCGGCGGCCTACACTCGACTCCTCGCAATGCTCGACGAACACGTGAAAGGCTGGCCGCTCGCCGGCCTGGCGGGCAACCACGATGACTGGACCCTGCTGCACCGCGCCTTCACGGGCGCCGGACATGCCCTGGACGGCCACCGGCTGCTCGGCGACTGGCTGCTGGTCGGGATCAATTCGGCGGTTGCGGGGCAGGCGTCCGGGCGCATCGAGCCGGCCGAGTTGTCGCGCCTGGATCAAGTACTGACCGCACACCCTGATCACTGGGGCATGGTCGCCGTTCACCACCCGGTCGTGCCCGTCGGAAGCGCATGGATGGACCGGATCGGCCTGACCAATCCCGACGACCTGTTCGCGATCCTGGATCACCACCCGCGCGTACGCGCCTGTCTGTTCGGCCACATCCATCAGGATTTCCGCGCCGAGCGCCAGGGCGTCGAACTGCTGGGCTGCCCCTCCACCTGCGTCCAGTTCGCCCCCGGCTCCGAACAGTTCGCGCTGGATCCCGAACATGCCGGCTACCGCGTACTGGCACTGCATGCCGATGGCCGCATCGACACCCGCGTCGAGCGTCTATCCGGCGAATTTCCCGAGGCCCGTGCATGATCCCGGACGATCGCCGCAGCGAGCAGCTCCAGGCCTGGCTGAAGGACCAGCCGGGCAAGTTTACCGACCTGGCACTCCTGCGTGCAGATGCCAGTTTTCGGCGCTATTTTCGCCTGTGCCGCGACGACCAGCCGGTGGTGCTGATGGATGCGCCACCCGAGCGCGAGGCCACCGAGCCGTTCGTGGAGATCGCGCGACTGCTGGAATCGCTGGGGCTACGCCCGCCGCGCATCCTTGCGCACGATCCAGCCACCGGCTTCGTGCTGCTCGAGGACCTCGGCGACCGAACCTTCACCCGGGCCCTCGCCGAGGGGGCCGCGGAAGGCCCATTGTACGACCGCGCCATCGACACCCTGATCCATCTGCATCGCGCCTGGCCAGCGCAGGCCGCGAAGGCCCCGGACCTCCCCGCCTACGATTCCCCGCGCCTGCTGGACGAGGCCGCCCTGTTTGCCGACTGGTACTGGCCGGAACAACGCGGCACCCCGATGAGCGCGTCCCTGCGCAACGGATTTCTCGCAGCCTGGCGGGAGGCACTGGAAGACCTGCCCGTCCTGCCCGGGACACTGGTGCTACGCGACTTCCACGTGGACAACCTGATGCTGCCACCCGGCGAGGATGGCGATTGTGCCGTCCTCGATTTCCAGGATGCCGTGATCGGCAGCCCCGCCTACGATGTCGTCTCGCTGCTGGAAGACGCCCGGCGCGAGGTGTCACCCGCTACCGTGGAGCGGGCATTGGAGCGTTATGCCGCGGGAACGGCCTGGGACCCCGAGGTCTTCCTGCAGCATTACCGCGTCCTCGGCGCCCAGCGCACCACCAAGATCCTCGGGATCTTCGTGCGCCTGGCGCACCGGGATGCCAAACCGCGCTACCTGGAACACCTGCCGCGCCTGCATCGACTCCTGGCGCAGGGACTGTCACAGCCAGAACTGACAGCGGTGGCAGGCTGGTTCCACACCCACATGCCCGAACGGATGCGGGAGGATTAAGCCATGCGCGCAATGATCCTGGCCGCCGGGCGCGGCGAACGCATGCGCCCGTTGACCGACCACTGCCCCAAGCCGCTGCTGCCGGTCAGTGGCCGGCCGCTGATCGGCTACACGCTGGATCGTCTGGCGACCGCCGGGTACCGCGAGGTAGTCATCAACCTCGCGCATCTGGGCGAACAGATCCGCGCCACCCTGGGTGAACGCCAGTCAGGCCTCGCCATTCGCTACTCACCGGAGCCCGAGGGTGCCCTGGAGACCGCGGGCGGGATCCGCCAGGCCCTTCCCCTTCTGGGGGAGGAGCCGTTTCTGGTGGTCAATGGCGATGTCTGGTGCGACCACCCGCTGACACCCCCGACGACAATGAACACGGCCACCGACCGACCGCTCGCGCACCTCGTACTGGTCGCCAACCCCGACCATCACACGCAGGGCGATTTCGCCCTGGACGGGGAGCGGGTGGCCCTGGCGGGGAACGAGTTGCTGACCTTCAGCGGCATCGGCTGGTACGACCCGGCGCTGTTCCGTGATCTGCCACCGGGGCGCCGGGCCCTCGGACCCTTGCTGCGTCAAGCCATCGAGGCCGGCCGGGTCACCGGCGAACACTACACCGGCGCCTGGCGCGACATCGGCACACCGGAGCGCCTGGCGGCGCTGGACACCGAGCTTGAGGGGCGCTGATCACCCAACGCAGGGGGGATGCGGCCGGTCCGGTCAGGGCTTGATGTAGGTGTAACCGGAGCGTTGCAGGCGGGTCAGTTCCACGATGCCACTGGGGACCACGTCCCTGTCCGACACCTCATGCAGATCGCTGCGTTCGAGCCCGCGCGATTCCAGCGAGTTGCCACACACCAAAAAGCGCACATCCTGCAGCTTAAGGGTATTCACGGTACTGCGCAGGTCCGGATCGGTACGGGCGTGCTGCAGCAGACTGATGCCGCTGCCATGAGTCAACACCTTGATCTTGAGCGAAACATCATCGGGGCTACCGTCGATATGATTCTGCAGGTTGCGCAGGGCGTTCAGGTGAAGCTCCAGGTCATCGGTGTTGATGTGATAGACCACCCGCAGCGGCTCTTCGGCCGCCGGCGCCTTGGCGACGGCGGCCATCAATACAGCAGTCGCGCCGCCTGCCGCCAGCATCAACAAGAGCGCCCCGGCCAGGAACCAGCCGGGGCGCAGCACTTGTGGGTCGACTTGCATCGAGACTCCGGCCGTGCCGAATCAGACCTTGATGTAGATCCAGCCTTCCGCCTGACGGCGGGCCGCCTCGGCGACGCCGGAATCGATCAGTTCAGCCTGTGGCAGGATATCCACCTTCTGGCCTTCCTCGCGCGCCAGGCGGTTGAGGGTCTGGGCACAGGCGGTAAAGCGCAGCGTGGGGTACGCCTCCGCCATGCTCGCGACGCGTTCCGGATAGGGTGCGCTGTCGGTTCGCAGCATGCCCATCGCGTTGTTGTGCACCACCACCTGCACGTTCAGGTCGCGCCCGACCGTGGCCGCCTCGCGATACATGCTCTCGATGTCGTCCAGCAACTCGGCCATCGCACGGGTATCCGCCTCGTTGATGTGCAGCAGAATCTGATCGGTTTCGGTTGCCGAAAACACCTGCTGCGGGGCCGCGGCCCCGCCGGGCGCGTTATCGCTGGCAGCCATTTGCGCCAGGGCCCCGGACTCCTGGCCGGCCGCAGCAGCATGGTCGCCCCCGAAGAAACCGGCATCGCGAGTGATCTCGTATCCACCCAGCGAACCCACGACCAGCGCGAGCACGCCGGCCGCCACCGACGGGAACCAGGCCGAACGTCCACCACGCGATAACCGGCAACGGCCACCGGTGGTGCCGGCCGCGCGCCCGGCCGGGACGTCTTCGTAGGCCATGTTCACCAGCTCCTTGAGCTGGTGCATGTCGCAGACTTCGCGACTCAGATGCTCACTGGAGGCGATCGTCTTCAACGTAAACAGACGATCCTCCGGCGAGAACTCGCCGTCCACGAAGGCATTGAGAATCTCCTCGCTGGGTCGATTCTTTGCACTCAGTCGTTCATTCGACATGCCGATTCCTCACTACCTTGAGATAGGGTGTATCGGCCGCTGTCCCCGTGTCGGCCTGCTGCTCCAGCAGCACCTTCTTCAACTGCGCCCGAGCCCGGCTCAGGCGACTCATCACGGTGCCGATCGGTACGTCCAGCACCTCCGAGACCTCGGAGTAGGCAAAACCCTCCAGGTCCACCAGCGCGACCACCTGCCGGTGATCGGTACTCAGTTCGGCCATGGCCCGGTGAACATCCGCGACCATGCGATTGCGCTCGGTCTGCTGCTCCGGGCAGTCCTCGCAGGACAGCTCCATGCTGTCCACATCCACCGTGTCCTTCTGCCGCCGGCCCCAGTCGCGGTAACAGTTGGTCATGATGCGGAACACCCAGGCCTTCAGGGCGTTCTCGTCCTGCAACGACTTCAGCCGGGTCAGGGCCTTCATCATTGCCTCCTGCACCAGGTCATCCGCCAGCGCGGCATCGTGACACCACGCGAATGCCATGCGGTACATCTGTGGCCGCAGGTCGCACACCTTCTGACGCAGCCTGCGCTGCGCGAACCAGGTCGCCATGTTGTCGATTCCTCCATCCGCAGGCCGTACATGCGGCCTTGCTTGTTCTTGTACCCTGTAGGACGCTACGGGGCGCGAGGCTATTCCGGCCCCTCCACCGCAGACGCCGCACATCCCGGGCTTCGTCGATCAGGATACCCAATGCCATTCGATCCGCAACAACTGGAGCGCGCTTTCGCCTTTGACCCCGATACCGTGCGGGATCTGCGCGAACGCTGGGCGCGCCTGATCACCGATGCCGTCTGGGGCGAGCTCAAGACCGGCACCATCGGCGCCGTCCCGCGCCTGCGCAAGCGCCTGCTGGAACTGGGCGAGAACCTGCGCTCCATGCTGTCGGACCGCGCCTGGATCCCGCACGAGCGCGAACGCGTCAAGGGTGCGATGGCCGCCAGCCTCAACCTGCGTGACAGCCTGCAGCAGACCGACCGCGCTGCCAAGCTGCTCAATGGCGGGGCGGACTTCGAAGCCTTCGAGGCCGACTATCTCGCCTTCCGCAAGAGCCTGCTGACCTTCATCGAGCAACACGAACAGATCTGGGGCGATCTTCTGGAGAGCCTCTATGACGACGCACCGGACGACGACCGGGACGAGGACTAGGCCTTGGGCCGCGAGATCCGCGAGGAGCACTTCGGCGCGGCAGACTTTGACCGCTTCCACCAGGCCCTCGCGGACGAGACGGCCCAGCTGCTGGACTGGCTGCGCACGCAACCGCCCGAGGACCCCGCCCCACCCCCGCGGCTGGGCTTCGAGATCGAAGCCTGGCTATGCGACACCCAGGGGCGACCGCTACCGGTCAATGACGCCTTCCTCGCCGCGATGGACAGCCCGCTGGCCACCCTTGAACTGGCGCAGTTCAATGTCGAACTGAACAGCGGCGTCTTCCGCGCCGGTCCCGGCTGCTTCAGCGCAATCCTCGACGAATTGAACGAGACCCTGCGCCGCGCGCGCCGGGCCGCCCGCCACGCCGGGGCGGAACTGCTGATGGCCGGCAGCCTGCCCACCCTGGAACCGGACGACCTCGGGATCCACCACATGTCGCAGCAGGCCCGCTACCGGGCCCTGAACAGCGCGATCCTGGAACAACGCGCCCAGCGCCCGCTGCAGGTGGATATCGTCGGTCACGAGCACCTGCAGCACCGCCACGCGGACGTGATGCTGGAGGCCGCGGCGACCTCCTTCCAGGTGCATATCGAGACCCGCCCCGAGGTCGCCCACCGCGCCTACAACGCCTCTCTGGTCGCCGCGGCACCGGTGCTGGCCGCCGCCGGCAATACGCCCTACATCTTCGGCCACGACCTGTGGGCCGAGAGCCGCATCCCGTTGTTCGAGCAATCGGTGGAGGTCGGCGGGTTCGCCAACTCGGCGCGTGGCCCGATCCGCCGCGTGACCTTCGGCACCGGCTATCTGCACGCATCCATCGGCGAGTTATTCACCGAGAACCTCGAGCACTTCCCGGTGTTGTTGCCGGTAGCCCTCGACGAGCCGGCCGATCAACTGGCCCACCTCGCCTTCCACAACGGCACGATCTGGCGCTGGAACCGGCCGATCGTCGGCTGCGACGCGGATGGCCGACGCAGCCTGCGCCTGGAGTTTCGCTGCCTCCCGGCCGGCCCGTCGCTGATCGACATGCTGGCCAACACCGCCTTCACCCTGGGCCTGATCGAGTACCTGGTGGCCGAATCGCCCAACGGAACGCTGGAGACCCCGTTTTCTGAGGCCCGCGACAACTTCTACAATGCCGCCCGCTACGGGCTGGATGCTCGCCTGCGCTGGGGCCATCGCGACCCCGTCCCGGCGCCACGCCTGATCACGCGGGAGCTGCTCCCCCGGGCGGCCGAGGGTCTGGAGCGCCTGGGCATCGACCGCAGCGAACGCGACAACCTGCTTGGCATCATCGCTGCGCGCGTCGCCAGCCGCCAGACCGGCACGCACTGGCAACGCGACTGGGTCGCGCGCCACGGCCGCGACTGGCCGGGCCTGGTCCACGCCTACCGCGGCTGGCAGAACACCGGCGCGCCGGTTCACACCTGGGGACTTTGAGGAAACCCGTGACTCTCTCGATCAACGAATACTTCGAACTACCCGACGGCTTCCTCGAGGCCACGCCCGCCACCCTGCACCAGTACGTGCCCGGGCCGGCGCTGATCCACCTGGAAGGCCAGCGCGAGCCTGCGGTGGCCGTGGTCCTTCTGCTGCACGGAAACGAGCCGGTGGGCCTGCACGCGGTGCAGCAACTCCTGCGCCACTACACCGGGCGCCCGCTGCCGCGCGCGCTGACCCTGGTCGTGGGCAACCCGCAGGCCGCAGCGCTCAACCAGCGCCACCTGGACGACCAGCCGGACTTCAACCGCATCTGGCCGGGGACCGAGCAGGGCGGCTCGCGCGAGGCCGACGTCTTCGCCGAACTCTGCCGGCGCCTGGAAGGACGCGGCCTGTTCGCCGCAATCGACCTGCACAACAACACCGGGCGCAATCCCCATTACGCCTGCATCAACCGTCTGGAGGCGCCGTTTCTCAATCTGGCCGCGCTGTTCGGACGCACGGTGGTCTACTTCACCCGGCCGCGCGGGGTCGCCTCCATGGCACTGGCGCGTATCGCACCGGCCGTCACAGTGGAATGCGGCCACCCCGAGGACGCGGCCGGCGTGGACCACGCGCGCGAGATGATCGATGCAGTGCTGCACCTGGACCACTTCGCCCAGGAGCCGCCGCGGACGGGCGCCATCGAGATCTTCCACACCGTGGCCCAGGTACGGGTGCGCCCCGGACTACAGGTCGGACTGGACGCGCAGCACGACGTCCGCCTGGAACCCGACCTGGACGGCCTGAATTTCCAGCTACTGCCCGCCGGCTCGCGCCTGGTGAATGTGCACGCGGACGCCCAGGACCCGCTGATCGCGATCGCCGAGGACGGTTCGGAGGTGACCGGGGAATATCTGGAGCGGGCCGGTCAGGAGATCCGCCTGAAGCGCCAGGCGATGCCGTCCATGCTCACGCTGGACACCCGCGTGATCGCCCAGGACTGCCTGTGCTACCTGATGGAGCCGCTGACGCTCTGATCCCGCCGCTGTTCGCGACGGATTCGAATCCGGCTCAGGCGTCGCGTTCGACGCGCTCGAGGACCTGGGCGACGTGATCGCCCTTGCGGTAATTCGGGAGGTCGCGCTGCATGTCCGCCAGCGCCTTGTCACGCTCCAGCGCACTGTCATACCAGCGATAGGATTCCCAGTCCGCCCCCAGCAGGTGCGGCATGGAAAGGGTGCTGCCTTCCGGCAGGCGAATGCGGATTCCGTAACGTTTCATGGCGTTCATCCGAGGTTGGTCCCAGTGAGCCGGGCCGGCCGGCGCGCAGTCTAGCCGAGCCCCGAACAGGCGGCAATAAAGCCCTCCGGCGCGCCTATTGGCCCCGGCCGACCACAAAATCGAAATAGTGATCCGGAAAGGGCTCGTCCGCCAGGGTGAAATGCCACCACTCCTGCTCGTAGGGCTCGAAGCCCGCCTCTACCATCAGCCGCTGCAGAAGCATGCGGTTGGCCCGCTGCTGTGCGGAAACACCGTCATCCCCGGGCCAGGAGCGCGGACTGAACCGGTCAAAGCCGGTGCCCATCTCCAGCGCGTCGCCGGAGTCGCGATCAATCAAGGTCAGATCGACCGTCGAGCCACGCGAGTGACTCGACCGGGCCGCGATATAGCCATGCTCGAACAACTCGTCCTTGGCAACTTCCGGGTAATACTGTGCCTGCATCCGGGTATCGCCGAGGTCCTCCGCCCAGTGCACGAAGTGCGCGACGGCCCGCGCGGGCCGATAGCAGTCGAACACCTTGAGACCAAGCCCGAACGCCGCGAGACGTTCCTGCACCCGGGCGAGGGCATGGGCGGCCGGGGACGTCAGGATGCAAACGGGGGACTCGTAACCATCGATCGGTTCGCCCACGAAGTTGTCGTCGCCAAAGTACCGGATCTCCTCGACCAGGTCCGTTACCACGTCACCCGCCGCAACAAACCCTGCCGGGCGCGCCTCAGCAGCGCACGAGACCCCGCCTGCCGCCATTGCAACCAGCAGCCCAAGCCCCGCCAGAATCGTCCGCTTGCTGCGCATAGCGCCCCCTTGCCCACGCCTTCGTCACTGCCAGGATACGCAAAGCCAAAACCGGTAGCAGCGCCCAACACCAAAAAGGGCTGCCGGAAGGCAGCCCTTTTGGAGAATTCGGTGGTGGCTACGCCCTGATTCGAACAGGGGACCCCATCATTATGAGTGATGTGCTCTAACCAGCTGAGCTACGTAGCCACGCGGGCTGCGAATTCTCCGGAGGCCGGCGCATAAAGTCAAGCCAGCGCGGCGCCCGGCGGGGTTCAGATCTGCAGGCGCTCGACCACGCGGCCGTTCTTGAGGTGTTCTTCCAGGATCTCGTCGATGTCGCGTTCGTCCTGGTAGGTGTACCAGACGCCCTCCGGATAGACGACCGCGACCGGTCCCTCGTTGCAGCGGTCCAGGCAGCCGGCGGTGTTCACCCGCACCTGGCCCTTGCCGTGGATGCCCATGGCCTTGGCCTGGTTCTTGGCATAGGCGCGCATCTCGGTCGCCCCGTGGTCCTCGCAACAGTTGCCGTCCTCGCGGCAGTTGGTGCAGAAAAAGATATGGCGCTGGTAGTAGCCCATGGAAGTCTCCGGTGATCCCTGCGGCTCATGATAACGCTGCCACCGGCAAAACGGCGGGTGGCAGCGTGCGCTGTCCGTGCATTCAGCGGAAACGGTAGACCAGGCTCACGTCCGTGATGGTGTCGGTATTCTCCACGCCGGGCTCGACGTCGGTGTTGTGCTTCACGGTAAAGCTGGTACGCAGGGACATCCGGCTGGTGACGTCCGCGGTCAGCGCGAGGATGTTCTCGATCTCGGTGTTGTCGCTACCGGTCAGGATCAGCAACTCGTCGGTGAGGCGGGCGTTGTCGCTAATCTCCCAGCGGAAGTTGCCGGCCAGGCGACCGACCGGTTCGCTGTCGGTCTCCCCGGTCGTGCGGATGCGCACCTGGCGCATACCGGCACCGATCTCGCCGTCCAGCTGCACCCGCTCGCCGTCGATCAGGCGACGACCATAACCAGCCGTGGCCGAACCCTGATAGTCATAGTTGCTAAAGCGGTCACGCTCGTAGCGCAGCGCCCCGAACAAATAGTCGTGCTCGCCCAGCTTGCGGTCCGCCTGATAGCCGGCGATGTAGCGCTCGCCGGTGGTTTCGTCGTCTTCCTCGTGAAAGTACGCATCCAGGCGGATGCGATTGCGCCAGTCGATGGTCGTGTGTTCCGCGCGGAAACGGCCCGTGGCCGTGGTGGACTCGGTGTTCCCGGTGGTCTTGGAGGCCCCCAGCTCGATCGTCGACTGCCAGCCTTCCGCCTCCCAGGCCAGCCCTTGCGAGACTGGTATGCTCAGCAGGATGAGCGAGGCAAACGCAGACCCGACGGGCCGGAACGAACGCACGAGCATGGGAGACCTCCCGGAATCGAATGAGGGCAAGACCCTAGCAAAGCCGCTCGGCGCATCGGACCAGCCCCTGAGATTCCGGGGACTTTCCGCCGCGGACCAGTGCGTGCACTGCGGGCTGTGCCTGCCGCACTGTCCGACCTACGGCTGGCACGGGGTCGAGGGCGACTCCCCGCGCGGGCGGCTGACCCTGATGCAGGGCCTGGCCCAGGGCCGGCTGGAGCCGGAATCCGAACGCCTGCGCAGCCATCTGGAAGGCTGCCTGGGTTGTCGCTCCTGCGAGGCGGTGTGCCCGGCACGCGTGCCCTTCGGGGCACTGATGGACCGCGCCCGCGAGATCCTGACCGAACACCCCACCACGCCGTCGCGCGGGGAGCGCTGGCGCCAGGCGCTACAGCACCAGGCCCTGCTACATCCGAGCCTGCGCAGCCTCGGGGGGCTGGCGGCGCGCACTGGCGCCCGCCTGGGTGTAGACCGCCTGCTGCCACGCGGCGGCTGGGAACGCAGTCTCGCCCACACCCGCGACTCCCTGGCACCCGCCCACCGACTGCACGCGACCGCGAGCCCGAATACGGCCGATGCCTTGCTGTTTACCGGCTGCATGGACCGCTTCTTCACCGGACCCGACCTGGAGGCCGCGCTGGAGGTCCTCGACGCCCTCGGCGTGCGCGTCGCCATCCCGCAGGGCCAGGTTTGCTGCGGAGCGCTGGACCAGCACACCGGCCACCGCGCGGCGGCGCAGGCGCTGCAGGCGCGGAATGGCGAAGCCTTCGGCACCCGCGAGGTGCCGGTGATCGCGCTGGACAGCGGTTGCGAGGCCACGCTGCGCGAATACCCCGAGGGCACGCTGGCAGCGTGCAGCCAGAGCCTCACCCGGTTTCTGGCGCAGTGGCTGGACACCAACACCAACGGAGATATCTGGGACGCCACACCGATACGCATCGCGCTGCATCGGCCCTGCACCCTGCGCAACGTCACCCGCGAGGCCCGCGAGCTGCCCGCACTCCTGGAACGCCTGCCCGGGGTCACGCTGGTGCCGGTCGCCGACGCGCCGAACTGTTGCGGCGCCGGCGGCACCGCGATGCTCACGCAGCCGGCCATGGCCGACGACCTGGGCACCGAGACCCTGCAGGCCCTGACCGCCGACGCCCCGGACGCGATCATCAGCCCCAATGTCGGTTGCAGCGTGCACCTGCGGGCGCTGGCAAGCGAACAATCGGACCCGCCGGAAATCCTGTCACCCGCCCGCTTTCTGGCCCGGCGCCTGAAAAACCACACCCACCACTCCGCCGGGCGCTGATCCCTGCCCGCGCTTGCGGTACCCTTGAGGGGTACACCACGACGCCCCAACCGGACCGGAACCATGCGCCGACTTTCCCCGCTGGACCACCTGATCAACCAGGCCGACGCCTTCGTGAAGGTCGTCTCCGGACAGGCCCGCTCCACCGGCCGGCCCTCCCCGGGTGGGGACGACATCGGGCCGCACCTGGAGGATCACGAACGCGACCTGTCCGCCCGCCTGATGCGGGTCAATCATGCCGGCGAGGTCGCGGCGCAGGGGCTGTACCAGGGCCAGATGCTGACCGCCCGCAACCCGGAGATCCGCGGCCACCTGGACCAGGCCTCGCGCGAGGAGGGCGATCACCTGCACTGGTGCGCCCGCCGGGTACACGACCTGGGCGGCCGCACCAGCCTGCTGGGGCCGTTCTGGTACATGGGTTCGTTCGGGATGGGCGCGCTCGCCGGCCTGACCGGCGATGCCTACAGCCTGGGCTTTATCGACGAGACCGAGCGCCAGGTGGAACGCCACCTGGACCGCCACTTGGAGCGCCTTCCGGCGCACGACGAGGTCTCCGCGCGCATCCTGGCGCAGATGAAGCAGGACGAAGTGGAACACGGCGCGCACGCGATGGCACTGGGCGGCAAGGCGCCCCCGTGGCCGGTGCGCAACCTCCTGATGCCGCTGACGTCCAGCGTGATGACGCGCACCGCCTACTGGATCTGACCCGCAACACGGGACGCCCGAAGATCATCGCCGCGTGCAACACGCGGCGAGCACGGCCTCAGCCCGGACTGCTCATGTTCTTGCCGTAGAAGATCTCCATCATCTCGTGCTTGAGCAGCTTGGAGATGCGCTTGGCCTCCTTGGCCGAGTAATCATCCTTGCCCAGCCCGAACAGGTAGCTGTCCAGGTCGAAGTCCTTCAGCACCATCTTGGTGTGGAACAGGTACTCCTGGTACACGTTCACATCCACCATCTGGTACTTCTCCTGGGTGTCACGCGACAGGAAGTCCTGGATGGAGTTGATCTTGTGATCGATGAAGTGCTTCTTGCCACGCACGTCGCGGGTGAAGCCGCGCACGCGGTAGTCCATGATCACGATGTCGGACTCGAAGCTGTGGATCAGGTAGTTCAGGGCGCGCAGTGGCGAGATGCGCCCGCAAGTGGACACGTCGATATCCGCGCGGAAGGTCGCGATCCCGCCCTCCGGGTGCGCCTCCGGGTAGGTGTGCACCGTGATGTGGCTCTTGTCCAGGTGGCCGACCACGGTCTCCGGCAGCGGGCCGGGGCCTTCGGTGTAGCCGATCTTTTCGGTGGCCACCGGCTCTTCCGAGATCAGCATGGTCACCGACGCGCCCTGCGGATCGTAGTCCTGGCGCGAGATATCGAGGATGTTGGCCCCGATCAGGTGGGCCACATCGGACAGGATCTGCGTCAGACGCTGGGCGTTGTACGCCTCGTCGATGTACGCGATGTATTCATCGCGATGCCGGTCACCCGAGGCATAGCAGATATCGTAAATATTGAAGCTCAAGCTCTTGGTCAGGTTATTGAAACCGTGGAGCTTGATCTGCTTCTTGTGACGAGGCATGGCGTGTCCTCTTGGCCCGGGCCGCAGCGAGCGGCGAATTGTAGACGCCCCGGCCCGCAAGTCCAAGGACGGGCCCAGGGAGACGCGGCTTCAGCGCGGCGCCGGCCCCTCGATGATCTCGAAGTCATGGGTCACCTTCGCCGAGGCCCCCAGCATCAGCGAGGCCGAGCAGTACTTCTCGGCCGAGAGCCCCACCGCACGCCCGACCTGCTTCTCCGACAACGCGTGGCCGTACACGCGAAAATGCACATGGATGTCGGTAAAGACCTTGGGCACGGTCTCCGCCCGCGTGCCCTCCACGGTCACCTCGCAGTCCAGCACCTGCTGGCGCGCCTTCTTCAGCATCGCAATCACATCGAAGCTGGTACAACCGCCCATCCCCAACAGCAGCATCTCCATCGGGCGTGCGCCCAGGTTGCGCCCCCCGGCATCCGGCGCCCCGTCCATCACCACCGCGTGGCCGCTGTCGGTCTCGCCGACAAAGGCCACCTGATCCAGCCATTTCACTTTCACCTGCATCGGGCTTGTCCTTTCACACTGTTGGATGGAGAAATCCACGCCTATACTCGGGTAGAACTCTACTCAGGGCGGACCTGCTGCACAAAACAGGGCCCTGCCGGCAGATTTTGTGAACGGTGCCAGTTACCCCGGGGTGCAGGGCACGGATGCTGCATTACACTGGCGCTCATCCTCAGGAAGCTGATATCGGACGTGACCATGGAAGCCTTGAACAACCCGTTCATTTACCGCCCGGCGCAGCCATCGCCCGCGCTGGAGCGTTTCCTCGGCTACTGCCACCGGCGCCAGTACCGCAAGCGCACCACGATCATTCACTCGGGCACCGTACCCGACACACTGTATTACGTGGTCAGTGGTTCAGTCTCGGTACTGGGCGAGAACAACGGACATGAGCTGGTACTTGCCTACCTGAACAAGGGCGAGTTTTTCGGCGAGCTGGGCATGTTCGAGGACGACCCGCGCAGCGCGACTGTCACCACCCGCGAGGACACCGAGACCGCGGAGATTCCCTACACCCAGTTCCGCGAGATCGCCCAGCGCGACCCCGAGATCCTGATGCTGCTCACCAGCCAGATCGCGGCCCGCCTGCGTCAGACCTCGCGCAAGGTGATGGACCTCGCGTTCGTGGATGTCACCGGACGCATCGCCCACACCCTGCTGGACCTGGCCCAGCAGCCCGACGCGATGACCCACCCCGACGGCATGCAGCTGCGCATCACCCGGCAGGAGATCGCGCGTATCGTGGGCTGCTCGCGCGAGATGGCCGGACGCGTGCTGAAGGATCTGGAAGAACGCGGCCTGATCACCGCCCACGGCAAGACCATCGTGGTGTTCGGCACCCGCTGACGCTGCATTCCCCGCAGCCTCCGTCGAGATAAAACCCGGGCCAGCCTCCTTCGGCCCGGGCCTTCGCCCCTCCCTTGGGAGAGGCTACTGTTCGCCGCGGAACAGCTGGCCCAGGGCCGCGCCCGGGTCCTCGGTGCGCATGAAGGCCTCGCCCACCAGAAAGGCATTCACCCCCGCCGCCTGCATGCGCGCGACATCCTCGCGCGTGTGGATGCCGCTTTCGGTCACCAGCAGGGCCTCCTCCGGCACCTGATCCTTTAACTCCAGCGTCGTCTCCAGCCGCGTCTCGAAGCTGTGCAGGTCACGGTTGTTGATGCCGATCAGGTCGGCCCCGATGCGCTTGGCCCGCTCCAGCTCCTCGGCGTCGTGCACCTCCACCAGGGCATCCATGCCCAGCTCGCGGGTCAGGAAGAAGAGCTCGTGCAGCGCCGTGTCATCCAGCGCCGCCGCGATCAGCAGCACGCAATCCGCGCCGAGTACACGGGCCTCGTAGACCTGGTAGAGATCAATCACGAAATCCTTGCGCAGGATCGGGATCGTGCAGGCCACACGCGCGTCGCGCAGGTCCCCGTCGCGTCCCTTGAAGAAGTCCACGTCGGTCAGCACCGACAGACAGGTCGCACCATGCTCCTCGTAGCTGCGCGCAAACGCCTCGGGGTTGAAGTTCGGGCTGATCTGGCCCTGGCTCGGGCTGGCCTTCTTGATCTCCGCGATCACCGCAGGGCGCCCGGCGTCGATATCGCGCTGCAGGGCCGCGCGAAAACCGCGCGGTGCCGGGGCGGACCCCATCCAGCCGCGCAACTCGCGCAGCGGCCAGTACACCTCGCGTTCCTTCAGCTCCTCGCGCTTGCGCTCCAGGATGCGCTGCAGGATGTCGGGTACTGCGTTGCCTTCACTCATTGTGCTTCCTTGTTTGCCAGTCTTGCGCTGGTCGCTTGCAGGCGCTCCAGCCGTTCGCGCGCCGCGCCGGAATCGATCGCCCGGGCGGCGGCCTTGATCCCCGCTGCGAGTGTGTCCGCTCCGCCACCGGCGTAGATCGCCGCCCCGGCATTCAGCAGCACGATGTCGCGCGCCGCACTCGCCTGTCCGTCCAGCACGCCGCGCAGCATGCTGGCCGAGGCCTCCACGCTGTCGACCCGCACCGCATCCAGCGCGGCGGTCGTCAGCCCGAAATCCTCCGGACGGATGGTGTATTCGCGGATCTCGCCATCCTGCAGCTCCGCCACCCGGGTCGGCGAGGCGATGCTGATCTCGTCCAGACCATCCTCGGCATGCACCACCAGGACGTGCTCGCTACCGAGCCCCTTGAGGGCCTCGGCCAGCGGGCGCACCCAATCCTGGGAAAACACGCCGAGCACCTGATTCGGCGCCCCGGCGGGGTTGGTCAGCGGCCCCAGCACATTGAACAGCGTACGCACGCCGAGTTCCTTGCGCGGACCGATCGCGTGCTTCATCGCGCCGTGGTGGGCGGGAGCGAACAGGAAGCCAACACCGACCTCGTCGATGCAGGTCCCCACCGCCGCCGGCGACAGGCCCAGCGAGATCCCCAGCGATTCCAGCACGTCGGCACTGCCGGATTTCGACGACACCGAGCGATTGCCGTGCTTGGCGACCCGCACGCCGCCCGCCGCCGCCACCAGCGCCGCGGCGGTGGAGATATTGAAGGTGCCCGAGGCATCGCCGCCGGTTCCGCAGGTATCGACCAGCCCGGTACGCGGCACATCCACGCGCGTGGCCAGCGAGCGCATCACGCCGGCAGCCGCGCGGATCTCCTCGATGGTCTCGCCCTTCATGCGCAGGGCCACCAGGAACGCGCCGATCTGGGCATCCGTGGCCTCGCCGGTCATCACCGCCTGCATCACGGCGGTCATGGTCGCCTCGTCCAGGTCGCGGCGCTCGATGAGGGCCGCTATCGCTTGCTGCACGGTCACGGGCTTGCTCCTGCGGAAATTCGAAGCGGCTAGTGTAACGTCCGCGCGGTGCCCGCACGACCACCGCCCGGCGCGACCAGCCAGGCGGCCAGCGCCAGGGCCCAGAGCAGCAACGCCGCGAGGACCAGACGCCCCATGGCATCGTCCAGCCAGTCGACCAGGAACAGCGCCAGCAACGCACTGAAGCCCAGTTGCACGAAGGCCTGCATGGCCGCGGCCATGCCGCGCGCGCCCGGGTAACAATCCAGCGCCAACAGGGTCAGGGACGGCATCGCGGTGGCCAGGGCAAAGCTGTACAGCGCGAATGGCAGGGTGATCGCGACCACCGGACCGTCGGCCAGCACCGCCAGGCCCACCAGCGCCAGCGACAGCCCAGACAGCCCGAGCCCGATGGCCACGGCCCGCTGCGGGCTCACCACCCCGGCCACGCGCCCGGCGACGAAGCCGCCCACCACCAGCCCGGCGACCAGCGGCCCGAACAACCACCAGAAGTCCTGTTCCCCGCCTTGCAGGTGCTCGTAGATGATGGTCGGGGACGCGGCAATGAACAGGAACATCGCCCCGAACATCCCCGCATGGACCGCGACCGGGAACAGGAACGCCGGGTTGTGCAGCGTGCCCAGGTAGCCCCGGATGACCGGACGCGGGTGACTGGAGACGCGGCCGACCGGCGGCAGGGTCTCCGGCATCCAGGCGCGCACCGCCAACAGCAGGAAGACGCCGTAGAGTGTCAGGAAGGCGAACACCGAACGCCAGCCAAACGCCGCCTGCAACCAGCCGCCGATGATCGGCGCGGCGGCCGGCCCGATCGCGAACATCATGGTGACCAGCGCGAACACCCGCCGCGCGTCGGTGGGATCAAAGCGATCGCGGATCAGCGCTCGCCCGACCACCACCCCGGCCGCCGCCGCCAGCCCCTGTCCCATGCGCAACGCCAGCACCTGCCAGTACTCCATCGCGAATACCAGCAGCACCGAGGTCAGCACGTAGGCCAGCAGGGCCCACAACACCACCGGGCGCCGGCCATAGGCATCCGACAGCGGGCCGGCAATCAGGGTGGCCACGGCGAACGCGACCAGATAGGCGGACAGCGTCGCCTGCATCGCCACGCCATCGACGGCCAGGGCCTCGGCCATCGCCGGAAACGAGGGCAGATAGGTATCCAGCGAGAACGGCGCCAGCATGGACAGCGGCGCTACCAGCAGGGCGAAGCGCAGCCGCGTGCGGCGTTCCGTGGCGGCGCCCCTCAAGCGAGGCATGCGCGTCGGAATCGAGAGTGGACACCGGCCGGGCACGACCCGCGAGAGGCCGCCGCGCGAGCGGTGCGAGCCGCAATACCGCCAGCAGGCACGGCTAGGCGAACCCCGCCTGCCATCCAGAACAAGCAGTGAGCGCCGGGCGGAGAGGTGTCTATTGACCTGCGCTTCACGCCGGCTGGGGCAGGCGACTCAGGAAGTTGCCGAGCAGTTCGTGCCCCTGGCGGGTCAGGATGGATTCCGGGTGAAACTGCACGCCCTCGACATCCAGCTCGCGATGACGCAGGCCCATGATCTCGTCGCGCGAGCCGTCTTCGCGCTGGGTCCAGGCGGTGACCTCCAGACATTCCGGGAGGCTTGCGGCCTCGACCACCAGCGAGTGATAACGCGTGGCCTCCAGCGGATTCTCCAGCCCGGCGAACACCCCGACCCCGGTGTGATGCACCGGCGAGGTCTTGCCGTGCATGATCTCGCGCGCCCGCACCACGCGGCCACCGAAGACCTGGCCGATCGCCTGGTGCCCGAGGCAGACCCCGAGGATCGGGATCTCGCCGGCAAAGCGCCGGATCACCTCCAGCGACACCCCCGCCTCGTTCGGCGTACAGGGGCCGGGGGAGATCACGATACCGGTGGGGTCGAGCTCCGCAATCTGTTCCGGGGTGATGCAGTCATTGCGGTGCACCACCACCTCCGCCCCCAGCTCGCCCAGGTACTGGACCAGGTTGAAGGTGAACGAGTCGTAGTTGTCGAGCATCAGGATCATGGCGAACGCCCCTGGAGGCCGAAAGAAACGGGCAGACGAATAAAACCGAGGTCATGCGCACCCAGGCAGGAACCAAGCATACCCCGGGTCCCGAGTGGTTGCGCCGCAACCGCAATCGCGCTGGCGAAACCGTGCGCCTTCATCGCGGCAGCAATAGCGCCACCAGCAGGGTGCCGTCGGCGGCCTCCAACCGGTGCCCGCCAGGGCTGGGCAGGGTATGCGCCCGTCCGCGCAAGGCCGGGAGACGGTTCATGTCCTGACTGGCGGCATCCACCCACGGGTCGGCCAGCCGCACCACCGATACATAGCGGATGGGCGGATGCTCCCGCGTGTTCAGCCACTCCAGGTGCGTCGCATCCGGCGAGCCGCCCTCCGGCCCCCACAGCCCCTCGCGCCGGTGCAGCCCCTGCATTCCGGCGAACGGGGCGTACAGCCCCAGCGGGGAATCGGCCAGCGCATCCGTCACCGAACGCGCCAGCGCGGACCAGCCGCCCCCCGCATGCGGCGCGGAGAAGGTCACCAGGGTGGAGATGGCCGGGTGCGGCTGACGCACCAGCAGCTCGCGCGCCACGACCCCGCCGGTAGAATGCCCGACCAGCACCAGCTCGCGGCCGGGGTGGCGCCGGGTCAGACCATCGACCACCTGGCCGAGCGCCCGCGCCCGTTCCGGTGGAGCCACAGCGGTCGGCAGATCCACGGTATAGAACTGGCGTGCGGCGGGGTCGGGAGCTCGCTCGAAGTGCGCAGCGCCCACGTTTGCACGGGCACGCCCGCCATCGGCATAGCCGGCGGCGTTCAGGGCCGCGGTGAACCCGGCCTGGCGAAAACCGTCGCCGCGATCCCAGCCCCCGGGTACCAGCACCACGATCTGCGCCGCCGCCAGCCCCGGCAACAGCCAGAGCCCGAGCACCAGCAACAGGATGCGAAGGCCACCGCACCGCATGACCGGCCCTCAGTCGCGGTGGCGCCGGGGCCCCAGACCGCCCAGGGCGGTCTCGGCCGCACGCACCACCGCGCGCCCCTTGTTCAGGGTCTCCTGCCACTCGTTTTCCGGCACCGAGTCGTGGACTACACCGGCCCCGGCCTGGATGTGCAACTCACCGTCGTGCAGCACGGCGGTGCGGATCGCGATCGCGGTGTCCATATTGCCCGACCACGAGAGGTACCCCACCGCACCGGAGTAGGGCCCGCGCTTGACCGGTTCCAGCTCGTCGATAATCTCCAGCGCGCGGATCTTCGGTGCCCCCGAGACGGTCCCGGCCGGGAAGGTCGCGCGCAGGACATCCATCGGCGAGTGGCCCGGGGCCAGCCGCCCCTCCACGTTGGAGACGATGTGCATCACATGCGAGTAGCGCTCGATGCTCATGGTGTCAGTCACCTCCACCGAGCCGATCTCGCAGACCCGGCCGACATCGTTGCGCCCCAGATCGATCAGCATCAGGTGCTCGGCACGCTCCTTTGGATCCGCCAGCAGTTCGGCCTCCAGCGCGCGATCTTCCGCCTCGGTACGCCCACGCGGGCGGGTGCCGGCGATCGGACGCACGGTCACGCAGTCGTCCTCCAGGCGCACCAGGATCTCCGGCGACGCACCCACTACGTGGTGATCGTCCAGGTCGAGGTAGTACATGTAGGGCGACGGGTTCAGCGCCCGCAGGGCACGGTAGAGGTTCAGCGGCGGTGCGGAGAACGGCACGCTCATGCGCTGTGCCAGCACTACCTGCATCACGTCGCCGTCCATGATGTATTCCTGCGCCCGGGCGACCGCAGCCTGATAGCCCTCGGCCGACCAGCCGGACACATACTCCGGCACCGCGTGTGGATGCGGCGGATCCTCAGGCGGTACCAGCGGCTCGCCCAGGCGGGCCTCCAGCTCGTCCAGGCGGGCGGCGGCCACGGCCTGGCCACCCGCCTGGGTCGTATCCGCGTGTACCACCAGATACAGCCGCCCGGAGAGGTTGTCGTAGACCACGACCTCCTCGGAGACCATCAGCAGGATATCCGGCAACCCCAGGGCATCCGGCTTCTCCGGCCCCTCCAGGCGCGGCTCGATCAGGCGCACGGTCTCGAACCCGAAATAGCCGACCAGGCCACCGGTGAAGCGTGGAAGTCCCGGCAGCTCCGCGGCCTTGAAGCGCGCCTGATAGGCCTCGATCCAGGCCAGCGGGTCCGTCTCGGTGGTCTGCTCCACCACCGCACCGTCGGTCTCCACGGTGATGTTGTGGCCATGCACGCGCACCAGGGTGCGCGCCGGCAGGCCGATGAAGGAATACCGCCCCCAGCGCTCCCCGCCCTGCACGGACTCGAACAGGTAGGAATACGGGCGGTTGGCCAGCTTGAGGAAGATGGACAGCGGGGTCTCGAGATCCGCCAGGACCTCGCGCACCAGCGGGATGCGGTTATAGCCCTCGCGGGCCAGCTGATCGAACTGTTCGGGGGTCATCACAACGGTTCCTGACAAGGGGGATGGATGGCGTGGCGGTTCATTCGCCGTCTCGCCATCGCCCCATTGTCCGGTCCGTTGCCGACATCACGGATCACGCCGCCCGGGCGGGCAGCAGGTCCGGCAGCTCGTCCAGCCGATCGAGCACCGCGTCCGGGTGCTCGTCGCGGATATCCTTGCCGTGGTTGTAGCCGTAGGTCATGCAGACGATCTGGAAGCCAGCGGCGCGGGCGGCCTTCACGTCGCTCTTGGAGTCCCCGACCATCAAAGCCTCGGACGGGTCCACGCCGAGCTTGTCGGCCGCGTGCAGCAGCGGGGCCGGATCCGGCTTCTTCTGCGGCAGGGCGTCGCCGGCGACCACGATCTCGAAGTCGTCGAGGATGCCCTTCTCGCGCAGCAGCGGCACGGTGAAGCGCTCGGCCTTGTTGGTCACGCAGCCCAGGCGATACCCCGCGGCCTTGAGCTGGTCGAGCCCCTCGCGCACGCCCGGGTAAAGCGGCGAACGCCCGGCGGTGTTCTCCTGGTAGATACGCATGAACACCGGCAGCGCACGTGCGAACTGCTCCGCGTCCGGCTCGCCGTCGAGGTCGTTTACCAGCGCACGCTGGACCAGCCGTTCCACGCCGTTGCCGACCCAGTTGCGCACGGCCGGCTCGCCGCGTTCTGGCAGGCCCAGCTCGCGCATCATCGCATCCACACTAAAGGCCAGGTCCGGCACGCTGTCAATCAGCGTACCGTCCAGGTCGATCAGGATCATGCGGGGGCGTTTCAGGGACATCCCGGTCTCCGGTAACCGTCGATTCAGGCCTTGGCCAGCTCGTCGCGCATCTGCTGGATGATGCTGTCGTAGCGGTTCGGGTCGGTGTCGCTGCCGGCGCCGAAGATCGCGGACCCGGCCACAAAGGTATCGGCACCGGCGGCCTTGATCTCGCGGATGTTGTCGGCCTTCACACCACCATCGATCTCGAGGCGGATGTCACGCCCGGAGTCGTCGATCATCTTGCGCGCGGCGCGCAGCTTGTCCAGCGTATTCGGGATGAACTTCTGGCCACCAAAGCCCGGGTTCACCGACATCAGCAGGATCATGTCGACCTTGTCCATCACGTACTCGAGATAGGACAGCGGGGTTGCCGGATTGAACACCAGCCCGGCCTTGCAGCCCTCGGCGTGGATCAGCTGCAGGGTGCGGTCGATGTGATCGGAGGCCTCCGGATGGAAGGTGATGTAACTGGCACCGGCCTGGGCGAAGTCCGGGATGATGCGATCCACCGGCTTGACCATCAGGTGCACGTCGATCGGCGCGGTCACGCCGTGCTTGCGCAGGGCATCACAGACCAGCGGGCCGATGGTTAGGTTGGGCACGTAGTGGTTGTCCATCACGTCGAAGTGCACGGTGTCGGCACCGGCCGCCAGGACGTTGTCGACTTCCTCGCCCAGGCGGGCGAAGTCGGCGGAAAGGATGGACGGAGCGATGAAATCGGGTTGTGCCATGGAAAGCCTCGCAGGGATCGCTGGTGAAGCAGGGCCGACCGTCGACCGTGCTCTCGGAATCGCCGAACTTTACCGGATGCCGGGATGCCAGGCAAAAGCCAGTGGTCGCAGCGGGCGGCACTCCAACGCCAACGGGCCGGGGAACCCCCCGGCCCGTTGGCTGGCTTCGCTTGCCTCTACCAAGGCGCCCGGATCAGTTGAACTCGGTCGCGATGTAGTTGGACAGGTTGGCGATGTCGTCGTCGCTCAGGCCCTGGGCCTGCGGACGCATCAGCGCGGTATGATCACCGACCTCCTCGCCGGCGCGATAGCGCTCCAGCAGGCTGGCCACGGTTTCCGCGTCCTGGCCGACCAGCGCCGGGAAGATCGCCTGCCCCTTGCCCTGGGCACCGTGACAGCTGGCACAGGTGTTCTGGTACTTGGACTGACCCGCCTGGATATCGGCGGCCTGGGCCGCACTGGACAGCATCAGGACACTGCCGGCAATACCGGCAAGCACGAACAGCTTGGTTTTCATTATTTTAGTCTCCTCGCTCAAGTTCCCGGGCGGGGCCGTCGCCCCGTCTTGATGCAAACGTTAGCAGGGCTTTCCTGAATGGTGCATTAACATAGAACCAAACAGGGACATAGCCACAGGCCGCTCCATGGAGCCATTCGATCGGTCGGAGAATGCGGGCCGAAGCCTTCCCAGGGAAACACTGATCAATGAACGCGTTCGCGTTGGTGCCCCAGATTTTCCGAGACAAGGCGCGGCGCGCAGCCGGTAGTGGTTCTACCGGCAAGCGGCGCAACGCAGAATCGGGGAACCTGGGGCACCAACCCCACAACCAATTGAATGCAGGGGCTCGGCCGCTTTTGCGTGGGAACGGCGTTGCGGCTCCCTTGTGCAGAATGACTGCACGGCAGTCACCGCGCCTTGTTCGCACGCAAAAGCGACTCGAGCGCGAACGCGTTCATTGATCAGTGTTTCCCTAGCGTCCGTGGATGTAGCGCTCGTCCGACCAGGTCGCCAGCCACTCGGGACGCGCCATGACCAGGCCGGTAATCACGATCCCGTTGATCACCGCCTCGGGCAGCACCAGCAGGGCCAGGTAGCGCAGGTAGTCGCGATGGATATCCGCCCAGGCGAGCTCGGTGAACAACCCGTAGATCGCCGCCGAGGCCAGCACGGTGGCAACCACCGAAAGCGCCCCGCCGAGGAAACCGACCGCGTAGAGGTAGATGAACATGTGCGCGGGCAGACGCGCCTCGGACAGCCGCAGCAGGCCCCAGGTGACCGCGACCGGCAGGATGCCCGCCAGCAGCACCGTCAACGGGAAGGCGGCTAGCGGGAGCACGCCGAACAGGCCGAGGATCGCCACTACTAGGAAGACCATCAGGATCGCCAGCTGCCAACCGAACATCAGGGTCACGGTGGCCATACCCAGAAAATGCAGGGCCAGCCCATCCAGGGCCTGCGCCCGCAGGCTCCAGATCAGCAGCAGGCACAGCGTGGCGATCACGAACAGCTGGGCGCGGCCGGGCACGAAGAAGGTCTCCCAGGGCATGCGCCGCAGCATCACCAGCATGCCGCCACCCAGCAGCACGGCGGACAGCACCCGGAGCGCAACCGGCAGTTCGCCCGCCCCCTCGACCATGCTCAGTCGGGCTCGCGCACCGCGGCCGCGACAGTGTACTCGCGGCCCTGCTTGACCTTGTCGTAGTTGCCGAACACTTCCTTGAACCCCTTCTCGATGAACCGCCGCAACCCGGTAATGGTTACGACATAGATGCGTCCACCCGGGTTCATCTGCTCGTGGGCGTCCAGCAGGTAGGTGTAGAGCATCTCGCGCCCCACCTTGGCCGGCAGGTTGGAGGTGACCAGATCGAAACGCCGGTCACGGATCTGTGCGAAGCCATTACTGGTCACGCAGTCCACATTGGTGATGCCGTTCAGCTCGGCGTTACGCCGGCTGTACTCCACCGCCAGGAAGTTGGTGTCCACCAGCGTGCAGTGGCCCTGCGGCGCCTTGCGCGCCAGCGTCAGGCCGATCGGGCCATAGCCACAGCCCAGATCCAGGCAGGCATCGGTTGGCTCCACCTCGATGCGCTCCAGCAACATCCGCGTGCCATCGTCGATGCGGCGCGGCGAGAACAGGCCCCAGGTCGTGCGGAACCGCAGGTGTTCTCCGGCCAGCGTGTCCTCGAACTCCAGGTCGCGCTTCAGCTCCGCCTGACGGGTACGCCGCGCCTGGATCGTGGGGAAGCCCTCCTTCATGCCACCCCTCCGTCCGCAGTCCGCTCCACAGCCTCGGCCAGGCCCTGCCACAGGGCCTCGGCGGTGGAGGCCGCGGCGCCGGCGTCGTCCTCGCCCGGCAGACCGAGCACGTTGATGTGCCCCATCTTGCGGCCGGACCGGGCCTCGGCCTTGCCATACAGATGCAGCCGCGCGCGGCCGGCAGCCAGCACGTCTTGCCAGTCGGGTTCCGCTGCGGCGGGCCACAGGTCACCCAGCAGGTTCACCATCGCCACCGGGGTCGTCAGCAAGGCCGGGGCCAATCCCAGCCCGCAGACCGCGCGCACCTGCTGCTCGAACTGGCTGACGGTGCAGGCATCCTGGGTGTAGTGCCCGGAGTTGTGCGGACGCGGCGCGATCTCGTTGACCAGCAACTCACCCTCCACCGTGAGGAAGAACTCCACCGCCAGCAACCCCTGGTAGTCGAGCTGCTCGGCAATGTGCCGGGCGATCGCCGTGGCGCGTTCGCGCGGCTCGTCACCGACTCGGGCCGGCACCCGCGTCAGGTGCAGGATGCCCTCGTGATGGGTGTTTTCCGCCACCGGAAAGGCCTCGTTCGATCCGTCCGCGGTTCGCGCCACCAGCACCGAGAGCTCGCGCTCCAGCTCGACCTGGGCCTCCAGCACGCAGTCCACCAGTCCCAGCTCCGCATGCGCCGCGGGCAACTCGCCGGCCTGCGCCAGCCGGACCTGGCCCTTGCCGTCATAACCCAGGCGCGCAGTCTTCAGGATCGCGGGGAACGTCGGCCCTCCCGCGTCCGCTCGCACTTCGGGCGTCTGGCCGGCCAGGACCGCCTGCCAGGGAGCCACCGCCACACCGATCTCGCCGAGGAAGGCCTTCTCCTCCAGGCGATCCTGGGCAATGCTCAGGGCGCGCGGCCCCGGGCGCAGACAGGCGCGGGCATCCAGCCACTCCACGGCCGGGCGCGGGATGTTCTCGAACTCGGTGGTAATGACCGCGCAGGCCCCGGCCAGGGCCTGCAGCGCATCGGGGTCGTCGAAGGCCTGGCACAAGTGCCGCGCCGCCACTCGCCCGGCCGGGCTCGCCGGGTCCGGGTCCAGGACCCATACGGGATAGCCCATGCCCTGTGCGGCCTCCACGAAATAGCGGCCGAGCTGCCCGCCACCGAGCAGCCCGAGGGTCGCAGGGGGCTGGATCATGACGGGTCCGGTGGCAGGGTCTGCCCCAGCACGGCCTGACTCTGGGACTGGCGAAAGGCATCCAGACGCTCACGCAGATCGGGATCGTGGTTCGCCAGCATCGCGGCGGCGAACAAGGCGGCGTTGGCCGCGCCCGCCTCGCCGATCGCGAAGGTCGCCACGGGTATGCCGCGCGGCATCTGCACGATGGACAGCAGCGAGTCCTGCCCCTTCAGGTGGCGCGAGGCGACCGGCACCCCGAGCACCGGTACCGGCGTCTTGGACGCCAGCATCCCCGGCAGGTGCGCCGCCCCGCCGGCCCCGGCGATAATCGCCTGCAGGCCCCGCTCGCGCGCCTGCTCGGCGTACTCGAACAGGAGATCCGGTGTTCGGTGAGCCGACACCACCCGGGCCTCGAACGGGACCCCGAGTTCGTCCAGCACATCCACCGCCCGCTCCATGGTCGCCCAGTCGGAGGTGCTCCCCATCACGACGCCCACGCGAGGCGCCGCCGAATTGCCTGCCATCTCAGTCATGGCCCGAACGATAGCGACCCCGGCCCCACCCGACAAGCCATGCGCACCACGAAGCGCTCCCGGACGCGCAGAAAAGCCCGATCAAGGAGCGATCCACAGGGAGACCCAGAGGCCGGAAGGCCTCACTGGTGAGAGCGAAGCGGGGGGCGTGAATGGCCGGAGGATAAGGCGCGACGCGCCCATGCGCTTGCTGCCGATCGTCGCGTCTCCTTGTGGATCGCTTTTCTTCGTGTCTTCGTCCGCTTCGTGGTGCGCAAGGCCCGCGCCCGGTAGAATCGCGGCATGACTGACACCCTGCTTGAAAGCCACATCCCCGACCTCGAACTCGTCCATCGCGGCAAGGTGCGCGATCTCTATGCGGTGGACGCCGACCACTGGCTGATGGTCACCACCGACCGCCTGTCCGCCTTTGACGTGATCCTGCCCACGGCCGTGCCGGAGAAGGGCCGGGTGCTGACCGAGATCACGCAATTCTGGATGCACAAGGTGGAACGCGAGCTGGGCATCCCCAACCAGCTGACCGAGATCCCGCTGGAACAGGTGATCCCGGACCCGGCCATTCGTGCCCCGCTTGAAGGACGCAGCCTGGTGATTCGCCGGCTCGAGGCCCTGCCGGTGGAGGCGGTGGTACGCGGCTACCTGATCGGCTCCGGCTGGAAGGACTACCAGGCCAGCGGCGCGGTCTGCGGCATCCCGCTCCCGGCCGGCCTGGAGCTCGCCTCGAAACTCCCGGAGGCGATCTTCACCCCCAGCACCAAGGCCGACGTCGGCGACCACGACGCCAATATCGACTTCGATTCCGTGGTAGCGACCATCGGCGAAGAACGAGCGCGTCAGGTGCGTGATGCAGCACTCTCGATCTACGCGATGGCGCGCGACTACGCGGCCGAGCGCGGCATCATCATCGCCGACACCAAGTTCGAGTTCGGCGTCGATGCCGCCGGCACCCTGCATCTGATCGACGAGGTCCTGACCCCGGACTCCTCGCGCTTCTGGCCGGCCGACCGCTACGCGCCAGGCACCAGCCCCGAGTCCTTCGACAAGCAATACGTACGCGACTACCTGGAGACCCTGGACTGGAACAAGCAGGCGCCCGGCCCCGAGCTGCCCGCGGAAGTGGTGGAACAGACCGCGGCGCGCTATCGCGAGGCCCTGGAGCGCCTGACCCGCGACGCATGAGCCCGACACAGACAGGAGCGTCCCCGCAGGGCCTGTTCGTCACCGGCACCGACACCGGCGTCGGCAAAACCTTCGTCAGCTGCGCGCTGCTGGAACTCTGGCGGGATCGTGGGCTGCGGCCACAACCGCGCAAGCCGGTGGAATCCGGCTGCCCGCCGGGCCCGGATGGGCTGCGGCCCGAGGACGGGATGAACCTGACCCGCGCGGCGGGCCTTCCGGACGCCGCCATCGAGCAGGTCACGCCCTGGCGCTTCCCCGATGCCATCGCCCCGGACCAGGCCGCCGCGAACCAGGGCGTGCGCCTGACGATCGCGGAGCTGGCCGCGGCCTGCGCCCCCGACGGCACGGGCCCGCGGCTGGTGGAGGGTGCGGGGGGCTTCTACTCGCCGCTGTGTGCCGATGGGCTGAACGCGGACCTCGCCGAGGCCCTCGGGCTGCCGGTCCTGCTGGTGGCGGAGGACCGGCTGGGCACGCTGAACACCTGCCTGCTGACCCTGGAGGCCCTGGAACGACGCGGCCTGCAACTGGCCGGGATCGTGCTGAACCGGCGCCGGGTGGATGCCGACCCGCGCCTCGACAATGCGGCCGCGCTGCGTTCACGCACGAGCCCCCCGATCATCGAGTCAGCGGAAGGAATCACCCGCGCGGCGCTGACTCAGAAGCTCTCCACCTCGAAGTTGTCCGGGCGCACGCCGCCGGAGGACTCACGCTCCTGACCGCGGTCCTCGGAGGCCGCAGGGGCTTCCTCTTCGTCAACACGGAACCCGGCCAGGGTCTCGCGCAGGGCACGGGTTCCCTCGCGGTCGACGCGGCGGGTCTCGATGATATGCACCGGGCGCTGGGACTCGCCGTAGTACGCCTCGTTGAAGTCGTCGCGCACCGTCATGCGCGAGCCGGACAAACTCATGCCCAGGTAGGCACCCCGCGCCCGCGAGTAGGACAGGAAGTCGGCCGTCGGGGTGGCACTCCGGCCCGCGCCGACCGGACCGGCAGCCACCGAGGCGTCGCCCCCCAGACGGATCGCGGACCCGAACATCGAGTCCACCGCATCCTGGGTGCGCGCGACCATCACCACCTCGGCGGCATCACCACCGAACTGCATGCCGAAGCTGACCGAACCGAGGGAGTAGAACGCCACCGGCGAATAATCGCCGCGCTCGTCGTCCCAGGCCAGGAACACGCCGATGCCGCCGGAGCCTCCGATCAGGAAGGCCCCGCGAGCCACGCGCGGGAAGATCACCACGCCGCGGGCGTCGCGCAAGTCCTCTTTAAGGGACTCGTACTCGGGGTGGGTGGCCATGTTCTCCACCGTCGCCTGGGCGCGATCGATGATGTCCTGCGGATCGATCTCGCGGCTGAACGGGTTCGCGTGAGCGCTCCCCACCATGGCGGCAAACACCAGCGTCGTCAGGCAGACAAGGATCAGTCGTTGCATCGTGGAAACCTCCAGAAAGGCCAAGGGAGACGCAGCCGCGCGAATGCGTCGGCGTCTCCCTAACGAATACATTCATCATGGCACAAAAAAAGGGGGCCGAAGCCCCCTTTTTCGTGCTGCAATCCGCAGGATCAGTTGACCTTGGGATCCAGCTCGCCGGACAGGTAGCGCTTGACCATGTCGTCCAGGGAGATCGGCTTGATCTTGGACGCCATGCCGGCGCAACCGAAGGCCTCGTAACGGGCCTGGCAGAGGTCCTTCATCGCGGCAGTCGAAGCCTTCAGGAACTTGCGCGGATCGAATTCCTTCGGGTTCTCGGCCAGGAACTTGCGCACCGCACCGGTGGAGGCCATGCGCAGGTCGGTGTCGATGTTGACCTTGCGCACGCCGTGCTTGATGCCTTCCTGGATCTCTTCGACCGGCACGCCGTAGGTCTCGCCCATGTCGCCGCCGTACTTGTTGATGATCTGCAGCCACTCCTGCGGAACGGAGGAGGAGCCGTGCATGACCAGATGGGTATCCGGGATGCGGGCGTGGATCTCCTTCACGCGCTGGATGGCCAGGATGTCACCGGTCGGCGGACGGGTGAACTTGTAGGCGCCGTGGGAGGTACCGATGGCGATCGCCAGGGCGTCGCACTTGGTGTTCTTCACGAAGTCGGCGGCCTCGTCCGGGTCGGTCAGCAGCTGGTCGTGGGACAGCTGGCCCTCGGCGCCGGAACCGTCTTCCTCGCCGGCCATGCCGGTTTCCAGGGAGCCCAGGCAACCCAGCTCGCCTTCCACGGACACGCCACAGGCGTGAGCGATCTCGGAGACCTTGGCGGTCACGTCACGGTTGTAGTCGTAAGAAGCCGGGGTCTTCATGTCAGGCATCAGGGAGCCGTCCATCATCACCGAGCTGAAGCCGGACTGGATGGAGCGCAGGCAGACTGCCGGCTCGGAGCCGTGATCCTGGTGCAGCACAACCGGGATGTCCGGGTACTGCTCGATGGCGGCGATGATGTTGTGGCGCAGGAAGGGCTCGCCGGCGTACTTGCGGGCACCGGCGGAGGCCTGAATGATCACCGGGGAGTCGACCGCAGCGGCCGCTTCCATGATCGAATGGACCTGTTCCATGTTGTTGGCGTTGTACGCCGGCATGCCATAGCCATGCTCGGCGGCATGGTCCAGAAGCTGGCGAAGTGAGATTAGAGCCATGGATTCCTCCTTACGGGATTCGGACTGAGGTAGTGAAAAAGTCGATTATCTGGTTGGCGACTGCGGGCGGTGCGCGGTTCAGGCCAGTTCGCCGACGCGCACGATCTTCATGGCGTTGGTGCCGCCATGCTCGCCCTGCAGGTCGCCCTTGGTAATGATGACCAACTCGCCATCCTGCACGACGCCCTCGGCCTTGAGCAAGTTCACCGCCTCACGGTTCACGCTTTCGTGGCTCTCGGGGATCGGCTTCAGGGTCACCGGATAGACGCCGCGATAAAGCGTCATGCGGCGGCTGGTCGATTCGTGCTGGGTGAGCGCGTAGATCGGGATGCCCGAGCTGATGCGCGACATCCACAGCGCCGTGGACCCGGACTCGGTCAGCGCGGCGATCGCGGAGACATCGAGATGGTTGGCGGTATACATGGTGGCCATCGCGATGGCCTCGTCGACCCGGCCGAAGGTCGAATCCATGCGATGGTCCGACTGGCGTGCGGCGCGCTGGCGCTCGGCAGCCTCGCAGATCCGGTCCATGCTGGTGACCACGCGCGCAGGATAACGCCCGGTCGCGGTCTCGCCAGAGAGCATCACCGCATCCGTGCCGTCCAGCACCGCGTTGGCCACGTCGAATACCTCGGCGCGGGTCGGGATGGGGTTCTGGATCATGGTCTCCATCATCTGGGTCGCAGTGATGACCAGACGATTGAGGCTGCGCGCGCGCGTGATCAGGGTCTTCTGCACCCCCGGGAGCTCGGCGTCACCGATCTCCACGCCCAGATCGCCGCGGGCGATCATGATGACCTCCGAGGCGGCGATGATCTCGTCGATCACCTCCAAGGCCTCGGAGCGCTCGATCTTGGCGCAGATCCCGGCCTCCCAGCCGGCATCCTTCAACAGGCCCCGCGCCAGGTGCAGGTCCTGGGCGGAACGCGGGAACGAGACGGCCAGGTAGTCCACCTGCAGCTCGGCCGCCAGGCGGATATCGTCGCGGTCCTTGTCCGTAATCGCGGGCGCAGACAGGCCGCCGCCCTGGCGGTTGATGCCCTTGTTGTTGGACAGCTCGCCGCCGACCTCGACGGTGGTCTCGATCCGGCTGCCATTGACCGCCGTGACCTTGAGCACGATACGACCGTCATCCAGCAGCAGGATGTCGTCCGTGCGCACGTCGTCCGGGAGGTCCTTGTAGGTCAGGCCGACCTGGGTGGCATCGCCCGCGTCGCGATCCAGCTCGGCATCCAGCGCGAAGGGCGCGCCCTCTTCCAGCTGCACCTTGCCCTGCTGGAAGCGGTCGATGCGGATCTTGGGGCCCTGCAGGTCGCCCAGGACACCGACGCAACGGCCGGCGCGCTCGGAGGCGGCCCGCAGCCGCGCCAGGCGCTGGCGGTGGTCATCCGGATCGCCATGCGAGAAATTCAACCGGACCACATCCACACCGGCCCGGATGATGGCCTCCATGGCCTCGTCGCTGTCCGTTGCCGGCCCCAGCGTGGCTACGATCTTGGTACGTCTCATCCGCGCGTGTCTCCGTCAGCGGGGAAGGACAAGGGCCTCAGCCCTTGGCCCGTTCTTCCAGGATGGCGACGGCCGGCAGGGTCTTGCCCTCGAGGAACTCGAGGAAGGCGCCGCCGCCGGTGGAGATGTAGCTGATGCGATCCGCCAGGTTGTACTTGTCGATCGCGGCCAGGGTGTCGCCACCCCCGGCGATGGAGAACGCATTGCTCTCGGCGATCGCCTCGCCCAGGGCCTTGGTGCCGCCGGCGAACTGATCGAACTCGAACACGCCCACCGGGCCGTTCCAGACGATGGTGCCGGCATTGCGCAGGGCCTCGGCGTAGGTGGCCGCGGTCTCGGGGCCGACGTCGAAGATCATGTCGTCGTCCGCAACGGCGTCCACGGCCTTGGTCTCGGCCGGGGTGGATTCGGAAAACTCCTTGCCCACGGTCACGTCGGTCGGGACCGGGATCTCGCCGCCCTTGGCGCGGGCGGCCTCCATCAGGCGCTTGGACTCATCGACCAGATCCGCCTCGTACAGCGACTTGCCGACACCATGGCCCTGGGCCGCGATAAAGGTGTTGGCGATGCCGCCACCGACGATCAGCTGATCGACCACCTTGGACAGCGACTCCAGCACGGTCAGCTTGGTCGAGACCTTGGAGCCACCGACGATTGCCACCAGCGGGCGCTTCGGGGTCTCCAGGGCCTGCCCCAGGGCCTCCAGCTCCTTGGCCAGCAACGGGCCGGCGCAGGCCTGCGGGGCGAATTTGGCCACGCCATGGGTGGAGGCCTGGGCGCGGTGGGCGGTACCGAAGGCGTCCATCACGAACACGTCGCACAGCGCCGCGTACTTCTTGGCCAGCGCCTCGTCGTCCTTCTTCTCGCCGGCGTTGAAGCGCACGTTCTCGAGCAGGATCACCTCGCCCGGCTTGGCATCCACGCCGTCGAGGTAATCCCGAACCAGGCGCACTTCGCGACCGAGCAGGCCACCCATATGCTCGGCGACCGGGGCCAGAGAGTCCTCCTCGGAGAACTCGCCCTCGGTCGGGCGGCCCAGATGCGACATCAGCATCACGGCCGCGCCGGCGTCCAGGGCCTTCTGCACGGTCTCGAGGCTCGCGCGGATACGGGCGTCGGAGGTGACCTTACCGCCCTTCACCGGGACGTTGAGATCCTGACGCACCAGCACACGGCGACCCTGCAGGTCGAGATCGGTCATCTTGATGACAGACATGGGAGTACCTCTCGAAATACGGTTGGAAAGAGAAAAGGCTTCGGGCAAGCCCCCGCAGGGACTGGCCCCAGACCTCTTGGACCCAGGCAATGCAAATGGCCGGACCCCGAGGGGCCCGGCCATCCGGCCTTACTTGGCGACGTGCTCCACCATGCGCAGCATGTTGCAGGTGTAGCCGTACTCGTTGTCGTACCAGGCGACGACCTTCACGAAGGTCGGGTCCAGCTGGATGCCGGCGCCGGCGTCAAACACGGACGGGGCGGTGTAGCCACGGAAGTCGGTGGAGACCACCAGGTCTTCGGTGTAGCCCAGCACGCCCTTCAGCTCGCCCTCGGAGGCCTTCTTCATGGCGGCGCAGACGTCGTCGTAGTTGGCGTCGCTGTTGAGCTCCACGGTGAGGTCGACCACCGACACGTCGGAGGTCGGCACGCGGAAGGCCATGCCGGTCAGCTTGCCGTTCAGTTCCGGCAGCACCTTGCCCACGGCCTTGGCGGCACCGGTGGAGGACGGGATGATGTTCTCCAGGATGCCGCGGCCCCCGCGCCAGTCCTTCATGGACGGGCCATCGACGGTCTTCTGGGTCGCCGTGGCGGCGTGCACGGTGGTCATCAGACCACGCTTGATGCCGAACTTGTCGTTCAGCACCTTGGCCACCGGGGCCAGGGCGTTGGTGGTGCAGGACGCGGCAGAGACCATGGTCTGGCCGGCGTACTCACCATGGTTCACGCCAAAGACGAACATCGGGGTGTCGTCCTTGGACGGCGCGGACATCACGACCTTCTTGGCGCCGGCGTCCAGATGCTTCTGGGCGGTCTCGGCGGTCAGGAACAGACCGGTGGATTCGATCACGATGTCGGCGTCGATATCGCCCCACTTCAGCGCGGCCGGATCCTTTTCGGCGGTCAGGCGGATGCGGTTGCCGTTCACCACCAGGTCGTTGCCGTCGACGCTGACGTCGCCTTCGAAGCGGCCATGGACCGAGTCATAACGCAGCATGTAGGCCAGGTATTCCGGATCCAGCAGGTCGTTGATGCCGACCACCTGGAGGTTCGGGAAATCCTTGGCGATGGCACGGAAAGCCATGCGGCCGATACGACCGAAGCCGTTGATACCAACCTTGATAGACATGAGAGTCTCCTCTTTATTGCTTAAGCGAAATCGAATTCGGGCTCAGCCGTTCAGCACGTCACGTGCGACCTGGGCGACGTTCTCCGGCTTGAAACCGAAGTAATCGAGCAGGGCACCACCCGGGGCGGATTCGCCGAAGCGATCCAGGCCAAACACCGCGCCGTCGAGGCCGGTGAACTTGTGCCAGGTCGTGGTCGCGCCGGCCTCGATGGCGACACGGGCGCGCACGGCCTTCGGCAGCACGGCCTCGCGGTAGGCCGGATCCTGCTGGTCGAACAGCTCGACACAGGGCATGGAGACCACGCGGACCTTCTTGCCCTCGCCGCTCAGCACGTCGGCGGCCTGCACGGCCAGTTCAATCTCGGAACCGGTGGCGATGAAGATCAGGTCCGGGGTGCCGTCGCAATCCTTCAGCACGTAACCGCCGCGGGCGATGTTGGCGAGCTGCTCGCCGTCACGCTCCATGTGCGGCAGGCCCTGACGCGACAGGATGAACGCGGACGGGCCGTCGGTACGCTCGATGCCGGCCTTCCAGGCGACGGCGGTCTCGACCGCATCACAGGGGCGCCAGACGTTCAAGTTCGGGATCAGACGCAGGCTCGGGGTCTGCTCGATGGGCTGGTGGGTCGGGCCGTCTTCGCCGAGACCGATGGAATCGTGGGTCAGCACGTACATCACGCGCTGCTTCATCAGCGCGGACATGCGGATGCCGTTGCGGGCGTAGTCGGAGAAGATCAGGAAGGTACCGCCGTACGGGATAAACCCGCCGTGCAGGGCGATGCCGTTCATGATTGCGGCCATGCCGAACTCGCGCACGCCGTAGAAGACGTAGTTGCCGGCGGCGTCGTCACGGGTGACGCCCTTGGACCCGCCATACATGGTCAGGTTGGAGCCGGCCAGGTCGGCGGAACCGCCCAGCAGTTCCGGAACGGCCGGGGCCATCCCGGCGATCGCGTTCTGCGAGGCCTTGCGCGAGGCGACCTTCTCGGCCTTCTCGATGGTCTGCTTGATATAGGCGTTGGCCTTCTCGCTCCAGTCAGCCGGCAGATCACCGGCAATCCGGCGCTCGAACTCGGCGGCCAGTTCCGGATGGGCGGCCTTGTAGGCGGCGAAGCGTTCCTTCCACTCGGTCTCGGCCTTGGCACCCTTGTCCTTCGCGCTCCAGCCCGCGTAGATGTCGTTCGGGATCTCGAACGGGCCGTGCTCCCAGCCCAGTTCCTTGCGGGTCAGGGCGACCTCGTCGTCGCCCAGGGCGGCGCCGTGGCACTCTTCCTTGCCGGACTTGTTGGGGGAGCCGAAGCCGATCACGGTCTTGCAGCAGATCAGGCTCGGCTTGTCGCTGTTCTGGCGGGCCTCCTCGATCGCGGCCTTGACCGCGTCGGCGTCGTGGCCATCCACGCCGCGCACCACGTGCCAGCCGTAGGCCTCGAAGCGCCCCGGGGTGTCGTCGGTGAACCAGCCCTCGACCTCGCCGTCGATGGAGATGCCGTTGTCATCCCAGAACGCGACCAGCTTGCCCAGGCCCAGGGTGCCGGCCAGCGCGCAGGTCTCGTGGGAGATCCCTTCCATCATGCAGCCGTCGCCAAGGAAGGCGTAGGTGTTGTGGTCGACGATGTCGTGGCCCGGCTGGTTGAAGTGGGCGGCCATCATCTTCTCGGCCAGCGCCATGCCGACCGCGTTGGAGATGCCCTGGCCGAGCGGACCGGTGGTGGTCTCGACACCGGCGGTGTAGCCGTATTCCGGGTGGCCCGGGGTCTGCGAGTGCAGCTGACGGAACTGCTTGATCTCGTCCATCGGCAGGTCGTAGCCGCTCAGATGCAGCAGCGAGTAGACCAGCATGGAGCCGTGACCGTTGGACATCACGAAGCGGTCGCGATCCGGCCAGCTCGGGTTCGCCGGGTTGTGCTGCATGTAGTCGTTCCACAGCACCTCGGCGATGTCCGCCATCCCCATCGGCGCTCCCGGGTGACCGGAATTGGCCTTCTGAACTGCGTCCATCGAAAGGGCGCGGATGGCGTTGGCAAGCTCTCTACGGGTCGGCATGCTGATCTCCTGCTCTAAGTAGTATTGGGTTCGGCTGATGGCGGGCGGCGGCGCGAGGCGCCAGCGGCGGCAGACCCGGACGAGTCGACCGAACGAGGGCTCACCAGTACCGGCCGGCGCGCCAGCGCACGGCGGTGGCCCGAGCAGCCTGCGGGAGCGGACCCTTACTCGGCCACGCGAACGCGCGGCGGGCAGCACTCCCCATCAAAGGCGGTGCATTTTGGCCACTTTCGGGCACCGGGGCAAGTCGGCCCCAAACCGCGCCACGCTGCGCCCTCGCCGCCGGCCGGGGCACCGATGCCCTGACGATCGCGGAGGAGGGGCTTAGAAAAATCCTGCGAGTCGCGTTACACTAGAGGTCGTTTTGCGCAAAACTAAATCGAAACGACCCAAAAGGAACGCTTAATGTCCAACGACTATATCTTTACTTCGGAATCTGTCTCTGCCGGTCACCCCGACAAAATGGCCGACCTGGTGTCCGACACCATCGTCGACGCCATCATCGAGCAGGACCCGCATGCACGTATCGCCTGCGAGACCGCCACCAAGACCGGCATGGTCATGCTGCTGGGCGAGATCACCACTGGCGCGCAGATCGACTACGAGCGCCTGGTGCGCGACACCGTCGTCGAGATCGGCTACAACGATTCCGACGTCGGCTTCGACGGCAAGACCTGCGCCGTGCTGAACGTGCTGGGCGAGCAGTCCCAGGACATCGCCATGGGTGTGGACCGCGACGTCTCCGACCGCGCCACCCAGGGCGCTGGCGACCAGGGCCTGATGTTCGGCTACGCCGCGCGCGAGACCGACACCCTGATGCCCGCCCCGATCTTCTACGCCCACAAGATGGTGCGCATCCAGTCCGAACTGATGAAGAGCGGCAAGCTGCCGTGGCTGCGTCCGGACGCCAAGAGCCAGGTCTCCCTGCGCTATGAAAATGGCAAGCCGGCCGGTCTGGACGCCGTGGTCCTGTCGACCCAGCACAGCCCGGACATCTCGCAGAAGGATCTGAAGGAAGCGATCTACGAAGAGATCTTCAAGAAGGTCCTGCCGGCTGAATGGCTGAGCCAGGTCGCCGACGACAAGCTCCACATCAACCCGACCGGCAAGTTCGAGATTGGCGGCCCGGTGGGCGACGCTGGCCTGACCGGCCGCAAGATCATCGTCGACACCTACGGCGGCATGGCCCGTCACGGTGGTGGCGCGTTCTCCGGCAAGGACCCGTCCAAGGTGGACCGTTCCGCAGCCTACGCCGGTCGCTATGTGGCCAAGAACATCGTTGCCGCCGGCCTGGCCGAGAAGTGCGAGATCCAGGTCTCCTACGCCATCGGCGTGGCCGAACCGACCTCGATCACGATCGACACCTTCGGCACCGGCAAGCTGGACGATCGCAAGATCGAAGGCTTTGTACGCGAAGTGTTTGATCTGCGCCCGTGGGGCCTGATCCAGATGATGGATCTGCTGCGTCCGATCTACAAGGCGACTGCCGCCTACGGTCACTTCGGCCGCGAAGATGTCGACCTCCCCTGGGAGCGTACCGACAAGGCCGAGGAACTCAAGAAGATGGCGGGCCTCTAAGAGTCTCCGACACTTCTTAGAAGAAATACCCATCCGGCTGAGGAGCGCTGCAGCGGTTTTACCGTCAGGCTCAGCCGGATGCACCCTGAAACATGAACACGGCGCTCATCCAGATAAACGGAGAAGTTGATCCATGAATGCTGTGATGAACGACAAAAAGACCACCGATTACGTCGTCAAGGACATTAACCTTGCCGAATTCGGCCGCAAGGAAATTGCGATTGCCGAGACCGAAATGCCCGGTCTGATCCAGACTCGCGAAGAGTACGCGGCCTCCAAGCCGCTGAAGGGCGCCAAGATTGCCGGCTCCCTGCACATGACCATCCAGACCGCGGTGCTGATCCAGACCCTGGAAGCCCTGGGTGCCGACGTGCGCTGGGCCTCCTGCAACATCTACTCCACCCAGGACCACGCCGCGGCCGCAATTGCCGACGCCGGCACCCCGGTCTTCGCCGTGAAGGGCGAAACCCTGGAAGAGTACTGGGACTACTGCCACCGCATCTTCGAATTCGACGGCGGCGCCAACATGATCCTGGACGATGGCGGTGACGCCACGCTGCTCCTGCACATCGGCGCCAAGGCCGAGAAGGACCAGTCGGTCATCTCCAACCCGGAGAACGAAGAAGAAGTCGCCCTGTTTGCCTCGATCAAGGATCGCCTGGCCAAGCAGCCGACCTGGTACTCCGAGCAGCTCGCCAAGATCAAGGGCGTGACCGAAGAGACCACCACCGGTGTGCATCGCCTGTACCAGATGGCGAAAGACGGCGAACTGGCCTTCCCGGCGATCAACGTCAATGACTCGGTCACCAAGTCCAAGTTCGACAACCTGTACGGCTGCCGCGAGTCCACCGTGGACTCCATCAAGCGCGCCACCGACGTCATGATCGCCGGCAAGATCGCCGTGGTCTGCGGCTACGGTGACGTCGGCAAGGGTGCCGCCCAGTCGCTGGCCGGCCTCGGTGCCACCGTGTGGATCACCGAAATCGACCCGATCTGCGCCCTGCAGGCCGCCATGGAAGGTTTCCGCGTCGTCACGATGGAAGACGCGGCCGACAAGGCCGAGATCTTTGTCACCGCGACCGGTAACAAGGACGTGATCACCGAAGATCACATGACCCGCATGAAGAACCAGGCCATCGTCTGCAACATCGGTCACTTCGACTCCGAGATCGCCGTGGCCGCGATGCGCAAGTACGAGTGGGAGAACATCAAGCCGCAGGTTGACCACATCATCCTGCCGAATGGCAACCGGATCATCATGCTGGCCGAAGGCCGTCTGGTGAACCTGGGCTGCGGTACCGGCCATCCGAGCTTCGTGATGTCCAACTCCTTCACCAACCAGACCCTGGCTCAGATCGAGCTGTGGACCAAGGGTGACCAGTACGACAAGAACGTCTTCGTGCTGCCGAAGCACCTGGACGAGAAGGTCGCACAGCTGCACCTGTTCAAGCTGGGCGCCAACCTGACCCGTCTTACCGACGATCAGGCGAAGTACCTGGGTATGTCGGCGGATGGCCCGTTCAAGCCGGAACACTACCGCTACTGATCGGCCAGCCTCACATTTCAATTCGTTGGTAATGTGAACGCCGAGGCGGGCCGCATGTTCGTGCGGTCCGCCTTCTTTATGTCTGGAGGACAAACATGTCTGCACAAGAACGCGTCTACAGCGTTGAATTTTTCCCGCCCAAGGACGAGGCCGGAGCCGAACGCCTGGCCAAGGCCCGCAAGCGTCTGGGCGCACTGAATCCCGAGTTCTATTCCGTCACCTTCGGCGCCGGGGGATCCACCCGCGACCGCACCCTGGAGACGGTCCGGGACATCATCGACAACGATGGCATCCCCGCCGCCCCGCATGTCTCCTGCATTTCGTCGACCAAGGACGAGCTGCGGGACCTGCTGTCGACCTACCGCGATTCCGGGGTCAAGCGCATTGTGGCGCTGCGCGGCGACCTGCCGTCCGGCACCAAGCATTCCGGCGGTGATTTCCGTTATGCCTCCGAGCTGGTGGAGTTCGTCCGCGCCGAGTTCGGCGACCAGTTCAAGATCGAGGTCGCGGCCTATCCGGAGTTCCATCCGCAGGCCCCGAATGCCGAGAAGGACCTGGAGAACTTCAAGACCAAGGTGGATGCTGGCGCCGACGCCGCGATCACCCAGTACTTCTACAATCCGGACGCCTACGTGGCCTTCATGGAACGGGTAGAAAAGATGGGCATCACAATCCCGATCATTGCCGGGATCATGCCGATCACCAACTACACCCAGATCGTGCGCTTCTCCGAGATGTGCGGCGCCGAGATCCCGCGCTACATCCGCAAGCGGATGGAGGCTTATGGCGACGACAAGGAATCGATCCGCAAATTCGGGATCGAGGTCGCCACGCGTCTGACCGACGACCTGCTCGATAACGGCGCGCCTGGAATCCACTTCTATTCGATGAACCAGGCCGGACCGACCGAACAGATCTGGAAGGCCCTGGACCTCGACAACCGGAAGTAGACGGCATGCGCTGCCCCCGGCTGCTGCTCGAATCCGAGGCACTGGCCGCGGGGCAGTCGCTCCCCGCCCCACAGGACCGGCTGCATTACGCCACCACCGTCCTGCGTCTGAAAAGCGGTGCCCCCTGCCGCGTCTTCGACGGCCTCGGCAACGAATTCGACGCGACCCTCGAACTCACCGACCGACGCCACGGCACCTTCCATCTGGGCGAACGTGCCGCCGCCCCGACCCATCCCGCGTTTCCGATCCACCTGCTGCAGGGCGTGGCCCGCGGCGACCATATGGACCTGGCCATTCAGAAGGCCGTGGAGCTCGGCGTACAGTCCATCCGCCCGGTGCTGTGCGAACGCTCGCGTTCGGCTGCCGCCCACAAGGGACTGGAGAAACGCCAGCGGCACTGGCAGGGCATCCTGCAGGCCGCTGTGGAGCAATGCGGCCGCAATGAACTGCCCGCGCTACATCAACCGGCCCTGCCCGCGGCCGCACTCGCGGAATGCCCGGACAGCCTCGGGCTGCTCGCCGAGGAAGGCGCGCCCGGGCTGGACGACCGCCTGGTCGCCCAGGGGCACCCGCCCGGCGCAGTGGCGCTGTATATCGGACCGGAAGGGGGGCTAACGCCTGCGGAGCGCGAGCAGGCCCGGGCAGGTGGATTTCTGGGCGTCGGCATGGGCCCGCGGACCCTGCGCACCGAGACGGCCGCAATGGCCCTGATCACCCTGGTACAGGCGCGTCTCGGGGACCTTCGAGGCTAGTCACAACAGGCGGGAACCGCCCCGGTGGGGTCGTCTCGAGTCGCCGCCACACTGATCAGGCTGGCTGCGTCTCCGCAAGCTCGAGCAGACGCTGCTCGAGGGTATCCAGTCGAAGCAAGTGAGTCGTCACGCCCGAGGCCTTCACCCGCCAGGACCACGGAGTGGCGTCGACGTCCTCCAGCGCATAGATATTCTGCGCGGTGATCTGCACCGGATGCGGCGTACCGCGAACCTCCAGGGCATAAAACGGCAGGTGATCCGGCTGCATCACCGCCTGCATCACCAGAAGCCGGGTGAACCGCCGGCGATCCTCGCCGCTGTCGCGGCCCGGATCCAGCAACTGGTTCACGTTGATCACCGGCACTTGCACGTCCTGCCAGACCAGGCTGGGCTGCAGCCAGGGGACATCCGGATGCTCGGATTCCTGCTGGACGGCCCCGGCGCGGGTGGTCACCTCGAGAAAGGCGCTGCGCGGGAGCAGGATGGAGCCGCTATCCAGCTGAACGATCACCGCCTCGACGGCCTGACCCTGTGCTTCCTCGCTCATGCCGGTATCCCTTCGAGTTGCTCGCGGATCGCGTTCAGCAGGTCATTCTCCAGATACGGTTTCCCGAGATAACCGTTGACCCCGAGACGGTTGGCGCGCTCGCGGTGCTTGGTCCCGCTGCGCGAGGTGATCATGATGATGGGCACCCGCCCGAAGTCCGGATGATCGCGCACGTGGGCGGCGAACTCGAAGCCGTCCATGCGCGGCATCTCCACGTCCAGCAGGATCAGCTGCGGGCGCCGCTCGTCCAGCAGGCCCACCGCATCGAGACCGTCACGGGCCGTGACCACGTCGTAGCCGTGGCGCGTCAGCAGGCGCGCGGTGACCTTGCGAATGGTAATCGAGTCATCCACCACCATGATCCGTTGCGCGCTCGCCGTCTCGCCAACAGCCTGCGGCGTCTCCGCCAGGGACGCCGTCGCGGAGGCAAACCTGACCAACATGCTCAGATCAAGAATCAGCATGACCGAACCATCGCCCTGGAGGGTGGCACCGGCCACACCCGGGATACGACTGAGGACCGGGCCCACCGACTTCACCACAACCTCCTGACTACCCAGCAGGCCGTCAATGCGCAACGCGATACGCTGATCATCGGCGCGCACGAGCAACAACGGGAACGGATGATCCGGCAAGTGTTCGACGCCCGCCTGACTCTCCACACCCATCAAGTCACCGAGCCCGCGCACTGCGTAGTCCTGACCGATGTAGTTGTAGATTGCCTCGTCGTCCCGGCGATCGATCTCCTCGGCACGCGCGCGAACCACACCCTCCACCGAGGCCATCGGGACGGCAAAGGTTTCTTCGCCCACCTGCACCAGCAAGGCCTGCGAGATCGCCAGGGTGAACGGCAGGCGCATGGTGAAACGCGAGCCCTTGCCTGGCGTCGACTGGATCTCCAGCGTGCCGCCCAGCTGTTTCACGTCGCTGTTCACCACGTCCAGGCCAACGCCGCGCCCCGCCACCTGCGAGACCTCGGCGGCGGTGGAGAAACCGGACTGCAGGATGAGCTGCAGGGCCTGGGCATCCGTGACCTCGGCATCCGCTGCAATGAGCCCGCGCTCCACCGCGCGCGCCCGGATCGCCTCGGCATCGATGCCCCGACCGTCATCCGTGACCTGCAACCGGATTTCGCTCCCGGACTGCTCCAGACTGACATCGATCTGGCCCTGCGCCGGCTTGTGTGCCTGTTCCCGTTCGGCAGCGCCTTCGATGCCGTGCGCAATGGCATTGCGCAGCAGGTGCTCCAACGGCGACACCAGGCGTTCCAGCAGGGCACGGTCCAGCTCGGCCCCCTGGCCGGTGAACTCGACGCGGACCTGTTTTCCCAGGTCCTCGCCCGCCTGGCGTACCACCCGCCGTAGCCGCGGCGCCATACGCGCGAAACGCACCATGCGCTGACGCATCAACTGGTCCTGCAGATCGGTCCCCACCCGCCGCTGCTGCAGAAGGATGCCCCCGGCATTCTGCAACTCGTCACCGACTTCCTGCTTCAGGGCCTCGAGGTCACTCACACTCTCGGCGAGCGCGCGGGACAGCTGCTGGATGCCGGAATAGCGGTCCATTTCCAGCGGATCGAAGTCGAGGGCGTCCTCGCCACCCTCCTCCTCCACGCGGAACAGGATCTGGGTCTCGGTTTCGATCTCGAGCTTGCGCAGCTGGTCGCGCAGACGGGCGATGGTGCGCTCCAGTTCGTCGACCTGGCTCTCGACCCGCCCAACCGTCTGTTCGAAGCGGCGATGGAAGGTCGCCAGCTCGCCGGCATTGTTCACCAGGCTGTCGAGGACCTCGGCATCCATGCGCACCTGGTCCTGGATCCGCCGGCCCTCGGTCTCCGGCGTCTCGTGGCTGCGCCGGTCCGTCTCCGCTCGGGCCTCCTCGACCTCCAGATCCCTCCCGGAGGTGGCTTCGGCTTCGGAGTCGTCGCTCTCAAACGTATCCGCCTCGGGCTCCGCGTCGGTCGATTCGGCGTCCGCTTCACCCCCGGCCCAGGCGCGCAGCGCGGGCAGCGATTCGCTGGCCGATTCGTCCATCTGCCAGGCCCCGACCCCGCGCTCGACCAAGCGCTGTACGTCGCTCAAGGCCCGCTCGGTAAGCTGGAAGAAGCCGTCGCGCGGCTCCAGACCGGTCTCGGTCTCCACGCTCAATGCACTTTCCAGGGCGTGCGCAATGGCTCCGACCACGGTGAAACCGGCCATGCGGGCGCTGCCCTTCAGGGTGTGCACTTCGCGCTGGAAGGCATTCTGATCGGGCCCGGGGCGCCCCCCAGTCTCGCGCCAGCCATTCAGGGCCGTGAACGCAGACTCGAGGATATCGCGCGCCTCCTCGATGAAGACCTCGGCAAACTCCCAGTCGATCTCCGGTTCCGGTTCCGACTCTGCGGGCGACTCGGTCACATCGAGGTCGTCGAAGTCGGGCGACGCTTCCTCGCTGGCATCATCTTCAGTCCGCAGCAGCTGTTCCGCGGTCGCATTATCCAGCAGGGCATAGACCTCGGGGGCCCAGGGCGGCGGGTCCAGGACCTTGAGCGGGTCCGGTGCCTCGTCGCCGACTGCATCGGCCACATACGCCTCCAGCTGCCGCAGCAACTCGATGGCCTGCGGCGGCAGTGCCCATTCCATGTCGCGATGGATCCGGATCAGCCGTTCGAACGGTCCGCACACCGAATAAATGCCACGGATATCGGCCGTCCGGGCGCTGCCGTTCAGGGTATGCAGCGCCCGCTCGAGGTCATGGTTCGGGACCCGGTCCGGGCGCCACTGGGACTCGTCCAGCCAGCCACGCAGCGCGAGCAGATGGACCTGCGCCTCGGCGGCAAACACCTGCCACAGCTGGGGATCCGTGTCCATGCGAGCGGCCACGGGCTCGGACGGAAGTTCCGGCTCTTCAGCCTCGGCCTCTCCGTCGACAGGACCTTCGAGGGCACCCTCCTCAACGGCGCCGGAATCCTCCCCGACCTCGGCCGCAACATCCGGGGCCATCGTGTCGCCCTCGGTCAGCGCCTCTTCGGTCACCTCGAAGGCATCGGCGGGAAGCTCCAGGGCGTCGAGATCCAGCGGTTCAGCAGACCGCTCAGCCGCCGCCGGCTCTTCCGTCTCCCACGGCGAATCCAGGGTTCCCCCGTGCTCGGACTCGGCGGATTCCGTTTTTTCGGTCGCCGCTGCAAGGGCATCCGGCGGCAGATCGGGCACAAAGGGGCCCGGCTCCTGCAGGAGCTCGTCGGCCGCCTCGTCTTGGTCGGGGGCCGCCGTCTCGGCGCCTTCGAGCGAATCCGGTGCGTCCAGTTCGTCGAGGGTACGCGCCAGGGCCTCGAACTCCGCGTCCGCACCCGGCGGCGCAGCGCGCACAGCCGGCTCATCATCCTCCGCCTCGGCCTCGGCCTCGGGTTCCGGCTCGCCGCCGGCCAGAGCCCGCAGGCGCAAGGCAATGTCCAGAACCGGCGTAACCGGCCCGGTATCGTCACGCACCTCCGCCACCAGTCCGGGCAGGACGCCGATGCCATCCTCAATCACCTGCAACGTGGCGTGGTCCGCCTCCTGGCCGGAATCCAGCTGGCGGTTGAGGAACGACTCCACGGCCCAGGCGAATTCGCCCAGGCGCAAGGCGCCGGCCAACCGCCCCGACCCTTTCAGTGTGTGGAAGGAACGGCGAATGACCGAGAGGCTGTCGAGATCGGCCGGGTTGGCCTGCCAGCGCGGGAAGTGTTCGCCCAGACTGGCTACCTCCTCGTCCGCCTCCTCGAGGAAGATCTCCAGGATTTCCAGGTCGACCTCCGGACCGCGGACCTGCTCCGCCAGCACGGTGTCGTCGAAAGGCAATGAATCGCGACCGGCCGCGGGCAGCGGGCTCGCCGGTTGCACGACAGGCGTGGCATCGGCATCGGCATCGGCATCGGCATCGGCGGCGAGCGTGTCCAATGGCTCTTCGCCAGGTTCGTCGTTGGGTGTGAGATCGAAAGGCGGAGGTTCGGCGAGGCCGGCGGGGTCCAATTCAGCCCCGGTGTCTACCGCCGGCGCATCCGGGACCGCAGCCAGATGAACGGCGGCGACGTCGCCGCCGGAGATCGCACCAATGCGCTGCAGGGCCGCAATCCCCCGCTCGTGGACACTGTCCAGTTCACGCCAGGGCTGTCCGGAAGACTCCAGGGCGACCTCGATACTGCTGAGGACCTCGGCAAGGGCGTCGATCTCGCCTTCGTCGAGTTCGGCCGCTGCCATGCCGGCACGGGAATCGAGATGATGGATCAGCGGGCCCAGCAGGGCGTGCAGGGCCTCGAAGCCGGACATCGACATCGCGCCCTCGATCCGGCGCAGCCCCTCGCGGGCCTCGTCGAGTCCATCGCCTGAGGCGTCCGCGCCGGCATCAAGGAATCCGAGGAAGATGTCGCGGACCCGGCGCACATCCACCAGGGCCTCCTTGTAGACGGCCGCCGCCAGCGCGCGATCGAATTCGGCCTGGGGCGTGGGGCTGGCGCTCTTGCGGCGCAGACCCGATTCCAGCAGGGATTCCAGCGCCAGCAGGTGCTCCGCCAGCACCATGTCGACCTGTTCATCCGCCGCGCCCGCGCGCTCGGGAGTGAGCGATGCCATCAGGGCGTCGGTGTGGTCCTGTCCGGCATCCAGCCCGAGAAGACTGAGCGTCGAGCCAATACGCTCGACCTGCCCGCGCAGGCTCTCGAGGTCGTCGACACCCCGCACCTGTGACCGCATCAAGACATCCAGCCGCTCGCGGACCTCGGCAAGGTCGTCTTCCAGGGCCTGGCGCAGGTTGTCGTAGACCGAACGGCCCACCCCGGTACCGCCTTCCACGAGGCTCAACCGGTCGAGCCCGAATACCTCGCGCACGGCGAGGGTCTGTTCGCCCTCGGAGGTCGCACAGGCAACGTGGAACAGCAGGGTCTTGATCAGGTCGGGCGATGCCTCGTATTCCGGTTCCGATCCGGCATTACCGGCCTCCACATGGGCCGACAAGGCGTTCAGATAGCGTCCGAGTTCGCGATCGACCCGCCCGACCAGTCGGCGCACGTCGGTATCGGCTTCGACACCGCCCTCGGCGACCGCCTCGAGCATCGCACCGGCGACCCAGAACAAGCGCCGGGCCTCGCCCGCCGGAACGGCCTCCTCCACAACGCGGGCGGTCGCCTGCATTCGGGCGGCCGGTTCGGTCGCATCTTCGCCGCGCACCAATTCCAGCAGATCGCGCTGAAAGCGCCGACGCGCCTGTTGCAGCAGCGGGACGCGAGATGTCGGGTCGAGCACATCGCCACCCGAGCCTACACGCTCATCGTCCACTGTCTGCGGGTCCGGCATCAATGCCGCGACATCCAGCAGCAACGAAGCGCCGCGACTGTTGCGCAATTCATTCAGCAGAGGGACGAGGATCATGGGCGACGGCAATTCGCCATCGCCCTCGTTCTCGAGGTAGTCGGGCAGTTGCAGGGCGGCCCGTAGCAGCGGCTCGGTGGCGGCCACATTCGGCTCGTCAGCGCGTTCGATCTGCCCCAGGACCTGCAACATCTCGTCGCAGATCAGGACCACGCTGTCGACCTGGACCATGACCAGGGTGTTGCGGATCTGTTCGACACGACTGCGCGCCTCGGCCAGACAATCGCTACAGCCCGGATCGTCGGAGTACCGTCGCAACGCGTCCTGGACCTCGACAAACAGCTTGTCGAGGTCTTCGCGGACCCAGTTCAGTGCGCTGGATGCCATCGGCCGCGTCCGCCGTCAGGCTCGTTGTTCGTCGGAAGAGGTCGGATCGGAGTCGGAAGCCGGCTCCTCCTCGATCACAGCATCGACACGCTCAGTGGTGCCGCCCGGCTCCGGCAGCTTGAAGTCCGATACCGAGGACTGCAGCTGGGCCGAGAGCTGGGCCAGGTCGCCGATCGCCGCCGCGGTGGACTGGGTCCCCTGCGTGGTCTCGGAGGTGATCTCGCGGATCTGGGCCATGATGGAGGTCACATCCTGCGCCATCTCGGACTGCTTGCGCGCCGACGAGGAGATCCCGTCGATCAGATCCGCCAGATCGCTGGAGACCTGCTCGATCTCGGACAGGGCCTCACCCGCGGCCTGGGCCAGCTCGGCCCCCTGGACCACGTTGGCGGTACTCTGCTCCATGGAACTCACGGCCTCGCTGGTATCCGCCTGGATAGCCTTGACCAGCCCCTCCACCTGACGGGTCGCGCTGGAGGAGCGCTCCGCAAGGCGCTGGACCTCGTCCGCCACCACCGCGAAGCCACGCCCGGCCTCGCCCGCGGCGGAGGCCTGGATCGCGGCATTCAGCGCGAGCACGTTGGTTTGTTCCGCGATGTCGTTGATCAGGCCGATGATGTCGCCAATCTCCTGCGACGATTCACCCAGGCGCTTGATCCGTTTCGCCGTCTCCTGGATTTGTTCGCGGATATTGTCCATGCCCTCGATGGAACGGCGCACGGTGCCCGCCCCGCGGGATGCAATCTCCACCGAGTTACGTGCCACGGAGGCCGACTGTTCGGCATCCTGGGCGACCTTGTCGACCGAGCCCGACACCTCCTCGATCGCGTCGTCCGCGCGCTGGATCTCGCGGGCCTGCTCTTCCGACTTCTCGGCCAGCCCCAGCACCTGGGACCGCGTGGAAGCCGAGGATTCGCTGATATCGGCCGCCACCGTGTTGATGGTCGCGACCAGGGTACGCAGGTTCTCGATCGCGTAGTTCATCGAGTCCGCGATGGCCCCGGTGAAGTCCTCGGTCACCGTCGCGTTGACCGTGAGGTCGCCATCCGCAAGGTTCATCATTTCATCGAGCAGGCGCAGGATTGCCTGTTGGTTGCGTTCGTTCTGCGCCTCGGTCTCCGCCAGCTCGCGCTTGGTATCGCGGTAGAGGAACAGACCCATCGCGATCAGCAGCAGCAGCGCGAGGCCACCGAAGCCGAACCCGATGAGCGCGATCACGCCCGCGCGTTCGGCCTCAACGGTGATGGCGTTTTCGAAGTCACCGGTGGTCTCCAGCATCGCACCACTGCTGGCCTCGACATTGGAGGCCGCCGCATTGACCTCGAACACCTGGGTGGAGGTATCCAGAACGCCTTCCACCGCCTCGCTAAAGGCGACGAACAGCGTGGCGATCTCCATCAGCAAGGCACGCGCTTGCGGGTCATCGACCCGTTCAACCCCCAGCGGGGCGAAACCCTCGATCAGGCCGTCCAGCACGCGGCCGTACAACGTTGCATCACGCTCGAAGCGCTCGATCGCGGGGGCCGCCTCGGCGCCCCCCTGGAGCACGCGACCCAGGCTGTTGGCAATACGCTGAATCAGCATGGTCTGGCGCGCCGCCACATAGACCTGCTCCGGCGGCTCGCCGATCCGGGTCATGCGCCGCACCACATCGTCGGACAGGCGTGAGAGCTCCGGCGAAAACGCGGCCACCGCATCGGAAAATTCCGTGATCAACTGGATATCTGAACGCCCGAGGATGACGGTGTTGATGTTGTCCCGGTACGCCGACCATTCGCGATCCACCGCGGCGATATCCTCTTGCAAGGGTTCCGGAAGTGGCTGCAGGCCGTCACCCCCCTGGCGGATTCGATCCAGGCGGGCCTCGAAGTCATCGCGCAGGGACTGCAGATCGCGGAATCCCTGCTCGGAGCCGGCGGCCGCCTCCAGCGAGCTGGTGGCGAGACGCTGCGACAACAGACGCAAGTCATTGGCCAGCGCGATCCGGTCACGGTACTGACTCTGCTCGTACTCGTGGTAGGTAAAGGCCCCGCCTGTCGCGATCAGGGCCAGCACCAGCAAGCCCCCGAGGACGAAGTTACGTGCGCGACGACTCGATCCCATCAGTTCATACTCCCTGTCGCAGCACCGCGAACCCCGTCATCAGACGGTAGCTGCGGACTGTTCGCTATTGGATGCACCGGCCAAGCCCGTGCCGGTAAAGCGATTGTTGTCATTGAGTAGCAGGTCCAGATCCAGCACCGGGTGCAACCGGTGCCCCAGATCGAACCCGCCGGTAATGAACGGGCGGACGGCCTCGGGGACCGAGACCTCCAGGCGCCGCTGGGAAGGGATGCAACGGCGCATCCCCTCGACCTGGCTGACCAGAAGCCCGGCCATGCCCTGGCCCTGAGGCGCCACCACGATGCGCTGCCCGGTCGCGTCGTCCGGCAATGGCCGGTCCAGCAGCAGCCTGCCCATGTCGAAGACCGGCAGCACCAGCCCCCGCAGATTGCCCACGCCGAGCACGGCGGAATCCGCCAGCGGCACGCGGGTCAGCGCCATCGGGTCGGCGACCTCCGCGATCGAATCCATATCGACCAGGAAGCGGAAATCGCCAACCCGTAACAGGACGCCGCGCCAGCCGGTGCCGATGTCCCGCCGCAGTTCGCGATTGACGCGGCGCCCTTCACGATCAAGGCTCGCAATCAGCGCAAACGGCGAGGACAGGTCGGTCTTCATGCCGACAGATATTTCCCGATGGTGGCCAGCAGGTCCTTCTCGACCACTGGCTTGGTGATGTAGTCGCGAGCCCCCTGACGCATCGCCCAGACCCGGTCGGTAGCCTGATCCTTGGTGCTGACCACAACCACCGGGACATGCGCGGTTTCATCCGCCTGGGAAAGCTGGCGCGTGGCCTGGAAGCCATTCAGGCCCGGCATCACCACATCCATCAGGACCAGATCCGGCACCTGCGACTTGGCGGCGGCCACCCCATCCTCGCCGCTCTCGGCGGTGGTCACCGAGTGCCCGTTTTTCTCGAGCATGGTGCGCAGGACATGGATTTCGGTCGGCGAATCGTCAACGATCAGAATGCGGGCCATGGGGTTCGTCTTTCCTTGGTTAGTGTGCAGTGGCGACGCTGTGCATCACGCCGCAGGACTGGCGTATCGGCGCATGGCGCCCAGGAGGTCATCCCGGGTAAACGGCTTGGTGAGGTAGTCCTCCGACCCCACAACGCGCCCCTTCGCCTTGTCGAACACGCTGTCCTTGCTCGACAGCATGATGATCGGCGTGGCACGGAATTCCCTGTTGTTCTTGATCAGTGCGCAGGTCTGGTAGCCATCCAGGCGCGGCATCATGACGTCGATGAAGATAATGTCCGGGCGCGACTGCGCGACCTTGGACAGCGCCTCGAAGCCGTCCACGGCGGTAATGACTTCGGCCCCGTGCTTCTGCAGCAAGGATTCGGCGGTACGCCGAATGGTCTTGCTGTCATCGATCACCATGACCTTGAGCCCCTGAAACTCGATGGCCGAGTCCGCTTCGGCAAGCGCGTTAGACACCTTTTCCCCCTGAGGTCATTTCGCCCCGAATCTAGCGGAACCGGGGCTCTGTGACAAACAGCACACAATGATATTGCATACCGGGGGCCGCAATGCGCGCGGCGCTGATCCAGCTTGCGGGGTCACCGACGGCCCCGGCGGGCATGGCATACTCCCCGGAACATCCCGTTCGCGCGAGGCAACGTGGCCCAGAATATCGCCATCCTGATGGACCCGATCACGGGTATCAAACCGTGGAAGGACACCACCTTCGCCATGATGCTGGCGGCACAGGCCCGCGGGCATCGCCTCCACTACCTGGAGCCGGCCGACCTGTGGATCGAGGCGGGCCGGGCGGCGGCCCGGAGCCGCCCGATCGAGGTGCACGACCGGCGCGAGGACTTCTTCACCCTGGGCGAACCCGTGACGGGTCCGGCGGCGCGCTTCGACCTGCTGCTGATGCGCAAGGACCCGCCGTTCGATCTGGAGTACATCTACGCGACCTACGCCCTCGAGCTCGCCGAGGGCGACGGCGTACGGGTATCGAACCGCCCGCAGGCCCTGCGCGATGTCAACGAGAAGGCCTTTACCGCCCACTTCCCCCAGTGCTGCCCGCCCACCTTGATTACCCGTGACCGGGGCCGGATCCGCGCCTTCCTCGAGGCGCAGGGAGACATCGTGGTCAAGCCGCTGGACGGTATGGGCGGGGCCTCGATATTCCGTGTCCGCGAGGGCGACCCGAACACCTCGGTGATCCTCGAGACCATCACCGAGTTCGACCAGCGCAGCGTGGTCGCGCAGCGCTTCCTGCCGGAGTTCACCGCCGGGGACAAGCGCATCATCCTGATCGGTGGCGAGCCCTACGACCACGCCCTGGCCCGCATCCCGGCCGCGGGCGAAAGCCGCGCCAACCTGGCCGCCGGCGGCCGGGGCGAGGCCGTGCCCCTGACCGAACGCGATCGCTGGATCTGCCGCGAAATCGCCCCGGAGCTGAAGGCCCGCGGGCTGGACTTCGTCGGCATCGACGTGATCGGGGACTCCCTGACCGAGATCAACGTCACCAGTCCTACCGGTGTCCGCGAACTGGACGCGGCAGGCGGCGACGATCTGGCCGGACAGTACATCGACTACCTCACTCGCCCGACCGAAGGATGAGCGGCATGCGCTCCGTATTGACTCGAACCCTGCCCCTGCTGCTCGCGGCCGCCCTCCTGGCCGCCTGCGGCCGCGAGGAACCGGATACTGAACAGCTTGGCTTCTACGCCTTCGGCACGCTGGTGGACCTCAGCCTTTACCCGGCCGGCGAATACGACGTGGAGGCGATCGGGACCGCAGTTCAGGAGGAACTGGAAATCCTGCATACCTCCTGGCATGCATGGGAACCCGGATCGCTCGGGCGCACCAACGAGCTACTCGCCCTGCAGGGCGAGTTCAGCGCCCCGCCGTCGGTGCTGCCGCTAATCGAGCACGGCCGCGAGATGGAGACGTTGAGCGACGGCCTGTTCAACCCCGCACTGGGCAAGCTGGTCGCCGCCTGGGGCTTCCATCAAGACGAACCCGACGGCCCACCCCCGGACGAGGCCACCCTGGCCGAGCTACTGGACGACCCGCCCCGCATGCAGGACATCGAACGCAACGGCGTGCGCCTGCGCGGGACGCATCCGGACCTGCAGCTCGACTTCGGCGGGCTGGCCAAGGGCCTGGCGGTGGAGCGCGTACTGGAGCTGCTGGCGGAACACGGCGTCGAGGCCGCGATCTTCAACGCCGGCGGCGACCTGATGACCCTGGGCCGACCCAGCGAACGGCCCTGGCGGGTGGGCATCCGTCATCCGCATGGCGGCGTGCTTGGCAGCATCGAACTGGACGCCGGCGAGGCCCTGTTCACCTCCGGCGACTACGAGCGCGGCTACGAGTGGGAAGGCGAGCGCATCCACCACGTCATCGACCCGCGCAGCGGCCGCCCGAGCCAAGGAATCGACAGCGCCACAGTGCTCCACCACGATCCGGCGCTGGCCGATGCCGCCGCCACCACGCTGATGATTGCCGGGCCCGACGCCTGGCCGGAGTACGCCCGCAAGATGGGCATCGAGCAGGCCCTGGTGGTACTGGACGACCGCATCGAGGCCACGCCCGCGCTCGCCGAGCGCGTGCGACCCGGCCCCGACCGGGAGCCGTTCGTGGTACGCGAGCTGCCGTGAACCGCGGCCTGCTGCGCTGGGGCGATACCCTGATCGGGGCTATGGCTGCGGGGGTCGTAGTCGCGGCCTTCGTTCTCGCCTACAACCCGTCAGGAGATGCCCGGGTACTGGTCATCAGCCAGGCCGGGGCCACTCCGCAGCACGAGCCGCTGGATCGGGCCCGGGTCCTCGAGATCCACGGTCCGGCCGGGATCACCCACATCGAGATCGAGCCTGGCCGGGCCCGCTGCGCCGACTCCCCCGGGCGCCAGAACATCTGCGAGGCCAGCGGCTGGCTGCAGGCCCACGGCGAGATCGCCGTGAGCCTGCCCAACCGACTGACCCTCCAGGTCCTCGGCACGGAACCCGGCTTCGACAGCCTGCATTACTGATGTGCCCACGATGACCGGCGCCCCGCAGGCCGGGACCGACACCCGCGACCGGGCGATCGCTGCGCTGGCCGCCATTGCCATCGGGATCCAGATCCTCGAGGCCGCCATCCCCAGCCCGGTCCCGGGCATCAAGCCGGGGTTGGCCAACATCGTCACCCTGATCACCCTGCTGGTCCTCGGCTGGCGCGCGGCCGTCGCGGTCACCCTGATCCGGGTGGTCGGCAGCAGCCTGCTGCTGGGGACCCTGCTGAGCCCGGCATTCTGGCTGTCGCTGGCCGGCGCCCTGGCGAGCCTCGTCCTGCTGGCCGCCCTGCGCCCCTTCGCCCCCCGGCATGTCGGCCCGGTGGGCCTGGCCATCGCTGCCGCGATGGCTCACATCACCGGGCAGTTTCTGCTCGCCTGGGCAATCATCATCCCGCACCCCAACCTGCCGCTGGTGCTACCGCCACTGTTGCTCGCCGCCCTGATCACCGGCGGCCTGACCGGTATACTGACCGCCCACGTACTCGCCGACCCGCGAATCCAGCGCCATGTTCACAACCCCACGCCCAATGATTAGCGCCAGTCCGGCCCGCCCCTCGGGCCCCGGGGCCGTGTGCGTCCGCCGTGGGCCGGAGGGGACGTGACAGCGAATACCGCTTCGAACGCCCTCGCCGGACGGCCAGCCGGCACGCCCCCACCGGAGGCGCCCCGCGTACAGGACCACCTGGGGACCATGATCTTCCTCGCGGTGGTCGCGCACGCGCTGATCATCCTGGGGATCGGCTTCGCGGTCGATCCGATCGAGGCACCCACCCGCGAGCCCCTGGACATCACCTGGGTCACCGATCCCGATGCCCCGCCACCAGAACTGGACGACGAGGTCGAGCACATCGCCACCCGCGACCAGGCCGCGAGCGGTGAAGGCGAGGAGGTCCGCGAGGCGCAGGCCCCGGATGCGGAGGATGCCGGCATCGGCGAGCCCGCGCCGGAGGGCCTCGACGCACCCTTGCCGGAGGCCGGCCCGCCGATCATGGACCCGGCGCTCCCGGAACCCGAGCCGGAACCCGATCAGGTCACCGCCGACACCCCGGACGAGCGTGCCGCGCCGCCCGAGGTCGCCGACCCCGAGCCGCTGGAAGCCCCCGATGCCGAGGACCGACCCTCCGCCGCGACGCTGATGAATCGCGGCCTGGAGAGCGCGCGGGCGGCACCGGCGGAAGAGCGCCAGACATTCTCCACCCGCGCCAGCCGCACCCGCTATCTGGACAGCCTGGCCGCGCGCAGCGCCCCCGAAGCCGCCTATCTGCAGGCCTGGATCAACAAGGTGGAACGCCTGGGCAACGTGAACTATCCGGACGAGGCGCGGCGCCGCGGTCTCTCCGGGACCCTGGTCCTGTCGGTCCGCCTGACCCCGGAGGGCGAACTGATCAACATCGAGGTCGCCCGCAGCTCGGGCGAGCCGGTCCTGGACCAGGCCGCCATCCGCATCGTGGAGCTGGCGGCCCCGTACGCGCCGTTCACCGAGGCGATGCGCGAGGAATACGACGAACTGGTGATTACCCGCACCTGGGCCTTCCGCCGCGACCAGATGGAACAGATCCGCTAGGGAGACACCAATTAACGGCGCCGCACACGGGATCGGGAAAACCGGCCCGGCCTTCCTTGCGACCTGCAGAGTCAGCATCGATACTGGTGGCATGAAGCCGACGCCCGCCCGTCACGAGCCCGACTGCCTGCGCGATCACTTCCTGATCGCCATGCCGAGCCTGAACGATGGCTATTTCAGCCATGCGGTCACCTATATCTGCGATCACGACGAACAAGGTGCGCTGGGCCTGGTCATCAATCAGCCCACCGAGTTCTCCCTGCGCGAGCTGCTGGAACATGTGGAGCTGGAACCCGGCGAGGATCTGCCGGAGATGCCGGTCTATCGCGGCGGCCCGGTGCAGCCGGAACACGGTTTCGTTCTGCACTCCGCCGAGCAGACCTGGCGCGGCAGCCAGCCCATCACCGACTCGATCGTGCTGACCACCTCGCGCGACATCCTCGAGGCGATCAACGCGGGCCAGGGGCCGCGCCGGGTTCTGGTCGCATTGGGGCACGCTGGCTGGGGCCCCGGCCAACTGGAAAGCGAGCTGGCCGATAACGCTTGGCTCACCGCTCGCGCCGACGCGGACATCCTGTTTGATCGCGCCAGCGCCGAGCGCTGGCGCGCCGCCGCCGAACTCATCGGCATCGACGTCAACCTGATCAGCCCGGCCTCCGGCCACGCCTGACGGTGGGACTGCTGGCCTTCGACTACGGGCGGCGCCGCATCGGGGTCGCGGTGGGCGAGGAGATCATGGGCTCGGCCCGCGGCCTGCGCACGCTCACCAGCGATGCCCCCGATCTGTGGCCCGCGATTGACACCCTGGTCGCGGAATGGGCGCCGGAAGGGTTCGTGCTCGGATGGCCAACCCAGGCCGATGGCAAGCCCACACCGCTGGCCCGACGTATCCGCGCCTTTGCCCGCACGCTCGAAGAGCGCTACGGGCAACCGGTATACTGGTGCGACGAGCACCTGACATCTCATCTGGCCCGCGAGCGACGCCGGCCGGGACGCCATGACCCGGGGCTGGACGCCCACGCCGCCGCGGTCATCCTCGAAGGCTGGTTTCTGGAGAATGCATCATGACGACACCGGACGTCCCGACCCTGCTCGACGACATGGCCGAGCAGGCCCGCCACTACCTGAAGACCCACGGGATCGCCGCACCCATCGTGGTCGGCATCCATTCCGGCGGGGTCTGGATCGCGGAGCACCTGCGCGAACGCCTGGGGGTAGAGCGCCCACTGGGCAAGCTGGACATCAGCTTCTACCGCGACGACTTCTCGCGCATCGGCATGCACCCGCAGGTGCGCCCGTCGGAACTGCCGGAAGATCTCGACGGGGAACACGTGCTGCTGGTGGATGACGTCCTGTACTCCGGCCGCACCATCCGCGCGGCGCTGAACGAGCTGTTCGACTATGGCCGCCCGGCCTCGGTGACCCTCGCGGTGCTGGTCGAGCGCGACGGGCGCGAACTGCCGATCGCGGCGGCGATCGTTGGCGCCCACATGGAGCTCGGCAAGACCGAACAGATCAAGCTGCGCGGCCCCGAGCCACTGCGCCTGGAACGGGTGACGATCGATCCCGAGGACCTCAAGGCCTGACCCGCCGGATGCACAACGGATGACCGAGACCCAGATCGCCCACCCCGGCGCGCGGCTGCCCGAACCGGGCCCGCTGCCCAACCGCCTGCAGCTGACCGATGACGGCCAGCTGCGCCACATGCTGACCATCGAAGGGCTGAACCGGGAGCTCCTGACCGAGATCCTGGACACCGCCGAATCGTTCGCCAACATGAACGAGAAGGCGGTGAAGAAGGTCCCGCTGCTGCGCGGCAAGACCATCGTCAACCTGTTCTTCGAGGCCAGCACCCGCACCCGTACCACCTTCGAGCTGGCCGCCAAGCGCCTGTCCGCCGACGTGTTGAACGTGAACATCAACACCTCTTCGGCAGTGAAGGGCGAGAGCCTGCTGGACACCCTGCGCAACATCGAGGCGATGAATGTCGACATGTTCGTCGTGCGCCACGAGGAGAGCGGGGCCGCCCATTTCATCGCTCGCCACGTAGCCCCGGGGATCAGCGTGCTGAACGCTGGCGACGGCCGCCACGCGCACCCAACCCAGGCGCTCCTGGACATGTTCACCATCCGCCGGCACAAGGGCGACTTCACCAAGCTCAAGGTCGCGATCGTCGGCGACATCCTGCATTCGCGGGTCGCGCGCTCGCAGATCCACGCGCTGAACATCCTGCAGACCGGCGAGGTCCGCGTGGTCGCGCCCTGCTCGCTGCTGCCGGCGGATGTCGACCAGCTGGGCGTACACGTCTACAACGACCTCGACGCCGGCCTGAAAGACGTCGACGTGATCATCATGCTGCGCCTGCAGCGCGAGCGCATGGAACACGCCCACCTGCCCTCCGAACACGAGTACTACCAGCTGTTCGGCCTGACCTCGCGGCGGCTGCAACTGGCGCACCCAACCTGCCTGGTCATGCACCCCGGCCCCGCCAACCGCGGGGTGGAGATCGAATCCGCCGTGGCCGACGGACCGCACTCGGTGATCCTCGAACAGGTGACCTACGGGATCTCGGTGCGCATGGCGGTGATGTCCATGGTCATGGGGGCCCACCAGGCATGAGCGTGCTGATCGAGAACGCCCGCATCCTCGATCCGGTGGACGGCTTCGACGCGGTCGGCGCGCTATGCGTGCAGGGCAGCGAGATCCTCGCCCGCGGCCAGATCCCGGACGGCTTCGAGCCCCGCCGGCGCATCGACGGCAGCGGGCTGTGGCTGATCCCCGGCCTGATCGACCTGGCCGCGCGCCTGCGCGAACCGGGCGAGGAACACAAGGCCACCGTCGCCAGCGAGACCCTGGCCGCGGCCCGCGGCGGCATCACCAGCGTGGTCGTCCCGCCGGATACCGAGCCGCCGATCGACTCGCCCGCCGAGATCGAGCTGATCAATCGCCGCGCCCGCCAGGCCTGCGGCGTACGCGTGTACGTGCTCGGCGCGCTGACCCATCAGCTGGAGGGCCAGCAGCTGGCCGCGATGGCCGCCCTGATGCAGGCCGGCGCACGCGGAGTCAGCAACGCAAGCAAACCACTGGCCAGCCTGCTGGTACTGCGCCGGGCACTGGAATACGCCACCACCTTCGGGCTGACCATCGTGCTCTCGGCGCAGGACCCGGCCCTCACCGGCTCCGGTTGCATGCACGAGGGCGCGGTCTCCACCCGGCTGGGGCTGGCCGGCATCCCCGAGGCCGCCGAGACCGCGGCGCTGGGCGCCATCCTGGCGCTGGTGGAGCAGACCGGGGCGCGGGTCCACGTGGCCCGGTTATCAACCCGCCGCGGCGCGGAGATGATCGCCAAGGCGCGTGCCGACGGTCTGCCGGTGAGCGCAGACGTGGCCGCCCACCAGCTGTTCCTGACCGAGGTCGACGTCGCCGAATACGACCCGAACTGCCACGTGATCCCGCCACTGCGCGGCCAGCGCGACCGCGACGGCCTGCGCGCGGCCGTCGCGCGCGGCGACATCAGCGCAATCTGCTCCGACCACCAGCCACATGAACCGGACAGCAAGCTGGGCCCATTCGCCAGTACCGAGCCCGGCATCTCGGCGCTGGAGACCCTGCTGCCGCTGACGCTGCGCCTGGTCGAGGACGGACTGCTGAGCCTGCACGACGCACTGGCCCGGGTCACCACCGGGCCGGCGGATATCCTCGGCTTTGCCCAGGGACGCCTGACCGCCGGCGCGCGCGCCGACTTCGTGCTGTGGGACCCGGCCGCGATGCACGAGGTCCGCCGCAAAGACTGGCTGAGCGCAGGCCACAACACCCCCTTCTTCAACTGGACCTTCGCCGGACAGGTCCACGAGACCTGGATCGCCGGGCGCCCGGTCTGGACCCGCCCCGTCGAGGACACCGCATGAGTACGACCCAAACTGCCGACCGGAACCACCGAGGCACGATCTTCCAGGAGGAAGGCCGCATCCTGGATCACCATGACGCCGGTGCGGACCAGTGGATCCTCCGTGTCCTTGCGCCCGAGTGCGCCCGTGCGGCACAGCCCGGGCAGTTTGCCCATCTGCAATGCGCCCCGCGCCTGCTGATGCGCCGCCCGCTATCGATCCAGCGCGTGGACCGCGAGGCCGGCTGGGTGGAGTTCCTCTACAAGGTGGTCGGTGACGGCACGCGCGCCCTGTCGCAGCAGGCAAAGGGCGATACCCTCAGCGTGCTGGGCCCGATTGGCCAGCCGTTTCGCCTGAATCCGGAACGTCCGAGGCGCCTGCTGCTGGGGGGCGGGGTCGGCATCCCGCCCATGATCTTCCTCGCCCACCGCCTGCATCTTCAGGGCGAGGCGGGGAAAACCCATGCGGTGCTGGGGTCCGAGGTGCCGTTTCCCTTTCATGCCCGCCCGTCGGAGATCCTCTGGCCGGGCCTGCCGGACGGGGCGATCGCGACCCTGCCGCTACTGGAAGACTGGGGGGTCGCCTGCCGCCTGACCTCCAAGGCCGGGTTGCCCGGCGCCTATGACGGTTTCGTCACTGACCTGGGGCGCGCGTGGCTCGCCGGACTCGCACCGGAGGAACGCGCCCAAGTGGAAATCTTCGCCTGCGGCCCCCATCCGATGCTCGCCGCCTGTGCCGAACTGGCGGCGGAGTTCGACCTCCCCTGCCAGGTTTCGCTGGAGGAGTTCATGGCCTGCGCGGTAGGCGGCTGTGCCGGCTGCACGGTACCGGTGCGCACTCCGAATGGGGTGGCGATGAAACGGGTCTGCGTGGACGGTCCGGTGTTCGCGGCCGCCGATGTGTTCCCGGAGCCGGAACGGGCCTAAGCGAACCATTCGCCGGCAAGCCGACTCCTACCGGCCGGGGAGCTTCAGCTCTTCCTCGGTCTCGTCGGCGGAGGCCACCCCGCCCCCGAAGTTCAGGCGCCACTCGAGATCGGCGCGCGAATCCGCCTTGTTCAGGGCCTCGTCCAGCATGACGTCGCCGGTCTTGAACAGCTTGACGATCGCCTGATCGAAGGTCTGCATGCCCACGGAGCGCCCCTTGGCCATGATCTCCTTGATCTCGCTGATCTTCTCGTCGCGGATCAGCTCGGAGATGTAAGGCGTGTTGACCAGGATCTCCAGCGCGGCAACCCGTCGCCCGTCCTTGGTCTGCAGCAGGCGCTGGGCGACGATCGCACGCAGGTTCAGCGACAGGTCCGACAGGATCTGCGGGCGGGTATCCTCGGGGAACAGGTTGATCACTCGATCCAGGGCCTGGGTGGCATTGGTCGCGTGCAGGGTCGTCAGCACCAGGTGCCCAGTATCGGCATAGGTCAGGGCCGCGCGCATGGTCTCGCGCGAGCGGACCTCGCCGACCATAATCACGTCCGGGGCCTCGCGCATGCCCTCCTGCAGGGCGTGATCGAAGCTGGGGGTATCGATGCCCACCTCGCGCTGGCCGACGATGGAGCGCTTGTGGCTGAACAGAAACTCGATCGGATCCTCGACCGTCAGGATATGCCCGCTCTGGTTCGTGTTGCGGTGATCGATCATCGACGCCAGGGTGGTCGACTTCCCGGTGCCGGTGGCCCCGACAATCAGGATCAGCCCGTCGTTGTAGGCCACAAACTGCTTGAGCACCTCGGGCAGCCCGAGCTGCTCGATGGTCGGGATGGCGACCCGGATGAAGCGGATGACCATCGCGACCTCGCCGCGCTGGCGATAGACATTCACGCGAAAGCGCCCCAGGCCCTCGCGCGACAGGCCGAAGTTGACGGCCGTCTCGCGGTCGAAGGTCTCCGCCTGATGTTCGCTCATCAGCTCCCGCGCAATGCTCTCGGCCTGACCGGGCGCCAGCGCCTTGCGCGAGATCGGCTGCAGCGCGCCGTCGACCTTGATACTGGCCGGCGCGCCGGTCAGAAAAAACAGGTCCGAGGCGGCCTTCTGGGCCATCAACTTCAGGTAGGGCTCGATCTGCAACTGGCTCATGTTTTCTGTTTCCCTAACGACTAGCGCAGGTTGAAGTCCTCGGCGCGCTCGTCCACGGACAGGCCTTCGCCCTCATCCGTTACGGCGGGGGCTCCGTCGTCCTGGGCTCGCTGGCTGTCGAGCTTGATGCGCAGGCGCAGGTCGTTCACCGAGTCGGCGTTGCGCAGGGCCTCGTCATAACTGATGTGGCGATGCTCGTAGAGGTCGAACAGGGCCTGGTCGAAGGTCTGCATGCCCTGCTCGCGGGACCGGGACATGAGCTCCTTGATCTCGTGCACCTGGCCCTTCAGGATCAGGTCGGCCATCAGCGGGGTGTTGATCAGGATCTCCACCGCCGGCACCCGGCCCTCGCCGCCTTCCTTGCGTACCAGGCGTTGCGAAATCACGGCCTTCAGGTTCAGCGACAGGTCCATCAGCAGCTGTTCGCGCCGGTCCTCGGGGAAGAAGTTGATGATGCGGTCCAGTGCCTGGTTGGTGCTGTTCGCGTGCAGCGTGGACAGGCACAGATGCCCGGTCTCCGCGAAGGCAACGCCGTAGTCCATGGTCTCACGGTCGCGGATCTCGCCGATCAGGATCACGTCCGGCGCCTGGCGCAAGGTGTTCTTCAGCGCGATCTCGTAGCTCTCGGTGTCCACCCCGACTTCACGCTGAGTGATGATGCTCATCGCGTGCTCGTGAACGAACTCGATGGGGTCCTCGATGGTGACGATGTGGTCGGCTGTCGTGCGGTTGCGATAGCCGATCATGGCCGCCAGCGAGGTCGACTTGCCCGAGCCGGTGCCGCCGACAAAGATCACCAGGCCACGACGCTCCTGGGTAATCTTCTCCAGCTGCGGCGGCATCTGGATGTCCTCGAACTTCGGGATCACGGAATTGATGGTTCGCAGCACCATGCCCGGGCTGCCACGCTGGGTGAAGACGTTTACGCGAAAACGCGACACGCCCTGCAAGCCAATCGCGAAGTTGCACTCCTGGTGGCGCTCGAACTCGGCCGACTGCTTGTCGTTCATCATCGAGCGAACCAGCGCCTGGGTATGCGAGGCCGTCAGGTTCTGTTCGGTCATCCGCACCACGCGGCCGTCGATCTTCGCCGCCGGCGGCATGCCCACCGTGATGAACAGATCCGACCCGTCCCGGTCCACCAGGGCCCGTAGCAGGTCGTGCATGTACTTGATCGCCTTGTCACGATCCATGGCGTTCTCCCTTGGTACCCGGTCCGACGGTCAAGCGCATCGGCGGCGTGGTGGTCAGATGGAATCCGGGTTGCTGGCCTTGCGGCGGGCGTCCTCGCGGCTGATCACGCCCTGCGCGAGCATGTCCTTCAGGCACTGGTCCAGCGTCTGCATGCCGGAGCCGGAACTGGTCTGGATGGTCGAGTACATCTGCGCGATCTTGTTTTCGCGGATGAGGTTCCGGATCGCCGGCGTGCCGAGCATGATCTCGTGCGCCGCGACGCGCCCGCCGCCAATCTTCTTCATCAGGGTCTGCGCGATGACTGCACGCAGCGACTCCGACAGCATGGCCCGCACCATATCCTTCTCGGCCGCCGGGAACACGTCGACGATGCGGTCGATCGTCTTGGCCGCCGAACTGGTGTGCAGGGTGCCGAACACCAGGTGGCCGGTTTCGGCCGCGGTCAGGGCCAGGCGAATGGTCTCGAGATCACGCAGTTCGCCGACCAGGATGGTGTCCGGGTCCTCGCGCAGGGCCGAGCGCAGGGCCTCGCTGAAGCCGTGGGTGTCGCGGTGTACCTCGCGCTGGTTGATCAGGGACTTCTTCGATTCGTGCACGAACTCGATCGGGTCCTCAATGGTGAGAATATGCCCGTAGTCGTTTTCGTTACGGTGGTTGACCATGCCCGCCAGCGTGGTGGACTTGCCCGAACCGGTCGGGCCGGTCACCAGCACGATACCGCGCGGATAGTCCGAGATCTCCTCGAAGATGCGCGGGGCACCCAACTCTTCCAGCGTCAGGACCTTGGAGGGGATGGTACGGAAGACCGCCGCTGCGCCTCGATCCTGGTTAAAGGCGTTGACACGAAAACGCGCCAGCCCCGAGATTTCGAACGAAAAGTCTGTCTCCAGGAACTCTTCGTAGTCCTTGCGCTGGCGGTCGTTCATGATGTCGTAGATCAGGCCCTGGACCTCCTTGTGGTCCATGACCGGCACGTTCACCCGGCGCATGTCGCCGTCGATACGCACCATCGGCGGCATGCCCGCGGAGATGTGCAGGTCCGAGGCCCCGTTCTTGACCGAAAAGGCCAGCAACTGCGTGATATCCATGCATCCCCCTGTTGTCGGGCGTAACGCCGACCCGCGCCAACGCCCTGGTGGCAGCCACGACCACCACCCCCTGTCGCTTATGAAGGCCCGCGCGAAAATCCGCGGTGACCTTGTGTTCTTCCGGACTATATCATAGGGAAATGACCACACCAGACCATGCCCTGAGCACCGTTCGAGCCCGCATCGAGGCCGCCTGCCGCGAGGCCGGACGCGACCCGGATTCGGTCCGTCTATTGGCCGTCAGCAAGACCCGCGGTGCGGACGAGATCCGTGCCCTGCATGCGCTGGGACAGTCCGCCTTCGGCGAGAATTACGCCCCGGAGCTGGTGGATAAATACGACACCCTGGAGGCCGCACCCGCACCACTCGGCCTCGAGTGGCACTTCATCGGCGCGCTGCAAGGCAACAAGACCCGCGCGGTGGCCGAACGCGCCGCCTGGGTGCATACCGTCGACCGCGAGCGGATCGCCCGGCGCCTGTCGGATCAGCGTCCGGAGGGCATGCCACCGCTGCAGGTATGCCTGCAGGTCAACATCAGCGAGGAACCGCAAAAGGCCGGCGTCGCACCCGGGGAGGTCGCCGCCCTGGCCGCCGCAGTGCAGGACCTGCCCCGCCTCGCATTGCGCGGACTGATGGCCATTCCGGCCACCGCCGACAACATCCCGCTACAGCGGGAACCCTTCGCGCGCCTGCGCGCCCTGCGCGATACCCTGAACACAGGGGGCCATTCGCTGGACACGCTGTCCATGGGGATGTCGGGCGATCTCGAGGCCGCCATTCTCGAGGGGGCAAGCATCGTGCGCATCGGCACCGCCCTGTTCGGCCCGCGCCAACCCAAATCCAAGGAATCCACATGACGGAACACCGCTTCGAGGTCGGCTTCGTCGGGGCCGGCAACATGGGCGAGGCCCTGCTTCAGGGACTGGTCCAGTCCGGCCATGCCGCCGAACGCCTCGCCATCGCCGACAAGGGCGCCGAGCGCGTACGCGATCTGCAGGCGCGATACCCGGGGCTCGCCAGTGGTAGCGCCAGCGAACTGGCGGCCCAGAGCGCCACCCTGGTGCTTGCGGTGAAGCCACAGACCCTGCCGGAGCTCGCCCCGACGCTGCGTGATGCGGTGCAGCAGGGTCAGCCGCTGGTGATCTCGGTAGCCGCGGGCATCACCTCCACCCAGCTCGCCGGGTGGCTGGGCGACGCCACGCGCCTGGTCCGCGCGATGCCGAACACCCCGGCCCTGGTCGGCGCCGGGGTCACCGGACTCTACGCCGCCCCCACCGCAAGCCCCGAGGATCGCGCCACGGCCACCCGGCTGCTGGAGTCGGTGGGCCGCGCGATCTGGGTGGAGGACGAAGAGCAGATGCACGCCGTGACCGCCACCTCCGGCAGCGGACCGGCCTACGTGTTCCTGATGATCGAGGCGATGCAGGAGGCCGCGAAGTCACTGGGGCTGCCGGCGGATACCGCACTGGAACTGACCCTGGGTACCCTGGCCGGGGCCACCCGTCTGGCCGCAGAGGGCGACGAGAGCGCCGCGGAGCTGCGCCATAGAGTCACCTCCCCGGGCGGCACCACCGAACGCGCCCTGCAGGTCCTGGAAGACGGCGACCTGCGCGACCTGATGCGCCGCGCCATGACCGCCGCCGCCGAACGCTCGCGCGAACTCGGGCGTTGAAACCCTGAGCCCCCCACGAAACGCACGAAGGAAGGGCCGCCCAAGAGCGGTTGGTAGTGGGGCAATCAGCGCAGTTCGGCCAGCAACTGGCGGATCATGCGCTCGGCCTGGGGGCCGTAGCCGCCGCCGAACAGGTGGTCGTGGTTGAGGATGTGGTAGAGGTTGTAGAGTGTGCGCCGCACGCCATAGCCGGGGTCGATGGGCAGGATCTCCTCGTAGGCGGCGACGAAGTCCTGGCCCGGGTGACCGAACAGCTCCATCATCGCCAGGTCCGCCTCGCGGTCGCCGTAGTACACCGCCGGATCGAAGATCGTCACGCTGCCATCCGCCAGGAACCCCCAGTTGCCGCTCCACAGGTCGCCGTGCAGCAGGGAGGGTACCGGCTGATAGTCGCTAAAGAAGCCGCCCAGCGAGGACTCCAGTTCCTCCAGCGCCCCGAGTAGCGATCCCGCCGCCCCACGCTCCCGCGCCAGCCGACGCTGGAAGCCCAGACGTTCATCACGGTAGAACGCCGCCCAGTCGTCGTGCTCGGTATTCGGTTGCGGCGTACTGCCAATGAAATTGTCGTGATCCAGCCCGAAGCGCGGACGGGTCTTCTGGTGCATGTCGGCAATCCCGTGCCCCAGAGCCACCCCGTCGCGGGGGCCGCCCAGCGCCAGGTTCTCCAGCACCAGAAAGTGCGTGCCGCCCGCCGATCCGGTGCCGACGACAGCGGGGATTTTCAGGCGTTCGCAGCGCGCGAGTTCTTCCAGGCCGCGCGCCTCGGCCGCGAACATCGCAGCGCCGTCGCCCCCACTCAGCTTGACGAAGAACGCCCGCCCGTCGCTTCCGGTGAAACGCAGCGCCTGATTGATGGAGCCCCCGGAACAGGCCTGGCTTCCTGTTGGCTCGAAGGGCGTTCCGGTATGGTCGGCAATACACTGGGCCACCGCAGCCGTCACGGCATCGGGGCCCGTTGAATCGAATTGGTTCATCCTTGGCATCCGGGTTCCATGTCAGTGTGCAGGTTACCGGGTGTCGCAGGATCCGTCAGGAGACCCCCATGGCCTTTCGCAAGCTCGAACCTCTGTGCGACAAGATCGGCGCCGAGCGCATCCGCGCGGTGATCGACGACTTTTACCGCCGCCTGTCGGCCGACCCCCAGATCGGCCATCACTTCGAGCGCATCCAGGATTTTCCGGATCACGTGAAGCGCATCGCCGATTTCTGGTACATGAACCTGGGCGGGCGCCTGGAACAGCCGCCGACCATCGACATGGTCGGCAAGCACGCACCGCTGAACCTGACCGAGGCCGACCTCGCCGTCTGGATGCGCCACTTCAAGGCCACGACCGAGGATCACCTGGAGCCACCACTGGCGGCCGAATGGCAGCAATTGGCCGACGGCATCGCCAGTCGCATGCGCGAGGACATCATCCGCGGCTAACCCGCCTTTGTTTGCACCACGAAGCACACGAAGGCACGAAGAAGGGCCACGTCCAGGTCAAGCACGGTTCAGGGGAAGCCGGGAGCACTGTGGCGTGGCGACGGGCGAGCCCCGTGCCTGGAGCCTTTGCGATCGCCGTTGGCGATGCCCTGCGGCGAGGGCCCGTGGCGGATGTCCGTCACCAAATCGGCTCCTGACAGGCCGTCGCGCCAGGGGTCGGCAGAGGCCTCGGCCCTCCGGGCGATCGGCCGCCTGCCGCTCCTCAAGCCTTCCGGTTGCAAACCGCCCTTGGCCTTCTTCGTGGCTTTGTGCGCTTCGCGGCGGGCAGACTAGCAGGCGTTGTCGGTATAACCCGGGGCGTCGCAGAAGGCGCGGCTGAGGGCGATGCCCGCCTCGCCAGGCAGGGTGGCCAGGTGGCGTTCGCGGCTCGCGGCGAGGCCATCCTGCGGCGTGACCGGGTACAGCAGGGTGGCCAGCGACGGCGGCTCCTGCCCCAGGCGGACCGCGTACAGGATGCGGTAGGCAAACACACGGCGGATGTAGTCGCGGGTCTCGGAGAACGGGATCAGTTCGGCCCAGATATCCGGATCCATCGCGCGGTCCTCCGGCAGCCAGGAACTCACACGGTGGGCGCCGGCATTGTAGGCCGCGGAGGACAGCATGCTGTGGCCTCCGAAACGGTCGAGATTGCGCCGCAGGTAGTAGGTACCAAGCCGGGCATTGGTCGCCGGGTCGAGGATGTCCCAGTCGGAGTTCACGCGCACACCCGCGGCCGAGGCGATCGACCGCCCCGTCGCGGGCATGACCTGCATGATACCCAGCGCCCCGGCACCGGAACGGACGTCGTAGAGGAAGGCACTCTCCTGGCGTGCGATCGCCATGGCCCAGGCCGGATCGATACCCTGTTCACGGGCGCCGGCCACGATCAGGTCATCAAAGGCGAGCGGGAAGCGCAGCTCGATGTCGTCCCAGTTGCGGGCGCGCGCCGCGGTGAAGATCGCGCGGTCGTGCCAGCCCCAGTCGGCGAAGGTGCGCGCCGCCGCCTCCAGCTCTGCGGTATCCATGTCGGCCACGGCGTGCGTCCATTCGCGGCGGGCCTCGGCGTTACGGTCCAGGCGGACCAGTTCGCGCATGCGCTGCATACCGGCGTGCGTGCGCATGGCGGCACGCTGCCCGTCTTCCAGCACCAGGGGCTGATGCCCGATGCGATAGGGCTGCCCCAGGCGGTCGGCCGCCAGGAAGCCGTAGAAGTTGCGTTCGCGGGCCGCGCGCTCGTAGAAGCCGCGTGCGGCCTCCAGCGAGTCGATCTGCTCCAGGGCGCGGGCATACCAGTACTGCCACGCCGCCTCGTCGCGCACGTCGCGATTCATGGCGCGGATCGCGTCCATCACCACCTCCCAGTCGCGCTCGTACAAAGCCGCGCGCACCTGCCACTGGCGCAACTGGGTGTCGAACACCTCGGGCTCCAGGGCCGCCATGAAGTCCAGCGCCTCGGGGCGATAGCGCAGCGCCAGGCGCAGAGCCAGGGCGTGCTGCACGCGCCCGGCCGATTCGGAAGACAGGCCGAGATCACGCCCGTCCTTCTCCCAGCCTTCCAGGGCGGCATCCAGGTCCTGGCGGATCCAGCGGGTGAAGGCCCGCTCCATCAGCGCCTCCGCCGAGCGGTGAGCGCCGGCATCGAAGTCGGCCTCCACAACCCGTGCGGGGTGGCTGGCCAGATCCAGCCAGCGCTCCGCCCACGGGCGGTCAGCGCGGTCAAGGTAGCGGCGCAAGTAACGAGCCAGACCCGTCTGTCCCGCCTCGACGGCCAGCACGAATCGATCCCAGGCGAGTTCACCGGTCAGCCCCCCGGCATCGCGCCAGGCCTTCAGGGCCGGATCGCAGGCCGAAGGGCGCGACTGCCCGTGCAGCCAGATGGACTCCACGTCCTCCAGGGCCGCATTGCGGTCTCCCGTCTCCAACAGCGCCTGGCGGCGATTGCAGTCCTGCTCGACGGACAGCGAACGGTCCGAATCGAGGAATTCGAGATACGCCCCCCACTGCTCTTCGCGCGCGAGATGCGTCAGATAGCTCCCGTGCAGCCGGGCCGCCAGTGGGGTGTCGTCATGCTCGCGTACAAAGCGGCGCACGGCATCCGGGTCGGCGCGATTGAGATTGCGCGCCAGATCGCGGTAATCCAGGTAAGGGGTCAGTGGGTAGCCGGTCAGGGTGCTGCGTGCGGCGCGGTAGGCCGTCATGTCGCCGCGGTTCAGGGCGCGCTCGGCGAGCAGGTACAGGCTGCGCTCGAAGACATAAAGGTCTTCTTCGCCAGCGGCTGCCGGCAGCGCCGCGGCCAGGACCAGCAACAGGCCGGCCAGCCCGGCGATTACGTTCCTGGATTGGAGCATGTCCCGCCCTCGTATCAATGGTTTCCTATCATCGGCCTGCACCGGGGCGCTTGCAATGAGGTTCCTCCGGTTTCGCGCGACGCGGGCGGCAGTTCCGGCATTCCGGGGTTTCAAGAGCCCCCTAACCCGTCTCCAGGGTGCGAAACTCGCCCCGTGCGAGACCATCAAGGGTCCAGGAGGCGACCCGGTAACGCACCAGGCGCAGGGTCGGGTGACCCACCGCCGCGGTCATTCGGCGAACCTGGCGATTGCGCCCCTCGCGCAGGGTGAGCGCCAGCCAGCGGGTCGGGATATGGCGCCGAAAACGCACGGGTGGGTCGCGCTCCGGGATGTCCGGCGGGTCCATGCGTTCCACCTGCGCCGGGCGGGTCAGGCCATCCTTCAACTCGACACCCTCGCGCAGGGCATGCAACGCGGCATCGTCGGGTTCGCCCTCGACTTGAACCCAGTAGGTCTTGCTGGTCTTGTGCTGTGGCTGGGTCAGACGCGCGTTCAGACGCCCATCGTCGGTCAGGACCAGCAGGCCCTCGCTGTCACGGTCCAGACGACCGGCCGGATAGACGCCGGGGATCGCGATGTAGTCGGCCAGTGTCGGACGACCCTCGGGATCGGTGAACTGGGGCAGCACGCCCCAGGGCTTGTGGAACAATACGACCCGGGCCATAACCAGTGCCTCAGTCGCAGCGCAGGGTGACGCGTTCGGCAAAGTGCCGGCCGAGGTCGTAATCCACGCTGGCGCCATAGTCCAGCGCCAGCGCGCGCGCCACCAGGGCCGGATCCGGGCGCGGCCGTTCGAGCCGGGCCTGACAGGTCGCATCCACCAGTCCGGACGCATCGAGGATGCGCGTGCCATGCGGATCCTGATGCAGGATCTCGATGAAATACGTCGGGTCGTAGACCCGGTAGGCCAGCGGCTCGTCGGTCGGATCGACCGGTTGCTCCAGCTCCAGCCGGAAGCGGAAGTGCAGCAGCCCCGCGTCCATGGCCATCCGGGGATCGGTGGCGGCCGCGATCCCGAGCGCCTCTCCAGCCACCTCCAGGTGGCTGTACCAGCGGTACTCGTCCAGATTGTCGAGGATCTCGGTGGCAAGCCCCTGCAGGCGCGCCTCCGGCGTATCGCCGGACTGATGCTCCTGGGCATCGTCGTACAGGTACTGCCCGTAGGTCGGGTCGAAGCGCCAGTGATGGAGCATATGGGTGATCTGCCCCTCGCCGTCGCGCTCGAAGCTGATCCGCAGGTCGATCCAGGCATGCGGGTGCGCCTGTACGCCGGCCGGCAGAAGCACGAGCGCGGCCAGCACCACGCCGCCCAGGATGTGCAGGCGGCGCATCATGCCGTCTGCCTCGTATCCGTCAGGCCCCAGGCGCCGGCGGCGGCCAGGAGCGGGGCGTGGTAGGCGGGGGCAACACCCAGATCGTGCAGCCAGGCGGACGCGTCCGGATCGGGGCCCGTCGGCTGCAATTCCCCGGGCGCCGGCAGATCCGGGATACGGTCGGCGAGGCCGGTCAGCCGGCGCGAGCGGCGCAGCCGGTCGGCCTGCCCGGCGATGGCCGCGGCTACGGCGGGCGCGCGGCGGATGTTGCAACGGGTGACGGCCGGCGGGTCGGCCAGGACCGTGTCGAGGTCGTGCAACCGGCGCAGGATACGCGCGGCCGTCTTCGGTCCGACCCCGTCGATTCCGGGAATGTTGTCGCTGGCATCCCCGGCCAGCGCCAGCATGTCCGCGACTTGCTCGGGGCGGATGCGAAAGCGCTTCTCGATGGCGCGACGATCCATGTCGACCCCGCGTTCCGGGTCGTGCAGGCGATCCTGCCCGCCCAGGATGACCTGGGTCAGATCCTTGTCGGCACTCTTCACGTCGATGCGATAGCCGGCCGCGCGCCCGGCGCGGGCCAGGCTGGCGATCAGGTCGTCGGCCTCGTACTCCGCGTCGGCCAGAGTCGCAAACCCCAGCCGGCCCAGCAGTTCGCGGATGCGCGCGAACTGCTCGCGCAGCTCCGGCGGGGCCGGCGGGCGATGGGCCTTGTAGGCAGGGTCAATGCGGTGACGAAAACCCCGGCGCAGGCCGGTGTCGAAACAAAAGGCCACCGGACCCGGCGCGCAGGCCGGCAACCACTGGCAGAGCGAGTGCACCAGGCCGTGCAGCGCACCGCCCGGTCGGCCCTGCGGATCCGGGTCCAGGCCACGCGCGAACCAGGCGCGAAAGACAAAGATGCTGCTGTCGACCAGGGTCAGGGTCGGCAACCGCGCATCCGGCACTGGGCCGGCGTCAGGCGAGGCGTTCAAGGTCCTTCCGTACCCCGGCGATGGACTGGTCGAAGGCGGCGCGCTCCTCGGCATTCAGTTCCAGCTCGATGGCACGCTCCATCCCGCCCTGACCGAGGATGCAGGGCACGCCCATGGCCACGTCGCGCTCGCCGTATTCGCCGTCCAGCAGGGCCACGGTCGGCAGCACCCGCCGCCGATCCAGCGCGATCGCCTCGACCATCTCGGCGATGGCCGCCGCCGGGGCGCCGTAGGCGCTGGAGGTCTGCTTCAGGGCCAGGATCTCGGCACCGCCGTGCCGGGTTCGCTCGACGATGTTGTCCAGCGTGGCCTGATCCATGAAGTGATCCAGCGGTACACCGTTGATGGACGAATAGCGCAGCATCGGAACCATGGCATCGCCGTGGCCGCCCAACACCAGCGCCTGGATGTCGTGGGTGGACAGACCGGTCTCCAGCGCGATGAAGGCCGCCATGCGCGAGGTATCCAGCACCCCGGCCTGGCCGAAGATACGGTCGCGGCTCCAGCCGGTCTTCTGCCAGGCGCGGTAGGTCAGCACATCCACCGGGTTGGAGACCACCAGGATCCGGCTCTGCGGGGCATGAACCAGGATGTCCTGCAGGATCACATCGAGGATTTCGACGTTCTTGTCCAGCACGTCGGAGCGCGACATGCCGGGCTTGCGCGGCAACCCGGCGGTGATGATCACCAGCTCCGCTCCAGCGATCACCGACGCCTCGTGGCTGCCGGTCAGCCGGGTATCGAAACGCAGCAGTGGCGCAGTCTCCTGGATATCCAGGGCGGCGCCGGCCGCCGCGCCCTCGCGTACATCCAGCAGCGCGATCTCGCGGGCGATGTCGCGGCGGGCCAGAAACTGGGCGGTGGATTCGCCGACGCGTCCGGCGCCGATAATGGCGATCTTCTGCATGCGCTGCTCCTCCTACAGGACTGCGTTACAGGCGGGCGACCCCGCTGTCGCGGGCGGCCTGACTGATCGCCTGCGGCACCGTGTCGATCAGACGCGGATCGAACGGGGTCGGCAGGATGTAGTTCGGGCCGAATTCGAGCGTCTCCAGCCCGTAGGCATCCAGCACCACCTGCGGGACGGGCTCGCGAGCCAGTCCGGCCAGGGCGTGTACCGCGGCCACCAGCATCTCGTCATTGATCGTCCGGGCGCGCACATCCAGCGCGCCGCGGAAGATGAACGGGAAGCCGAGCACGTTGTTCACCTGGTTCGGGTAGTCCGAGCGCCCGGTGGCCATGATCAGGTCGTCGCGGGTTGCGTGCGCCAGCTCCGGACGGATCTCCGGGTCCGGGTTGGACAGGGCGAAGACAATCGGCTTCGGCGCCATGGACTGCAGCATCTCCGCAGTCAGCAGGTCCGGGCCGGACAGCCCAATGAACACGTCGGCACCGGCACAGGCATCGGCCAGGCTGCGCGCGTCGGTGTCCACCGCGAAGATCTGCTTGTATTCGTTCAGGTCATCGCGCTGGCTGTGGATCACACCCTTGCGATCCACCATGAACAGGTTCTTCTTCGCCGCGCCCAGGCGGACCAGCAGCTGCATGGACGCGATCCCGGCAGCCCCGGCGCCGACACAGACGATCTTTGCCTCGCTCAGTTTCTTGCCCTGGATCTCCAGCGCGTTGACCAGGCCGGCCGCGGTGATGATCGCGGTGCCGTGCTGATCGTCATGAAAGACCGGGATATCCAGGCGTTCGGACAGGCGGCGCTCGATCTCGAAGCAGTGCGGCGCGGCAATATCTTCCAGATTGATGCCACCAAAGCCGCCGGCAATGCGCGCGACCGTGTTGATGAAGTCCTCCGGCTGCGCGGCGTCCACCTCGATATCGAAGACGTCGATATTGGCGAAGGCCTTGAACAGTACGCCCTTGCCCTCCATCACCGGTTTGGACGCGAGCGCACCCACGTTGCCCAGCCCCAGCACCGCGGTGCCATCGGTAATCACTGCGACCAGGTTGCCCTTGCCGGTATAGCGATAGGCCAGCTCCGGGTCCTTGGCGATTGCCCGCACCGGTGCAGCGACGCCCGGCGAGTAGGCCAGCGACAGATCATCCTGGGTGACTGTGGGCTTGGTGATGTGGATCGCCAGCTTCCCGGCCGGCTGCTGCTCGTGGTACTCCAGCGCGCGCTGGTTGAAATCCTTGGACATGGTGTAGCGAGGCCTTTTGTCGGACGGTTGCTTCAGAAACAGGTGCAGGCCCGGTGCGGTAGGCCCGCACCGGAAACGAAATCAGTTGACCGGGTGGGTGGGGACGGACCCGCGCCGGGCCTCGTCATACACCGGGCGGTACTGATCGGCCAGACGGGTGAGTTCGCGCTGGCGCGAAGCCGGTGCCGGGTGAGTGCTCAGGAATTCCGGCTGACCGCCATTGGCCTGCGCAGCCATCTTGCGCCAGAGAGTGGCCGCGGCATCCGGGTTGTAACCGGCCCGCGCCGCCAGCTCGATACCGATGCGGTCGGCCTCGGACTCCATACCCCGGCTATGCGGGAGCTGCACGGCGAGCACGGCCCCCAGCGCCGCTCCGGTCAGGGCCAGATCCGAACGGTCGCCGGAGAGGGCGTACCCCGTCAGGGCCAGATTGCTGGCCAGCGCGACCGACATCTTTTCCGCCGTATGCGCCGACAGCGCGTGGGCAATCTCATGCCCGATGATCTGCGCGAGCTCGTCATCGGTCAGCTCCAGCTGTTCGATGATGCCCGAGTAAATCGCCATCTTGCCACCCGCCATGGCGAAGGCGTTGACGGTATCCGGGGCCTCGATCACCGCGATCTCCCAGTCCCAGTCCGCGGTCTCGGGACGGTATTTGACCGCCTGCGCAACCACCTTTTCGGTGATGCCCTGCACCCGCGCGGTCATCGCAGGATCGGCATTGATGCGACCCTCCTCGCGCGCCGGCGCCAGCATCTCGACGTAGGCGCTGCGCGACGCATCGATCGCCTGATTCTCGGAGACCAGCATCAGCTGCGAGCGTCCCGTCACCGGATTGGTGGTACAACCGGGGATCGCCACGGCCAGGCCGGCGGCGACCAGAACCGTCAGGAACAGAGAGGCCAGACGACCGCGAGCGGTCCGCCAGGACTTGGAAAGAGCACGCATTATTCCGGTACCTCTAGATCGAGCGGATGGCGTATGCGCATCCGGAGTCGGTCTCTCCAAGGATACACCTGACCGCGCACAATCACCGCCTCGCCGTTCAAGGTATCGGGCTGGAGATCGGGCCAGTGATCGCGGTCACGCCCGCGAATCAGGACGTCCAGCGGCCCGTCCAGCTCCAGCACCCAGTGACGCGACGTCTCGCGCACGGCCACCACCTCGCCCTGCACCCGCAGCCGACCCTGGCGCAGGGCACCGGAACGCGGGTCCAGCATCCGGACCGGCAGGGCGGCCGGGCGCTCCAACCACAGACCCCGCTCCCCTGCCCGTGCTTCGGCCTCGGCCACGTAGAAGCAGGTATCCAGAGCGGCCGGCTGCGGCCCGGGGCGCGGCATCGCTTCGCCGGCGGCAATCAATTCGGCCGCCAGCAACGGCCCGCCGGGCAGCCAGGCATGCATGCGCAGGCGCCCTTCGGCGTCCCGGGCGGGACGGCCCGGGCGCAGGATCAGCCGCTGATCGACCGCGTCCAGCCGGGCGGCCAGTGCCTCGCGCAGCCCCTCGTGAAGATGCAGGGGTCGCATCGGGCCGGGCCTCTCCGGCAGCGGCGCGGCCGGGGCCAGACCAATCACCTGAACGGTCCGCCCATCGGTCAACCGCAGACTATCGAAGCCCTGGACGCGCTCCACCTCGACCTCCTGAAGCCCACGCGGATCCTGATCCGCCAGCCGGCACTCGGCCCGGGCCGCAGTGGCCAGCAGCACCAGGGCCAAGCCCACAACGCAGACGAGGGCGCCCCGCAGGACGCCCTCGTCGGGTCGGACAACGCCCGCCGCAGCAGTCACGTGTCCGTTCGCGTTGCGCGCCATCCGGCGCGCCGCAGCCTCAGAATGCGAAGCGGCGGTTGAACTTGTCGACCTGGCCGGCGGTATCAACGATCTTCTGCTTGCCGGTGTAGAACGGATGGCATTGCGAGCACACGTCCAGGTGCATCTCCTCGCCGGAGAGCGTGGAGCGGGTCTCGAACTGCGTACCGCAGCTGCAGATAACCTTGACGTTGTGGTAGTTCGGATGAATGTCGGCTTTCATGGTCGGCTCACGCAGGTTCTGGCGAAAAGTCCGATAGCATAGCGGTGCTACCCGCCCGAGCGCAAGACCAGGTTGCGACAGCAAGTGCAGAGCGCGTTTCAACTCCGGGTGACAACTGCCTGAATGACTGGGTGGTTTTACCCGTCCGGACAACCTGTGGATAACTTTGTGGACGAATTGTCGCGCCCGGAACGGAATCCACCGGAAACGTCAAGGCGGCGGCGCCGGATCCCGGCAAAGATATCACGCAAGCACCTGGTTTTTAAGCCATTTAATACCGACCCATCAGTCCGATGTGTTGCCACGGGCCACCCCCTTGAGCCTCGAGCACCATCGCCAGGTGCTGTGCATAAGGGCCGCCGTATCTTCCTCATTGCCCCGCGTTTTCCGGGGCAATCGTGGTGTAGATGGCCGAATAATCCGCATCGGCCAGGCCCTGCTCGCGCGCCCGATCCAGCAGATCCGCCAGCAGCGGCAGCCACGGCCCCACCAGGTGGGCATCCTCCACCGCGCGTTCGGTCAGGCGCACATCCTTCAGCAAGTGCTTGACCGGAAAGTTGGCGGTACCGAAGTCACCGGAGACCATCTTGCCAAGCTTCTTGTCGAAGGTCGGGGCATACAGCGCACTGTCGCGCAGGATCTCCATGAAGGTATCCACCTCCACCCCCTCGCGCCGCACCAGCCCCAGGCTCAAGGAAAACGCCGCGGTGAGACTCGCGATCAGCTGGTTGAAGGCCAGCTTCAGCGCCGCCCCCTGCCCGACCGAACCGACATGCCGGGGTGTCTCGCCCAGAGCCGCCAGTACCGGCTGGGCCCGGGCAAAGTCGGCCTCGCGGTCGGCGCCCGCCATGATCAGCAGACGGCCATCCCGGGCCTCGGGGATGGAACCCAGCACCGGCGCCTCCAGGTAGCAGGCGCCGGCGCCCCGCACCCGTTCCGCCAGGGCCCGGCTCTCGGCCGGCAGGATGGTCGCCATCTGGATCACGCAGCGACCATCCAGCGCACCCGCCGGCAGGGCATCCAGCACGGCATGGATGGCCGCGGCATCACTGAGCATCAGCACCAGCACATCCGCCTCCGCGACAGCCGCGGCGGGCAAACTGTGAACGGTGACCCCCTCGGCCGCCAGATCGCTCGCTCGCGCGACCGTGCGGTTGTAGGCCACCACGGGAAATCCGGCCTGCAAAAGACGCAGGCCCATGGGTTGCCCCATGAGCCCGCATCCCAGCAGCGCCACTCGGGACGCAGCCATCGTTACCCCCTACTTGATCTTGTCGTCCAGATCTTCCGTATACCCCAACAGGGTATGCGGCGGCGGGGCTTCCTTCTGGTACTTGCTCGGGGTGACCGCTTCGGTCTGATGCAAGCTCTTCCACAGGCCGAACACCATGATCAGCATGATGACCGAGAACGGCAGCCCGACACTGATCGCGGCCGCCTGCAACGCGGCCAGACCGCCTGCCAACAGCAGGATGGACGCGACAACCCCTTCGAGGATGGCCCAGTACACGCGCTGGGTGACGGTCGGGTTGCGCACGTCACCGGAGGCCAGGGTGTCGATAACCAGCGAGCCGGAGTCCGAGGAGGTCACGAAGAAGGTGACGATCAGCACCGTCGCCGCCGCCATCACGGCCACGGACAGCCAATCCCACAGCGGCATGGCCTGGAGGGTCACGAACAGCGCGGTGGACATGTTCTCCGACACGGCGCCAGTCAGGTCGACCACACCCTCGAGCTCGTAGCTCATCGCAGTACCGCCGAACACGGCCAGCCAGACGAAGGCCGCGGCGGTCGGGGCCAGCAGCACGCCGGCGACGAACTCGCGAATGGTGCGGCCACGCGAGACCCGCGCGATGAACATGCCGACGTACGGGGCCCAGGAGATCCACCAGCCCCAGTAGAAGATGGTCCAGGAGGTCGCCCAGCCGGAATCCTCGATCGTGTCGGCCCACAGGCTCATCTCGGGCAGGAACTGAACATAGACGCCGGTGCTCTCCACCAGGAGGCGCAGGATGAACAGGGTCGGGCCCATGACCAGCAGCAGCGCGATCAGGATCACCGCCAGGCCGATATTGAAGTTCGACAGGCGCTTGATGCCCTTGTCGACGCCCAGCGCGACCGAGCCCACCGCGATCAGGGTAATGATCGCGACCAGCACGATCTGCATGTAGGTGGATTCCTCGATCCCGAACACGAAGTTCAGGCCCGAGTTGATCTGCATGACACCGAGGCCCAGCGAGGTCGCCACGCCAAACATGGTGCCGAACAGCGCCACCACGTCCACCAGATGCCCCCAGGGGCCATAGATCCGGTCGCCGATGAAGGGGTACAGCGAGGAACGGATCAGCAGCGGGAGATTGTGGCGGTAAGCGTAATACGCCAGCGACAGGCCGACGACAATGTAGATCGCCCAGGCATGCAGCCCCCAGTGGAAGAAGGTGTAGCGCATCGCCTCGACAGCCGCCGAGCTGGTCTCGCCCTCGGCGTGCGGTGGGCTGAGGTAGTGGTACATCGGCTCGGCGATGCTCCAGAACAGCAGCCCGATCCCCATGCCCGCGGAGAACAGCATCGCGAACCACGCGGTGTAGCTAAAGCGCGGGGCCTCGAACTGATCGCCCAGGCGCACCCCACCGTAACGGCTGAACATCAGGTACAGGGAGAAGACCAGGAACACGGTGACGACCAGCATGTAGTACCAGCCGAGATACTCCCCGATGCCGCTTTGCAGCTGGGCGAAGACCGCTTCGGCGGTGTCCGGGAAGATCGCCCCGAACAGGACGAACAGTGCGATCACGATACTCGAGGTGTAGAAGACCGGGCTGCAGATCACGCCAAAGCCGCCGAGGCGGGTTTGCGTCAGACCGGGGGTGGACTGCTCATCCATTCGGTTTCCCCTTGTATTCTTGTGGCGAACGCGGGCCGGCGCGGGCTTGCTCCGAACGTGCTCCGGGAGCCGCACAGGATCACGCCCGTTGGGCGTTGCCGCAGTAGGTGGGGCAAAGCCACCGTAGCGAAAGACTACTCCGACTGCAAAAACGTGAAGGGCTGCGCACCCGGCGTCATATCCGAGGCCATATTACGCCGCCTCGGCGACTGGAGCACGGGCCAGCAACAGGGCACGGGCCTGCCCGCCCTGACGCTCGCGCTCGATCTCCCAGCCACCCGCAGCGAGGAAATCGAGGTCCGCCTCGGACTCGATTTCCACGTAGATCCGGCTGTCCGCGTGCAGCCAGTCGTGCGCGCGGAGGGCCTCCAGCACCGGCGCCACCCGGCCCTGGCCGAATGGCGGATCCACCAGCACCAGATCGAAGGGCAACCCGCCGGGCGGCTCCCCGGCCAGCAGGCGCAGGGCATCATCCCGGCGCACGCTCACCTGCTCGGCCCCCAGGGTCTCGCAGTTGGCCTGAAGCTGGGCCGCGGCACGGGCATCGCGCTCGACCAGCAGCACCGAGTCCGCCCCGCGCGAGGCCGCCTCCAGCCCCAGCGCCCCGGTGCCGGCGAACAGGTCGAGCACCCGCGCGCCCGGGAGTCGCGGCTGCAGCCAATTGAACAGGGTCTCGCGCAGGGCGTCCGCGGTCGGGCGCAACCCGCCGACCCCAAGCACCGGCAGCCAGCGGCGGCGCCAGGCCCCGCCGATGATGCGGATGCGCGCAGAGCGCCCGGCGGGGGCGCGCCTACTCCTGCCCACCCACGATCACCGTGACCATCGCTTCCGGGTTGATGCGCTCGCGCAGCCGCGCATTCAGGTGATCCAGCTCGACCGCCTCCATGCGCTCGATGTAGCGCTCCAGATAATCCAGCGGCAGGTCATAGAAGGCGATCATCCCGAGCAGACCAACGATGTCGCTGTTCGAGGCCAACGACAGCGGGAAGCTGTTGACCACATTCTCGCGCGAGGCCTCCAGCTCGTCGGCATCGATACCCTCGGCATGCCAGCGCTCGAGTTCCTCGCGCAGCGCGGTCACCGCCTCGTCCGCCTGATCGACCCCGGTCTGCATCCCGATCCGGAAGGGACCCTCGACCGCCATGGGCTGAAAGCGGCTGCTGACCGAATAGGCCAGTCCACGGGCGCTGCGAATCTCGCGAAACAGGCGCGAGATAAAGCCGCCTCCGCCGAAGGCATGGTTGGCCAGGGTCAGGGCATAGTGGTCATCCTCGCCGCGGCGCAGGGTCGGGGCCCCCATGTGGATATGGGCCTGCTCGGAAGGGAAGTCGATACGCTCCTCGACCGGGTCCTCGCGCGGTTCCACCGCGGGCAGCGGTTCCACCGCAGGCCCCTGCGGCAGGGCGGCGGAGATGCGCGCCGCCGCGGCCTCGGCCTCACTGCGGCTCAGCCCACCCGTGATCGCCAGGGCGCCGTTGGCCGTGGTGTAGTGGCGCTCGTAGAACGCGCGGGCATCCGCGGGCTGCAACGCCTCCAGGGTCTCGCGCTCGCCGCCTGGCCAGTTGGCGTAGGGGTGATCGCCATACATCAGCTCGTAGAAACGCCGGGTGGCAACGCTCCCGGGATCCTGGCGCTCGCGCTGCAGCCCCTGCAGGGCCTGGCGCCGGGCACGATCGAAATCGGCCTCCGGGAAGGCCGGCTCGGCCAGGACTGCGGACAGGGTCTCCAGCGCCGCGTCCATCCAGTCCGGCTCGGTCAGGCTGCGCAGGCTGACGATGGCCATGTCGCGCAGTGCCGTGGTGCTGAACTGCGCGCCCACCGACTCGAAACCCTCGGCCAGCGCGTCCGCATCCATCTCCGCCGTGCCATGCTGCAGGGCGCTGCTGGTCAACGAGGCCAGGCCATTCTGGTCGCCGTCGCGCGAGGCCCCGCCGTCGAAGGTCAGGCGCAGGTCGACCATCGGCAAATCCGGCGCCGCCACGTACAGCACGCGCAGCCCCTCGTCGGTCTCCCACTCCTCGATCTCCACCGCCTGGGCCGGCAGCGCCAGCGCCAGCAGCCCGACCAGGGCTACCAGGAATCGCGTTCGCATCATGTTGCCTCCCGTCATTACATGCCCCCCGCGGTATCGCCATAGGGTTCTACCGCACCCGGATCGGGCGGGGCGTCACCATCCAGGGGTTGCGGATCGAGAATGCCGACCGTGCGTCGTTCCGGCACCAGGTACTCGCGCACCACGCGCTGCACATCCTCGGCGGTCACCGCACGCACGCGCTCGACGAAGCGATCGCCTTCCTGCCAGCCGACGCCGATGATCTGCAGCATGCCCAGCTGGAAGGCCTGAGAGCGCACCGAGTCACGCTGGTACACCTCGGAGGCGATCACCCGCGCCTGCACCCGTTCCAGTTCGCTGTCGCTGACCGGCTCGTCCTTCAGCCGCTCCACCTGCTCCAGCAGGGCCGCCTCCAGCGTCTCCACATCCGTGGCAGCCGTGGGCACCGCTGCAATCATGAGCAGGTCATCCAGCCGGCTGAACGGGCTGTAGCGGGCCGAGGTCGCGCCGGCCAGTTCTTCGCCCCGTACGATCTCGCGGGCAAAGCGCGAGGCCTCGCCGGAATCCAGGATCCCGGCCGCCACCATCAGTGCGTAGACATCCACCGGGTCGTCCACGGTATTCAGAACCGGCGCCTTCCAGCCCATCAGCAGGTAGGGCAGCTCTGCGGGGGCCTCGACGGTGATGCGGCGCTCGCCCTTTTGCGGCGTCTCGGCGCGCGGCTTCGTCTCCGGGAGATCACCCGCCGGGATGTCCCCAAAATGCTCCCGGGCCGCCTCGATGACCCGCTCGGCATCGACATCGCCGACCACCACGACCACCGCGTTGTTCGGGTGGTAATAGCGGTCATACCACGCCTGATTGTCTTCCAGGGTGTAGGCCTCGATATCGCTCATCCAGCCGATCACCGGATTGCCATACGGATGATTGAGGAAAGCCGTGGCCATCAGCTGCTCGCGCACCAGAGAGTTGGGCTGGTCCTCCACGCGCAGACGGCGCTCTTCCTTTACCACGTTCAATTCCGGACGGAACTCGTCTTCCTGCAGCTTCAGGTGCTGCATGCGCTCCGCCTCCATCGCCATCATGGTCTCCCAGTGATCACGCCCGATGATCTGGAAGTAACCCGTGTAGTCACGGCCGGTAAAGGCATTCTCGCGCCCGCCCAGACGCGAAACGATGCGCGAGAACTCGCCGGGCTCATACTGCTCGGTCCCGCGAAACATCATGTGCTCCAGCATGTGCGAGATGCCGGTCACGCCGCTGTGCTCGTCGGCCGACCCGACCCGGTACCAGACCATGTTGGCCACCACCGGGGCGCGCCGGTCCTCCAGCACCAGGACCGTCAGGCCGTTGTCCAGCGTAGTCTCGACCACCTTCGATTCGATCTCGGGCGTCGCGGCCAGGGCCCCGACGGGCCAGGCAAAGACAAACGCCGTAACGAGCACTGTGACCAGGTTTTTACCGCGCATGATTCATGAATCCTCGTGCTAGCATTGGCGAACTCTCTACTTGACCACATCGAGCATGTTCGGTTTCCGCAAAAAGAAGTCCGAAGACCCGGCCACCCCCGACGCGGAGGCACCTGGCAGCGAGCCGGACAAGCCCGCCCGCGGCGGCTGGTTCCAGCGCCTGCGCAAGGGCCTGGCCAAGACCGGGCAGGTCCTGGGCGGCGACCTGGGGTCGCTGCTCCGGCGCAAGATCGACGACGAACTGTTCGAGGAGCTGGAAGAACGCCTGCTCCTCGCGGACGTGGGCCTGGATGCGACCCAGCGGATCATGGATCGTATCACCCGCGAGGTGAAACGCGGACAACTGGATGATGCCGAGGCCCTGATGGACGCCCTGGAGGCGGCCATGATCGAGATCCTCGAGCCGGTCTCGCGCCCCCTGGAGATCCCGGAGGCCGAACGCCCCTTCTCCATCCTCGTCGTCGGCATCAACGGCGCCGGCAAGACCACCACCATCGGCAAGCTGGCCCACCACCTGCAGGCGGACGATCGCTCGGTGCTGCTGGCGGCCGGCGACACCTTCCGCGCCGCGGCGGTGGAACAACTGCAGACCTGGGGCGAGCGCAATGGCGCTCCGGTGATCGCCCAGGGCACCGGGGCGGATTCCGCCTCGGTGGTCTACGACGGCCTGCAGGCCGCGCAGGCGCGCGGCATCGACGTGATGATTGCCGACACCGCCGGGCGCCTGCACACCCAGACCAACCTGATGGACGAGGTGCGCAAGGTGAAGCGCGTGATGGGCCGGCTGGACGAACACGCCCCGGACGAGGTCCTGCTGGTGGTCGACGGCGGCACCGGCCAGAACGCCCTGAACCAGGCCCGTCAGTTTCACGAGGCCCTGGGCCTGACCGGAATCGTCGTGACCAAGCTGGACGGCACGGCCAAGGGCGGCGTGCTGTTCGCGCTGGCCGAACAGCTGGGCATTCCGGTGCGATTCATCGGGGTCGGGGAAAAGGCCGAGGATCTACAGGTCTTCGATGCCCGCGCCTTTGTGCGCGCCCTGCTCGGCCGCGATAGCGACTGACGAGCCCACCGGATGATTCGTCTGCAACGCGTCACCAAGCGATTCGGCAGCGCGTCCGAGGCGCTCAGTAACGTCAGCCTGCGCGTGGACCCCGGAGCGATGGCCTTCATCACCGGGCCCTCCGGCGCCGGCAAGAGCACCCTGCTGCGCCTGATCGCCGGGCTTGAGCGCCCGACCCGCGGGCGCATCCGGGTCAACGGCCACGACCTCGACCGCCTCTCCAACCGCGCGATTCCGGGGTTTCGCCGCAGTATCGGGCTGGTGTTCCAGGATCATCGCCTGCTGTTCGACCGCCCGGTGTTCGACAACGTCGCCCTGCCGCTGGAGATCCTCGCCTACCGCCGCCCGGAGATGCGCAAACGCGTGCGCGCGGCGCTCGACAAGGTCGGGCTGCTGCACAAGGAGGGGGTCAACCCGCGCACCCTGTCGGCGGGCGAACAACAACGTGTCGGCATTGCCCGGGCCATCGTCCACCGGCCGGTCCTGCTGCTGGCGGACGAGCCCACCGGCAACCTCGATCCGGCGTTGTCGCGTGAGATCCTGCAACTGTTCGACGACTTCAACCGGGTCGGCATGACCGCCCTGATCGCCAGCCATGACCTCGGCCTGGTCGAGCGCATGGGCAAGCCGGTCCTGCACCTGGAAGACGGACGCATCGAGGCGCGCGCGGCCGCGGGGGCCCCGGCATGAAGCCGGGCCGTCGCCTGCTGGACACCGTGCCGGCCTGGCTGGAGGCCCATCGGGATGCCGCCCGGCGCAGCCTGCAGCGCCGCCTGCAGGCCCCGGTTCTGAGCCTGATCAGCATTGCCGTGCTGGGCTTCATCCTCGCCCTGCCGGCCTACCTCTGGGTCCTGCTGGACAACGCCCGCGCCCTGTCCGCCCACGTGGACCATGACCCACGCATCGCCCTCTACCTCGACGGCGTGGAGGCGGCCACGGTCGCGGATCTGGAACGCCACCTGGAGACCGATGCCCGGGTAGAACGCTGGATCTGGATCGATGCCGACGAGGCCCTGGCCCGCTATCGCGAGGGCCTGGCCGACCCGGGCCTGCTGGACTGGCTGGACGAAAACCCGCTGCCGGACGTGGTGGATGTGATCCCCGCGACCGCGGATCCCGAGACGGTTGCGGCGCTGCGCGAGGCGCTTGCGGCCACCGTACCGGGGGCGACGGTGGTCAGCGACGACGACTGGGTGCGGCAGTTGAACAGCCTGCACCAGCTGGGGCTGCGCATCCTGTCGGTGGTGGGTGCCCTGCTGGGGCTGGGGGCGTTGCTGATCCTGGCCCTGGCGACTGCCTCGGAACTGCGCGAACGCCGGGAAGAGATCGCCATCTCGCGGATCAGCGGGGCCACCCACCGGTTCCTGCGGCGACCCTCCCTCTACGGTGGCGTGATGACCGGCCTGGGTGGCGGCGTTTTTGCCGGCATCCTGCTGCTCATCGGGATCGGCCTGAGCCGGGCGCCACTGGAACAGGCCGCGGGCGCGTTCGATCTCGAGTTTGGGCTGTCCCTGCCTGGGGCCACCCATCTCCTGGCCCTGCTCCTGGCCGGACTCCTCCTCGGCTGGCTGGGCGCCCGGCTGGGCAGCGGCCATGCCCTGCGGGATGCCCCCTAGGGAAACACTGATCAATGTACACGTTCGCGTTGGCACCCCAGGTTTTCCGAGACAAGGCGCGTCGTGCAGCGGGTAGTGGTTCTACCCGCAAGCGGCGCAACGCAGGATCGGGGAACCTGGGGTGCCAACCCCACAAGCTAATGAAAGACGGGGCTCGGCCGCTTTTGCGCGCGCACGGCGTTGCGGCTCCCTTGTGCAGAATGACTGCACGGCAGTCGCCGCGCCTTGTTCGCACGCAAAAGCGACTCGAGCGCGAACGTGTACATTGATCAGTGTTTCCCTAGGGGCACGCGTCCCGGGCGAAACGTCCGGAACCTTTGCAGGGTTTAGCACTCTTATTCACAGACTGCTAATGTAGAGTCATGAATCCGGAGGAAACACCACGCATGAACCAGGCCCTGACCACTCCACGCATCGACATGCCCGTACCGGTGGGCAACCTCGATCACTACATGCAGGCCGTTGGCCGCATCGAGGTGCTGGACGCCGAGCACGAGCGTGAACTGGCCGTGGCGCTGCACGAGCGCCAGGACCTGGATGCGGCACGCCAGCTGATCCTGCACAACCTGCGGTTCGTGATCCACGTTGCGCGCGGCTACAAGGGGTACGGCCTGCCTCTGGGGGATCTGATCCAGGAAGGCAACGTGGGCCTGATGAAGGCCGTCCGCCGTTTCGACCCGAATCAGGGCGTGCGCCTGGTGTCCTTTGCCGTGCACTGGATTCGCGCCGAGATCCACGAGTTCATCCTGCGCAACTGGCGCATCGTGAAGGTCGCAACCACCAAGGCCCAGCGCAAGCTGTTCTTCAACCTGCGCAGTGCCAAGCAGCGTCTCGGCTGGCTATCCAATGCCGAGGTCTCCGCCGTGGCGCAGGATCTGGGCGTGTCCGAAAAGGACGTCTGGGAGATGGAACGCCGCCTCTCGAGCCAGGATGCGAGTTTCGACCCGGGCCCCGAAGCCGACGATGAATACGGCTATCAGGCCCCGTCGGAACGACTGAGCCTGGAGGACCTGAGCGACGACCCCGCCAATGTGACCGAGGACGAGGACTGGGACCGTCATTATCAGGAACGCCTTAGCGAGACCCTGGGCGAACTGGACGAGCGTTCGCGCACCATCCTGATGCGCCGCTACATGGCCGACCAGAAGGCGACACTGCACGAGCTGGCCGCGGAATACGGCGTTTCGGCCGAGCGCATCCGCCAGATCGAGAACAGCGCGATCAAGCGCATCCGGGCCGCCTTCGACGACTGACGCTTTCGCACCCTCGCGAAACCAGGGCCCCGAACGAAAAAGGCCCCGGCATCAGCCGGGGCCTTTTTGTTGCCGGGTGCAGCGGGACCAAGCCCGGCACCCGGCACGGTTCCATGCCCGATCAGCCGAACAGGATCACCGAGAAGAAGCTAATCCAGGACCAGATGATCAGGCCGACCGTGAACGTCAGCGGAAAGTTGGGGAAAGTAAACCACTCGCGCATCTCGAAGCCCTCGGGAAATTTCAACCAGAATAAGCAAAGGGTAAGCGGGTCCGGAGCGCGGCGCAAGTTCGACCGAGGTCAGCGCTGGGACTTTTGCCGACCCCCACCGGTCGCGTCGGGAGGGGCCTCCTCGCCGGACCCGGTCGGGATACGCGGGTCATCATCGTCCATCAGGATGCGATGCGCCGGGCCCTGAAGATCGTCGTACTGCCCCGAGCGGATGGCCCAGAACAGCACCACGCCCACCACCAGGGCGAACAGCATGGCCAGCGGGATCAGCAGGTAGAGGATTGACATGCTTCCAGTGTACCCAGGCGCGCCAACGGCTTAAACCGGGGGTGGCCGTGACGCCGGGTCGCGCACGGCCTCTCCGGACGGCACCGACGACTCGACGCCTGTGTCCATCACGTCGCGCCCCGGACGCAGGCGCAGCGCATTGCCAACCACCAGCAACGAGCTGAGCGACATGCCCAGCGCTGCCAGCCAGGGAGTCAGCAGCCCCGCCGCGGCCACCGGGAGGGCCACCAGGTTGTAGCCGATTGCCCAGGCGATGTTCTGCCGGATCACGCGCCGCGTGTGGCGCGCCTGGTCCAGCGCCTGCGGCAGGTGTTCCAGGCGATCCGAGAGCAGGACCAGGTCGGCCTGATTCTGCGCCAGCTGGGTGCCGCCGCCCATCGCCAGCGATACATCGGCCCCGGCCAGCACCGGGGCATCGTTGATGCCCTCGCCGGCCATCAGGACCACCCGGCCCTCTGCCTGGCGAGCGTCCACATAGGCGAGCTTCCCCTCCGGGGTCAGGCCACCCTCGGCTTCGGCGATGCCCATTTCCGCCGCGAAGGCCTGCGCGGCCTGCGGGCGGTCCCCGGTCAGCAAGACCACCCGCAAGCCGCGCCGCTGCAGATCGGCGATCACGTTCCGCGCCCCGGGACGCGGAGTGTCGGCCAGCCAGAACAGCGCGACCGGTTGGTCGTCGACCACCAGCCAGACCGGGGTGGCCAGGGGATAGCCCAGGGGTGGCTCCGGGCTGGGCGTACCGCGCTGCGGCAACATCGACGATCCACCAATGGCCACACGGTGGCCCTCTATGTGGCCAACGAGGCCACGCCCGGGGAGGTTGCGAACCTCGCTGGCAACCACCGATGAGGACGTGGCCGGAGCGACCAGGGCGCGTGCCAGGGGGTGCTCGGAATGGGCCTCGAGCGCGGCGGCCCAGTCCAGCCAGTCAGCCCCCTCGGGCGCGGGCTGCAGCTCGGATTGTGCCACCAGACGCGGCATGCCGACGGTCAGGGTTCCGGTCTTGTCGAGACAAACCATATCGACGCGCGGCAAGGTCTCCAGGGCACTGCCGCGCGTAACCAGCAGACCGAGGCGCGACAACGCGCCGGTGGTGGCCGTCAGGGCGACCGGCGTCGCGAGCGCCAGGGCACAGGGGCAGGTGGCGACCAGCATGGCGACCATGACCCAGAGGGCCCGCGTCGGATCGATCCACGCATACCAGACCAGACCCGCCAGCGCCGTCAGGACCAGGACGGCACCCACAAACCAGCCGGTACCGGCCTCGGCGATCCGGGCCATCCGCGGCTTCTCGGTCTGGGCGCGATCGAGCAGCCGCTGGATCGCCGCCAGGGTCGTCTCGGCACCGACGCGCTGGACCTCGATGGCGAGTGGGCCATCGACGTTCACCGTCCCGCCGGTCACGGGATCCCCGACGCGCACCGCATGCGGCTCGGGCTCGCCGGTCAACAGGGCACGGTTGACCGTCGACTCGCCTTCGCACACCACGCCGTCCGTGGGGATGGTCTCGCCCGGGCGCACACGCACCCGATCCCTCGGTACCAGCTCGCCGACCGGGACCGCCTCGACGCGCCCCGCTGCATCCAGACGGTTGGCGATGGCGGGAACCAGGCGATCCAGGCGGTCAATGGCATGGCTGGCGTGCTGGCGCGCGATCAGCTCCAGATAACGGCTGGTGAGCAGGAAGAAGACGAACATCACGACCGATTCGAAATAGACGTGCTCGCCGGTACCGAGGATGACCGCGTACAGGCTGGCCAGGTAGGTCACGATGATCGCCAGACTCACGGGCACGTCCATCCCCAGCTGGCGATGACGCAGGTCGCGCCAGGCGCTTTGATAGAACGGGATCGCGGAATACAGGACGACCGGTGTGGTCAGCGCCGCCGCCACCCAGCGCATGAACTGGAGGAGGTCTTCGTGCTCGGTGTCCTCGGCGCCCAACCAGAGCGCCACGGCCAGCATCATCACCTGCATCATCCCCAGGGCGGCAACGGCGATCCGGCGCAAGGCGAGGCCCCGTTCGCGGGCGATCGCCTGCTCGCGGGTTCCGGGGTCGTAGGGATGGGCGTGGTACCCGATGTCGCGGATCGCCTTGAGGATATCCGACAGGGCAATGCGCGCGGGGTCCCAGACGACCTGCGCGCGATGGGTGGAGTAATTCACGCGAAAGCTCTCCACGCCCGGAAGGGCCTGGACATGACGCTCGTTCAGCCATACGCAGGCCGCACAGGTGATGCCCTCGAGCATCAGGGCGGCCTCACGGCGGTCGCCCTCTGCGCCGGCGGGCGCGACGAACTGTTGCTGGACGCCGGGGTGATCGAACAGTTCGAGCTCGCGGAGCTCGTCGGGGATCAGGGGGCTGCCGGTGTCCGCCGGGGGGGCATCACGGTGATGGTAATAGGCCCCCAGGCCACGCTCGATGATCGCGCTGGCCACGGCCTGGCAGCCGGGGCAGCAGGTAGGTTCCACGCGGCCCTCGAACGTCACCGGGTAGCAGGCGCCTACCGGCACCTCCAGGCCGCAGTGGAAACAACGGGCCTCGGCCTCGGGCGTTGCCGGGCCCTGCGAGTCGGACGCGAGCGCCACGGCGGGAGCGCGGTGGGCTAACCGGGCTGGGCGCTACGCACGCGGGTGCGTGCCTGTTGCTCCAGAAGCTGCCCATCGTGCTGGACCTGGAAGCGCAGATCCCAGCGCCCCGGTGCCGGCAGCGCCACTTCGACCTGATACATGCCCTCGCCCATCGCCTGCATCTCGAAGCCCTGGTCGCGACGTTCGTCGGCCAGCCACATGAAGAGGCCGCGGATGCTGGCATCGTCGATCGGCTCGCCGTCCGCATCCCGCACCTCGACCTGCAGGGTGGCGGTCTCGCCCTCGGTGGGTCGATCAACCCAGCCCTGACGCACCTGCCAGCCCTTCTGTCGCTGCTCCTGCAGCTCCGAGACGCGGTGCACGGCGAGCGCCTGCTTGCGGCTCTCCATGCCGGCCACTGTGCCGGGGAAAGCGGAGGTCACCCGCTCGGCCCGGTTCTCCGGCTCCGGCAGGATCGAGCCGATGAACTGCTGCGGCATCCCGTTATGGGCGAGTGTGATCAGGACTGCCTGCACCGAGGCGACCATGGTGAAGAACCCCACCAATACCAACGGGGCCCAGTGCAGACGCCCAATCTTGGCCTTGCCACCGCTTTCGACCTCGGCCTCCTTCTGGGTGAACACGATCCCCAGGCCGTAAGGCACGATGATGTAGAGCGCCAGATGAATGGCAAAGACGTCTGCCCCCTGCCAGGTCAGGATCGAATAAGGGATAAACACGAACAGCATGAGCGCGACCACCACGGCCGAGGTGCTGTAGGCCTTGAACCGCGTGAAGCGGTAGATCAGGGCGAACAGGATGGCCAGTGTCGCACTGCCGATGCCGAGGGTAATGACGAGGTTGCTCATATGCTTTTCTTCGTTTCCTGCGTGAACGCAAGCTAGGCGCTTGCGGTGTGCCGCGCGAGTTCCGGCAGCGCGGTTACTGTTTCTTCGCCGGTGGCTGGCGGCAACGCTTGCTAGCGGTGACTGAACTGCGACGTCACCTCGAGCGGTTCGATATGGCCCTCGCGGTCGGTGATCACGAAGCGGAAAGGCTGCGGCGAGGGAGTACCGGCGGGCACGTCGTGGCGCACACGCGCCACGACGGTCAGCCGCTCACCGGGCTCCAGACGGATGCGTTCCACCTGGCCCAGGTCCAGTTCGGCGCCCTCCAGCCCCGCCAGGCCGATCTCGAAGTCCAGCTCCCGATCCGCGGTGTTGTTCAGGCGAATCTCGTAGCCGTTCTGGGTGCGACCATCGGACATCTGGACGTAGAGCGGCTGGCGCACCTGGTTAACGTTGGCGTCCACCGGCGGGCGGCCGAGAATACTGCCGACCAGCGCCACGACCACGATCAGCACGGCGGCCCCGTAGCCAAGGGTCTTGCCGCGCAGGACATGGGTCTTCCCGCCCTCCTGCTCGCGCTCGGAGGTATAGGTGATCAGGCCGCGGGGCCAGCCCTGCTTGTCCATAATGGTGTCGCAGGCATCGATACAAAGTGCGCAGTGGATGCACTGGAACTGCAGCCCGTCGCGGATATCGATGCCCGTCGGGCACACCTGAACGCAGTAGCCGCAGTCGATGCAGTCACCCACCCCGGCGGCCTGGCGTTCCTCGCGGGTCTTCAGACCGGCCTTCACCTTGGAGCGCCCGGCGGTACCTTCCCCACGCGCCTCTTCATACGACACGATCATGGTGTCGCGGTCGAACATCACGCTCTGGAACCGGGCGTAGGGGCACATGAAGGTGCAGACCTGTTCGCGCGCCAATCCGGCAAAGGTGTAGGTCGTGGCCGTCAGGATGCCTGCAGTCAGGTAGGCCGCGTAGACCGCCTGACCGGTAAAGAAGTCGCTTACGATCGAGGGGGCATTCCCCCAGTACAGGACGAAGCCGAGGCCGGTGGCAAAGGCCACGAGCAGCCAGGACAGGTGGGTCAACCCGTACTTGAACAGCTTTTCGCCAGTCCAGGGCTGCTTGGCCAGGCGCAGGCGGGCGGGCCGTTCACCCTGGATCTTGCGCTCCAGCCACATGAAGACGTCGGTCCACAGAGTCTGGAAGCAGAAATAGCCACAGAACACCCGTCCGGCGACGCCCGTGACGAAAAACAGCAGCAAGGCGGCCACGAGCAGGAAGCCGGCCAACCAGAAGATGTCCTGCGGGTAGACGACCAGATCGAAGATGTGGAACTGCCGGCCCGGGATGTCGAACAAGACCGCCTGATTGGGGCCGTATTCGCGCTCCCAGCGGACCCATGGCAGGCCGAAGAACACACCGTAGGCGAGCAACAGGATGCCGGTCTTCAGATTGCGGAAACGCCCCTTGACCGACCGCGGATGGATCGGGATGCGTGCCTCGTACAACGGCTGGGCCTGGGACATCAAAACCTCCCGGAGTTCAATCCGGCAGAGTGGGGCGGCCGCAAGGCGCGCCCTGGGATCGGGTTCCTTCCAAAAAAACAGGGGCGCCCTCGGGCGTCAAACAACCCGGCGGGCACCCCTGTAGTTATCGCGGCGAGCGCCCGGCCCCGGGGCTCACCATACGGTCAACAGTTTCGCGCTTACTGCCCGCCACCCAACGAATGCACGTAGGCCGTCAGCATCTTGATCTCGGCATCGGACAGACGATCCCCGAACGCAGGCATCTCGCGCTGGGCGCCGTTGCGAATGAAGTTCGCCACCAGACGCTGGCGCTCGCTATCGCTTTCCGCACCGCGCACGTCCACCAGACCCCAGAGATCATTGGTCAGGTTGGGAGCCCCCTGGGACGCCAGACCCTGGCCATCCATGGCGTGACACTGGAAGCAGCCGCCGTCGGTACCGGTGAAAATGCGTTCGCCGGCGTCCGCTTCACCTTGGTCGACGCTGTAGCCGTTGAGCGACAGCACGTACGCTGCGACCTGGTTGAGCTGGTCGCCGTCGAGGGTGTCGCGGTAGCCCGGCATATAGCCCAGGCGACCCTGGTGCAGGGTTTCCTCGATCTGCTCCACGGTGCCACCCCACTTCCAGTGGTCGTTGCGCAGGTTCGGGTACTGCCCGACCACGCCGGCACCGCCAACCTGATGGCAGGCGGCACACCAGGTGCCGAAGGAACCCTGGGCGTAGGCGTTGACGAAGCTCATGCTCTCGGCGTCCTGCAGGATGGTTTCGTAATCCTGGGCCGCCACCTGTTCAAGCATCTCGCGCTGACGCACCGCGTAGGTGCCGGTCTGCATGTCCTTGGCCAGCAGCGCACGGGTGTTCCAGTGCATCGTGCGCTCTTCGCCACCCTGCTCGAAGGTGATGGTGTTGAAGCCCTTGGTAAAGCTGTCACCGATCGGCCAGGCCGGGTAGATCAGCCAGTACACCACGGCAAACACGATCGTGGCGTAGAAACCCCACAGCCACCAGCGCGGGAGCGGGTTGTTGTATTCCTGGAGGTTCCCGTCCCAGACGTGCCCAGTGGTCTCGACCTGGTTCGGGTCCTTTTCGCGGTTGTCCTGTGTGCTCATTGCTCGTCACTCTTGGTTTTGTCACGCCGGGCCACGGGCTCCCGATGTGAATCATCGTCATCCAGAGGAATATAGCGATACGTCTCGAACTTCCGGGCGCGCTGACGGTTGGCGAACAGGAAGATCACGACCCCGATAAAGGTGCCCATGAAGAGCAACAGGGCGACCATCTTGCTATTGCCCATGTCCGTGATCCATTCCCACAGTCCCATCATGTTCGCACCCGCTCCTCCTTACCGGAACTCGGCAAAGTGTCCGTCGTCGTATTCGCTGAAGTCGACCATGGTCCCGAGCACCTGGAGATAGGCGACGATTGCATCCATCTCGGTGACCGTCCCGGGGTTGCCGTCGAAGTTCCCCGCCTGGGCCTGGCGAACCAGGTTGTCCTCGGCGTCACGGATATCGAACATCCGGGCGTGTTCTTCGCCGAAGCGCTCGACGTTGGCCTCGTATTCCTCTTCGGTGAGCGAGTACGGCACACCGACCCGCTTCAGCGCGACCATCCGGCGGTCGATATCGGAGTAGTCAAGCGGGGTTTCCGCCAGCCAGGGGTAGCCCGGCATGATCGACTCCGGTACCAGCGACTGCGGATTGATCAGGTGCTGAACCTGCCATTCGTTGGAGTACTTGCCGCCAACTCGGGCGAGGTCCGGACCGGTGCGCTTGGAGCCCCACTGGAACGGATGGTCGTACTGCGACTCAGCCGCCAACGAGTAGTGGCCGTAGCGCAGCATCTCGTCACGGAACGGACGCACCATCTGCGAGTGGCAGGTGTAGCAGCCCTCGCGAACGTAGATGTCGCGACCACGCTGTTCCAGCGGGGTGTAGGGACGCACGCCGTCCACTTCCTCGATCGTGTCGTCGATGTAGAACAACGGCACGATCTCGACCAGGCCGCCGACGCTGATCACCGCAAGGGTGAGGATGATCAGCAGGCCGGCATTGGTTTCAACGCTTTCATGCTTCATGGATCTATTCTCTCCCTAATCAGGCCGTGCGGGCTTCGGTGGACGCAGCCTGGGCCTCGCGGGCCTCGGCCTTGATGCCCGAGCGAACGGTCATCGCGATGTTGAACGCCATGATCAGCATGCCGGCGAGGAAGAACCCGCCACCGATGGCGCGCACCACGTACGGCTTGTGCAGGAACACCACCGACTCGGTGAAGGTGTAGGCAAGGTTCCCGTACTGGTCGAAGGCACGCAGCATCAGACCCTGACCGATACCGGCCACCCACATCGCGGTGATGTACAGCACGATCCCGATGGTCGCCAGGAAGAAGTGCACGTACACCAGCTTCAGGCTGTACAGGTTCACGTTCCACAGACGCGGCATCAGGTGGTACAGGGAGCCGAAGGTGATCATCGCCACCCAGCCCAGCGCACCGGAATGCACGTGGCCCACGGTCCAGTCGGTGTAGTGCGACAGCGCGTTCACGCTCTTCAGCGACATCATCGGACCTTCGAAGGTCGACATGCCGTAGAACGCCAGCGCGGTGATCAGGAACAGCATGATCGGGTCGGTGCGCAGCTTATCCCAGGCGCCCGACAGGGTCATGATGCCGTTGATCATGCCACCCCAGGAAGGCAGCAGCAGCAGGATGGAGAAGGTCGCCGCCAGGGTGGAGACCCAGTCCGGCAGGGCCGTCCAGTGCAGGTGGTGCGCGCCCACCCACATGTACAGGAAGACCAGCGCCCAGAAATGGATGATGGACAGCTTGTACGAGTAGATCGGACGCCCGGCCTGCTTCGGCACGAAGTAGTACATCATCCCGAGGAAGGCCGCGGTCAGGAAGAAGCCCACCGCATTATGGCCGTACCACCACTGAGTCATCGCATCCTGCACCCCAGAGAAGATGGAGTAGGAATGCGGGTGGAACAGACCCACCGGCACCTGGATGTTGTTGAAGACGTGCAGCAGCGCGGTCGCCAGGATGAAGGCCATGAAGAACCAGTTCGCCACGTAGATGTGCGGCTGGTTCCGGCGCAGCAGGGTCATCAGGAAGACCATGAAGTAAGCCACCCAGACAACCAGGATGATGATGTCGATCTGCCAGTTGAATTCGGCGTACTCGCGGCCCTGGGTGATCCCCATCATGTAGGTGATCACGCCAAGGATCAGCGCCAGGTTCCACCCGTAGAAGGTGAAGCTCGCCATGGAGTCACTCCACAGGCGGGTCTGACAGGTCCGCTGAACCACGTAATACGAGGTGGCGAACAGCGCGTTACCCCCGAACCCGAAGATCACGGCCGTGGTATGGACCGGACGGAAACGCCCGAAGGTGATCTGCGCGATATCGAAATTCAGGAACGGGAACGCCAGTTGCGAGGCGATCCAGACGCCGGCGGCCATCCCGAACACGCCCCAGAGGACGGCGGCAATGGCAAACCGCTTGATAATCGCGTAGTTGTACTGCTCGGAAGTCGCGACTGACGCTGCGGGTGCGGCACCCGCCGTAGTGGCTGCTTGTGACATGACTTTTCCACCTTGCTGCGGGGAACACGGATGTCCCGATGGTTCGGGGGCGTGAACTCTACCCCATTCCGGGCCCACAAAAAACCAATACCGCCTGTGTCACTCGGATATTGAGTGCGATTGGCGGAACTTTTGACCGCTTCGATAATACATCGGTCATACACGTCCAGGCGAGAGGGCGCCGGGCCGATTCGTTGATCTGGATCAACGAATCGGCTGGACCGGGATCACCCGCCCCGCCGGGCGCGATGGCGGCGGGGCATCCGGCACCCAGGCATGGCCGTAGACCACCTCCCAGGTTGCCGGAAGGCGGCCCTCCACGCCGAAGTCGCGCGCGTAGGCCTCGGCCACCGCAACCAGGCGGCGCGGACCGAACAGTCCCGGCGACCGGCCCGACAGGGCATTGCGCACCCCAACCCCGCGCAGGTCACGAATCAACCCGGTCAGATCCGGGTAGGTCAGGGTCAGGGCCTCCTGGTCCATCACCGGATCGGCAAACCCGGCGCGCACCAGCGCATCGCCAATGTCGTGCATATCCATGAAGGCGTTCACATGCGTCCCCGCCCCACCGTCCACCGTCGCGAAGGCGGCCCGCAGCTCACGCAGGGTGTCGGGACCGAAGGTGGTGAACATCCACAGCCCGCCCGGGCGCAGGATACGCCGCACCTCCATGAAGGCCTGATCCAGGCTGGCGCACCACTGCAGGGCGGAACTGGAAACCGCCAGGTCGAAGGATTGCTCCGCCAGCGGCAGCGCCTCGAGATCGCCGCAGACCACCTGCGGCCGGCGCAGCCAGCGCCCGCGGCGGCGCGCCCGCGCGACCATCTCCGGGGCGAAATCGACCCCGGCCAGGCGGGCTTTGCGGTAGCGGCGGCTCAAGTGGTCCAGGGCCTCGCCGATGCCGCAGCCGAGATCCACAACCTGTTCCGGCTGCATGCGAACCCAGTCCAGCCGCCCCAGCATTCGCTCCTGCACCTCGCGCTGCAGGACTGCGTGCTCCTCGTAGGTGGAGGCCGCCCGCGCGAAGGCCTCGCGGACCCGCGCCTTGTCGAGATCGAAACTGTCGGGTCGGCTCATGCGGATTTCCCTGCGCTGCACTGATTCAAGAACTCGACGACCAAACCGGCCAAGGATTGCGGGCGCGCGAACCACTCCGCGTGGCCGCCCACGCTGCGGACGACCCGACTGGCGGGTTGCAGCCCGTGCAGATCGTCCGCCACGGCGGCCGGCACCAGCGCATCGCCCGCCTCCAGCCAGGCCGCCGAAGGCACCTCCAGGCCCGCCCAGACGGACCGAAGATCCGCCGCCTCCAGTAGCGCGAGGCCGGCCTCCAGGCCCTCGGGCGAGGCTGGAGCGGCCTGTAACTGCACCACCAGCCGGCGGGCGAGCGAAGCGGCATCCTGGCTGCCACGTGCACAGAGCATCGCCAGACGGCGCTCCAGCCGCCGGCGACCACCCCCGAGGGCTGCACGAAAATCTTCCAGCTCGGCCGGGGGCAGGGCCGCCGGCCAGTCGTCGGCCTTCGCAAAGCGCGGCGAGGCCCCGATCAGCAGCAGCCCCTGGGGCCCCGACCACTGGCGCGCGGCGGCCAGCGCGACCAGACCGCCCAGGGACCAGCCCGCCCACACCGGACACTCGACATCCGCTGGCAGCGAAGCGATCAACGCCGCCGCGGTGCGCTCGGCATCCGCCAGCATCTCGCCATCACCGGCGGCCCCGTGCCCGGGCAGGTCTGGCGCCAGCACTCGTGTCGCACCCGGGAGCGCGGCCCGCAGCGGCGCCCACACCGCGCCGGAGAAGCCCCAGCCATGCAGGAGCACCAGCGTCGGAGCACCGCCCTGCGATTGCGCGGCAGGCACGTCAGCGCCCTGAACGGCGGCCACCGGCTTGCGTATCATGTGCGGTCGAATCCTCTCGCCAATCCGCGCAGGCAGGCTGACCGCTCATGGGCATCACAATCGGCATCATCATCGCGTATCTACTGGGATCGCTTTCCACGGCCATTCTGGTCAGCAAGCTGCTGCGCCTGCCGGACCCGCGCACCACCGGCTCGAAGAACCCCGGCGCCACCAATGTACTGCGCTCGGGCGGCAAGACGGCGGCCATCATCACGCTCATCGGGGATGTCGGCAAGGGCTGGCTGCCGGTGTTCGTCGCCCTGCAACTGGACCTGTTCCCCGGCTGGGCGATCGGCCTGATCGGCCTGGCCGCCTTCCTCGGGCACGTGTTCCCGGTGTTCTACCGCTTTCAGGGCGGCAAGGGCGTGGCCACCGCACTGGGCGTGATGCTCGCCATCAGCCCGCTGGTCGGCGGCCTGGTCCTGCTCACCTGGCTGGTCGTTGCCGCCATCTGGCGCTATTCGTCGCTGGCTGCCCTGGTCGCCGCCGGCATGGCCCCGGTGTACATGGTCCTGCTGGGCATGGACCACTGGATCAGTGCCGCCGTGGCCCTGATGAGCGTGATCCTGTTCATCCGTCACGACAGCAACATCCGCCGCCTGATGCGCGGGGAGGAATCGCGGATCGGCCAGAAGGACAAGGCCCCGGCGGCACCAAAGGAGTAACCCTTCGGCCTGCGGACGGGTTTACAAGATCGCAGCCCCATCCGCAGCCCCCTTCATGCCACCGCGGGCGGCGCCAGCTCCGCCAGCGGCCAGCGCGCCCGCGCCGCCACCACCGGCGCCCCGGTTTCCGTCACCTGGCCGGCCTGCAGTCGCCGCAGCCCGGCCAGCGCGATCATCGCCCCATTGTCGGTGCAGAATTCGGGCCGCGGGAAATACACTGGCACCCCCTGACGCTGCGCCATGGCCTTGAGCCCGGCGCGCAATGTCGTGTTGGCCGCCACGCCACCGGCGACCACCAGCGCCGGGGCCCCGGTTTGCTCCAGGCCGCGCCGGGTCTTCTCCACCAGGGTGTCGGTCACCGCTTCCTCGAAGGCGCGGGCGACATCCTCCGGCCGGTAGACCTGTTTCTTCAATGCGGTCAGCACCGCGGTCTTCAGACCGGAGAAGCTCATGTCCAGCCCCGGGCGGTCGAGCATCGGGCGCGGCAGGCGCAGGGCGTCCGAGCGCCCCTGCTCGGCCAGACGCGCGAGCGCCGGCCCACCCGGATAGCCCAGCCCCAGCAGCTTGGCGGTCTTGTCGAAGGCCTCGCCCGCGGCATCGTCGATGCTCTCGCCGATCAGGTCGTAGTCGCCCAGGGCACGCGCGTGAATCAGCTGGGTATGCCCGCCGGAGACCTGCAGCACCAGGAACGGGAAATCGAGTCCGGTATCCTCCAGAAACGGCGCCAGCAGGTGGCCCTCCAGGTGATGCACGGCCAGCGCCGGGATGCCCCAGCCCCAGGCCAGGGAGCGCGCCACCGAGGCCCCGGTCAGGAGCGCCCCCAGCAACCCCGGCCCACCGGTGTAGACCACCGCATCCAGGTCGTGGCCGTCCACGCCCGCCTCGTCCAGCACCGCGCGCACCAGCGGCAGCAACCGCTGGATATGATCGCGCGAGGCCAGCTCCGGCACCACGCCGCCGTAGACGGCGTGCAGGTCAGTCTGGCTGTACAGCCGGTGCGCAAGCAGGCCCCGGTCCGCGTCGATCAGCGCCACGCCCGTCTCGTCGCAGGAAGTCTCGATGCCCAGTACGATCATTGCGCAAGCATGCCGGGTTTCACGGGCCGCACCAAGCAGCCCCTGTGCGTCCGCGCCATTGCGTTGGGGCAAGCGCTCACAGTCGCCCCCGGCGATCCGGGATCCCGTCCAGCGGCAGATGTTCACAATCGCGACCCAGGGCCATCACCTGAAAACGCTCGCCCATCTCCCCGGGCAGCGTCAGCATGCGCACGGCCTGAGCGGCCTGCATGGTCACACGGGCATCCTCGCCGCTGCCGACGCGCGCCTCGAAACGCCCTGGCAGCCCCGCCCCCAGCAGGAATTCGCCCTGTGCAGCATAGGCCAGCACGTCGAGACCCGCGGCGTCCGCCGCCTCTGCAACCCCGGTGAAATCCACGCTCGCGGTCAGATCCATCAGGCCCGGATGGGCCAGCGGGTCCTGGATCATCTGCTGGCGGTAATACCCCACCAGCGTCCCCTGGTGACGCTCCGGGGCGTAGTAGGCGCTGCGCGGAAAGCCATAGTCCACGATCACGGCGACCCCCTGCTCCAGGAAGTCGGCCAGCGCGGTCACCCACGCGGCCTGGGCCGGGCGCCACTCGGAGAGGTAGCCCTCGGGCCACGGGCCATGCTCGGCCTGGAGCCGCGCCACCGGCTCGGCGAGGCCGGGCGGGGCCGGGCGCTCGGCCAGGCTCAGGGTGCCGGCGGCATCGGTCGTGATCCCGACCTGCCAGACCCGGCCTTCACGCCAGCGGAAGAGCTCCACCGGCAGGGCATCCAGCACCTCGTTGGCCAGTACCACGCCGCGCAACGGGGCCTCCGGCAGGGCATCCAGCCACGCCACCCGGGCGTACTCCGCGGGTTCAAGCGCAGCCTCGAGGTGGGCCTGCTGCCGCGCCCGCAGGTCCGGACTGACCTCGACGATCCAGTAGCGCTCCCACGCCACCCCGAGTTCGCGCAGCGTGGTGATCACATCCCCCGCGAGCCGGCCGCTGCCGGCGCCGAATTCGAGCAGTGTCCCGGTGCCGTTCAGATCGTCCCGCAACACCGGGGCCAGCCAGGTCGCCAGGGTCTCGCCGAACAGGGGCGACAGCTCCGGCGCGGTGACGAAATCGCCCCCCTCGCCCAGCTTGTGCGCCCCGTTCACGTAATAGCCAAGCCCCGGCGCATACAGCGCGGCCTGCATGTAATCGACGAACGGAAGGAACCCCTCGCCGGCGACGACACTCTGTTGCAGGGAGGCGTGCAGACGCCGGGCGATATCGGCGGCCACCGGATCGGCCGGGGCGTTTGTGCTAGGTTTCGGCGGCATCATGACGACGAATGGTACCAACCCGGGGGCAGGCGTGGCGCAGGTACAACCCGACAGCATGGACACGACTTCCGGGGAGGCACGGGTGGTGCTGGTCACCGGGGCCGCGCGGCGGGTCGGCGCAACCATCGTGCGCGGGCTGCACGCCGCCGGGTTGCGGGTACTGATCCACTACCGCGGCTCGCGCACGGATGCCGAAGACCTCGTCGCCGAACTGAACGCGGAGCGCCCGGACAGCGCCCGCGCCCTGCAGGCCGACCTCCTCGACCTGGAGGCCATCGAACGCCTGGCGCACGAGGCCGAGGCGGCCTGGGGCCGCCTGGATTTCCTGGTCAACAACGCCTCGACCTTCTACGCCACCGCCGTGGGCGAGATCACCCCACAGAGCTGGGACGACCTGATCGGCTCCAACCTGAAGGCCCCGACTTTCCTCACCCAGGCCTGCAATCCGGCGTTGCAGCGTCAGCAGGGCGCGGTCGTCAATATCGTCGACATCCATGCGCTGCGCCCGCTAAAGGGCTACCCGGTGTACTCGGCGGCCAAGGCCGGGCTGTGGGCCCTGACCCAGGCCTACGCCCGCGAGCTGGGGCCGGACGTGCGGGTCAACGGCGTCGCCCCCGGCGCGATCCTCGCCCCCGAGGAGGCCGAAAACACGGGCACCCACGAGGCAATGATTGAACGCACCGCACTCAAGCGCGAGGGCACCCCGGAGGACATCGCGCGTACCGTGCGCTTCCTGCTGCTGGACGCGCCCTACATCACCGGCCAGGTGATCCCGGTGGACGGCGGCCGGTCGGCATCGCAGTAGCCGCGCCCCCGTCCCGCCGCGCTACACTGGTCCCAACCGAGCATTTGCGCCAGGAGACTGCAGCATGATCGATTCCAAACGCTTCGACGACCTTGCCCGCCGCATCACCGAAAGCCTGCCGGAGTCGGTACGCCACATGCAGGAGGACGTGCAGCGCCAGGTCCGCTCGTCGCTGCAAAGCGGGTTCGAACGCATGGACCTGGTGACGCGCGAGGACTTCGACATCCAGGTCGCCCTGCTGGAACGTACCCGCGAACGCCTGGCGGAGCTGGAGGCGCGGGTCGCCGCGCTGGAAGCCCGCCCGAGCGACGAGACCGGGCAGTAACCACCACCTGAATCCACCCGCCGGGCACGGACGCCCGGCGCCCAGACGGAGGGGCAAGGATGCCCGTCACCATCGCCTACGCCCGCGCCATCGACGGCATCCACGCCCCGCTGGTCACCATCGAGACCCACCTGGCCAACGGGCTGCCCGCCTTCCAGATCGTCGGCCTGCCCGAGGCTGCGGTGCGCGAGAGCCGTGACCGCGTTCGGGCGGCGATCCAGACCAGCGGCTTCGAGTTTCCACGGCGCCGCATCACCGTCAACCTGGCCCCCGCCGACCTGCCCAAGGACGGCGGCCGCTTCGATCTCGGCATTGCGCTGGGCATCCTGGCCGCCAGCCAGCAGATCCCGGCCGCAGCGCTGGCCCACCACGAGTTCCTCGGCGAGCTGGGGCTGGACGGCACCTTGCGCCCGGTGGGTGGCACCCTGGCTGCCGGGCTTGCGGCAGCCGACGCCGAGCGGGCGCTGGTGGTGAACCCGGAGGATGGGGCGGAGGCGGCCCTCGCCAGCCGCGCCGGGGTTCTCACCGGCTCACACCTGAGCGCCGTCTGCGCCGCGCTGGCGGGGCGCGAGGCCCTGGTGCCGGCACAACCGCCCGAGCCTTCCGCGCCCGCTCACCCCGACCTCGCCGACGTGCGCGGCCAGCACCAGGCGCGGCGGGCCCTGGAGATCGCGGCCGCCGGCGGGCATCACCTGCTGATGGTCGGCCCACCCGGGAGCGGCAAATCCATGCTGGCCGCGCGCATCCCCGGCATCCTGCCGCCAATGGACGAGGGCGAGGCCCTGGAGACCGCGGCCATCCACAGCCTGCGCGGCAGTTCGCATCTGCGCCAGGACTGGCGGGCGCGTCCGTTCCGGTCCCCGCACCACACCGCCTCGGGCGTGGCGCTGGTGGGCGGCGGCAGTACACCACGCCCCGGCGAGATCTCGCTCGCGCACCAGGGCGTATTGTTCCTCGACGAACTCACCGAATTCAGCCGCTCGGTGCTCGACGTACTGCGCGAACCGCTGGAGAGTGGCGTCATCCACATCTCGCGCGCGGCCCGCCAGGCCGAGTTTCCGGCCCGCTTCCAGCTGGTCGGTGCGATGAACCCCTGCCCACAGGGATTCGATTGCGACCTCGCCGAACGCTGCGAATGCACCCCGGAGCAGCGGGCCCGCCACCGCAAGCGCCTGTCGGCACCGCTACTCGACCGGATTGACCTGGCCATCGAGGTCCCGCGCATCCCGCCCAAGGACCTGGCCGGATCAGCCGAGGCATCGGAAGACTCGGCCTCCGTGGCCAAGCGCGTCGCTCGGGCCCGCAAGGTGCAGAGCGAGCGCCAGAATGGACTGAACAGCGCACTCGATGGCACGGCACTGGACCGGTACGCCGCCCTCGGCACGGCTGACCGGGAGCTGCTGGACAAGGCTGCGGAACGCTTCCGGCTCTCCGCGCGGGCCTACCACCGCATCCTGCGGGTGGCGCGTTCCATTGCCGATCTCAACGATGCCGAGGCGATCGCGACCCAGCACCTGACCGAGGCACTGAGCTACCGCGCCCTGGACCACTGGCGTACGCAATAGCGGCCGCCAAACAAAAACCCCGCCCAGGCGATACCTGAGCGGGGTTTCTTAGTTCCGTTCCTACGGGGACGATCAGTCTTCGAAGGTCGCCACGTAGACGGCCAGGTCGGCGATGTCCTCGTCCGACAGGTTGGCGGCATTCGGCGCCATCAGCGCGGTCTGGTCGCCAACGGTCTCGCCGGCGCGGTAGCGCACCAGCTTGTCGGCAATGTACTCGGCATCACGACCGGCCAGCTTCGGGAACACCGGGGTACCCTGACCCTGCGCACCATGGCAGGCAATACAGGTGTTGTAACCCGACTGACCGCGCTCCACATCGCCATCTTCAACCGCGATGGCTGCAACCGCCTCGGCCTCTTCTTCGGCCGCCGCTTCGCCAGTCTCGGTAGTGGCGACCGGCTCTTCGCCCTCGGCAGCATCTTCGGCGGCGGTGTCGCCATTGCCATTGCCGTTATCGCCGCCTTCATAGTCGTGATCGACCCCGGCCTCGTCCAGCATGTAGGCGACCACGTCGCGCATCTGCTCGTCGCTCAGGCTGGAATCGCCACCGCGCGCCGGCATGGCGCCGATGCCGTTGATCGAATTGGCGAACAGGGTATCCAGGCCCTTGTCGTTCAGGCGGTTGCTCCACTCGTCGGTGTCGTCTTTGAGCGGGGCGCCGGAAACACCAGCGTCATGGCAGGCCGCGCAGACGTTCGAGTAGAGGTCGCCCGGGCTCAGGTCCGCGGCTTCCTCGGCGCTATCCACCTGGCCGGACACCACCTGACCGATCGGCGCGATGCGCTGGGCGACGCGCTCGTCACTCACGGTGTCGGGCTGGGACACCTGCATGCCGGCAAGCCAGCCGGCCAGGTGCGACACCAGGAAAAGGACCGTACCCAGCAAGGCCAGGGACGCAATAAACAGCAACACCTTGTTCCCGGTGTCCATCTTGATCGGTTGATTTCCCACTTCTCTCCCTCCGAGATCCCGGCCTTGAGCGGCCATGTGGTGTGCTATTCGAAAGCCCTCGCGCATCAAGCGCAAATCGGGCGCAGAGTATAGGGCATCATGCAAACCACGACCACAAACCGAGTGTGGCGGTCAAATATGGCTGGACGCGTCAAAGCTCGCGCCCGTATCATTGCAGACCTTGCGCCCGTAGCTCAGCTGGATAGAGTACTGCCCTCCGAAGGCAGGGGTCGCAGGTTCGAATCCTGCCGGGCGCGCCATCATGACGACGAAGAAGGGCCCATTGTATGGGCCCTTCTTCGTTATGCGGATGGATCCCGGGGCCGGACGCCCCTTCTCCAGCCGAGGCCCGCTGAACGGGACAACCGATCCGCCCCACCTGGACAATCCCCAGTCTCTGCACATCGCAGACGACCGCCTTGCCCTCGCACAGCCCGATCAGACAACAGGCCCCACGGCCGCAGCCGGCAGCTCGACCTGCTGACACTGGCTCATGATCTGCATGAGAACGATCACGCGCTCTTCTCCGGTACGGGCGAGAAACAAGGCCTCGCGCCCCTGGAACGGCCCATCCGTGATGGTGACCGGCTGCTGCGGGGCGAAGTCACTGTCACGGGTAAGATCGAGACAGCCGCTCTCGGGGTCCAGGCGCAGGCGGATCCCCTCGATGACCGGCTCGGGAACCGGCACCGGGCTGGAGCCAAAGCGCACCAAACCAAGCACGCCGCGCGTGGAGCGAATTGGGGCCCAGTTTTCTGCGACCTCGCAAAGCTGTGCGAAGAGGTAGCGCGGAAACAGGGACTCGGTGACGGCGGTGCGACGCCCCCCGCGGCGAATGGGCCGGCGGATCAGCGGCCGGAACGTGCGATACCCCTGGCGGTCGAGATTCGCCTCGGCGCGGGCTTCTTCCCGGGGTTTGCATTGAATGGTGTACCAGTGTTTCAAAGGGACCTCGTCGCAGCAGTGCACCGGCAATGGCGCACCACCCATAGCATCAGCTCGCTCTAATGATAGGCCGACTGGCAGCAAACGTGCGTATATGCATCACGAAACTGGATGCACAGGGTTGCCGGGGCGATCGGCTACTGCCTTGATCTGGATCAAATTCGACAGCCCGGGGCAGCGCTAGCTTCAGAGGTGCAACGAGACCTCAGGAGAACCCTCATGCTGACCGAAATCATGTTCCAGTCGCCCATCGGCATTCTGACCATCATCACCCTGCTGGGGATCGTGGCCTTCTTTGGCTACGTGGGCTATTACATTATCCACGGCATGCGCCAGGACAAGCAGCGCGAGTAAGACATCCGCGCCCGCCGGCCAGCGGCCACGACGGCCGCCCATGAAAACGCCCGCGCAAGGCGGGCGTTCGATGTGCCACTTCAGCCAGCGGGGCTCAGGTGTGCTGGTCCCCGTGGTACAAGCGCACGACGTGCCGGGCCTCGGCGAAGAACAGCCAGCGCTCCATGATCACACCCGCCAGGGCCGCGACCAGGCCGAGCCAGGCCACGATGGCCGGCACGCCGGACAGGATCGCGGCGAACACCAGGATCGGGGTACCGAACGCGAGCAGGAACACGCCCATCTTCAGGGTGTCGGTGGTGTTCTTGCCTGCATCGTAGCCAAACTCGTCGGTCAGGAAGGTACCGGCGGTATGCCCGGTATCCAGCAACCGCACGGTCGCGCGGTTGAAGGTGGTGGCGGTGTTGATGGTCGGGCCGGTCACGCGGGAGATCCAGAAGTAGTAGATCCCCTTGAGGACGCCGGCGATCAGCAGCAGCACGATGGCCACGCCCGCATGCATCGCGGTGGCGTTGCCGAACACACTGGCAATGGCGGCGAAGGCGACGGCGCCGGTGGCCACACCCAGAAGGATGTAGTTGGCCGGGGTCAGCGCGGTGTTCCACTGGCGGATGGTCTTCAGGCAGCCGTAGATCATCCCGGTGGAGAACAGCGTGACCACCGCCAGCACGGCGGCGATGGCGCCAGCCACTGCGGCCAACGGACCGACTTCGTGGCCCTGCAGCAGCACGCCGAGGCCATAGATCGCGGCGAACGGGTAGAACAGCACGGCAAATACCGCCTCGCGCGAGAGCCAGGAGGTCTTGAAGCGCATGAAGGAACGCCAGGCGTTCTTCTTGTTCGCCAGGTGGCCGGTGGACAGCATGAGCCCGACGGTGATCATGCCCAGGGCCGCAACCCCGTGCGCGATCAGCTCGCCATGGCTCATGACCGGACCGATGCCCGCGAGATGGAAGGCCACCAGCAACAGGAACAGGCCGTAGCCCGCACCGGAGATGACAGTAAACAGAATGACGGAAAACGCCGGATGCATGGTTTTCTCTCCCCGATCGGGCGCGCTTAGCGCGCCACCATCTTGTTGACCCAGTCCTTCACCGAGGTGATCAGCGTGTTGGCACGCACGTCGTCGGTGGGGATGGAACGGGTGATCCGCGGCGGCAGATAGGTGTTGACCGGCTTGTAGCCAAGCTCGGGCATCTGCTTCACGCCGCCACGTTCGCGGACCAGGCGGCTCACCTCGGAGGCGTCGTCATCGAAATCGCCGAAGAAGCGCGCGTGCGCCGGGCAGGTGATCACGCAGGCGGGCTGACGCTCCTCCGGCGGCAGCTGCTCGTCGTAGATGCGGTCCACGCAAAGCGTGCACTTCTTCATCACGCCGTCTTCGCGGTCGAGCTCGCGAGCGCCGTACGGGCAGGCCCAGGCGCAGTAGTTGCAGCCCATGCACTTGTCCTGATCGACCAGCACGATGCCGTCTTCCGGACGCTTGTAGGAGGCGCCGGTCGGGCAGACGTTCACGCAGTCGGCATGCTCGCAGTGCATGCAGGACATCGGGATGTTGACGGTCTTGTTGTTGGGGTAGTCCCCGACCTCGTAGTGGCGGATGCGGTTGAACCACACGCCGCTCGGGTCCTCGCCGTAGGGGCGATAGTCGGTCAGCGGACCCGTGGTGCCGCTGGTGTTCCACTGCTTGCAGGCCACCGCGCAGGCGTGGCAGCCCACGCAGGTGTCCATGTCGATTACGAGTCCAAGTCGCATGGTTGGTACTCCCTCAAATCGTTCGTGCGGGCAAGCCCCGCGATGGCCGTGAGGCCGCCGCGGAACCGGGCCGGATCAGTTTTTCTCGTCGTCCAGCGAACCGCGCGTGAGCACGTCGCGGATGTCGCGGTTCAGGTGCACGGGCTTGTGCGCGTGGTAGCGCAGCTGGTCCGGCGATTCGGACATGCCCGGCGTGGCCTTCACCTCGTCGAACTGCGGCCAGGCGCTCTGCTCGTCGGGACCGGCCGGGGTGATCTTGACCTTGAGGTCGTACCACGCGGCCTGCCCGGTGACCGGGTCGGAGTTGGTGATGTTGTCGATCGGGTCGCCCTTCTTCGGGAGCAGCTCGCTGATCAGGTGATTCATCAGGAAGCCCTTCTGCGACTCGTTCGCCTCCGGCTTCAGGCCCCAGGCGCCCTTCTGCTTGCCGATGGCGTTCCAGGTCCAGACGGTGCTGGGCTCGCAGCCCTCGATCAGCTTGACCTGCACGCGAATCTTGCCGTTGTGCGACTCCAGCCACACCCAGGACAGATCCTCGATGCCCATGGACTCCGCCTTCTGACGGTTCATGTACAGGTAGTTCTGGGCGCAGATCTGGCGCAGCCAGGCGTTCTGCGAATCCCAGGAGTGGTACATGAACATCGGACGCTGGTTGACCGCGTAGAACGGGTACTCGTCCTCGTCGATCCGGGTCTGCTCCAGCGGCTTGTGCCAGATGGGCAGCGGATCGAAGTACTGGGTCAGCCGGTCCTTGTGCTCCTGCTTGGTCGGTTGCGGGCCGTCGTACAGGCCCTGGCCGGCCAGCTTGAAGCGCTGCTGGGTCTCGGAGTAGAGCTCGATCGTGATCGGATCGGTCTTGCCCACCCAGCCGGCGTGCTTGGCCAGCTCCAGGTAGTCCTTGTTGGCGTAGCGGTAGAACTGCTGATTCGGCGCCAGGTGGTACAGGAAGAACCCCTGGTTCTCGATGTACGCCTCCCACTGCTTCGGGTTCGGCTCGCCGCGCAAGTGGCTCTGGCCGTCCTTGCCGCGATAGCCGGACAGGAAGCCGATGCCCGGCTCCTTCTCGAAGTTGACGATGAAGTCCTTGTAGTCCGAGAACTTGCGGCTGCCATCGTCCTTGGTGAACGCCGGGAACTTCAGGCGCCCGGCCAGCTCGACCATGACCTCCTGCCACGGCCGCACGTTGCGATCGGGCTCGAGGATCGGGTGGCGGATGGAGTCCGCCGCCGCGGCCGGCTCGGAGATCGGGCGGTCGAGCATGGAGATGGTGTCGTAGCGCTCCAGATAGGTGGTATCCGGCAGCACCAGGTCGGCGAAGCTGACCATCTCGGAATTGAACGCATCCGAGACCACCAGGAACGGGATCTTGTACTCGCCGTTCTCGTCCTTGGACCGCAGCATGTCCATCACTTCGGCGGTGTTCATCGTGGAGTTCCACGACATGTTCGCCATGAAGAAGATCAGGGTGTCGATCGGGTACGGGTCGGCGTTGACCGCATTGGTCACCACCATGTGCATCATGCCGTGGTTGGACACCGGCGCATCCCAGGAGAAGGCCTTGTCGATGCGCAGCGGGTTGCCGTCGTCATCGATGACCAGATCCTCCGGCGCGGTCGGGAAACCGAGCGGCGGGCTCTTCAGCGGGGTGTTCGGGGCGCATTCCTTGGCCGGCTTGATGCCCGGCGGGATGTGCTTCGGATATGGCGGCTTGGCCAGGTGACCGCCGGGGCAGTCCACCGAGCCCAGCATGATCTGCAGCAAGTGGATCGCGCGGCAGGTCTGGAATCCATTGGAGTGCGCGGAGATGCCGCGCATCGCGTGCATGGACACCGGACGCCCGAACACCTTGTCGTGCTTGCGGCCCCAGGAGTCGGTCCACTCGATGTCGAGCTCGATGGTCTCCTTGAACGCGACGTGGGCCATCTCCAGCGCCAGGCGCTCGGTCTGCTCGGCCGGGATGCCGGTCACCGCGGCGGTGTTCTCCGGGGAATACTCGTCCGCCAGGTAACGTTCGGCCAGCAGGGTCATCACGGTCTTGACCGGGCGGCCGTCCGGGGCGGTGTACTCGCCGAACAGGGCCGGCTTGATGTCGACCTGGCTGCCGTCGACGAAGGCCTCCTTCTCCAGCTCCCAGACCTGCGGGTTGCCGGCCTCGTCACGCAGGATCAGGCCGTCGCCCTTCTGGCCCGGGGTCTGTACCACCAGCTGGGTGGCGTTGGTGTAGCGCACCAGGAAGTCCCAGTCGAACTGGTCGTTCTTCAGCAGCACGTGCAGCATCGACAGCGCGAACAGGCCGTCGGTGCCGGGCTTGATGCCCACCCACTCGTCGGCGATCGCCTGGTAGCCGGTGCGCACCGGGTTGATCGCGACGAACTTGCCGCCGCTGCGCTTGAGCTTTTCCAGCCCGATCTTGATCGGGTTGGAGGCATGGTCTTCCGCCACACCCCAGAGCATGTGGTACTTGGTGCGATCCCAGTCGGGGTCGCCGAATTCCCAGAAGGCGAAGCCAGTGGTGTACAGGCCGCCGGCGGCCATGTTCACCGAGCAGAAGCCACCGTGGGCCGCCCAGTTGTAGGTACCGAACTGGGTTGCCCACAGGCCGGTCAGGGCCTGCATCTGGTCACGGCCGGTGAAGAACGCCAGCCTGCGCGGGTCGGTCTCGCGGATCTTCTGCAGGCGCGCGGACAGGGTGTCCAGCGCCTCGTCCCAGGAGATCGGCTCGAACTCGCCAGCACCGCGCTCGGTGCCCGGCTTGCGGCGCATCGGCTGGTGCAGGCGCGCCGGGGACTGCTGCTTCATGATCCCCGCGTTGCCCTTGGCGCAGAGCACACCCTTGTTGATCGGGTGGTGCCGATTCCCCTGGATGTAGCGGACCTTGTTGTCCTGGACGGTAACCTTGATACCGCAACGACAGGCGCACATGTAGCAGGTGGTGTACTTGATCTCCTGCTCGCCGTGCTTCTCGAATTCGGGCAACGCGCTCATGGGGCGACCTCGTGATCTCGGTTCAGTTATGCATCGCGCATTGTGGACGGAGCGGACACATTCTGCCAACGAGTCTTTTCTATTTGCGGATAAACCAGAATGATCGGGTGAAGATTTTTTTTATTGTGACGCGAATCCACAGATGATTTGCACGTTCGGGTGGCAAAGGCGGCAAAATGATCTACGATGTGTACCACGGAACATATCGCCCCACTCGACGTCACAGGCCCGCCAATGGAACACGCCGACACCCCCACGGAAGGAAACGCCCTGATCGACGCCTTCGGTCGCCGCATCGAATACGTGCGCCTCTCGGTCACCGATCGCTGCGATCTGCGCTGTTTCTACTGCATGCCCAAGGGCTTTCGCGACTTCGAGGAGCCGGAACACTGGCTCAGCTTCGAGGAGATCGAGCGCGTGATGGGCGCCTTCGGTCGCCTCGGCACCCGCCGTGTGCGCCTGACGGGCGGCGAGCCCCTGGTGCGCAAGAACCTCCCGGATCTGGCCGCGCGTCTGAATGCCCTGCCCGGCATCGACGATATCTCGCTGTCCACCAACGCCACGCGCATGGCGCGCCATGCGCAGGAGCTGAAGGATGCTGGCGTCGACCGGATCAACGTCAGCCTCGATTCGCTCAAGCCCGAGGTCTTCAAGGAGATCACCGGCGGCAAGCTGGAGAAGGTGCTGGACGGGCTGATGGCCTCCAAGGCCGCGGGCCTCGCCCCAATCAAGATCAACATGGTCGTGATGGGCGGGATCAACGAGCCGGAGGTCGAGGACATGGTCGACTTCTGCATCGAACACGGCTTCACCCTGCGCTTCATCGAGACCATGCCGATGGGCGACACGGGCCGCCAGGCGAAAGAGGGTCATTACGTGAACCTGCAGGATGTGCGTGCCCGCCTGGAGCCGCGCTACAACCTGGTGCCCGGCGTGATGCCCGGGGGCGGCCCGGCGCGCTACATGCAGATCCCGGATACCGATGTGCGCATCGGCTTCATCACCCCGATCTCGCAGCACTTCTGCGATACCTGCAATCGCGTGCGCCTGTCGGTGGACGGCACCATCTACACCTGCCTCGGCAACGACCACAGCCTGAACCTGCGCCCCTACCTGCGTGAGGGCTGTACCGATTCGGAACTGGAGGACCTGGTGGTCCAGGCCATCAACCTGAAGCCGGAACGCCACGAATTCTCCGAGCGCCCGGAGAAAGTCCTGCGCTTCATGTCCATGACCGGGGGCTGACGCCCGGTCAGCCGTCATCGCGAGAGCATGCCGCAGGAACGAGAAAGGCCCGCTGAAAGCGGGCCTTCTGCATGCCGGGAGGGCTGCGAGCCGCTTCAGTCGACGGCGCCTTCCGGCGGCAGCTTTTCCTTCATCGAGTCGGACAGCGGCACGTCGTGCACCACCAGCACCGGCAGGCGCGCATTGCGCACCAGCCACTCGGTGGCAGAGCCGGAGAGCATGTTGGAGATCTGGCTGCGCCCACGGGTCCCCATCACGATCATGTCCGCACCCCACTCCTCGGCGTGGCGCGAGATTTCCTCGGGGGCGCTGCCCACGGCGATGGCGACGTCGTCGTCTGCCTCGGCCCACTCCTGCATCTGGGCACGCACCTTCTCCTCCGCAGCATTGCGCATGTCCTTCGCGTTCAGCGGCGACGAGCCCGCACCACTGAACGCACCGGCAGAGCTGGGACCGGCCACGTCCGACGGCTTCATCACATACAACAACCGCTTCTTCGCCCCCGGGCAGTGCTGGCGGGCAATCGCCAGGGCCGAGGCCGAAGCGGGCGAGAAGTCGATGGCGATGATGACGCGCTGCAGCATGGGGATCCCCTTTGTGATCGCATGAAACCGACCCGGCGTACGCGCCCGGGGTCATGAAAACTTCAGAGCCGACTAATAGAGTGGTACAATTTCGCGCCTTTCCTGAGCGGTTCTCAGTCTGTACTGGCACCGAACCGCTTGCAACCGCGCCATCCACTGGTGGCAACCGGGCCCGGCTACTTCCCGGGGAAACGCCGATCCAACCCTTCGCGTGGATCCGCGCCTCCCAAAGTCTCTGGTACCTGTTCGTTCACCCGTTGATCCCGACCCTGGTCGGCTTCGGCGCGCACCGGTATTGGGGAACGCAACGTGCAGCAGACCATACAAGACTTCCTGTCCCGCCAGCGCAAGGTCTGGTTCTTCAATGTCCGCGGCGACCTGATCGCCGGGATCGTGGTCGCACTGGCCCTGATCCCCGAGGCGATCGCCTTCTCCATCATTGCCGGCGTCGATCCGAGCGTGGGCCTGTACGCCTCGTTCACCATGGCCGTGGTGATCGCCTTCGCCGGCGGGCGCCCCGGCATGATCTCGGCGGCAACCGGGGCGATGGCCCTGCTCACGGTCACGCTAGTGGCCGAGCACGGGCTGCAGTACCTGCTGGCGGCCACCATCCTGACCGGGATCATCCAGCTCCTGTTCTCGTGGGCCAAGCTCGCGCGCTACATGATGTTCATCCCGCGCACCGTGCTGGTCGGCTTCGTCAACGCGCTGGCGATCCTGATCTTTCTCTCCCAGGTGCCCTACCTGGTGGATGGCGACACCACCATGTGGGCGCTGGTCGCGGCCGGCCTGATCATCCTCTACGGCCTGCCGATGATCCCGGGCTACCCGAAGCTTCTGCCGCCACCGCTGGTCGCGATCATCGCGCTAACCGGCGTCGTCTACTACATGGGCATGCCCACGCTGGAAGTCGGCGACATGGGCGACCTGCCCTCCGGCCTGCCGGTGTTCCTGTTCCCCGACATCCCGTGGAACCTGGAGACCCTGCAGATCATCTTCCCGACCGCGTTCGCGCTGGCGATCGTTGGTCTGCTGGAGTCGCTGCTGACGGCCTCGATCCTCGATGACCTGACCGACACCCCCTCCGGCAAGAACCGCGAGGCCCAGGGCCAGGGCATCGCCAACATCGTCACCGGCTTCTTCGGCGGCATGGCCGGCTGCGCGATGATTGGCCAGTCGGTCATCAACATCAAGTCCGGCGGTCTCGGTCGGCTGTCGACCCTGTCGGCCGGCCTGTTCCTGCTGTTCTTCATCCTGGTGCTGGGCGATCTGGTCTCGATCATCCCGATGGCCGCACTGGTCGCGGTGATGATCATGGTCTCCATCGCCACCTTCGACTGGGGCTCGCTGACCACGCTGCACAAGTTGCCGCGCACCGATGCCGTGGTGCTGATCGTGACCGTCGCGGTCACCGTGATCACCCACGACCTGTCGATGGGCGTGTTCGCCGGCGTGCTGCTCGCCGCGATCTTCTTCGCGCGCAAGATGGTCAAGGCGGTGGAAGTGAAGAGTGACCTGTCGGAGGACGGCAAGACCCGCATCTACACCGTTCGCGGCCAGCTCTTCTTCGTCGCCGTGGACAAGTTCATCGACAGCTTCGACTACCGCGAAGGCATCCATAACGTCGAGATCGACCTGACCCGCGCCTCGCTGTGGGACAGCTCGGCCGTGGCCGCGATCGACAAGGTCGTCGGCAAGTTCCGCCGCAACGGCATGGAGGTCGACGTGAAGGCCCCGCGCGGCGAAAGCGGCGAACTCCACGACAAGCTTGCCCTGCACGACAAGGGCGCCGACCTGGGGCCGGGCGGGCACTAATCCCGCCGTTCGCCTTCGGCACCGTGATTGCGAGGAGCCGAAGGCGACGCGGCACAAAAGCAGCGAAGCTGCGTTGAACGGCCGCAGGCCGGCCCGAAGGGCGAGCGCAGCGAGTAACCTCCATCCGGAGCCATCGGGTCCCGAGTCGGTGCCAGCTTTGGGAGGTTGCCACGGCCCCTGCGGGGCCTCGCAATGACGGTGCCAGGGGCGGCGCCCGGGAGCCAGAGAGATTGGACCTCGTGCCCGAGCGTGGCAGGCTAGGCGCATGATGAATCTGCGCCGGCCGGCACCCCCGACCGATCCCAGGGCCGAACGCGAGCGCATTCGGCGCGCCCTGATGTGGCCTATGCTCGGGGCCGGCATCCTGATCGTGATCCATGCGCTGCAGGAGCTAACCGGCGGTGACTGGTCACGCCTGGGCATCCTCCCGCGCGACGCGGTCGGGGTGCTGGGCATCATCACCTCGCCGCTCATCCACGGCTCCTGGGGCCACCTGCTGGCCAATGTCCCGACCCTCTGGGTGCTGGGCATGCTGACCCTCTACGGCTTTCCCCAGGCCACGCGCACGGCGGTGCCGCTGATCTGGCTGATGGGTGGACTGGGCGTGTGGCTGTTTGCCCGCGAGGGGCTGCACATCGGGGCGTCCGGCCTTACCCACGGTCTGATGTTCTTCGCGGTCGTGATCGGGATTCGCCGCCGCGATGCGCTGTCCATCGCGCTCGCCATCATCATCCTGTTCCTTTACGGAAGCATGCTGTGGGGCGTGTTCCCCAGTGGTCCCAAGGTGTCCTTCGAGGCACACCTGTTCGGCGCGGTGGTGGGCGCGGTCTGTGGCGGGTTCCTGTACCGGCGTGACCCGTTACCCCCGGCGCGCCGATCTTCCTGGGAGGACGACGACGAGACCGACCCGGAGACCCTGCGCAAGATCGAGCAGGGGCGCCTGGACGAGATCGAGCCCGGGAAGTCGTCGGACGAGCCGTGGCGTCGTGATTAGCCGGACCCGTGTGTGGATGCGGTTCGCTGCGCTCAGCGCATCCTGCGGTGATGCTTCCGGACCCGCCGATCGCAGGCTGCCGTGAGCGCAGCGAACCGCACCGACTCCCCCCCTCTCACTGTCCGAAATACATCCGCACCCCCGCCATCAAGGTCAGGCCCGGCGCTGGCTCGTAGTAGCGGCCGCCCGCCGCATTGATACGGATGTTGTCGACATTGTCCGCATCCAGCAGGTTGTTGGCGGCGACGAAGGCCTCGGCGCGGGTATCGCCCTGCTGCCAGAACCGGCCGGCGCGCAGGTTCAGCGTCGTCTGCGGTCCCACCTTCTCCGTGTTCGCGTTGTCCGCGTAACGCGACCCCACATGCAGCGCGTCCACGGTCACGAACCAGGGGCCGTCGCGCCAGTCGGCCTCGGCGAACAACTGCTCGCGCGGCAGCCCCGGCATGCGGTTGCCGTCATGGCGAACACCCTCGACATCCTCGAATTCGCGAAAACGGAAACGATTGAGGCTTGCAGCGGCGCTCAGGGTCCATTGCGAGTTCACCCGCCAGTCTGCGCTTAGCTCAACGCCATCGCGCGCCGTGCGCCCGGCGTTGGTATAGAACGTCCGGTCGCCCTGACCTTCAAGCTGGTACGGCGACAGTTCGTCGCGCACCCGGGTAGCGTAGACCGAGGCCTCCCAGGAGAGCTGCGGATTCTCGCGCCGGATACCGACCTCGATACTGCGCGCCCGTTGTGGCTCCACCTCGGGATTAAAGCCGCCTCCGCCCTCCGGATTGGCAAACTCGGTGAAGGTCGGGGTCTCGAAGTTGGTCGCCACATTCACGTAGGCGCGATACTCGGGCCGGAAGTGCCAGATCAGCCCGGCCATGCCGCTGGTCTCGTCAAAGGTCCGCCGGCCCGATCGGTCCGTGACGTCATTACCGTCGTCGAACCGCTCGACGAAGTGATCGTCGATGGACATGCGAATACGGTCGTGACGGGCGCCGGCCACCAGGTTCCAGTCCGACCCGAGTGCGGTATCGGTCTGGACAAATACCCCGCGCGAGCGGGCCCGTTCGCGCTGATCCAGAGCCAGATCGCCGACCACTTCGTCATCGTCGCAATCCAGCTCCCCAGGCTCGAAAGTGCCCGACGTACAGCGGCGAGTCCGGTCGTCGCGCTGTTCCTCCAGGTCGATACCGGTCAACACTCGGGTCCGCCCGAAGTCGTGCTCGTACTGAGCGTTCACACCATAGAAATCCCGGTCATACGCCACCCTCGAGTCAGTAGGAAATGGAAGCTGCTGCGCGTAGTCGCGGTGGGTCCAGAAGCCGCCCAGGCGCAACTCGCCCCCGGCCAGTGGCTGTTCCCATTGCAGGCCGGTGGTCAGCTGTTCGGCGGACTGGGTACTGTCCAGCGCCGTGGCCAGCGGGGCCGCGGCACGCCGGTCCTCGCGCATCTCCTCGCGGGTCAGGCCGCCGGGGTCATCGGTGCGTGGCGCATCCAGGTAGCGCAGGTGAAAGTTGAGCGTGCCGGCATCCAGTTCCGAGACGGTATGCAGGCGCAGATAGCGCTTCTCGGCGGTGGACTGTTCGCGGTAGCCGTCGATGGCGAAATCATGTGCGGTCAGGGAATAGCGGTGGGTGCCGTGGTCCTGCTCCGCCACCGCTTCGGCGCGACGATAACCGTAGCTGCCCATCAACACGCCGCCGCCGAATCCGCGCGGATCCCGCCCGTCGCGGGTGCGCGCAGCGATCACGCCGCCGGAGGCATTGCCGTACAACGCCGCGCTGGGCCCTCGCAGCACTTCAATGTCGCGCAGATTCAGCAGATCGATGGCATCCACCTGCGACTGCCCGTCCGGCGTGGTCTCGGGGATCCCGTCCTGCAGGATGCGCAGTCCACGCACCCCGAACGGGGCGCGCGAACCGAAACCGCGGATCGAGATTCGCGCATCCTGGGCAAAGTTGTAGCGGTTCTGCGCGAACAGCCCCGGCACACGGTTGAGCGCCTCGTCCAGCTGCAGGCCCTGGCGCCCCTCGGTGGCCTGACGCTCGTCGACCCGGCTGACCGCCGCCGGCAGATCCGCCAACGGGGTCGCCAGGCGCGGCGCCGTCACCGTGATCTCGACCGGATCGAGCACCAGCGGTGCCCCCTCCTCCGCGCCGCTTGCCAGGGATACAACCAGAAGGGGCCACAGCATCCAGCCACTCAGGCGGGGGATCGTCGACTCCGATGCTTCCAATGCCGCACCTCCTCTCGCTCGCCCCGAGACCTCCAGTAGACCGGAAACCGGCTCCTCATCGGAAGGACCCATCGCCTTGCGGCGGGTTCCGTTCGAAGCCGTGTCATTTCCGCAACGGTGTGGCCTTTTAACGGGATCTTCATCAGCGCTTAACCGGGGCGTCACCCGGCCTCCCCATGCTTGCGCCCTGTCGAGAGGCACTCGCGTCTCGCCAACGTTCAAACGCAAATAGGGGAGAAATCCATGAACCGCAAGCACCTGCTGACCAGCTTGATCGCCGCCGGCCTGGTCGTCCCGGCCCTGGCCACCGCCGACTGGACGCTGTACGGCCGCGCCCACCTGTCCGCCGACATCCTGGATGACGGCGCCGAATACAACGAATTCAACGTCTCGAGCAATTCCAGCCGCCTGGGCTTCAAGGGCGAGCGCGAATTCCGCGAACAGCTGGTCGGCATGTTCCAGATCGAGCAGCAGATCGATTTCGACACCAACGGCACAAACTTCGCGACCCGCGACACCTTTGTGGGCCTGAAGGGTTCCGAGTGGGGCATGCTGCGCATCGGCAAGTTCGACACCCCGTTCAAGCGCGCCCGTGGCCCGGCCAACTTCTTCGGCGACCAGGTCGGCGACATGCGCAACCTGACTCGCTCACGCGCCCAGACCGGACGTTTCGACGAGCGCTTCAACAACAGCATCCACTACCAGACCCCCAGCTTCGGCGGCCTGACCTGGAACATCCAGTACTCCAACGAGACCGGCGATGCCTCCACCGTGGACGGTGCGACCAACAAGGCCTACTCCACCTCGCTGAATCTCAACATGGGCGACCTGACCGGTGCCCTGGCCTACGAAAAACAGGAAGACGGCGCGATGGATCCGGATGCCTGGCGCCTGGCCGTTGGCTACCGCATCACGCCGGCCTTCCGCATGGGTGCCTTCTACCAGACCTCGGAAACTACCAATGGCGACGAAGCAGATGTGTACGGCCTGGGCGGGCAGTTCCGCCTGACATCGAACATGTACCTGAACGGCCACGCCTTCCAGCTGGATTCCGATCTGGACGATGCCGACGCCACCATGTATGCGCTTGGCCTCGAATACCGTGTCGACAGTGACCTGCGTTTCTACGGCAACGTCGCAATGGTCGACAACGACGTGAACTCCGCCTTGAGCCCCTGGAGTGCGGCCCGCAGTGCCAACCCCGACGATGCCAACCCCCTCGCCCAGACGGCCACGGCACTGTCGATCGGCATGCGCTACGACTTCTAAGGCCGTAGCACGGACACCCCGACGGCCAGGACCGCCGGGGCGTCTACCATCCCAGGCCCTGCCGGATTACGCCCCGGCGGGGCCTTTTTCGTTGGTGCCCAGCTCGCGGACGGCAGCGAGGTCAGTCGCGCAGGTGCTGATTGACGAAGCGGGTGACGCGGATCATGGCGTCGCGCGATGCGAGGTCGTCGGCGAAGGTGCGGTTGTTGCCGTTGCGGAAGTCGAAGCCGCGGCCCACGCCCGGGTATTCGATCCAGTGCACTTCGCCCCCGCGGCTTGCAAGGCCGTCGGCGGCCATGCGCGCGGTGCGGTGGCGCTGGTACTGCTCCTCGTCCCCGATCAGGATCATCATCGGGATCTCGAGCTCGTTGACCTCGTTGGCGTAGCGATACACCTGGTGCGGCTCGCCCAGGTTCGGGTCCTGCAGGTGCGGGTAGTAGCCGGCCCAGCAGGCGACATCCTCGATCTGGCGCTCGAAGGTGACGGCGACCTTGAGCGCCTTGTAGCCGCCGCGGGTGATGGAGAGCAGGCAGGCGCGATTGCCAATGATGTCCTCGCGCTCCAACAGCACGTCCAGGCCCTGGTTCAGGTCACCTTCCAGCTCGTAGTCATGGTCCAGCGGATGACTCTCCATAAAGCGGCCGGTGTACAGATCCGGCGCCAGCACGACGAAGCCGCGCGCGGCCAGGCGCTTCACGTGCAGTTCGGCCAGATCGTCCAGGCCGCGCCGGCCATGGGTCCAGAGGATTGCGGGATAGTCCTCACCGTCCGCCGGACGGGCGACCATCGCCGGAATGCCGATGCCATCGCGCTCGTATTCGATGCGTTCGATCGCCACCTCGTGGTTTTCGAGATCGGCGTACATGACCCCGTCCTCCCACCAGTCGTCGTCCCACCACCAGTTGTCGGAACCGGTGGGTTCATCGGCCGCCAGCGGGGCCGAGATCAGGGCCGTGGCGGCCAGCAGACAGAAAGAACGCAGCACTGGAAACATCGGAAACCTCTCGTGGTGGACGTACGGACGCGATCGCCCTCGAAAGACGGACGGCGCGGGTGCTTTCTTCCGAGGGTAGTGCAATCCCGCAGGCCGTGCCCATCCCGCCAGTTTGGGATCATGCGCCGCCGGGAAACCCCAGCTGGCGCCAGGCCTCGTAGACCACCACCGCCACGGCATTGGAAAGGTTGAGGCTGCGGCTGCCTTCGCGCATCGGGAGGCGCAGGCGATGCTCCGGCCGCAGGGCATCCAGGACCGACGCCGGAAGGCCTCGCGTCTCCGGACCGAACAACAAGGCATCGCCATCGCGGAAGGCCGGGGCGTCGTAGCGAGCCTGCCCGCGCGTGGTCATGGCGAACACCCGGCCAGGCTGCACCGATTCCCGCCACTGGTCGAGGCTGTCATACTCTTGCACCCGGGCCAGCTCGTGATAGTCGAGCCCGGCGCGGCGCGCCCGCGCACTGTCCAGCTCGAACCCGAGCGGGTGGATCAGGTGCAGCGCCGCCCCGGTATTGGCCGCCAGACGAATGATATTGCCCGTGTTCGGCGGGATCTCCGGTTCATAGAGGACGATGTGAAGCATGAGTGATTCGCGCACCGATCCGCGGCTGGCCCTGGAATTCTGCGGCCTGCATTTGAACACGCCGCTGGTGCTGCTGTCCGGCTGTGTCGGCTTTGGCGAGGAATACACCCGCGTGGCGGGTTTCTCCAACCGCGATGCAGGCGCGATCTGCCTGAAAGGCACGACCGGCCAGGCACGCCTGGGCAACGCGCCGCATCGCGTCTACGAGACCCCGGACGGCATGCTCAACGCGATCGGCCTGCAGAACCCCGGGGTCGACCACGTGGTGGACCACACCCTGCCGCAGCTGGACTTCGACGAGACGCGCTTCTTCGCCAACGTGTCGGGCTCCACCCTCGAGGAGTACATCGAGGTCACCCGGCGCTTCGACGACTCCCCGATCGACGCCATCGAGATCAACATCTCCTGCCCCAACGTGAAGGAAGGCGGCGTCGCCTTTGGCAATGACCCGGACATGTCCGCCCGGGTGGTCGAGGCCTGCCGCAAGGTCACCTCCAAGCCGCTGATCACCAAGCTCTCGCCCAACCAGACGGACATCGCCGAGAACGCCCGGCGCTGCATCGAGGCCGGCACCGACGCGTTTGCGGTGATCAACACCCTGATGGGCATGGCGGTGGACGTGGAGAACCGCCGCGCAGTCATCGGCAACAACCAGGGCGGGCTGTCCGGCCCGGCGATCAAGCCGATCGCGCTGCTGAAGGTGCAGCAGGTCTACCAGGTGGCCGCGCCGCACAACGTGCCGATCATCGGCCAGGGCGGCGTGATGAATGCCACCGACGCGCTGGAATTCCTGATCGCCGGCGCCAGCACCGTGGGCGTGGGCACGGGCCTGTTCTACGACGCACTGTGCCTGCCGAAGATCCTGCACGGCATCAGCGACTACATGGACCGCCACGGCTACACCCACGTGCGCGACCTGACCGGCACCCTGCAACTGAACGGTGCCGTCTCCGCCTGCGCCCCGCCTGCTCCGCAGGATCCCACCACCTGAAAGGCCGGTTCACTAAAGAGCCTGTTGACCACGAAGTACACGGAAAAAGGCGCCAATTTTTCAGAGGGGTAGGATGCGTTGAGCCATGCGAAACGCATCGGGGCCGGGCCACCCCGTGTGGCCGATGCGTTTCGCTGCGCTCATCGGCATCCTACCCGTAACAAAACCATCCCTGGTTTTCTCCGTGTCCTCCGTGATCTCTGGGGTTAAATCGCCCTTGCCCTTCTTCGTGCCTTCTCGGTGAAAAGACCTACTCGTCGTCGAGGCCGAGTTCCTGGATCTTGCGAGTAAGGGTGTTGCGCCCCCATCCAAGCAGGGCGGCCGCCTGCTGGCGGTGACCACCGGTCGCGTTCAGTGCCTCGCGGATCACCGTGCGTTCCATCTGCGGCAGGACCGAGCCCAGCAGGTCGTGATCGCCGCGCTGCCAGTGCTGGCGGGCGACCTGGGCGAGTTCGGCGGTCCAGTCCCGCGGGCCGGCAGCGACACGGACCGGGGCACTCCCGGGCTCGGCACGGCTCTCGGTCGGCTGGTGCAGCTCGGCCGGCAGGTCATCCAGGTGCACCTCGCGGCCCGACGCCATCACGGTGAGCCAGCGGCAGGTGTTTTCCAGCTGGCGGACGTTCCCCGGCCACGGCAGGCGCTGCAGCTCCGCGACCACCTCGGGGCGCATGGTCTTGGCCTCCACGCCCAGTTCCTGAGCGACCTCGGCCATGAAGTGCTGCACCAGCAGCGGGATGTCCTCCGGGCGCTCGCGCAGCGATGGCACGTGGATGCGGATCACGTTCAGGCGGTGGAACAGATCCTCGCGGAACAGGCCCGCGCGAACGCGTTCTTCCAGGTCCTGGTGGGTCGCGGCGATGATGCGCACGTCCACCCGGATCGGGGTATGGCCGCCCACACGGTAGAACGTGCCATCGGACAGCACGCGCAACAAGCGCGTCTGCAGATCGAACGGCATATCGCCGATCTCGTCGAGGAACAGGGTGCCGCCGTCGGCCTGCTCGAAACGGCCCTTGCGACTCTGGTTGGCCCCGGTGAACGCGCCGCGTTCGTGACCGAACAGCTCGCTCTCCAGCAGATCCTTGGGGATGGCCGCGGTGTTCAGCGCGATCAGCGGCTGGTCGGCGCGCGGGCTGTGCTGGTGCAGCGCGCGGGCAACCAGCTCCTTGCCGGTGCCGGATTCGCCATTGATCAGCACGGTGATATTGCTGCGCGAGAGCCGCCCGATGGCACGGAACATCTCCTGCATGGCCGGAGCCTCGCCGATGATCGGGGTCTCCTCGATCTCGGGACCGGCGGGGCCGTTCTCCTGCCCGGCACGGCGCGCCTCCAGCGCGCGTTGCACCAGGGCCACGGCCTCGTCCACGTCGAACGGCTTGGGCAGGTACTCGAAGGCCCCGGTCTGGTAGGCGCCCACTGCGCTCTCCAGATCGGAGAAGGCGGTCATGATGATGACCGGCGGTGGATCCGGGCGGGTCTGCATGCGGGCGAGGAAATCCAGCCCGTTCAGGCCCGGCATGCGGATGTCGGCGACGATGGTGTCCGGGACCGGATCGCGCTCGAGCGCCGCCCAGGCAGCGTCCGCGGTCTCGAAGCCGCGCACGGCGATCGCGTGACGCTGGAGGGCGCGTTCCAGCACCCAGCGAATCGAGTCGTCGTCGTCAATGATCCAGACGATGGGTTCCATCAGTGCGTCTCCTCCCGGCCCTGGGGGGAATCAATAGGAAGCAGGATGTCGAATGAGGTCGCCCCCGGGCGCGAATGGCATTCGATCAAGCCGTCATGCAGCTGGATCAGGCTCTGGGCAATCGGCAGCCCCAGCCCGGTGCCCTCGGCGCGCCCGGTCACCATCGGGAAAAAGATGCGTTCGCGGATCTCCTCCGGGATGCCGGGGCCGTTGTCGCGCACACTCAGCTTGGCCACCAACCGGTGGCGCTTCCCGGAGATCGTGTACTGGCGCAGGATCCGCGAGCTCAGGGTGATCTGCCCCCCGTCTTCCAGTGCATGCACCGCGTTCTGCACCAGGTTGAGGATGGCCTGCACCAGCATGTCGCGATCCGCCTGCACGTCGGGAATACTGGGGTCGTAGTCGCCGCGGATCTTCAGCCCCAGCGGCAGTTGCACGCTGACCAGGCCCCGCACGTGCTCCAGGACCTCGTGCAGATTCACGGCCTCGCGCCGCGGCATGTTGTTCGGCCCCAGCATGCGGTCGACCAGGCTGCGCAGGCGGTCCGCCTCGCGGATGATGATCTGGGTGTATTCCTTGAGACCCGAGTCGTCCAGCTCGCTGGCGAGCAACTGCGCCGCGCCGCGCAGCCCGCCCAGCGGGTTCTTGATCTCGTGGGCCAGCCCACGGGTCACTGCACGGGTGATCGCCTGCTGCTTCTGCAACTGTTCCTCGCGGCTGATGCGCTCGTGGCGGTCGATGGCGTTCAGTTCGAACAGCAACTGGCCCGGCCGCTCGCCGGCCGGGTGCAGTGGCGTGATGATCACGTCGGCCAGGAAGCTGTCGGCTCGCAGGGGCTCCATCTGACGGGCACGCAGCGTGATCGGCTGATCCAGGGTCAGCGCCGAACGCAGGCGGTTGGCCAGATTCCGGTCCAGCTTGAGCCATTGCCCCAGTCCGTGACCGACGATACGTTCGCGGCTCAGCCCGAGCAGGACCTCAGCCGCACTGTTCAGGCTGAGCAGGCGCAGTTCCGCATCGGTCACCAGCACGGCCGTGGAGAGGTCGTCCCACCAGGGCGGGGTGGTCATACCGGGATTGGCAGCGGGCGTAGTCATCGAAAGGCCTCAAGCAGGAATCGCGCCAAGCGAAAATCGCCGGGCGGGACGCTGAAGCCGAGGGCTGCGTCACACCAGAAGCCTGGCCGCCGACACCCTTGAAACCGAAACGCCCCAGAGTGGTGCAATGATAGCACCAATCTGGGGCATCAACCGCACCACTTCGGTGCGCTATGCGAGTGCCGGCGTCAATTCGGGCCAGGCGTCACCGGCTGCGGCGCCCGGGGAGCCTGCGGTGCCTGCGGTGCTCCGCCCGACGGAAACTGCTGGGGCCGTTGCTGCTGTTGCTGGCTGCGCGGGATGGCCATGCGCAGCACGTTGAACTCGATGGTATCGCTGGCGCCCAGTTCCTGACCCGACTCGTCCACGACCCGCGCCTGCAGGGTATAGGCACCGCGGTTCAGGCCCTCGAATGTCGCGCTCGTCGAGCCCCCCTCGCCGGCGGCCTCCCCGTCCAGCAACCAGACCACGCGGTGCCCGGCATCGGCGTCAAGCGCCGGTTCAATCTCGAGCTCCGCGGTCACATTGCCATCGTTCGCCCGCACGCCCTCGCCATCCCCCGGCCGCGCGATGGCGACCCGCTGGTAGGCGCCCTCCGCTTCGGGCTGACCGCGCGGGCGCACGGGGCGCTCGAGGATCTCACGCGCGCCCTCCAGCGGCACGCCCCGCATCGGCTCACGCACATCGACCGATTCGCTACGGCTCCCCTCGGGGGGGCGGTCGCCGAAGTGGACATTGCCTTGATCGTCGGTCCAGCGATAGACGTCGGCACTCAGGAGCGCAGGGGCGAGAAGGGCGGCCAGGGGCAACGCCAGCCAGACAGCGATTCGGAACATGGGCTTTCCTCCTTGGAAGGCACGGATCCACGACCCCGCCTCGTTGTGTTTGCGAACGACTGGCCCAGGCGCCCCGCACGTCAGCGCGGGCCGGCTGGGCCCTCAAGCCGCGGCGCGAACCCAGACACCCTGCAAGCGAGCCGCTTCTACCTGAAGGGCCGCCAGCCGTTCGCGCTCGGCGCGCCCATCGGCCCCGGCCTCCAGTGCGGCAAGCCAGTCGTCCAGCGCAGCCAGGCGCAGCAGGGTTGGCGCCGCCCCTCGCTCGATGGCGGTCAACGGCCGCCGTCCGTTATATCCGGACAGCAACGCCCGGTAGCCCTCGGCATCCGGCCGCCCCGCGTCATCCACGGCGACCGCCAGGGCGAGCCGTGCGACCTGCCAGAAGGCCGGCACCGGCGCGGGCGGGAGGACCAGATCGGCCAGGCCGGCGCCCTCCGGATAGATGCGGACCGTCTGCCAGACGCTTCCCGCCAGCGGCAGGTCCTCGAAACGGTACAGCCCCTGATGATGCAGTTCGGCATCCAGGATCGTCCGCGATTCGGCATCCAGCGAAGACGTGATTGTGTCCGCACGCTCGCGCATCCTCTGCTGCAGCACGCCGCGGCGGTAGCCGTCTCCAGCGGGCAGGGCGCCGGCCGTGTGGCGGCCCTGCCAGTCGGCCGCGCGCTCGCCCAGGGCCTCCAGGCTGCCAGGCCCCTCGGCCGCGACCGTGCCCTGAATGGCCTGGCCACGCTCGAGCACCAGGACCACCTGCCCGGCCGCATCATCCGTACCCCGGCCGATCACACGGCCACAGCCAGCAGGGACCGCACCGAGTGCCTGCTCCAGGGCCGGCGCCGCAGCAGCCGGCAGGCGCAGGCACTGCACCGGCCGACCGTCGAGTTCCGGCCCCTCGGGACCGGCCGTCAGTGCCAGGTCGGCAAGCTCGCCGCAGCGCTGAATTTCGGATTCATTCATTACCATCGGAAAATCACCCAGGACGGGGGTACAAAGTCGGGATCCAGCTCATTGCGGCGACCATCCAGCGTGCCATCGCCGGTGGTATCAATCAGGTAGTAGGTCGGGCCGACCGCAGGCGTGACCTCGACCATCACCAGCTGGCCGCCCATGCGGTACTCGCGCCGCGTCTCGCCATCGCGCTCGATAATGATGATGTCGGCCTCTTCCAGGGAGCGCTGCTCGCGGGCGCGCTCGTCCAGCACCGGGGGCGGCGGATCGGCAGCCTCGTCCAGTTCCGGCGGCGGCGGGGCATCCCCCCACTCGCGGTCTTCCTGCGCCAGCGCCGAACCGGGCACCAGCAGCAGGGCCGCCAGCAGCGACAGGGGCAGGCTCAGGCGGGTCGGGGTCATCATCACAGCTCCATCAGTCGTTTCTTTTCTTCCGCGGACGGCTCGAAGCTGCGCGTCTCGTAGTGCTCGAAGATCGCGCTCACCACATCCTCCGGCGAATCTACCAACGAGTATAGCTGCAGGTCCTCCTCGTCGATGGTGCCCTGTTCCACCAGGGTATCCTGGAACCAGTCGAGCAGCCCCTTCCAGAACTCGCTGCCCACGAGGACCACGGGAATACGCCGGGTCTTGCCGGTCTGCACCAGCGTCAGGATCTCCGCCAGCTCGTCCAGCGTGCCAAAGCCGCCCGGCAGGACCACGTAGGCGGATGCATACTTCACGAACATCACCTTGCGCGAAAAGAAGTGGCGAAAGCCCAGCCCCACGTCCTGGTAGTCATTCGCACTCTGCTCGTGGGGTAGCTGGATATTCAGGCCGATGCTGGGCGAGCGCCCGCCAAAGGCCCCCTTGTTGGCCGCCTCCATGATGCCCGGCCCGCCGCCGCTGACCACCGCAAAGCCGGCATCCGACAGCTGGCGCGCGGTCGTCTCGCCCAGCTGGTAATAGCGATGCTCCGGGGGGAAGCGGGCAGAGCCGAAGATGCTGACCGAGGGCTTGATGTGCGCCAGGCGCTCGAAGCCCTCCACGAACTCCGCCATGATCTGGAAGATCTTCCAGCTTTCACGGGTCAGGGCAGAGTCATCAATCGGACGCAGGCCCGGGTGTTCGGCACGTTCACGGTTGTTCATGCGGCGGGTTCCTCGGATGGAGACTCAAGCGTAACGGGCGCCCCGCGTCCATACAAACGTATCCATACAAATGGCCCGCACGAATGGGCGCCTCACGGCCAGCCCTGTAGAATGGCGCGCGTTCCCTGTCCGGATTCCGCCTGCATGTCGCAACCGCCCCTCGTCCTGGTCGACGGCTCGTCCTACCTGTTCCGCGCGTTCCACGCCCTGCCGCCACTGACCGCGCCGGATGGCGCCCCGACCGGCGCGATGATTGGCGTGGCCAACATGCTGCGCAAGCTGCGCGCGGACTACGGGCCGGAGCACATGGCGGTGGTGTTCGACGCCAAGGGCAAGACCTTCCGCGATGACATCTACCCCGAATACAAGGCCACCCGCCCCCCGATGCCGGATGAGCTGGCGGCCCAGATCGAGCCTCTGCACGAGCTGGTCCGGGCGATGGGCCTGCCGCTGCTGTGCGTCGGGGGTGTCGAGGCCGACGACGTGATCGCGACCCTGGCCGACCAGGCGGCGCGCGCCGGCCACGCGGTGGTGATCTCCACCGGCGACAAGGACCTCGCCCAACTGGTGGATGACCGCATCACGCTGGTGAACACCATGAGCGGCGTCACCCTGGACCCGGACGGCGTGCAGGAGAAGTTCGGCGTCGACCCGGAGCAGATCGTCGACTATCTCGCGCTCATGGGCGACAGCGTCGACAACATCCCGGGCGTCGACAAGGTCGGCCCGAAGACTGCGGCCAAGTGGATCGCGAAGTACGGTGACCTCGATACCATCCTCGAGCAGGCCGACGCCATCGGCGGCAAGATCGGCGAGAACCTGCGCGCGGCCGCCGACCGGTTGCCGACCTCGCGCGAGCTGATCACGGTCAAGCGCGATGTCCCGCTGGATGTCGGCCCCGACGACCTCGCGATCCAGGAGCCGGACCATGACCGCCTGCTGGAGATGGTGCGCCGCTACGGCTTCACTCGCTGGCGCGCGGAACTGGAGGGCGGCAACGGCGATACCGCCGCCGACAACCCCGGACCCGCGCAGACGAAGGGCGACTACCAGACCGTTCGCGAAGAGGCTGATTTCGCTGGGCTACTGGAGCGCCTGGACAAGGCCGAGCGCGTGGCCTTCGACACCGAGACCACCAGCCTGGATGCGATGCGGGCCGAACTGGTAGGCATGTCGTTCGCGTTCGAGCCGGGTACCGCGTACTACCTGCCGCTCGCCCATACCGGGCCGGATGCGGACCCGCAGCTACCGTTCGACGCGACGCTGGAGCGCCTGAAGCCGTGGCTGGAGTCCACGGACTACGGCAAGCTCGGCCATCACCTGAAGTACGACCGCAACGTACTGGGGAATCACGGCATCACCCTGCGCGGGATCCAGGACGACACCCTGCTCGAATCCTTCTGCCTGGACGCCGGCGCCAACCGCCACGACCTGGACTCCCTGGCCGAGCGCCACCTGGACTACAAGACCACGCACTACGAGGACGTGGCGGGCAAGGGCGCGAAGCAGATCCCGTTCGCCGAGGTGGATATCGGCATCGCCACCGATTACGCCGGCGAGGATGCCGACATCTGCCTGCAACTGGACGCCGTATTCCAGCCGCGCCTGAAGGAAGCGGAGGGCCCGGCGTTCGTCTACCGCGAGATCGAGATGCCGCTGATCCCGGTGCTGGCGGACATCGAACGCGCGGGCGTAAAGGTGGACCCGGACCAGCTCGGCGCGCAGAGCCAGGCGCTGCTGACCGAGATGGAGCGTATCGAGCGCGAGGCCTTCGAGGAGGCCGGCGGCGAGTTCAACCTCGGCTCGCCCAAGCAGATCCAGGAGATCCTGTTCGAACGCCTGGGGCTGCCGGTGCTGCGGCGCACGCCCAAGGGCCAGCCCTCGACCGCCGAGGACGTGCTGGAACAGATGGCGGGTGACTACGCCCTGCCACGCCTGATCCTGGAACACCGCGGGCTGTCCAAGCTGCGCAGTACCTATACCGAGACCCTGCCCCGGCGCATCCACCCCAAGACCGGGCGGGTGCATACGTCCTATCACCAGTCGGGCGCGGCCACCGGACGCCTGTCGTCGTCGGAACCGAACCTGCAGAACATCCCCGTGCGCACCGAGGCCGGGCGGCACATCCGCCAGGCCTTCATCGCCGAGACGGGCCACCAGCTGCTGGCGGCCGACTACTCGCAGATCGAGCTGCGCATCATGGCCCACCTGTCACAGGACGCCGGCCTGCTGCGCGCCTTCGCCGAGGGCCAGGACATCCACCGCGCGACCGCCGCCGAGGTCTTTGGCACAGAGCCGGACCAGGTCTCGAACGACCAGCGCCGGGCGGCCAAGGCGATCAACTTCGGCTTGATCTACGGCATGTCCGCCTGGGGGCTGGCGCGCAACCTCGGCATCGAGCAGGGCGAGGCGCGCGAATACATCGACCGCTACTTCAATCGCTATCCCGGCGTGCACGACTATATGGAGAAGGCGCGCGCCAGCGGGCGCGAGAACGGCTATGTCGAGACGCTCTTCGGCCGCCGGCTGTACCTGCCGGAGATCAACAGCCGCAACGGCGCCCGACGCCAGCAGTCCGAGCGCGTCGCAATCAACGCCCCGATGCAGGGCACGGCCGCCGACATCATCAAGCGCGCGATGGTACGGGTCGCGAACGACCTGTCAGAGGCGCGAATCGATGCCCGCATGATCATGCAGGTACACGATGAACTCGTATTCGAAGTCGCCGACGGCGCACTGGATGCGTTGACCGACCTCGTGCGCCAGGCCATGAGCGGCGCCGCCGATCTCGACGTGGAGCTGGTGGTGGATATCGGCGTCGGCGCCAACTGGGACGATGCGCACTAAATGACGGACGCGCCCGCCATGCGCTTCAATCGGGTCGCCCCCTGGCTGGTCGCGATCCTGTTGCTGGCCACGGCCTGGGTGCTGGCTGATCGCCATCTGGACACCGGCGGTTCGGGCGACGTCACGATTCTCCAGCCGGGCGAGTGCGATCTGAACGTCGCCGCCTGCACCGCCACCCATCCGGCAGGCGGCACGCTCACCCTCGAGATCGCGCCGCGCCCGGTGCCGATGCTGCAACCCCTGGCCCTGACCCTGGATCTGGATGCGACCGCGCGGACCCACTTGGGCGACCCGGAGGCACTGGAACTGGACCTGGCCGGGGTGGAGATGTACATGGGCTTCCAGCGCCCGCGACTGGAACATACCGGCGACGGCCGCTACACCGGCGAGACGACGCTGCCCATCTGCACCACCGAGGCCATGACCTGGGCCGCCACCGTCATGCCCGCGGGCGACCCCGATGCGGCCCGGGTCCAGTTCCGCTTCGTCACCCGCCGCAGCCACAGCGACACGCCCTGAGGGAGATCGACATGCAGCGCATTCCGCTGAGCAGCCTGTTATGGGCGCTGGCCGTGCTGGCGGCCGGCGCCCTGCTCGTCTTCGTGATGCTCCGCCCGGCACCGCCGCCCGTACCCCAGGGGGCCGACCACGAACGCCTGCCGGTGGCGGATGCGGTATCCGGCGGGCCGATCGAACTGCCGGTATCCACCGAGGGCAACCGGTTCCGGCTCGCGGACCTGGAAGGGCAATACGTCTGGGTCTACTTCGGCTACACCGCCTGCCCGGATGCCTGCCCCACCAGCCTGGGCTGGATCAGCGCCGCGCTGGATCGCCTGCCCCCGGAACTGAAGGACAAGGTGGCCGCGGTACTGGTGAGCGTCGACCCGGAACGCGACGACGCCCAGCGCCTGGAAACCTACGTCGGCCACTTCCACCCGGCCATCCAGGCCGCCACGGGTTCCCACGAGGAGCTACGTCCCATCACCGAACGCTACGGAGTGTTCTACGAGCGCACCGAGATCGACTCGGCCATGGGGTATGTGGTGGATCACAGCTCGTCCACCTACCTGATCGGGCCCGAAGGCGAACTCCTGGAGATCCACCCGCACGGGACATCGGCAAGCGAGCTGGTGGCTACCTTGCAGGCCCGAATGGAGGGCCATGAGGGCCGCGAATAGGTTCGCCCCTTTCACGCAGAACGCCTGTGTGAGGCCGGGGCAATCGATTCTGTGAAAAAAATCGCAATCCAGACGGATCCGGCCGGAACTTTGCCCGGACGACGCTTTCTCACTTCATAAGCGCTCTAGCCCAGCGCGGCCCGCTTCTCTCCCTGAGCGGGCACTAGGCCTCTCCACCCCCTGTAGAGGCCGAAATTAGCCCCGGTCCCACCCCAAGGCCGGGGCTTCTTTTTGTCCAAGCCTCCTGACCCAACGCCTGACACCCGGCCCTATGCCCGTGGGTCAATCGGACTCGTGGTCGACCAGCCAGTCGCCGAGCAGGCCGCGCAAATCGTCCACGCCCTGGTTTTTCAGGGAAGAAAAGGTCTGCAGCGTCGCCTCCACGCCCATGACCTCGAGCTCGCCATGGGCCTTGCGCAGCTGCCGATCGGCCTCCTGGCGCGAGAGCTTGTCCGCCTTGGTCAACACACAGTGCAGGCGGCAGCGCTCCAGCGGGACCCACTCCAGCAGCTGGCGATCCAGGTCCGTCAGCGGGCGGCGGATATCCATGATCAGCACCAGCCCGATCAGGTTTTGGCGCGTCCGCAGATATGCCCCCAGCAACTGGTCCCACTCGGCTCGCTTGCCGGCCGAGACCTTGGCAAAGCCGTAACCCGGCAGGTCCACCAGCCGCCAGTGCTCGGCCGGCGGCAGGCTGAACAGGTTGATCTCCTGGGTGCGTCCCGGTGTGCGCCCGACCCGCGCCAGTGCCTTGCGCCCGCACAGGGCATTCAGGGCACTCGACTTACCGGCATTGGAACGCCCGGCAAAGGCGATCTCGACGCCGGCATCCTCGGGGAGCTGGGATAGCTGAGCCACCCCGCGCATGAAGGCGGTCTCGCGGAATCGGGGTTGCATGGGGGGATACAGTCCTTGGCCGAGTGCGGGGCTCGGTTTATTTTTGAGTACAAATTAGCATTGTGCTATAAACTGCGCCCCTTATGTTGATCGCCCTGCCATGGGGCACAAGGAACGGGTCGAGACCCGGCACGCATTTACAAGCAGGAGATTCTCCATCATGAACCACAAGCTTTCCGCTCTCTTTGCTGCCCTGTCCGTATCCCTGCTGCTCCCGCTGTCGGCGGCCCAGGCGGGCGATCCTCAGCGCGGCCAGGAACTCTCCCAGTCCTGCGCGGCTTGCCACCAGGCTGACGGCAACAGCGTCAACCCGGAATGGCCCAAGCTCGCCGGCCAGCACCCGAAGTACACCACCAAGCAGCTGGAAGACTACAAGTCCGGCCGCCGTGAAAACTCGCTGATGGCCGGCCAGGTTGCCAACCTGGACGAGCAGGACATGCGTGACCTGTCCGCCTACTTTGCCGAGCAGAGCATCAGCAGCGGCACCGCCGACGAAGAAGTCGTCGAGCGCGGCGAACAGATCTACCGCGGCGGCATCCCGTCGCAGAATGTCGCCGCCTGCATCGCCTGCCACGGCCCCAACGGCAACGGCAACCCGGAAGCGATGTTCCCGGCCGTCGCCGGCCAGCACGCGCAGTACAGCGCCGACCAGCTGCGCTACTTCCGCAGCGGCGACCGCGCCAACGACAACGGTCGCATGATGCGCAATGTCGCGCGCAACATGTCGGATTCCGACATCGAGGCCGTGTCCCAGTACATGGCCGGCCTGCAGACCGGTAACTGATCCGGTCCGCAGTTGTGCCGCGCAGGATGGGCGGCAAAGCGACCCAGGAAAGGGGCGGCCTCGGCCGCCCCTTTTTGTTGGGCGCAAGAAATACACGTTTTGCGGGAATGCCCTCGTAGCCACTTGCGTCATGGTGGGGCACGGCCGAACTCCTCGGCACGCCATCGGTCCACCCAGTGCTCGCGGAACGCCCGTGCAGTTTGTCTTGGAAATTGAACCCCCTCGGGTTGCTTCGCATAGTCGCCAGGGTTAAAGCAGGTTTCAGAATGTCGAATATCGATCAGGCCGCAGACGCCGGCCCGTCCTCCGCATCTCGCCAGAAAGCCGCCCGCAAGCCGCGGCGCAGCCGCATCCTTGTGGATTTCATGGGCTCGATGACTCTGGCGATCACCCTGCTGGTGGCGCTGTCCATCGCCTCCGTGATCGGCACCGTACTGGTGCAGAACGAGCCCTATACGGAGTACCTGATGGATTTCGGGCCGTTCTGGCACGAGATCTTCGCCGGGATGGGCCTGTATCAGGTGTACTCCGCCACCTGGTTCCTGCTGGTGGTGGCCTTCCTGGTCATCTCCACCTCCTTCTGCGTCTATCGCCAGTCGCCCGGACTGCTGAAGGATCTGCGCCGCTACAACCTGCAGGTCAAGGAAAAGTCCCTGCGCTCGTTTCACTCGAGCGCCACCGGCGAACTCGACCAGCCGCAGGATGAATTCGTCGAGCACGCCCATCGGGTGCTGAAGGCTCAGGGCTTCAAGGCCCGCGAGAAGAACAGCGATGGCCAGACCGTCATTGCCGCGATGCGCGGGCGCTGGAACCGCCTGGGCTACCTGCTGACCCACGTCGGCATTGTCGTCATCTGTGTCGGCGCCCTGGCCGATGGCACGACCCTGCTCAAAATCAACGAATGGCTGGGGAACCTGGAGATCGAGACCCGCAGCGTGCCGATCTCCGAGGTCCCGCGCTCGGCCTGGATCCCGGACTGGAACCCGTCCTTCCGCGGTTCGGTGGAGATCCCCGAGGGCGCCTCGGCCAACGTGGTCTTCCTGCCGATGCGGGAGGGCTATTTCGTCCAGGAGCTGCCGTTCCGCATCGAACTGGAGGAGTTCCGCATTGAGCGCTTTTCCACCGGCGCCGAGAGCTCCTACGAATCGGACCTGATCATCCACGATCCGAACCGCGACGAGCCGCTGCGGCATACGATCTCGGTCAACTATCCGCTGATCTACAACGGCTATGCCATCTTCCAGGCCAGTTTTGCCGACGGCGGCACCCGCCTGGACATCGACGCCATCCCGCTGGGTGCCGAGGCGCTGCAAGCGCTCGAAGTCCCCGGCCGCGTGTTCCAGGAGATGGACATCCCGACCCCGGATGGCGATACCCGCACCATCGAGTTCACCAACTTCCAGCTGGAGAACGTGGTCCCGCTCCTGAATGAAGAAGGCGTGCGCGAAAACCGGCACATGGGCCCGAGCTTCGACTTCCGCCTGATGGATCGCACCGGCCATGGCCTCTACTACCGCAACTACCAGCGCCCGGCCCTGCAGGAAGGGGCCATGTATTTCCTGAGCGGTGTGCGCGAGAGCCCGGCCGACGAGTTCCATTACCTGTTCCTGCCGGCCGATGCCGACAACTCGCTGGAACGTTTCCGCACCTATCTGGCCATGCTGCACAACCCGGAGGTGCGCAACGAGATCGCCCGCCAAGTCGCCCGTGACGACGACACCGTCGAGGGGTCGCAGAACCAGGCGATTGCGCAAACCGCGGCCGAACTGATGGGCCTGTTCGCCCAGGGCGGCTACATGGCCGTGCACAACGAGATCGAACGCCGCGTCCCGGCCGAACGCATCGAGGAAGTACGCGACCTGATGGTCCGCATCCTTCACGCCGGCCTCCAGGGGCTTTACATGGAGGTCCTGCAGGACGAGGGTGTGGTCTCGATCCAGGAAGAGGAACAGCGCTTCCTGGAGGACACGATCTCGGCGATCAACGCGATCAGCCTGTATCAGTCGCCGTTCTTCTTCCACCTGAAGGACTTCGAGCACCGCGAGGCATCGGGCCTGCAGATCGCCCGCGCCCCGGGCCAGAGCACGGTGTACGTCGGCAGCACCATGCTGATTGTCGGGATCTTCCTGCTGTTCTACGTGTCCTATCAGCGCCTGTGGATCATGGCGCGGCGGCGCGAGGACGGCGAAGGCACCCACGTGGTGATGGCCGGCACCAGTAACCGCCATCAAGTGGAATTCGAGGAACGTTTCGCGCATCTTAAGCGCTGGATCATCGAGCAAAAGCCAGTCCGTTCGGACTCGGCTGGCGACGACAGTCACAACAAGAACGCCTGACCCGCGCGTCACCGGAGGAGCACACCATGTCTGTACCCCACGAGGCCTTGGATTTCGAACGGCCCGGTTTCTTCCGCCAACTGCAGTTGCGCGACTGGGCCTACTTTGCACTGATGGCCGCCGTAGCGGTGATCTCGCTGACGCTCTTCGGCGAGAACATGGACCGCTACGACATCGGCGGCCTGATCCTTGCGGTCGGCACCAGCGCCTGGATGGGCTGGTTCTGGCGCCCATGGCAGGCCTTCTCGGTCATCGTCGGGGTGCTCGCGCTGTTCGGCATCTGGCTTTACGGCGATAGCCTGGCCGCCAACGAGACCAATTTCTGGCTGAACTACATCGGTTCCGGTCAGGCCGGCGTCATGTGGATGAGCGTGTTCCTCTATCTCTCCACTGTCGCCTACCTGATGGGCCTGTTCTCCAATTCCGATTTCCCCGCCCGCGTGGGGGCCGCCTTCGCCTGGGTCGGCGCGGGTGCCGGGACCATGGCACTGCTGGTGCGCTGGCGCGAGATCTACCTGACCGACCCGACCTGGGGTTACATCCCGGTGGCCAACCTCTACGAGGTGTTCATCCTGTTTGCGGCCCTGACTGCGCTGATGTACCTGTACTACGAGCAGCGCACCGGCTCGCGCAACATGGGCGCCTTCGTGATGCTCATCATCGCGGCCGCGGTCACCTTCCTGCTGTGGTACATGTTCACCCGCGATGCGCACATCGTGGAGCCGCTGGTGCCGGCGCTGAACAGCTGGTGGATGAAGATCCACGTACCCACCAATTTCGTGGGCTACGGCGGCTTTGCCATCGCCGCCATGCTGGGCGTCGCCTTCCTGATCCGCGATCGCCTGGAACGTACGCGGCCGGACGCCGCGATCACCCAGCGCATCCCGTCCAAGGACACCCTGGACAGCGTGATGTACAAGTCCATCGCGATCGGCTTTGCCTTCTTCACCATCGCCACCGTGCTGGGCGCGATGTGGGCGGCCGAGGCCTGGGGCGGCTACTGGTCCTGGGACCCGAAAGAGACCTGGGCGCTGATCGTCTGGCTGAACTACGCGGCCTGGCTGCACATGCGCTTTACCAAGGGCTGGCGCGGCCCGACCATGGCCTGGTGGGCGATCGTGGGCCTGTTCATCACCACCTTCGCGTTCCTGGGTGTGAACATGTTCCTGTCCGGCCTGCATTCCTACGGAGAACTGTAAATGAAGCGTCGTGAATTCATGGGCGCCCTGGGCGGCGCCGGCCTGCTGCTCGCCACCGGTACCAGCCTCGCGGCCGAATACCGCGAAGGCCAGCACTACCGGGCCATCCAGCCGCCGCTCGACACCGGCCTGGAGGACGGCAAGATCCAGGTCGTCGAGATCTTCTGGTATGGCTGTCCGCACTGCTACGAATTCGAGCCCAAGGTTCAGGCGTGGAAGCCCGGCCTGGCCGACGACGTACAGTTCGAATACCTGCCGGCACCGATGAACGATGTCTGGGCGCTGCATGCCCGGGTCCACTACACCGCCGAGAAACTGGGCGTGCTCGACGAGGTGCATCAGGCGTTCTACGACGCGATCCACGATCAGGGCCGCCAGCTGCGCTCGGAAAGCGCCATCCTGCGCTTCATCAACCAGCGCGGACTCGACGCCGACGAATTCCGCGAAACCATGCGCTCCGACGCGATTCGCCAGCGGATCGTCGAGGCCACCGAGGCGGTGCAGGACTACGCCGTGAGCGGCGTGCCCACCCTGGTCATCAATGGCGAGGCCAGCGTCTCCGCCAGCATGGCCGGCGGGCACGACGAAATGCTGGAGGTTGCCGACTACCTGATCGAACGTGCCCGCGGCTAACGCGGGCCCGCTCCGACGGGTTCGGCCATGAGCGATCCGACCACCGCCCAGCGTCTGGTCGAGTGCCTCGAACAGGAGGGCGTGGAACGCATCTTCGGCCTCCCCGGCGAAGAGAACATGGCCGTTCTCGACGCCCTGGCCGACTCCCCCATCGAGTTCGTCACCACCCGTCACGAGCAGGGCGCGGCCTTCATGGCCGACGTCCACGGGCGGCTGTCCGGCAAGGCGGGCGTCTGTCTGGCGACCCTGGGACCCGGTGCCACCAACCTGATCACCGGCGTCGCCGACGCCAACATGGATCACGCCCCCCTGGTCGCAATTGCCGGCCAGGCCAGCACCCATCGGCTGCACAAGGAATCGCACCAGGTCCTCGACCTGAAGGGCCTGTTCCAGCCGATCACCAAGTACAGCTCACAGGTGCTGGAACCCGAGATCCTGCCCGAGGTGATCCGCAAGGCCTTCAAGTGGGCCGAAGGCGGCAAACCCGGTGCCAGCTTCATCGAGCTGCCAGAGAACATCGCCTCACTGCCGTGCCCGAATCCACCCTTGCCGGTACATGCCGGCCCGGCCGCCGTACCGGCCGAAGCCTCCCTGGAGGCGGCCGCGCGCCTGCTGAACGAGGCCCGGCACCCGCTGATCCTGGCCGGGAACGGCGTGATCCGTTCCGGCGCCAGCGGCGCCCTGGCCATGCTCGCCAGCGCCCTGAACATTCCGGTCGCCAACACCTTCATGGCCAAGGGCGTACTGCCGTTCCGCCACCCGCTGGCGCTGGGCTCGGTCGGTCTGCAAAGCCAGGACTTCGTGAATTTTGGCTTCCACAAGGCCGATGTGATCGTCTGCATCGGCTACGACCTGGTCGAATACCCGCCCAGCTTCTGGCATCCGGACGCCGACCGGACCCTGATCCATATCGACTCCGCGCCGGCCGAGATCGACGGTCACTACAATGTGACCGCCGAGGTACTGGGCGATCTGACGACCTGCCTGCACCGCCTGGCGGAACAGGTGAGCCCACGCGAAGAGACCGTCCTGCGCCCGCTACGCCAGAGCCTGATCGACGACATGAACGAGCACCGCAACGACACCCAGGTGCCGCTCAAGCCGCAGAAGCTGATCTGGGATCTGCGCACCGCCGCCGACCTCGACGCGATCATGATCACCGATGTGGGCGCGCACAAGCTCTGGATGGCGCGCATGTTCCGCTGCGAGCTACCCAATACCTGTCTGATCTCCAATGGCTTTGCCAGCATGGGGATTGCGCTGCCGGGCGCCATTGCCGCCGCCAAGCTCCACCCCGAACGCCAGGTGGTCGCGGTCACCGGCGATGCCGGCTTCCTGATGAACGTGCAGGAGCTGGAAACGGCGGTTCGCCTGGGCCTCAACTTCGTTGTGCTGATCTGGAACGACAACGCCTACGGCCTGATCGAGTGGAAGCAGGTGCGCGAATATGGCCGCAAGGCCTTCGTCGAATTCGGCAATCCGGACTTCGTGCAGCTGGCGCAGTCGTTCGGGGCGCACGGCGTGCGCATCGAACCCGGCGACAGCCTGGAGATGGCGCTGCGCGAGGCCCTGGTAACACCCGGGGTCACAATCATCGACTGCCCAGTGGACTACAGCGAGAACATGAAGCTGACGGAACGTTTGGGCGAACTGGTTTGTCCATTCTGACAACGCGGACTTCCCCGCCAGCAGGAGACGACCCGCGATGACCTCGATCGCGTCCGGCCATGATCGCACCGCGCCCACCGGGCCCGAGGGCGCGACACAACCGGAAGCCTCCACCCCGGAACGCCTGGGGTATCACCACGAGCAGGGCAGCCAACGCCTGCGGCTATTGAGCTTCAACGCCCAGGTCGGCATCCACTCCTCCCGGTTGCATCACTACCTGACCAACAGCTGGAAGCACGTGCTCCCCTACGGTGGGCGCATGGACAACCTCGACCGGGTGGCGCGCTTTATCTCGGAGTTCGACATCGTCGGTGTGCAGGAACTGGACGGGGGTAGCCTGCGCAGCAACTTCGTCGATCTGGCCTCCTATCTCTCCGAACGCGCACAGTTCCCGTATACCTACAACCGGATCAACCGCGATCTGGGGCAGTTCGCCAAGCACTCCCTCGCCCTGTTCTCACGCCTGGAGCCGGACCGGGTGGAGATGCACCGTCTGCCCGGAGCGCTGCCCGGCCGCGGCGCGATCGAGGCCCGCTACGCCATGGGCGACGGCGAGGAGCTGGTGCTGTTCCTGCTGCACCTGGCCCTGGGCAAGCGCACGCGGAAATCCCAGCTGGCCTACGTCGCGGAGCACATCCAGGATTTTCCGCATGCGATCGTGATGGGCGACCTCAACTGCCAGCAGGACAGCGAGGAACTGCGCCAGCTGGTCGCGCGGACCGGCCTGATGGAGCCGATGGCCTGCCCGGCCACCTATCCCGCCTGGGACCCGCGCCTGGTGTTCGACCACATCCTGCTGACCCCCGACCTGCATGTCAGCGACGTGCGTGTCTACAACGTGGCGCTCTCCGACCACCTGCCGGTCGGTATCGAGATCGAACTGCCGCAGCGCCAGGCCCTTCATGATCCAGCGCACTAAACCGATGCCGAAAGACGGGTAGGGTTCGAGCGCGAGTGTGTACATTAGTCCGTGTTTCCCTGGCATCCACCCCATTTCCGCGCTTAAATAGGCGCGCCTACTATCCGGGATTTCCCGATGTCCGATAGCGATCTGCGCAAGACCATTATCGAGCTCGAGCGCTCGCTGGATCGGGAGCGCGCCCTGCAGGACGCGATCCGCCGCGTCGCCCTGCGATCGCTCGCGGTGGTCTCCGCGAAGGTGCCGGCACTGGAAGGCGCCGTGCGCGACCTGACCCGCGCCATCGAATCCGACCCCGGCGACACCGCCTGGCTGGATCGCCTGAGCGGCCAGCTGGCCGACGCCGTGCGCTCCAGCGATCAGCGAGAGGACCTGGCCGACGGCATCCTCGCGGTCGTCCAGCGTGGCCTGCTCGGCTTCGAATTCCTCGACCCCGAGCTGGAGGCCCTCACCCGAGCCGCCGATCGGCGCGACAAGGCAGAGATCGAACGCACCCTCACACGCCTGTTCTCGGTGATGCACGAAAAGTGCGAGCAGGCAATGACGGAGCGCGAAGAACTCACCGAGGTCGTCGGCGAGATCTGGCACCGACTGGAGGACGTGGATACCGCCCTGTCCGAAGACGAGGCGCGCGGCCAGCGCGCCCGGGAATCGGTCTCCGAACTGCACGCGGGGATCTCCGGGGATGTCGAGCACATCAAAGGCCGGGTGGTCGACGTCGAGGACCTCGCGACCCTGCGCACCGAGGTGACCCGCGGTCTCGACCGCATGGTGGAGCGCGTCACCACGTTTCGGAACGAGCAGGAAGACGAACTGCAGGTGGTGCAGGAGCGGAACCGCCTCCTGCGCTCCAAGGGCCGCAGCCTGGAGGGTCAGGTGCAAGCGCTGCGCAACCGGCTGGAGCAGGCGCGCGCCGAAGCCAGTCGCGACAGCCTCACCGGCCTGCCCAATCGAATGGCCTTCGAACAGCGGCTGGAGCAACTCCCCGCGGAACTCGAGAAATCGGGCGCGGCCTCGCTGCTGGTCTGGGACATCGACCACTTCAAGACCATCAACGACGAGTACGGCCACACAGCCGGCGACAAGGTCCTGCGGGCGGTCGCCGAGATCCTGGCCGAGGGCGTGCGCGAGCCGGATTTCGTCGCGCGCTACGGCGGGGAGGAATTCGTGATGATCATCCATCGCGAGCCTGACGCTGCATACAGCCAGGCCAATACCATCCGCGACGCTGTGGACCGTCTGATCGTGCGCTCCGGCAAGACGCGTCTGAAGGTCACCATCTCCGCCGGGCTGGCCGGAATCGACCCCGCCGCCGCCCCGGAGGCGATATTCGATGCCGCCGACCACGCGCTGCTACAAGCGAAAAAGCGAGGCCGTGACCGCATCGAGCGGGCCGGCGACTGATCCACTGCCGAGGGAACCCATGAACGGCACGCCTCAACCCCACCTGATCTTCGGCGAAGTCCTGTTCGATTGCTTCCCCGACGGTACGCGCGTCCTCGGCGGCGCGCCCTTCAACGTCGCCTGGAACCTGCACCAGCTGGGCGAGGCCGCCTGTTTCGTGGGCGGAGTCGGGGACGACGCGGACGGCCGCAGCATCCGCGAGCGCATGAACCGCATCGGGATGGACACCCGCGGGCTGTACCAACATCCCGCGGCCCCCACCGGCCAGGTCCGCATCGCCCTGGAAGACGGCGAACCGAGCTACACCATCGTCCCTGACCAGGCCTATGACACCGTTCCGGCGGAATGGGCGGACCAACTGCCGGACACGGCGGGCCTCCTCTATCACGGCACGCTCGCCCTGCGCGCGGACAACCGCGAGCTACTGGAACGGTTACAGGCCCGTGCACAACATCGTTTCGTCGACGTGAACCTGCGCGCACCGTGGTACCAGCCTGACGACGTCCTCGCGCTGATGCGCGGGGCCGACGTGGTCAAGCTGAACACCGACGAGGCGGCCACGCTGGCCCCCGACGTCGCCGCACCGGAGCGCTCGGCGGCGCTCCTGGAACGCGCCGCGATCCGCTCCGCCCTGATCATCACCCACGGCGCCGACGGCGCAGCCATCCACACCACCGATGGCCAGCACTGGCAGGCCCCGGCCCCCGCGGTCGACGGCTTCCGCGACGCCGTGGGGGCCGGCGACGCCTTCGCCAGTGTCGCCATCATCGGCCAGCAACACGGTTGGCCCTGGGCAACCACCCTGGACCGCGCCCTCCAGTTCGCAGCCGCCGTCTGCACCCAGCAGGGCGCCACCAGCGAAGACCCCGACTTCTACCACCGCGCCCGCACCGCCTGGAGCTAATCGCTCCCTTCGCACAAACAGTGCCCAGCGCACAAAAACCGGCGGCAACGTGACTCCAGAGAAGGGACTCAGCCCATCGTCACGACAATGGGCAGCGATGAGAGCCAAGCCGAGCATGTATCGCTTGGGGGCACTACAATCCCGCAACTAACCCAATGGGAGGCTGATCGCTTTGCAGCTCGCCCATACAGCGCGGTGACAGATCACTAACCGTGTCCGGTCAGTACGCAGACCGACTCCAACACGAACGTTTACATCATGCGATGCCGCCCTATCGCCTAGCGCTCCCCCAGGCTCTCGTTGGCGGCGCGTAGCAAAGGCGCGAGGAAGTACTCGATGATCCGGCGGTAGCCGATCTTGATCTCGACTGTCGCCATCATGCCCGGTGCGATGCGCACCGCCTCGCCATGGACATCCACGGTGTTCTGCTCCAGGCGGACACGCACCACAAAGACCAGTCCCTGTTGCTCGTCCTGCACCGCATCCTGCGAGACGTCCGTCACCACACCGTCGATGGTGCCGTACTTGGTATAGGGGAACGTCTGCAGCTTGACCTCGGCCTCCTGGCCAGCCCGGACAAAGCCGATGTCCTTGTTGGGCAGGGTGGCCTCGACTTCGACGGCCCCGTCCTCGGGAACCACGACCATCAACGGACGGGCCGGCTCCACGACCCCACCCACCGTGTGCACGGCCAGTTGCTCGACCGTGCCATCCACGGGGGCCCGCAGGCGGGTCAGTTCGTCCAGGCGCCGCGCCTTGATCAGGTCCTGGCGCAATGACTCGGCGTCCGAACGCGCCCGGTGCAGGATGTCCAGCGCCTCGCGCCGACTCTCCGCGCGCAACGCCTCGCGTTGTTCCCGGACTTCGTGCAGCGCCGCTTCCGCCTCGGCCAGGCGCGCGCGCTGGGCGATCAGTTGGTGCGTCGTCTCGATGTAGTTCTGTTCCAGCTCCAGTTGCTCGTGCGCCGCAGCCAACCCCTGGTCGGATAACTGGCGAAAATCCTCGCTGCGACGGCGGATGATGGGCAGGGTGTTTTCCAGGCTGATCACCATCGCCCGGGTCGCCTCCACCTCCTGCTGACGCCGGGCCGTTTCCGCCTTGAGTTGCTGGATGCGTGCACGGTAGTGGTAAACATGCCCCATCAGCACCCGCTCCTCGAGCCGCCTTGCGTCTTCCGGGACGGGGTAGCCGGTGTTGAGAAGCGGGATTCCTTCCTCCTCCTCCAGGGCTTCGAGAAAGGCCTCCGACCGCGCGGCGGTGAGTCGCGTGGAACGATACTCAACGCCCAGGCGCTCCAGATCGGCCCCGGGCAGGGTCGGATCCAGCTCGACCAGGATCTCTCCCGCCTTCACGCGCTGGCCGTCGCGCACGTGGATGGCATGCACGCTGGCCGTCTCGGTAGCCTGGATCGTCTGGGTACGTCCATCCGGTACCACTCGGCCCTCGGCAACCGCCACGATGTCCATGCGCCCCAGGGTCGCCCAGATCAGCGCGAGTACCGCCAGCAACAGGATGGCGCCGACAATCACCCGGGGCAGTGGATGCACGGGCGTCTCCTGCAGGGAGAGGGCCGCGGGCATGAATTCATGCTCGTGTGTCTGGCGGCGCGGCGGGTCCATCTCCCGCCGACGCGCCCAGGCGCGGGCGAATACCCGTCGATAGCGTCCGCCCAGCTCACCCCAGGCCTTGCGCAGCATGCCCATGCTGTCCCTCACTCCCGCTGCATGCGCAGCAGGCCCGCATAAAAGCCACCCTCGCGCCCCGCCAGTTCGTCATGGCTCCCGGACTCGATGATCTGGCCGTGCTCCATGGCAATGATGCGGTCGCTGCGGCGTACCGCGCTCAGGCGATGGGCAATGATGATGACCGTACGCCCGCGCGCAATGTGCTGCATGTTCTGCTGGATGATCCGCTCCGACTCGTAGTCCAGCGCGCTCGTGGCCTCGTCGAAGATCAGGATGCGGGGGTCGTTCATCAGCGCCCGGGCAATCGCGATGCGCTGGCGCTGTCCGCCGGAGAGGCTGGAGCCGTGTTCACCCACGGTCGTGTCGTACCCTTCGGGCGTTTCCAGGATGAAGTCATGCGCGCCTGCCTGACGGGCGGCGGTCATCACCTGCTCCAGCGATGCGCCCGGACTGGCCAGGGCGATGTTTTCGCGGATCGAGCGATTGAAGAGCATGTTCTCCTGCTGCACGACCCCGATCTGCCGGCGCAGCGAGCTGATCTCGGCCACCGCCAGGTCGGTCCCGTCCACCAGCACGCGCCCACGCTCGGGGACGTACATTCGCGCCATTAATTTGGCCAGCGTGCTCTTGCCCGAGCCCGAGCGGCCCACCACGCCCAGCACCTGGCCGGGCGGGATCTCCAGGCTGAGTCCGCGCAGGACCTCGGGGCCGTCGGGCCGGTAGCGGAAATGCACCTGATCGAACTCGATCCGCCCCTCCAGACGCGGCAGGTTGCTCCGGTTGGCGAACGAGGACTCGGTCGGCGCGTTAAGGATGTCGCCAAGACGCTGCATGGAGATCCCCACCTGCTGGAAATCGGTCCACATGTTGGCCAGCCGCATGATGGGCTGCGCCACGCGGGCCGCCAGCATGTTGAAGGCGATCAGCTGGCCGACGGTCAGGCCCCCCTCGATGACCAGGCGGGCCCCGAGCCACAGCGTACCCACCGTGACCAGCTTGCCCACCAGCGAGATCAGTTCGCGGGCGATGGTCGACAGACGTGTGGTGTGCAGCCCGGCCGAGACATAGCCCGCCAGCTGCTCGTCCCATTTCTTGGTTGTCTGCGGCTCCACCGCCATGGTCTTGAGGGTGTCGATGCCGTTGATGCTCTCGACCAGGAAGGCCTGGTTCTCGGCACCGCGGTTGAACTTCTCGTGCAGGCGCGCCCGCAGTGGTGGCGTGATCAGTACCGAGATCAGCACGTACAGCGGGAGCGAGGCGATCACGATCAGCGTCAGCCACCCGCTGTAGAGCAGCATCACGGCGATGAAGACGACCGAGAACAACAGGTCCAGCACCAGCGTCAGCGCATTGCCGGTCAGGAACTCGCGGATGTTCTCGAGCTCCCGCACACGGGCCACCGAGTCGCCGACCCGACGCGACTCGAAGTAGCCCATGGGCAGGTGGATCAGGTGGCGAAACAGGCTCGCCCCGAGCTCGACATCGATCCGGCTGGCGGTGTGCGCCAGGATATAACTGCGCAACCCGGACAGCACCACCTCGAAGACCATCACGGCCAGCAGACCGATCGCCAGCACATCCAGCGTGGTCAGGCTGCGATGGACCAATACCTTGTCCATCACCACCTGGAAGAACAGCGGCGTGACCAGGGCAAATATCTGGAGGAAAAACGAGGCGAGCATCACCTCGCCCAGCAGCTTACGGTGCTTGACCAGCGCCGGGACGAACCAGGTGAAATCGAACTTGCCCAGTTCCGCCCTGAGCGAGGCACGGGAGGTGAGCAGGACCAGCTCGCCGGACCACAGCTCTTCTAGCGCCTCCCAGGACATTCGCTCCGCCTGTCCCCGGCCAGGGTGCTGCACCAATACGCCCTGCTCGCCGACGCGCGCCAACACGAAAAAGCGCCCGTCGGTAGCCTGCGCGATCGCGGGCAGCGGCGTGTGCTCAAGCCGCGCCCGTTTCGTCCGGACGCGTTTGGCCTTGAGCCCCAAATGCCGCGCACCGTGCAGGATGCGATCGAAATCGAATGGCTGACCATCCGGGGCAAACTCATGGCGCAGCTGCGCCGGGTTGGCCGGCACCCCGTGATACTGCGCCAGCATCGCCAGCGCGGTCAGTCCTGTGTCGAGGGCCCCGTTCTCGTCGTGCGACTCCGGGCCGGCCTTCCCTGGCGAATCCATGCTGCCTCGCTTGATCCGTCACCGACATCCGTGCCGGGGACATGCAGACACCGGCGGCCCGCTTAAGCGGGCCGCCGGAGTTGAACTGGAAAAGCGGGGCGGCCGCGAAGGACCGGCCCCGCGGGTGGCTACCGCTTCACTGCCACGCGGATGCGACCACGGGCTGGAGCTGCTCCCGGTACGCCTCGGGGATGCGGGTCTCGTCCGCACTCGGCGGGTCGAATGCGGCCATGGCCTGGACCAGTTGGTTGACCTCGGATGCCGCGAGGATCTCGCCGTTCGAGAGCTCTACCCGGTCCAGGGTTTCGCCGTGCCGACCAAACCAGTCATCGACCGTAATGCGGTCGTCGGTGCCGATGATCTCGATCTCCAGGTCACGGCGGTCCTGGCTGAACCAGAGCTGGTCCGCCGCGATATCCTCGCCCAGGAGCAGGGTGTCCTCCCCCGGGTCGCGGGCGCGCTCGACGATCCGGTCGTGCCCGTCTCCGCGCTCGAAGAAATAGGTATCGCTGCCCGCGCCACCGTACAGGACATTGCTACCGCGACCGCCGTGGATGAAGTTGTCACCACCCTCGCCGCGCAGGACATTGTCGCCGTCGTTGCCGATCAGGGTGTTGTCGAGCTCGTTGCCCCGGCCCCAATAGTCACCGCCCCCGGTCAGGGTAAGGTTCTCCACGTGATCGGGCAGCCGGAAGTGGGTCTCCGCCTTCACGGTATCCGTGCCACCACCTTCCTGCGCGATCACCTTCGTGCCCGGGTTGCTGACCACGTAGGTGTTGTCCCCGTCTCCCCCGTACAGGAAGTTGGCGGAGCGCCCGCCACCCACCAGCACGTTGTTGCCGCTGACGCCGTAAAGGTGATTGGGGCGCTCGGTTCCGATGATGATGTTGTCCTCGTCATTACCGCGCCCCACCCGGGCGTCGCCGACCAGCGTCAGGTTCTCCACGTTGTCCGGCAGGGTGTAGTCGAACGGGCTGATCACCGTGTCCGTGCCCTGGTTCGGCTTCTCGATGACCACGTCCTCCTCGCTGTTGAGGATGTAGGTATTGTCACCGCGGCCACCGGCCATCACGTTCGCGCCGGACACGCCGTTGAGGACGTTGTCGCCGTTGTTGCCCTGGATGTAATTGTCCAGCTCGTTGCCGGTCCCGTCGATGTCGGCCGAGCCGGTGAGGATCAGGTCCTCCACGTTGTCGGGCAGGGCGTAGGTGACCGAGGAACGGATGGTGTCGTGGCCCTCTCCGGGCTGCTCGATCACCACGTCGTCCTCGCTGTTGACCACGTAGATGTCGTCGCCCGCGCCGCCGATCATGATGTTGGCACCGGCGCGGCCATCGATGTAGTTGTCGCCCTCCACCCCGTGCAAGACGTTGTCGCCCGTATTGCCGATGATCACGTTGTCCAGCATATTGCCCGTGCCCTCGAGATCCGCGCTGCCCATCAGGGTCAGGTTGTTCACGTTCTCCGGCAGGACATAGTCGATGTACGAGTGCACGGTGTCGTTGCCCTCGCCGGGCTGTTCGATCACCACGTCCTCGTCGCTGCGCACCACGTAGGTATCGTCGCCCGCGCCGCCAATCATGATGTTGGCGCCGCCACGGCCATCGATGTAGTTGTTGCCCGCCACACCGTGCAGCACATTGTCGCCGGTGTTGCCGATGAGCTCGTTGTTCAGCTCGTTACCCGTTCCATCAAGATCCTCGCTGCCCTGCAGGTGCAGGTTCTCCACGTTCTCGGGCAGAACGTAGTCGATGTGGGACTCGACCGTGTCGTTCCCCTCGCCCGGCTGCTCGATCACGACGTCGTCGGTGCTGTGCACCACGTAGGTGTTGTTGCCGCGGCCCCCGATCATGGTATTGGCGCCGGCCACCCCGTCGAGCCGGTTGCTGCCGGAGTTCCCGATCAGGACGTTATCCAGTTCGTTGCCGGTGGCGCTGATCCCGCTTCGGCCCAGCAGCGTCAGGTTGTGGAGGTTGTCGGACAGGGTGAACGACACATGCGACTGCACGGTGTTGATGCCATCCGCCGATTCCGCGATCACCTGATCATCCCGGTGCCGGACCACGAACAGGTTGTCGCCTTCGCCACCCACCAGCATGTCGGCATCCCGGCCGCCATGCAACCAGTTGTCGCCGGAACCGCCGGTCAGCGTGTTCGCACCCTCGTTGCCCACCAGGATCGCGTTCTCCGCCCCGGCGGTCAGCTCGTCACCCGCGGTCGAGCCGAGCTGTAGCAGGGACAGGTCGAAGCTGTGGCCGTCCGCGAAGCGCAGGGTGTTGATGCGGTGGCGCTCCGTATCCGCGCTGCCAAACCAGTTGTCGATGGTGATGCTGTCGCGACCGTTGCTGTGCGCCAGTACCAGCGAACTGCCCTCGGCGCGGATGTCCAGATCGCCGGCGCGAATCTCCGGGCCGAACTCCAGCACGCTGTGGCCGCTGTCGCCGTGCATCTCGATAATCGTGTTGTGGCCCTGGCCGACATCGAAACGGTAGGTGTTGTTGCCGGCACCGCCATACAGGATGTCGTTGCCCGAGCCGGCCTGCAGCACGTCATCGCCATCACCGCCCAGCAGCCAGTCGCCGCCGGAACCGGCGGTAAGCTCCGCACCGTCGTTGCCCCCAAACACGATCTCGGAGGCGGCCGTACCTTCACCGTCGGCGCGCACCCCGTCCCAGCCGAAGTCGGCCAGGGCGTCCAATACCGCCGGGTCGTCGCCCGACGTCGCGAGCCAGTCGCGCAGCACGCCATGGCTGTCGAAGCCCATGGGCGAGAGCTGTTCGCCGGTCGCGCGCTGCAGTTCCAGAAGGTCCGCCACGCCACGGGCCGGATCGGCATCGAACTGCTGCTGCAGCGCCTCCGTGGTGCCCGCGAAGTCGATGCGGATACCGTCTTCATCGAAGACCAGGTCCATCCCTTCCAGATAGGGCGCCAGATGGGTCTGGCGCATCATCTGCCCGTACATGGTCGTCTGCAGAATGTCGAAGCCGGCGCGCAGCTCGCCCGAGGCCATGACCCTTGGGTCCGGGCTGCCGTGCTGGCGGAACTCCCGCCCCAGGAACGCCTCCAGCGTCGCGACCTTGCGCCCATCGATATGACGGCCCCGGCCCTCCGGGTCCACGTCACTGACGCCCGCCCACTCGTACAGCAGTTTCTCCATACGGGCTTCACGAGCCTTCACGTCCGTCTCGGCCATAAAGGCCTCGACCTGCTCGCGCAGTTGCCCGCTGTCGTCCCGCACCAGCGCCTGATGCAGATCATGCACCTCGCCGTAACCCATCAGATCCGGCAGCACGGCGATGTCCTCCGGCACGTCCAGGCGCTCGCGCGCCTCGGTCTGCGCGGTGTCCTGGATGAACCACACGTCCGTCGCTTCACCCTCGCGGCCGTCGGCCCACTCGAACCGGCCGATCTGGCGGTGCTCGTTGCCATGCTCGTCCACGTAGGTGGAGTCCGAGTAGCCCAGGTCAATGGAGCCGATACCGACTTCATCGAGGGTCAGCAGCTCGCCCTCGTCCACCACGCCGTTACCATTGACGTCCTGCCACAGACGCAGGTCGCCCCAGGCCTCGTCGCCCGGGTCGATACGGCCGTTGCCGTTGGTGTCGTGAATGGCCAGCGCCTCGAAGCCGTTCATGGCGGTCACGCCATCCTCGATCTCGCTGGCGTTGCCGAACAGCTCGCTGCCAGTCTCGATCTCCTCGTTCCCGGTCAGATCCATCGCCAGCAGCGCATCCGCAGGCCCCACCCAGCCGGTGGCCTGCGCAAACCCGTCGCCGTTGTGGTCGAACTGTACGCCGGCCTCCAGACCGACCGTGGAAATACCGTTGCCGTCCAGATCCAGAATGATGGGTGAGGCGTGGGACTCGCCGCGGTTGAAGAAGTCCCGTATGTCGCCAATGAAGCCACCACCGGTCCAGTAATCCCACGCTGATTCCCAAATCCCGGCCGGCCCTCCCATTTCCTCCAGGAAATCGCTCCCCCATGTACGACTTTCTTCCAACCCCTGATCCCTTGCTGTGAGAGCCAACACCGCTATCACCTCGGCCTCTAGGAATCTTCCCCACCAATCATTAATATTCTCGACATCTGCGGCGTCTGTTCCAATCCGCGCATTAACCATCCATGCGCCTAAAGCAACCGTAAGGGCTGCTTCCCTCCCAAAGTGATCTGTTGACTCTAGAACCGCTTGCCACATACCCTCTCTCTGGTCCTCGCTCATAAGAGAGAAGGGTATATGAAGCGTCCATGCATCCGCGCCCAGACCATTCCTTTCAAAGACCTTACTGTGGAAAGCGTGCGCCTCGCTAGGATTTATCTCGCGCTCGATGATGCCTTGGTCTGATGAATCCAGAATCCCTTGGAGCGTTATGAGATATTCATCCGCCATGTCGCTGCGAATTAAGTCAAGCTCATATCCTCCAAAAACTACACCCTCGTCTTCCGCTGCCTTCTCCATGAAGGTCAAAGCGGCCTGACCAGACAATGTACCCCCCTCGACAACTCCATTGGCCAATATGGAATACCTATCCCCAAAGGAAGAAAGATAATCGTACATCTCAGCGAGCTGGCCACCCGCATAGAGGCTGCGGGCATGGTCAAGTTCGTCCTGCGTGATCGGAGTATGAATGCCATCGTTACTCATTTGCCACATTCCTTGTTGGCAGGGTCTAGTTACTAGACTGAAAGATTAAGGGTCTACTTTAAATCCAAGAATAAGGTCACGCACGCTGCTTTTCATTTTGCGCCACTCGGGAAGCTTGTCGCGTGGAAACCTAAATGCCACACGCACCCCCCATTCAGGAATGGTGAACTTGTATTGACACTTATGAACGGACCTAGGGTTAACCATATTGCCCGTCTGGCACCGGAAGTAATCGGTCACGACGCCATCGAGATCACCCTTCCAGTAAAGGGTCTCATTCCATAATTCATAGTTGTCAGTCCCAGGCCCCACAGGCTCCGCCCATTGGAGCCCGGTTGCGGGGTCCATTCCTCTAATTTCGTACCGAACGTCTTTCAGATATCGGTAACGCCCTTTCTGCTCATCCCACTCACGGGTTATGCGCTCACCTTCGTCGAGCCGCTCAATTACCCCTTGGACTACGGGCGCCCAGTCACCATGCTCGCGGCGGAGTTCATACGAAAACTGGCCATCGCGAAGAAAACCGGAAAGCGCCACCACGCCGATTAACAGCCAGACGTCCCCGTCAGGTTCGTCCTTGGTCCAATAACTAGACTGTGTCTCCGAAGTTCTGGGCACCAAGTCCGGCCAGCGAACGTATAGCGAGAAGGCGTGCGCATCGTCCTCAAACGTCCGCTCGTCCGGGCGGGGAGTATCGGGGTCACGAGGCGCCCAGGTGCTCTGGTCCTTGTATTCGATGCCGACCAGGGCCAGATAATTTGAGGGAATCGCAATCGGCGCACCATTGATGTTGGCCTTGCGGATCCCAACCGTTGAGTCTTGGAGGCTGCCATCAAGGCTCTCTGTCCCTGCATAGTCGTGAAGCCATTGAGTAATAGGGTTGTGGGTCAGCATCACGCCGACGATAGCAAAGGCCACGATGCCCAAGAACACGATGTGCCGGTGCCAAGCCCCGACCGAAAGGCGGAAACTCCTCGGCTCCGGGTCGGCGGTTCCGGGATGAGGATGGCGATGCAGGAAGTGCCAGGCAATCAGCCAAGGCGCGACCACGAAGGCCAGCAGGATCAGCGCGGCAATGGTGATCGCCGCGGAATCCGGTCCGGAAAAGGCCTTCCCGATAGCCATCAGCGCCGGGGGCGCTGCCAGCACCACTACCGCGTAGATCATGCGCACGCGGAACGCTGCCCGGCGGCGTTCGGAGAGGATCCCGACGGCCGTCAGGAACGCGATCACATAGGGAATCAGCCACGCCATGGCGACCTCCCAAGGCTTTGGGCGGTAATAGCCAGTCCGGGCAAATCCGCGGCTAGGTTAAAACGCAACGGAAGCCAATCCAGCGGTGCACCGGAGCGCATGGGAGTGCGCCACGCCGACAATATCGGAGCGCGATGCGGCACAAACCGAAGCGGTACTCTGGGCATTACGCCGATCCGTGGCGAGGTCATGGCTTTTCCCTGTCCATGAGTGATGGTTTTAAAGGCTGCCGGCTTCAGGCGGCCTTGTCAAAGTTGCCGCTGAACGCCCTGGCGTGGCGTTCATTCGGGAAGCTCCAGGCTCTGCCCATCGGCAAGTCGAACGGCGTACAGACGATGGCGCTCGGGATGGATGGCGCCAAACCAGTTCTGGATGCGGATGCTGTCCTTGCCATTGCGGTGGGCGATTACCAGCTCGTGGTCTTCTGCGTGGATATCGAGATCTTCGGGGCGGATGTCCGGGCCCAGCTCGAGCACGCTACGGCTGCGGTCTCCGTGCATCTCGACCACGATGTTATGGCCGGCACCGACTTCGAAGCGATAGATGTTTTCGCCAGAGCCGCCGTACAACAGATCTTCACCGGGCCCGGGCTTCAGGACATTGTCGCGATCACCCCCGAGCAACCAGTCACCGCCGGCTCCGGCCTTCAGCGTTGCGTCACCTTCATGCGCCACCACGATCTCGCGCGCGGCCGTGCCCTGTCCGTCCATGCGCACGCCGTCCCAGCCCAGCGCCACTAGCGCGCTCTGGAGAGTTGGGTCGCTCCCGGCCTCGAGCAGCCAGTCACGCATCAGGCGGTAGGGGTCAAAACCCATCGCCCGCAGGCGCTCGCCGCCAGCCCGCTCGAATTCGAACAGGTCGGTCAGCCCCCTAGCCGGGTCTCGCTCGAAGCTTTCCTGCAGGGCGCTCGTGGTGTCGGAAAAATCGAAGCCGGCACCGGATGCGTTCAGGGCAAAGGTGATCCCATCGAAGTAGGGCGCCAGGTGCGTCTGCCGCATGAGCTCGCCGTACATCGCCGTTTTCAAGATCGCGAAGGCCTTGTGCAACTCCGATGCTCCTCCCGGGCGAGGGTCGGGGCTGCCCTGCTGGCGGAAACCCCTGTCCAGGAAGGCCTCCAAGGTGACGAGCTTGCGGCCATCGATGTTCGGCCCCCGGTCTTCCGGATCGACGTCGGCGGCTCCGGCCCATTCAAACAGCAACGCGTTCATGCGGGCGGCACGCGCCTGCACGTCGGTCTCGTTTCGAAAGGCCTCGACATGCTCGCGCAAACGGCCGCTGTCGTCGCGCTCCAGGGCCACGCGCAGGTTCGGCACGTTGCCGTAGCCCTTCAGGTCAACGTCAGCGCCAGAACCAGCCGGAATACTCGGGTCCCGGATATCGCCCAGGGAACGCGGCTCCGAACCACTCCGCCCGGTCGAAACCTCGGATGAAAGCTCTGACGAGTGATCCGGAGACCACCCCGGAAGAGGGACGCCACCTGCGGTCGAGGAAAACCCTTGCTTGAACCCCCGAACGAACTCGGCCGCGAAGAGGTTCACGCCATGCCGGACCTCGGGTAGCAACGTATACACCGCACCCAGGCAGGCCAGCACGAATACAACGGTGACCAGGGCAGACCTCATGAGGCCACCCTCCCGAACGGCCGGAAAGAAGCGGCCTCGGGGATGCGAGCAGGAGACCCTGGGGCTGAACACCAGGCAAAACGGCGGTCCTGCGACTCTGCGCGGCAATCGTCCGCAAGGCGCGGGAGAGCACGGCGGCCTATCCAGGCACCTGGCGCAAGGAATTCGTCGTCCGACTCTTGACGAGATGGGGGCACGCCAATCCGTGGCGAAGTCATGGACATTCCCTTTCCATGAATAAGGCTGCGGACTCTGACGCGCCACCCAAAGGGTGTCAAGATCCGCAGACCTGCGGTGCGCGGGGAGATGCCACGCTGGCCTGCAGGGCTGGTATCCTCGCAGTCCGTTGGCGGCCGCCGTTATTGGGCGGTCGCGCAAGATCTTTCCGGGGCCATCCCGGACCGTGGATGCTGGAGGCCGCATGAGCAGTACGCACCGACCCACCGATATCCAGTTGCATCAGAAGTCGCGCATCCTGGAGCTGACGTATTCGGACGGCTCGCATTTCGAGTTGCCCTGCGAGTTCCTGCGCGTGTATTCGCCCTCGGCCGAGGTGCGCGGGCACGGCAAGGGCCAGGAGGTGCTGCAGGTCGGCAAGGAAGACGTGAACATCACCGGGATCGAGCCGGTCGGAAACTATGCGGTGAAGCTCGTGTTCTCCGACGGGCACGACACCGGCATCTATGACTGGGACTACCTGCACGAACTCGGCACGAACCAGGAGCGACTGTGGCAGGATTACCTGGATCGGCTGAAAGAGGCCGGACACGAGCGCAAGACGCACTGACAACGGCACCTTGATGAAAGAAGAATCCGGCAAGACCCACTTTGGCTACCAGAGCGTCCCCGAGTCCGAGAAGGCCTCGCGGGTCGGCGAGGTGTTCCATTCGGTCGCCTCGCGCTACGACGTGATGAACGACCTGATGTCCATGGGCGTCCATCGCATCTGGAAACGCTACACCCTGGAGCGCACGGGCGTGCGCCCAGGCATGAAGATCCTGGACCTGGCCGGCGGCACCGGCGACCTGGCCGGGGCCTTTGCCCCACGGGTCGGACCGAAGGGGCAGATCGTGGTCTGCGACATCAATGCCTCGATGCTGGAGGCCGGGCGCGACCGCATGCTGGACGAGGGCCATGTGGGCAACCTCGACTTCGTGCAGGCGGACGCCGAACAGCTCCCCTATCCGGACGACTACTTCGACCGCGTGACCATCGCCTTCGGCCTGCGCAACGTGACCCGCAAGGAGCGCGCGCTGGCCGAGATGCGCCGGGTGATCAAGCCGGGCGGGCGCGTGCTGGTGCTGGAGTTCTCGCAACCGATGGCGCCGCTGCGCCCGATCTACGATGTCTATTCGTTCAAGATGCTCCCCCTGATGGGCAAGCTGGTCGCGAACGACGCTGACAGCTACCGCTATCTGGCCGAATCCATCCGCATGCACCCGGACCAGGAAACCCTGGCCGGCATGATGCGCGACGCCGGACTGGAACGGGTCGAATACGACAACCTGACCGGCGGCATCGTCGCCCTGCACCGCGGCACCAAGCTGTAGCATTTTCATGGCCGAACCCTTCGCCCTGCCCAGTCCGTTCGCGGCCCTGATCGAGGCCACGCTGAACGAACATCTGGCGAGTGCCCCGAAGAAGGACCGGGCGCGGCTGGCCGGGCGTGCGATCGCGATTGCGATCGAGCCGCCGGGGCTCGCACTGTCGCTGGTCGGGGCCGCGGATCGATTGCAGGTTACAGGCGGCGTCGAGGGACCGGTGGATGTACAGCTGTCGGGTTCGCCGCTGTCGCTGGCCGCCGCCATGGCGCGCGACGACCGCTCCGGGCTCACCATCACCGGCGATGCCACCGTGCTCTCCGACCTCCAGCACGCACTGCGCGACGCCGGGATCGACTGGGAGGACCTGTTCGAGCGCTTTGCCGGCGCCGGCGCGGCCGGCCCGCTGCGCCACCTGCTGGACCAGGCGCGCGACAGCCTGCGCCACCTGGGCCGGCGCTCCGCCGAGGACACGGCCGACTACCTGCGCGACGAGCTCGAATGGCTACCGGCCGGCGGTGCGTTCGAGGCCTTCGCCGAAGACGTAGCCACGCTGCGCGACGACGTCGCCCGGCTGGATGCGCGGCTGCGTCGTCTGGAGGCACCGGCCTCCGCACCTGACGACCGGCAGGCCTGATGCGCCGCGCGCTGTACCGGGGCCTGCGGCTGTGGACCATTGCGCGGGTCCTGGTGCGCTATCGCCTGGACGTCATCCTGTTCACGCTGAAGCCGCTGCGCCCGCTCAGCTTCCTGCTCTATCTCGCGCCCTGGAACTGGTTCCGCCGCACTGAAGGCACGCGCGGCGAGCGCATCCGCCGCGCGCTGGAGGATCTGGGCCCGATCTTCATCAAGTTCGGACAGATGCTCTCCACCCGGCGCGACCTGCTGCCGGACGACATCGCGATCGAGCTCGCACGCCTGCAGGACCGGGTACCGCCGTTCCCCAGCGACCAGGCGCGCGCCGTGATCGAGGCCGAGCTGGAACGCCCGATCGAGATCGCCTTCGCCGCCTTCGAGGACACGCCAATCGCCTCGGCCTCCATCGCCCAGGTGCACGCGGCCACGCTGCAGGACGGGCGCGAGGTGGTCGTGAAGGTGGTGCGCCCCGGCATCCTCAAGACCATCCGTGCGGATCTCGAGGTGATGCACCTGATCGCGGACCTGGCGGACCGCTACTGGTCCGAGGCCAAGCGCCTGCGCCCGCGCGAGGTGGTGGACGAATACGAAAAGACCGTCACCGACGAGCTGGACCTGATCCGCGAGGGCGCGAACGCCGCCGCGATCCACCGCAACTTCGAGGACAGCCACCTCCTCTACATCCCGGAGATCATCTGGGATTACACCCGCCGCAGCGTACTGGTGATGGAGCGCATTGGTGGCCTCCCAGTGGCCGATGTGGCCGCCCTGCGCGAACGCAACGTGGACCTGAAGCTGCTGGCCGAACGCGGGGTGGAGATTTTCTTCACCCAGGTGTTCCAGCACAACTTCTTCCACGCCGACATGCACCCGGGCAACATCTTCGTCGATGCCACCCACCCGGACGACCCGACCTACCTGGCCGTGGACTTCGGCATCGTCGGCTCGCTGCTGGACTCCGACCAACGCTATCTGGCCGAGAACTTCCATGCCTTCTTCAACCGCGATTACCGCCGCGTGGCCGAACTGCACGTGGAATCCGGATGGGTCCCGAAGGACACCCGCGTCGACGAGTTCGAGGCGGCGATCCGCACCGTGTGCGAACCGATCTTCCAGCGTCCGCTGGACGAGATCTCCTTCGGCCAGGTCCTGCTGCGCCTGTTCCAGACCGCGCGGCGATTCAACATGGAGGTCCAGCCGCAGCTGGTGCTGCTGCAGAAGACCCTGCTGAACATCGAGGGCCTGGGCCGCCAGCTCTACCCCCAGCTGGACCTGTGGACCACCGCCAAGCCGTTCATCGAGAAATGGATGCACGAACGCATGGGTGTGCGCGCGTTCATCCGCAACGCGCAGCAACACCTGCCGCGCCTGCTGGCGCACCTGCCGGAACTGCCGATACACCTGGAGAAGGCCCTGACCGTGGAAGAGCAGCGCGCCGAGCGCGACGCCGCGCTACGCCGCCAGATCCTCGAGCTGGAAAACGGGCTGAGGCGCCAGTCCCGCCGCCGCAACGAGGGCTGGGCGGGCGTGGCCCTGCTGGCCCTCGCGGGGCTGGCCACGCAGCTGGAAGTCGCGGCCTGGCAGGGGCTCGCCTGGCCGGTCTGGCCGCTCGCGCTGATCGGCGCCGGCGTGCTGCTGTTCAGCCTGCGCCCCGGCCCCCGGCGCCGTCCCGTCACGGACGACTGAGCCAGCCGTCACGTGGGATGCGGCTTGAGTCGTAGCCTGACGCCACCACTCCACCTCACAGGGTCAAACGTCGAGCAGCAACCGCGCCGGGTCCTCGATGGCGTCCTTGATGGCGACCAGGAACTGCACCGCCTCGGCACCGTCGACCAGGCGGTGGTCGTAGGACAGGGCGACGTACATCATCGGCCGGACGACGACCTCGCCGTCCACCGCGACCGGGCGTTCCTTGATCGCGTGCATGCCGAGGATCGCGCTCTGCGGCGGATTCAGGATCGGCGTGGAGAACAACGAACCGAACACGCCCCCGTTGGTGATGGTGAAGGTGCCACCGCGCAGCTCGTCGATATCCAGCTTGCCGTCACGTGCGCGTTCGGCGTAGTCGCGGATGCGCCGCTCGATCTCGGCAATGGAGGCGTTGCCGGTATCGCGCAGGACCGGCACCACCAGTCCGCGCGAGGAGGAGACTGCGATGCCGATGTCGCTGTAGTGGTGATAGACGATCTCTTCGCCATCCAGTGCGGCATTGACGACCGGGAAGCGCTCGAGCGCGCGGCTGGCCGCGGCCACGAACAGACCCATGAAGCCGAGCTTGATGGAATGGCGCTTCTCGAAGGGCTCCTTGTAGCGGCTACGCAGGGCCATCGCCGCGGACATGTCGATCTCGTTGAAGGTGGTCAGCATCGCGGTGGTCTGCTTCGCTTCCAGCAGCCGTTCCGCGATGCGCGCCCGCAGGCGGGTCATCGGCACACGCTCGATGCGCTCGGCGCGGTCTCCGGGGTCGGCCGCATACGCCTGGGGTCGCGCCGCCCCGACGGAACCCGATGGCTTCGAAGAAGCCGCGGGCGCGCTGCGATCACTGCGCGCACGCTCCACGTCGGCACGCTGGATGCGCCCGTCGTCGCCGGTGCCCTCGACATCCTCCGGACGCAGGCCGGCTTCCTGCAGCAGGCGCCGCACGGCCGGCGTGGGCGGCGGGCTACCGGCCGCTCCGTTCCCGGCCCCGGACGGCGCGGGCTCGGGTGAGGAGGCAGCGGCCGGTTCCTCTTCCCGATCCCCCGTTGCAACGGACGCCGGCTTGCCGCCCTCCGTGGCTGTCGATGCCCTGGAAGGCGCTGCCTCATCCTCGGCCTCTTCGTCCGGGTCCTCCGGGCCGGCTTCGGCGGGCCCCAGATAACCCAGGATCGCGTCGGCCTTGACCACATCACCCTCGTTGGCGGAGAGCTCGACCAGGGTGCCCGCACTGGGGGCCGACACCTCGAGGACCACCTTGTCGGTCTCCAGCTCGGCGATCAGCTCGTCGCGCTTGACGGCGTCGCCAGCCTTTTTGTGCAGGGCGATCACGGTCGCATCGGCGACCGACTCGGGGAGTTCCGGGACCTGGATCGGGGTGCGATCGGATGCCATCTCGCTTCCTTGTTCTATGCGTCTTTATCGAATGTTCAGGGCGTGGGGTGCGGCGTGTCGCGCGAGCTGATCGGCCCGAAGGCGCGTTCGAGCAGATCTTTCAGCTGCGCCTTGTGCACCTCGGGGTAGCCTACGGCGGGCGCGGCGGCCGGGGGCCGCGCGACCGCGTGCAGGGTCTGCCCGCGCACCGCCAGCAGCGGGTTGATACGCGGAGCGACGAACTCCAGGTAGCCCTGGTTCTCCGGCTCGTCCTGCACCCAGACGAATTCGTCGGCCTCCGGGTAGCGGCCCAGCAACTCGGTCAGGCGTTCCTCGGGGAAGGGGTAGCACTGTTCCAGCCGCAGGATCGCGGTATCGGTGTGCTCGCCCTCGGCCTGGCGCGCGGCCAGGTCGTAGAAGATCCGCCCGCTGGTCAGCAGCACCCGCCGCACCTTGCCGGGATCCTCGATGCGGGCGTCGTCGATGACCGTCTGGTACTGGCCCGTCGCCAGCGCATCGAGGTCGGAGACCGCGTCCTTGTGGCGCAACAGGCTCTTCGGGGTCATCACGATCAGTGGCTTGCGATAGGGCCGCAGCATCTGCCGGCGCAGCAGGTGAAACATCTGCGCCGGCGTGGTGGGCACGCAGACCTGCATGTTCTCCTGCGCCGCCAGTTGCAGGAAGCGCTCCGGGCGGGCCGAGGAGTGCTCCGGGCCCTGCCCCTCGTAGCCGTGGGGCAGCAACAGGGTCAGGCCGGACAGGCGCCCCCACTTCTGCTCGCCGGAGGAGATGAACTGGTCGATCACCACCTGAGCGCCGTTCACGAAGTCGCCGAACTGCGCCTCCCAGACCACCAGAGCCTCGGGCGCGGCGGTCGCATAGCCGTATTCGAAGGCGAGCACGCCCTCTTCGGACAACAGCGAATCGATCACCAGAAACCGCGGGTGGTCCGGATCCAGGCGCCGCAGCGGGACGATGGCCTTCCCGGTCTCCTGGTCATGCAGGACTGCATGGCGATGGAAGAAGGTGCCCCGGCTGGAGTCCTGCCCGGACAGGCGAATGCGGTAGCCGTCCTGGATCAGCGCACCGTAGGCCAGGGTCTCGGCCGCACCCCAGTCCAGCGGCTGCTCGCCCCGCGCCATGGACACGCGGGCATCCAGGATCTTCTGCACGCGGTCGTTCAGATGGAAACCCTCTGGCGGGGTGGAGAGCTGCTCGAGGGTGCGCGCCAGGCGGTCGGCGGGGGCGCCGGTGTCCACGTCCTGGTCCCAGGTCTGGTTCAGATAGGGGCCCCAGTTGGTCGAGGATCCGGCATGGCTGTTGCGCTCGCGCAGCAACGACAGCGCCACCGGCTGGCCGGCATCCAGCCGGCCGCGATAGTCCTCCAGCGCTTGCTCCTGTGCGTCTTCGGTGGTCAGGCCCTCGCGGATCAGGCGTCTGGCGTAGCGCTCGCGAGTGGTCGGCAGGTCGCGGATACGACGATACATATGCGGCTGCGTGGCGGCCGGCTCGTCGGCCTCGTTGTGGCCCTGGCGGCGGTAGCAGACGAGATCGATGACCACGTCCTTGCCGAAGCGCATGCGGTAGTCCAGCGCGATCTGGGTGATGAACACCACGGCCTCGGGATCATCGCCATTCACATGCAAGATGGGCGCGTTCACCATCTTGGCGACATCAGTGGCGTAATGCGTCGAACGAGAGTCCTTTAGGGTCGAAGTGGTGAAACCGATCTGGTTGTTCACCACCACATGCACGGTGCCCTTGGTGGAGAAGCCCCGGGTCTGGGACATGTTCAGGGTCTCCATAACCACGCCCTGCCCGGCAAAGGCGGCATCGCCATGGATCACCACCGGCATCACCCGGTTGCCCTTGCGATCGCCGATACGCACCTGGCGCGCCCGCACCGAACCCTCCACCACCGGGGTGACGATCTCCAGGTGCGAGGGATTGAAAGCCAGCGCCAGATGCACCCGACCACCCGGGGTCTCCAGGTCCGAGGAGAAACCCATGTGGTATTTCACGTCGCCGGTGCCACGGTCGTCGCGCGGACGCCCCTCGAACTCGTTGGCCAGCTCCTCCGGGGACTTGCCGAACAGGTTGACCAGCACATTGAGGCGTCCGCGGTGTGCCATGCCGACCACGAACTCCTGCAGCCCGCGCGCGCCGCCCCGCTGGATCAGGGCATTCAGCAGCGGGATCAGGCTCTCCGCGCCTTCCAGCGAGAAGCGCTTCTGACCGACATAGCGCCGGTGCAGGTAGCGCTCCAGACCCTCGGCTGCGGTCAGACGCTCGAGGATCGCCAGGCGGGTATCGTCATCGAAACCGAAGTGGCCATGGGCCGATTCCAGACGCTCCTGCAGCCAGCGCTTCTCGTCGGTGGCCATCAGATGCATGTATTCCGCGCCGATACCGGCGCAGTAGGTCTCTTTCAGCACCCGTTCGATCGTATCCAGCGAGACCCGCCCGTCGATGAACAGCGAGCCCGGATCAAAGGTGACATCGGGGCCGACCTGGTCCAGGCCGTGATGCTCGCGGCTCAACTCGCGCGGTGGCTCCGGCGGTTCGCGCTCCAGAGGATCCAGACGGGCGCCAAAGTGACCGAGGTAGCGGTAGGCATTGATGAACTGCAGCACGCGGATCTGCAGCTGTTCATGGGCCAGATCCGGACGATCGGTGGAGCGCCGGCGGCGTTCCGGGCGCGGCGCATTTTCCAGCGAGCGGAAGTAATCGGCCCAGGCCGGCGGGACGGCATCGGGGTCGTCCTGGTAGCGCTCCAGCAGATCCTCGGCGAAAGCGAGGTTATCCGGGTGCAGTTCCTGCCCGGATACGGGGCTGTCCAGCCGGTGCCGGGATGGCATCTCGTTCATTCGCGGTCTCTTCCCATTCCTGATGCGTCGGCCTTTGGGACCTGATCGGCGCGCGAGGTTCCCGCGCGGAGTCGATGAATCAGCGTCTTCTTGAAGGCTGCCTCCGAGGGTAGCGCGTTTGCGCGGGCGAAGGCACACGGCCTGCATGCGGAACGTGCGATTCCGGCCGGGTTTCCCTACCATTCGCGCATGGATGTCTCCCCCCTGCTCGATTCCCTCAACCCGGCCCAGCGCGAGGCCGTGGCCGCCCCGCCGCATCCGGTGCTGGTCCTGGCCGGCGCCGGCTCCGGCAAGACCCGCGTGCTGGTGCACCGCATCGCCTGGCTGATTGGCGTCGAGGGCGTGGCCCCGCACAGCCTGCTGGCGGTCACTTTTACCAACAAGGCGGCGGCCGAGATGCGCGGGCGCATCGAGTCGCTGCTGGGCCACCCGGCCACCGGGCTGTGGGTCGGGACCTTCCATGGCCTCGCCCACCGCCTGCTGCGCCAGCACTGGCAGGAGGCGAAGCTGCCGCAGGCCTTCCAGATCCTCGACTCCGATGACCAGCTGCGCATGGTCAAGCGCGTACTGCGCGCCCTGGAGCTGGACGAGTCGCGTTGGCCGCCCAAGCAGGCGCAGTGGTACATCAACGCGCGCAAGGACGAGGGCTCGCGCCCGGAACACCTGCCGGATACCGGCGACCCGGTCGCCCGCCAGTGGGTACGCGTCTACACCACCTACCAGCAGGCCTGCGAGCGCGCCGGTGTGGTGGACTTCGCCGAGCTGATGCTGCGCTCGCTGGAATTGCTGCGCGACAACAAGGCCCTGCTGGAGCACTACCGCACGCGCTTTCGCCACGTGCTGGTCGACGAATTCCAGGATACCAACGACATCCAGTACGGCTGGCTGCGCCTGCTCGCCGGGGACAGCCCGGTATTCGCCGTGGGCGACGACGACCAGTCGATCTACGGCTGGCGCGGCGCGAAGATCGAGAACATCCAGCACTTCCAGAAGGACTACCCGGGCACCCAGGTCGTGCGCCTGGAACAGAACTACCGCTCCAGCGCCAACATCCTGAACGCGGCCAACGCCCTGATCCGGCACAACTCCGGCCGCCTGGGCAAGGAGCTGTGGACCGAGGGCCACGAAGGCGCGCCGGTCCGCCTGTACACCGCGCTGAACGAGCAGGAAGAGGCGCGCTTCATCGCCGAGACCATCGCCCGCCACGTGGACCAGGGCGGGCTGTACCGCGAGTGCGCGGTGCTGTATCGCTCCAACGCCCAGTCACGCGTTCTGGAGGAGACCTTCATCGGCCGGCGCATGCCCTACCGGGTCTACGGCGGCCTGCGCTTCTTCGAGCGCCAGGAGATCCGCGATGCCCTGGCCTACCTGCGCCTGGCCGGCAACGGCGATGACGACGCCGCCTTCCTGCGGGTGGTCAACCAGCCCCCGCGCGGGATCGGCGAAAAGACCCTGGAGGGCCTGCGCCAGGCCGCCCAGGCCGCCGACACCAGCCTGCTGCAGGCCGCCACTCACGCGGTGGACGCCGACGCCCTGCCCGGACGCGCGCGCACCGCGGTCGCCGGGTTCGTGCAGCTGGTCCGCACCCTGCAGCAGGAGCTGCCGCGCCAGCCGCTGGCCGATCAGGTGGAACAGGCGATCGAGCGCGCGCAACTGCGCGAGCACTACAAGAAGGAAAAGGGCGAGCGTGGCGAGGCACGCCTGGAGAACCTGGACGAGCTGGTGGGGGCCGCGCGCGCCTTCGACATGAGCAGCACCGCCGAGAGCGAGGAAGGCGAAGGCAATCGCCTGACCGAGTTCCTCGCCCACGCGGCGCTGGAGGCCGGCGAGGGTGCGGCCGACCCGCACGAGGACGCGGTGCAGATGATGACCCTCCACTCGGCCAAGGGCCTGGAGTTCCCGCTGGTCTTCCTGACCGGCATGGAAGAGGGGCTGTTCCCCAACGCCCGCTCGCTGGAGGAGCCGGGGCGACTGGAGGAGGAGCGCCGCCTGGCCTATGTCGGCATGACCCGCGCCGAACAGGAGCTGTACCTGATCCATGCCGAGACGCGGCGGCTGTATGGACGCGAGTCCTACAATGTCGCCTCGCGCTTCATCAACGAGATCCCCGAGGGCGCGCTGGAGGTGCTGCGCCCGCAGGCCTCGCCCTATGGCGCGGGGCGCTTTGCCGCGGCCCGGAACAAGACGGCGGGCTTCGGGGCCATGGATACGCAGGCCGCCGAGGCCTCCGCGGCGGGCCTGGCGATCGGCGCACGGGTGCACCACGCGAAGTTCGGCGAGGGGCTGATCACCCAGTTCGAGGGTTCCGGCAACTCGGCCCGGGTCCAGGTGAACTTCGCCCACGCCGGCTCCAAGTGGCTGGTGCTGAGCTTCGCCAAGCTCGAAGTGCTGTAACCACGGCTGAACGGACACGCCCGACGCGGCCTTCCTGCACCCCGAAGGGCACGGAGAAAAAGGGCTCGAGGTGGTATCGCGCAAGGCCGGCGCATCCTGCCCGCGATACCCCCGTAGCGCACCCACCCCTGGCCGTCTTCGGACCTTCGTGGAGACACTAAAAAGCCCCGCCAAGGCGGGGCTTCGGGTCAAGCATGCGAAAGGTCCTTACTCGATCTTGATGTAGGCGAAGCCTTCCTCGTTCTGCAGCTCGGCCACGCGCACCACACCCGAGGGCACGAAGTTGACGTGATCGTAGATCAGGTCCTCGTCCAGACCGATCTGCGAACGGGTGATTTCGCACAGCTCGAGCTTCACGCCGTGGGTGCTGGCGAGGCTCATCAGGCGCCCACGCAGGGTGTCGCGCTCTTCCTTGAGTTCCTCGTCGGCCTCGAACGGGGTATCAGCCAGGTCGTCATCGGTCAGGAAGCGGATGCCGTGCGCCACGAACACGATGCGCACGTCGGCATCGATAAACTCGTTCTGGTAATGCGTCATCATGTTGTTGATGCTGGTCAGCATCGCGGAGAAACGGCGCGGGTCGGCGAAGTCGGCGTGATAGACGACCTTGGCCTCCGGCTCGAAGGCCTTGGCCTGCGGCATGAAGGCAATGCTCGCCAGCAGGAGCGCCGCGAACAGCAGGGCCACGCCCGATGCTGTCGCCGGCGCGGCCCGAAGGGTCTGGTTGAATCGATTCATCCTGTTCTCCTTTGAATGGCTTTCTTTCTTCTACAGTAGACGCATGGACGGCCCCAGGCCATCCCCATCACGCGCAGGACCCGGTTGACGCTGGAGTGCCCCGGGGGTATGCTCTGCCGCCTTTCCAGAACCTAGCGATTTAACGCGAGGGAAGTACTTTGGCAAATATTGCTTCTGCCCGTAAGCGGGCCCGTCAGGCGGTCAAGAACCGCGCCCACAACATGGGGCTGCGCTCCCGTTTCCGTACGGCCATGAAGGCCGTGCTGAAGCCGCTGCACAAGGGCGATGCCCAGGCGGCCGCCGAGGCCTACAAAGAGGCCGTTCCGGTGATCGACAAGACCGTGAGCAAGGGCCTGATTCACCGCAACAAGGCGGCTCGCCACAAGAGCCGCCTGAACGCCCGCATCCGCGATCTGGCCCAGGGCTAAGCCCCCGGGTTCCGGGCCGGCACGGCCGGCCCGGCGGTTGCAGTGAATCGAAAAAAGCCGCCCCCCGATCTCGGGGTGCGGCTTTTTGTGTGGGCGCAATTCGTGAAGGCCTAGGATACTCTGATCCATTCGCGCGCCTCCCGGCACGCGCGTCCATCAGCGCGTCTTCAGGGCTGGAACACCCGCGCCTCGCCCTCTCCGCGCGGATCGGAAGCCGCCTCCAGGCGACCCGCCCCGCGCTCCCACAGGATGGCGTGCATGTCACCGAACGGACGCACCTGCGGCACCAACTGATGCCCACGCGAGACCAGCTGGCCACGCAGTTCGGCATCGAACGCCCCGGTTTCGTGTTCCACCCGATCGGGCAAATACTGGTGGTGATAGCGAGGCGCCGCGACGACCTCCTCGATGGATTGCCCCTCGAGCACGCCGAACACGCCGCGCAGGACCATGGTAATGATGCGGCTGCCACCCGGCGTGCCCAGGATCGCCACGCGATCCTCGGTCTCGACGAAGGTCGGGCTCATGCTCGACAGCGGGCGGCGCTGCGGCGCGATGGCATTGGCCTCGAAACCGACCAAACCATAGGCGTTGGGCTCGCCCGGCTTGGCCGAGAAGTCGTCCATCTCGTTATTCAGTAGCACGCCCGTCCCGGGCACCACGTAGCCGGATCCGAACGGATAGTTCAGCGTCAGCGTGGCCGCGACCCGGTTGCCCTCGGCGTCGATCACGGAAAAGTGCGTCGTCTCGCGACTTTCGGTCGACACCGACTCCGGAAGCTCGGCCTGCGGCTCGACCGACAGCGGCAGGTAGCGGCTGGGCGTGGCCGTGTCGGGATGGATGGTGGCGCGCAGACCGGCCGCGTAGTCGCGCGACAGCAGCCGCTTCAGCGGCATATCCACATGGTCCGGGTCGCCCAGGTACTCGGCGCGATCACGATAGGCGCGGCGCATCGCCTCGATGGTCAGGTGGGCGCGCATGTCCGGCGCCAGTGCCTCGAGGTCGTAGAACGCCAGGATGTTCAGGATCTGGCCGAGCGCGACCCCGCCGGAAGATGGCGGCGAGGCGGTGGTGATCGTGGCGCCAAGATAGTCCAGACGCACGGGGTCGCGCTCGACGACCGCGTACCCCGCCAGGTCGTCCAGGGTCCAGATACCGCCGGCCTCGCGCACGCCGGCGACCAGGCGCTCGGCCAGATCACCGGTATAGAAACCATCACGGCCTTCGTCCGCCAGGCGCCGAAGGGTCACGGCCAAGTCCGGCTGGCGCAGGGTCGCGCCCTCGTCCGGCAGGCGACCCGCCTCGAGGTAAATGTCGCGCGCGCCGGCCCCGTCGCGCAGGGCCTGATGACGAAAGCCCGCCATCTGCAGGTAGCGGCCGCTGACCGGAACACCGTCCTCGGCCAGACGGATCGCCGGCGCCAGGCTGTCGGCCAGTGAACGGCGTCCGTATTCCCGCGCCAGGTGATCCATGCCGGCGGGCATGCCGGGGATGCCGGCGCCAAGCACGCCATCCAGCGACAAGCCGTCGATCACCTCGCCGTCGGCATCCAGATACATGTCACGGTCGGCCGCGGCCGGGGCGGTCTCGCGGGCATCGAGCATCACGCTGCGGCCGGAGGATGCCTCGTACAGCAGGAAGAACCCGCCGCCCCCGAGCCCGGAGCCGTAGGGCTCGGCTACACCCAGGGCGGCGGTAATCGCGACGGCGGCATCGAAGGCGTTGCCGCCGTCGCGCAGCACGGCCTCGCCCGCCTCGGTGGCGGCCGGGTGAGCGCTCGCCACTGCGTGCTGCCCCGGGCCGGCCAGCGCCAGCGGCGGCGCCAGCGACAGGGTGACGAAGACCGCGCAGTGCAGGAGCGGGCGGCGCCAATCCATGCCGCGGCCTACTTCGCGGCCATCAGGGCGTCGTACTTGGCCGTCAGCTGCTCGCGGGTCTCCTTGTGATCGGGATCCAGCGGGATGCAGTCCACCGGGCAGACCTGCTGGCACTGCGGCTCGTCGAAATGGCCGACACATTCGGTGCACAGCGTGGGGTCGATCTCGTAGATCTCGTCCCCCGGGTAGATGGCCTCATTCGGGCACTCGGGCTCGCAGACATCGCAGTTGATGCATTCGTCGGTGATCATCAGGGCCATGGGCCGTTCCTCGTATCCAGTGGCGGGGCCCGGCTAGCGTGCTGCGCCGTTTTGTTCGGCCAGCATGCGCGCCACACCGGGGCTAACGAATTTTGAGACGTCGCCGCCCAGTCGGGCGATTTCCCGCACCAGACTGGAGGAGACGAAGCTGTACTCCTCCGCTGGCGTCAGAAACAGCGTTTCGACCTCCGGCGCAAGCTGTCGGTTCATCGCTGCGAGCTGGAATTCATGTTCAAAGTCGGACACCGCCCGCAATCCGCGCAGGATCACGTTGGCCTGCTGCGCATGAACAAAGTGCGCGAGCAGGACATCGAAGCCCTGCACCTCCACGCCGGGGATATCACCCACCGCCTGTTCGGCCAGGGCCACGCGGGTCTCCAGCGGGAAGGCCGGGCCCTTGTTGGGACTGGCGGCCACCGCGACTACCACGCGATCGAACAACCGTGCCGCACGCCGCACGATGTCCGTGTGACCGTGGGTGATCGGGTCGAAGGTGCCAGGATAGATGGCAGTAACGGACATGGGCGAAAGGCCGGTCGGGAAAGCCCCCATTAGACCGCAAGCACCGCGAACAGACAAAATGCCTGTCACGCACGCCGCGCCCGCACCAAACAAGGACTGCCCGATGAGTGACGACTACCGCCCCCCGCTTGCCGACTACTGGGACCAGCTCGAGTCCCGCTACGGCGGCGGCTTCAACTTCCAGCAGATCTCGCGCGACGAACTGGCGCAATTGGTGGAGCACCTGCGTCAAGCGGTAAAGAATGACCCGCAGGTCACGGACGTGGAGAAGCAGAACCTGGGCCTGGTGCTCAAGCACGCCGAACAGGCCCTGGAAAAACGCTCGGCCTAACGCAACAGGGACTGTCCCTGCGAGCGTTGCGCGGTCATCCACACCCTGCCGATCGCCGCGGGCTTCGCGACTCGCGATGACGGAATCCGTGCGGTCTTACCGCGCGCGTGCCTCGGTCGCCGCGGCACAGGGCGGCAGGGCTCGGCACTCGGCGCCGCCGTCGGGAGCCTCCGCCGCGGCGCCCAGGGTACGCGCATACGCTCCCGGTCCCGCCAGATCGGCCGCGCAGCTCGCGGCCTCGCGTGCCTGCTCGCCGCACTCGCGAGCGATCAGCACGTGCGCGAGGTTGTTCCAGCCCTCGTGGCGGGCCGGATCACGCTCGACCAGCGCCCGCAGGGCATTCTCCGCCGCCGGCAGATCGCCCTGGGCAAAGGCCACGTTGGCGCGACCCACGTAGGGAATCGGTTCATCGGGCCAGCGGTCCATGGCGGTTTCGTAGCCCGTGGCCGCCGCCGCAAAGCGCCCGGTCTGTTCCAGTTCGTTGACCGCACGCAGCCAGCGCAGCGGCTGGGCGGTGGCCGGCAGGGTATCGGGGGGCATCACAAGGAAGGCCCAGCGCTCACCCCGCGCCCAGGTGCGCTCGAAGCGGGCAAAGGAATTCACGTGGCGCTGGATCGGGCCGCTGCGCAGGAAGATCTCCCGATCCTCCAGGTCGTATCCGATAACCACCGCAAAGTGCCATTCCGGGATCAGGGCCACCCCGAGGTTCTGGAACACCACTACCGGGTTGCCCGCCGCCACCTCGCGCAGGATCGCCTCCAGTTGGGGCTCGATACGGTAGGCCACCTGGTCGCGCGCGCGCACCGCCGCGCGCATCTCGGTCTGCAGGCTGCCCTCGCGGGCGGGGATGTAAACCTCCTCGATCAGATCATCCAGCGCGGCGTCGATCCCCCGGGCATTCAACGCCGTGGCCAGCGCGGCGGGGCCGCACTGGTATTGCTCCTGGGGAAAGAACGGCGTGTCAGCCAGTTCGACGCGCGCCGGCAGATCCGTCGGACGCTCGCTGGCCAGACCCGCGCTCTGCGGCGCGGTGGCACAACCAGTCAGCCAGAGGAGCGCGGCGAGCGCGAGAAACCCCGTGACTCGCCACGTCGAGATGGACCCCATGCAGGGCGTGGCTTAGCGGGACGGCCCGACAAACGAGAAGATGTCGGTCACACCCACCGCATCCAGGATCACGAACACCACGAACACGATGGCGACCACACCCAGGACGCTCGCCGCGCCGGCCGGGTCGGTCTCCATGTGCGCCTCCAGCTGCGCCAGTTCGTCGTCGGTCAGGCGGGCCACACGCTGCTCGGCGCGCTCGGGATCAACCCCCATCTCGATCAGCTGCGCGCGAACCTCGGCGTCATTGAGCTGTTCCAGCAACTGGGCGCGGGTGTCGTCCGCGCTGGCCTGCTGGATCATGCTGCCGGTATCCAGCATGCCGACATCGGCGAATGCCGGGGTGGCGGGCAGCAGGGTCAGGGCCAGCGCGACCAGCAGTGCCGCGGGTGCGGACAGAACTCGACGGAACGAATGAACGCTCATGGGCAGACTCCTTGAAATCGGTGAACGGTTGTTAGAAGTGTAGCCCGCCAGAGCCGCGAATTGACCGGCCGCAAACGAAAATCGCGGCCGGTTTCACACGTCTGTCAGCTTTCGTCGGGGGCGTCGACCACCTTGATCTCGTACTCCAGGACCTCGACACCACGCGCCCAGGCCCCGCCGCACACGGAGTTGTCGCGCGTGCGCTCCTGGGTCTCGCCCGGACCCAGCGTGCGCCACAGGCGGGTCGTCGTGCGCACGTCGTCTTCCAGCTCTCCGGGGCAGTTGTAGGCGGTCTTGGTGACCCGGACTTCCAGCCAGTCATCCGTGTTGTTGGTCGCGCGCCACTGTCCGCGCACATTGGCGCAGCCGTATTCGTGCATGCGGTATTCGAAGGCGACCTCATCCGGCGAACCGTCCGCCGGGGCGAAGTAGGCGCCCTGGGCCGCGACCTGGCCGGGCGCGACAAACGCGGCGGCCAGCACACTGGCAGCGGTCAGGGCGAGGGTGCGATTGAGAATGCGCGAGTACATGATTTCCTCCATCCGGGATCCGGTTGTGGGCCCGTCTTGCGCGGGCTTGGCAGAGAATAGACGCTGGCCAGACGGCGTTTGTGCCGATTCCGGTTGTCTGGCGGGGTTTTTCCCGCCAGCCCCGGTCGTTGGCTCCCATCCTCGCAAACCGAGCTGAAACGCATATGAACGAGATCGTGCCCGATTCGACCCTGACCTGCCCGGAATGCGGGCACCAGAAGACGGAAACGATGCCCACCGACGCCTGCCAGTGGTTCTACGAATGCACCGGCTGCGGGGTCCTGCTCCGGCCACTTCCAGGGGACTGCTGCGTGTTCTGCTCCTACGGCACCGTGCCCTGTCCGCCCATCCAGCAGGAGGGCCCGGGCAGCTGCTGCGCCTCGTCATGAGGCCGGCGCACGTGACCGCCGCCCTGGAACGCCTGCGCGGCGACTTCCCGCTGGAACAGCGCCTGCGGGATGCCCCCGAAGCCGTACGCGCCGCCTATCTCGAAGTCCTGGAACACTGGCGCCAGCGCGGACGGCCACCCGAGGCCCGGGAGCTGGATATCCGCGCGCTGGAGCGACTGGCCGCGCTGGATGCCGTGGCGCATCAGGCCCAGGGTCTGGGCTGCTACCCGTACAGCGCCGCACCAGGGCGGATCACGGTCAGCGTCGCCGGGCGCGGTCTGGTTACCGCCATGTGCGCCGTCGACGCGCTGGCCATCCCGATGCTGAGCGGCGCGCATAGCCGGATCGAGGCGGCCTGCAGCCACTGTGGCGCCGCGCTCAGCCTGGAATCCGGGCCCACTGCGGTTGCGGATACGGCCTCCGCGTGGGTCCATTACCGACCGCGCCGCACGGACAACAGCCCGTGCTGCACCAGCCTTTGTGAGGGCATCACCTTCGTCTGTGCGCGTTGTGCACCGGCCGAACACGCGGACTATCTGCGCGTCGACGAGGCGGACAGGGTCGCCCGGCAGTTCTTCGCCTTCCAGCGGGCCTGGCTGGACGCCGACGCCCACTCGCCCGGAAACGACTAGTCGGTCTTGACCTCGAACGGAGGGCAACGCTTGGGCAGCAATTCGCCCCGGATGCGCGGGTAGCAGGGCAGGCCCTGGTCGAACGGCGGGGCGTCCTCGCCCTGGATCAGCGGGCGCAGGTAATCGCGCGCGGCCTGGGTGATGCCGTAGCCGTCCGGGGTGATGTACTCGCGCGGCATGCCCTGCTCGACGTCGGCCACGGTCTCCAGCGGGGTAAAACCGATACTCCAGCGGTAGGGATCGTTGGAATCGCGGCGGATGATCGGCATGAAGGCATCCTCGCCGGCCACCACGCCCTCCACCGCCGCACGGCCACAGGCATAGGCCTGCTCCACGTCCACCTTCGACGCGATATGCCGCGCGGAGCGCTGGATATAGTCGACCACCGCCCAGTGCAGCTTGTGTCCGGTCTGTTCGCGGATCAGCTCGGCCAGGCGCGGGGCGGCGCCGCCCAGCTGGGTGTAGGCATACACATCATGGCTTTGTGCCACCGAGAACAGGGTGCCATCCGGATTCTTCAGACCCTCGGAGACCACCACCACACAGTAGCCGTGACGCTCGATGGTCCGGTTCAGGTGCTCGAGAAAGTCGTCCTGGTCAAACAGGGTCTCGGCGAACAGGATCAGCATCGGCGGCTGGCCGTCGAACTCCTGTGCCAGCGCGGCGGCGGCCGCCAGCCAGCCTGCATGCCGACCCATTACCTCGAGCACGAACACCTTGGTGGAACTGGTGTGCATGGACTCGACATCCAGACTGGCCTCGCGCACGACCGTGGCGATGAACTTGGCGGCGGAGCCGAACCCGGGGCTGGAGTCGGTCACTGCGAGATCGTTGTCGATCGTCTTGGGCACGCCGATCGCCTTGATCGGGAAGCCCATACGATCCCCCATCCTGGCGATCTTCAGCGCGGTATCCATGGAACCGCCGCCGCCGTTGTAGAAGAAGGTGCCGATGTCATGGGCGCGGAAGACCTCGACCAGGCGTTCGTACTGTTCCGGATCCTTGTCGGGATCGCCCAGGTCGAAACGGCAGGAGCCGAACGCCCCGCCGGGGGTATGACGCAGGGCCGCGAGGGTCAGCGGGTCCTCCTGATCCAGATCGATGATCTCCTCGCGCAGGACACCGAGGATGCCGTCGCGCGCCGCATAGATCTTGCCGAAATGGGCCGGATGGGCGCGCACCGCCTCGATCACCCCCCAGGCGCTGGCGTTGATGACGGCGGTAACCCCGCCGGACTGGGCGTACAGCGCGTTTTGCGGCATGCGAATCTCCCTTGTGGATACAGCCCCGGATGCCATGCACGACAAATGCCAGCCCGCTCAAGCCATCAACTACCCGTCGGATCGGCCCATCCGGGTGCTTTTGCTACACTATGCCGGTTAAGACACTCGGCGCACCGGGGCCGTTCGCCCCGTCATGGTGCTCACGCACCTCGATTGCGCGGTGTCACCCGATTCACAACAGCATCAGGATTGCATCATGCATATCGGCACGACTTTGACCAACTACATTATCGAGACCCAGCGCGGTATCCAGGGCGCGACCGGCGAATTCACCGGCCTGCTGAACGATATCTCGGTGGCCTGCAAGAAGATCTCCGACCTCGTCGACAAGGGTGACCTGGTCGGCGTTCTCGGCTCCGCCGGCTCCGAGAACGTGCAGGGCGAGACGCAGAAGAAGCTCGACATCATCACCAACGAGGTGTTCATCGAGGCCCTGGGCCACAACGGCCACGCCGCCGGCCTCGCCTCCGAAGAGATGGACGAGATCTGCGAGATGCCGGCCGGCGCCCCGCGTGGTCATTACCTGGTCCTGTTCGACCCGCTGGACGGCTCCTCCAACATCGACGTGAACGTCTCCGTCGGCACGATCTTCTCCATCCTGAAGGCGCCGGAAGGCGTCTCCGATCCGAAGACCGAGGACTTCCTGCAGCCGGGCACCAAGCAGATCGCCGCCGGCTACTGCCTGTACGGTCCGTCCACCATGATGGTGCTGACCACCGGCAAGGGCGTGCAGATGTTCACCCTGGACAAGGACTTCGGCGAGTTCCTGCTGACCAAGGACAGCGTGCAGATCCCGGAAGACACCGAGGAATTCGCGATCAACATGTCCAACAGCCGCTTCTGGGAGGCCCCGGTCAAGCGCTACATCGACGAATGCCTGGCCGGCAAGGAAGGCGCCCGCGACAAGGACTTCAACATGCGCTGGGTGGCCTCCATGGTCGCCGAGGTGCACCGCATCCTGTCGCGCGGCGGCGTGTTCATGTACCCGATGGACTCCAAGATGCAGGCCAAGGGCACCGCCGGCAAGCTGCGCCTGATGTACGAGGCCAACCCGATGAGCTTCATCATCGAGCAGGCCGGCGGCGCCTCCACCACCGGTCGCGAGCGCATCATGGATATCAGCCCCACGGGCATTCACCAGCGCGTGCCGGTAGTCCTGGGCGCGAAGAACGAAGTGGAGCGGATCACCCGCTACCACAACGAGGGCTAAGAACCCCTCGCGCCTCGGGCACCCCGATGCGCTCCCCAAGGCCCGGCCCCGCAAGGCGCCGGGCCTTTTTGTGCGCGCACCCCCTGAATTTGTAACGGACGTTACATTACTGATATACATATGACATGAATTTTCGGGATACCGATTGGCAACTCCTGATCTTCGCCTTTCAGAGCGGGCAGGACTCGACCCGGGTCCGACTGTGGCGGGCGCTGAAGGCGCTTGGCGCAGCCACCCTGCGCGATGGGGTCTACCTGCTGCCCAACCGCTCGGACCTGCGCGACGCCCTGCTGGAACTGGCCGAGTCGGCGCGCGCGGCGGGCAACCAGGCCTACCACCTGCCGGTCGCCGCCAACCCCGAGGAACAGGCGCATTACCGCAGCCTGTTCGACCGTGAAGCGGACTACCGGACCCTGCGAAAGAACGCGGAAACCCTGCTGGGGCAACTGCCCGCGCTGGGCGAAGCCGAGCTGCTCAAACGCCTGCGCCAGATCCACCGCGAGGCCGATCAGTTGCGCCGCACCGACTACTTCCCGGGGCCTGACCGCGCGCCGCTGGAGGACCAACTGTCGCGCCTGGAAACCGCCGCCCAGGCGGTCCTGTCACCGGACGAACCCTCGCCCGAGCCGGACAGCGGCGTGCCCCGGCTGGAGCCGGCGAACTACCGCGGCCGGCTATGGGCCACGCGGGCGGCGCTATGGGTGGACCGCGTCGCCAGCGCGTGGCTGATCCGCGAATTCATCGACTCCGAGGCGCGCTTCGTCTGGCTCGCGACCCCGGCCGACTGCCCGGACGAGGCGCTCGGCTTCGATTTCGACGGCGCCGCGTTCACCCACGTCGGTGACCGCGTCACCTTCGAGGTGCTGCTGGCGGCATTCGGCCTGGAACGCGACAGCGGTCTCGCCGGCCTCGCGGACATGGTGCATTTCCTCGACGTGGGCGGGCGCCCCGTCGCGGAGGCCGCGGGCTTCGAGAGCATCCTGACCGGGGCCAAGCAACAGTGCGCGGATGACGGTGCGCTACTGGCGCGCGTCACGCCCGTCCTGCACGACCTGCGCCAGGCCTTTGAACAACAATCCGGACGCAATCCCGCATGAATGATCCCGATACTCCCAGCACCCAGCGCCCCAGCGCGCCCACGCGCGGCGAGGCCTTTCGCTACTGGCTGAAGCTCGGCTTCGTCTCGTTCGGCGGGGCCGCCGGACAGATCGGGATGATGCACGAGGAGCTGGTGGAGCGCCGTCGCTGGGTCTCCGAGAACCGATTCCTGCATGCGCTGAATTACACAATGGTGCTACCCGGGCCGGAGGCGCAGCAGCTCGCCACGTATCTCGGCTGGCTGTTGCACGGCACCTTCGGCGGCCTGATGGCGGGGCTGCTGTTCATCCTGCCTTCGCTGTTCCTGATCACCGGGTTGTCCTGGGTGTACCTTGCCTTTGGTGACGTGCCCGCGGTAGAGGCGGTGTTCTACGGCATCAAACCGGCGGTGGTCGCGATCATCGTCTATGCCGGCTGGCGCATCGGCGGGCGTGTGCTCAACAACGGCCTGTTATGGGTAATGGCCATCGCGGCCTTTCTGGCGATCTTCGCGCTCAACATCCCGTTCCCCTACATCATCATCACCGCCGGAATCCTCGGCTGGCTGGGCAGTCGCGTCTGGCCGCAGCGCTTCCAGACCGGCGAATCCCACGGCAGCGGCCGCCACCAATCGCACGGCCCCGCCGTGGTGGATGACGACACCCCGCCCACGCCCTGGATGCAGTTTCGCTGGTCGCGGGTGATCCGTTTTCTTGTCGTCGGTCTGGGCCTGTGGGCCGCGGCATTCGGCATGCTGCTCGCACTATTCGGCTGGGACGCGACGCTGACCCGTATGGGGCAGTTCTTCACCCAGACCGCGCTGGTCACCTTCGGCGGGGCCTATGCGGTGCTGCCCTACGTCTATCAGGGCGGGGTGGAGACCTACGGCTGGCTGAGTCCGACCCAGATGATCGACGGGCTGGCGCTGGGCGAGGCCACTCCGGGCCCCCTGATCATGGTGGTGACCTTCGTCGGCTTCATCGGCGGCTGGACGCAGGCCTTTCTCGGGCCGGACCAGGTGCTCCTGGCCGCCCTGCTTGGGGCGCTGGTCGCGACCTTCTTCACCTTCCTGCCGTCGTTCCTGTTCATCCTGGTCGGCGCACCTCTGGTCGAGCGCACCCGGGGGGATCTGCACTTCACCGGGCCCCTGACGGGTATCACGGCCGCCGTGGTCGGGGTGATCGCGAACCTGGCCGTCTTCTTTACCTGGCACGTCCTGTGGCCCGCCGGCTTCGACGGTGCCTTCGAGTGGTTCTCCGCCCTGCTGGGAATCGCCGCCTTTATTGCCCTGGCCCGATTCCGGGTTGGCATCATCCCGCTGATCCTCGTCTGCGCCGCGATCGGCGCCGGGTATCAGCTCCTGCTGTAGGAGTCTGTCCCATGCTGAACCTCACCCGAACCTGTGCCTTGGCGGGATTGGCCCTTGTCACCCTTGCGCCCGGCACCAGCCTGGGCGCCGACAAGACCACGATCCTGCCCGAACCGCAGGCCATCTCCGACCACGCCCATGCCTGGATCGGCCCCTACGGGGGGCCCGATGCCGACAACCAGGGCTTTCGCATGAATCTGGGCTACGTGGTCGGTGACGAAGCCGTCGCCGTGATCGATTCCGGCCACACGCCAGCGATGGCGACCGAGATGCTGGAACATATCCGCGCCACCACCGACAAGCCGGTGCGCTACGTGATCAACACCAACTCGCAGCCGCATCGCTTCATGGGCAACGACGTGTTCCGCGAGGCCGGCGCCGACATCCTGGCCGCACCCGAGGCCGTCGCGCGTATGCAGGGAAGCGCCTCGATGTTTGCGATGCAACTCGAGAACGCGCTGGACCGGCCCGAGGGCTCCACCGAACACCCCGAGCCACCGAACGTGATGGTCGAGGATGACCGGAAACTGGATCTGGGCGGCGTGAGCGTGTCGATCCGCCACGTGGGCAGCACCCATACCCACGGCAGCCTGATTGCGGTGGTCGAGCCGGATAACGTCGTGTTCGCCGGCGATGTGCTCTACAGCGGCCGCCTGCTGTCCATCCTGCCCGACGGCAGCATGGAAGGCTGGCTGGAGGCCTACGAACTGCTGCAGGGTGAATACGCGGATGCGAAGTTCATCCCGGGCCACGGTGAACCCGGCGCATTGTCGACCTTCGACCACCCGACCCACGACTACCTGCGCGCACTGTGGGACCACATGGTCGAGGCTGCGGACATGGGCACCGGCATGCAGTCCGCAATCCGCGCCTTTGACGACTCACCCTGGCAGGATCTGGCCGACTTCGACGACCTGGCCCCGCGCAACACGAACATCGCCTACCAGGAAGCCGAAATGGCCCTGTTCTAGACTCACGCCGGCCGGACCGCAGGAACGTCAGACGACCCGGCCTTCGGGCTGCTTGTCCGGGTCCTGGTACAGGGCGGTCAGGTTGGCGACGGTGGTGTCGGCGATGTTGGTCAGGGCCTCGTGGGTCAAAAATGCCTGGTGGCCGGTGACCAGCACGTCGTCGCGCTGCATCAGCCGCGCCAGGCGCCGGTCGGGCAACCCGGCCAGCGACCAGTCGCGGAAGAATAACGACGCCTCGTCCTCGTACACATCCATGGCCAGTCCGCCCAGCTGGCCGGATTCCAGCGCGGCCTCGGCCGCGTCGGTGTCCACCAGCGCGCCGCGGGCGGTGTTGATCAGGACGGCCCCGCGCGGCAGCCGCGCCAGGGTGTCGGCATTGATCAGGTGGCGGTTCTCGCGGGTCAGCGGACAGCTGAGGCTGAGTACCTCGGACTGCGCCAGCAGCGCATCCAGCTCGAGGTACTGGACGCCCGCGGCCTGCAGCTCGGCGTTCGGATACGGGTCGTGCGCCGCCACCTGGCAGCCGAAGCCCAGCATGATGCGCGCAAAGGCCTGGCCGATGCGGCCGGTGCCGACGATGCCCACCGAGCGGCCAACGAGATCGAATCCGGTCAGGTGATCGAGGCGGAAATCCCCGCGCCGCGTGCGGTCCCAGGCGAGGTGAACGCGCCGGTTCAGCGTCATCAGCAGGGCGACGGCGTGCTCCGCAATCGCGTTCGGGGAATAGGCCGGCACCCGCGCCACGCGCACGCCACGCTCGCGGGCGCGGTCGATATCCAGGTTGTCGTAGCCGGAACAGCGCAGCGCCACCACATGCACCCCGTGATCGGCGAGCCCGTCGATCACGCGCCGGTGCAAATCATCGTTGGTAAAGACGCAGACCGCATCCGACCCTGTGGCAAGGTGCACCGTCTCTGCGGTCAGGCGTTCGGCATGCAGGAGAGGCTTCATGTCCGCCGCTTGAAAAGCAGGGAGCAGAAACTCGCGATCGTGTTGCTGAACACTGAATACGGTGACCCGCATAACGTTCTCTCTAATCCATAGGTTGGATAGGGGTTCGCGTAGTACCTGCGCACGCTAGGCCCCAAGGGGTTTCCCAACGATGCCTCGTTCCGGTGTTTGCGCATGAGGAAGGAACCGGCCCTGGGCAGCGACGACGCGCGTGCCCCATGGAACCGCCCCCGAGACCGGACGATAGCACCAGCGGGGGCCCAGCATAACGCAGGATCGGGCGCTGTCACGGGCAGACTCCAGCCCCCCTGGTGGCTTTGTCAGACGAGGTCGCGGGGGATCTTCACGTCCCAGTTGCGGGCATAGACGCGACGCTCGCCCTCGTACGCATCCAGCTGGGCGTGGATCTCGAAATCGGTGGGGCTCGAGGTAAGCACCGTTCGGGTTACCGTGCGCACCGCCCAGTCGCCGCGTCGGAAGCCGCGTTCCCATAGGGTCTCCCCACGCACCGAGTTGAAGTCGTCACCCTGGTAGCTGTACCACTCCAGCGCCTTCCGCTGCATCTCCAGGTTCAGGTCGTCCAGCCGTACCGTCCCCGCATCGTTGGTCACCGCGAGAGTCGACTCGTCCTCCGCCAGGTCGCGAATGACCCGCCAGTTGTGCAGCTGCGGCGTTAGCTGATGGGTTTCCGTCGAGGGAGGCCCGCCCTCGGGAGGGAGAAAGGCAATTCGGGGATCCACGTCTTCGCGCGGCGCGCGACGGGGCAGAAGCAGACGGCTCGCGCCCGTCATGAGCCGCAGCCGCACCGGCCGCGGCGCCGGCCATGCCAGCGGGAAATACGAAGTCGACAGCGATAGCCGGATGCGATGTCCTGCCGGGAAGCGCTGCGCTACGTCGTTGAACTTGACCCGGACGCGATAGGTTTGACCGGGCTCCAGTGGTTTCGGGGCCTCGGCGCCTTCGCGGTGGGTCAGGTTGAGCAACCCATAGGTGACGCGGGTCGCCTTGTCGTCAGCGGCAACATCGGACAACCGCGCCGCAACCATCGCGACGGGCTGATCGACGCTCAACTCCAGTTCCAGCATCGCAGCGCCGAGGATCTCCAGGGGCTTCTCCAGCGGGGCGCTGGTGAATACCAGGGCGCCCCCATCCTCTTCGCGCTGGTCGTGCGGCAGATCGGGCGTCGCTGAATACGAACACCACTTGCCGGCGAACAGGCCCACGCTCAGCGGCGATTGCAGGCTCATCTCGCGTTCCCGTATGCCCCCCGATTCGTTCTCCAGTCGCCCCGGCCAGGCCAGGGTCAGCGGCTCGAGTTCCACGTTTGCCGAGGGCCAGTGTGGTTCGCCCACCCAGCGCCCCGGGCGTTCCTCGTAGCGGGTGGTCGGCGGGACGCTGTCCTGCATCCAGACCCGCAACATCGGTTCTTCCATGATCCCGTTTGGTTCGTCCTTCAGCCAGTGGTCCCACCAGCGCAGACATTCCTGCAGGAAGCCGATGGCCGGACCCGGGACCCCCTGGTGGGGGTATTTGTGGCTCCAGGGGCCGACCAGGCCCAGGCGAGGCCCCTGCAGGTTGTCCAGCAGGCGAAACACCGCGTTGGAATAGCCGTCGGCCCAGCCGCTCACCGCCATGACCGGGGTCTTTACCGCGGACCAGTCCTCGCAGATCGAGCCATGCTTCCAGTAGTCGTCGCGGCGCTGGTGGCGCAGCCACTTCTCCAGCCACAGCCCGCTGCCCTCCAGGCGCTGGAACCACATCTCGCGCCAGCGTTCGCCCACGATCTCCGGATCCGGCGGCAGGGAGTTGTAGGCAAACATGGTCGAGGCCCAGGACAGGTTGTCGCCCAGCAGGCAGCCGCCCATGTGATGGACGTCGTCGGCGTAGCGGTCATCGGTGGAACACACACTGACCACGGCCTTCAGCTCCGGTGGTTGCAACGCCGCGATCTGCAGGCCGTTGAACCCGCCCCAGGAGATGCCGATCATCCCAACATTGCCGTTGCACCAGGGTTGTTCGCCCATCCAGCGCAGGATCTCCACGCCGTCATCCAGTTCCTGCTGCAGATACTCGTCCTCCAGCACCCCCTCGGAGTCTCCGGATCCGCGCAGGTCCACCCGCAGGCAGGCGTAGCCGTGACCGGCAAAGTAGTGGTGGATCGCGTCGTCGCGTAGTCGCGTGGAATCGCGCCGGCGGTACGGGATGTATTCCAGGATCGCGGGGACGGGTTGCTGTTCGGCGCCTTCGGGGCGCCACAACCGGGCGGCCAGGTGCGTGCCGTCGGCAAGCGGGATCGGGATGTATTCCTCGACCGTTACGGCGTAGGGAAAGTCGCGGACGATTTTCATGGCTGTGCCTCGTCGACGGGTTCGAACTCCATGGGCAGCCGCTCCATCACACGCGTATAGGTTCGCTCCAGCTCGGTGTTGTCCGCGGCCCCGACAAACAGGGTCGCGACCTCGTAGGAGTAGCTGTCCTGATAACAAAGCTGCGACAGCAGCATGCCCTCCGCGACCTCGATCTGTACGACCACACCCGGGAACTCGGCCTCGACGGCCGTGATCTCCCCCGGCGTGGGCATCCGCACGACCCGTGCGTCCTGGTATCGGCGAACCATGAACTTGGCCGCACACCCGAATTCCCCCTGGCGATGCGGCATGGAGGGCTCGCGGCCCAGCCCGAGGTCGATCATGACCTGATGGTGGTAACAGCCATCGACCAACCGGAACAGCGGCGCGTGGGACTTGGAGATCCGGGTATTGATCTCCAGCAGCCAGATCCGGTCCGTGGCCTCGTCCCAGTAGAATTCCATGTTGAACGGGGCACAGTCATACCCCACCTGCCGGATCACGCGGTCCGCGATCTCGCCCATGCGCGCCTGCACGCCATCCGGCAAGGTCGACGGATACTGGTAGCGCGAGAATGACGAACCGGCCGCACCCTCGCGCAGGGAATCAACAGCACCGTAAATCCGGACCGCGCCCTGCCAGGCATACCCCTCCAGGGTGCACTGGCGCCCCTCCGATATCAGCGCCTCGGCAATGCAGTGATTGCCATCGACTCCGGCCACCTCCGGAGGCAGTGTCGCGTGCCCCAGGACATGGTTGAAGGGCTCGCCGAAGCGGTCGATCTCCCTGCGGATCCGCTCCATGGCGCGCCGGAAGTCGTCCGCATCGCCGACGCGAAAGCCGAGGTAAGAGAGCACCGATTTCACCGGTTTGATCCAGAACGGAAAATCCAGGGTGACCGCGCGCAGCGGATCGTCGGCAAACGGATTGACCGCGCAGAAGGCCGGGATGTGTTCGCGTGCAACGCGGGCCTGTTCAAGCCGGCTCCAGTACTTGTGCTCGCACTTCAGCACACTTTCCAGGGTCGGCCCCGGCAGGTCCCTGGCCTGGCGCAGGAGGGGCAGGATCGTGCTGACCGGAAAGTCCCAGAAACCGACCACGGCATCCACCGTGCCGGGAAACTGGCTCAGCCGCTCGCGACCCTCGAGCAGGATCCGACGCACCGGAAACCGGGCGCAGGGCTTGACCTCCTCGCGGGTGAACAATGCATGGAAGACATAGTTCTCCGTCCCGGGCAGGGTCCGGAGCTGTGCCAGATGGAAGTCGTCCAGACCGACCACGAAGATATTGTGCCTCGCCGGCGCATTCATAACTGGCATCGTTTTCCCCGGACAACGGGTCGCCAGGGCCGCACACCGCCCTCCATGGAGTGTGGCAGGTATCCGGGTTATTACCAGCCCGGGATGTCGCTGGATCGCGCCACGCTCTTGCCGCACTATGGACGGATGTGGGGCCTTGCCGTACCGAGCGGCTCGCCCGAGGCCCAGGAGCCGTCTGTGGAAGTGATCGCACCGCAAGCCGTGGACACGCTGATCCGCCTGCTGGCCGGGGAGGGCTACGAGGTCGTGGGGCCGACACGGCGCGATGGCGCGATCGTCTACGACCGGGTGGGCGGCCTCGAGGACCTGCCGGTGGGCTGGACCGACGAGCAGGCCCCCGGGCACTACCGCCTGCGCGAACGCGACGACGACGCGCTGTTCGGCTATGTGGTCGGACCGCATTCCTGGAAGAAGTACCTGTTCCCGCCCGAGGAGACCCTGTTCCGGCTGACCCGCCAGCCGGACGGCAGCTTCGTGACCGAGCCCGGCACCTCCGACGCGCCGCGCCGTGCCTTCATCGGCATGCGCGCCTGCGAGCTGGCGGCGATCGACGTGCAGGACCGGGTATTCCTCGGCCAGGCGGTGCAGGACCGCGGCTATGCGGCGCGCCGCCAGGACTTGTTCATGGTTGCGGTCAGCTGCGCCGAGCCGGGAGGCACCTGCTTCTGCGCCTCCATGGACACCGGCCCGCGCGCCCGCAAGGGCTTCGACCTGGCGCTCACCGAGGTGATCGACGCCACGCAGCATTTCCTGGTCGCCGAGGCCGGGTCCGACGCCGGGCGCGCGATGCTCGACCGGCTGGAGCCGCGCCCGGCCTCGGACGCCGAGCAGGCTGCCGCCGAACGCGTCTGGGCCGAGGCGCCGGAAAAGATGGGCCGACAGATGCCGGCGGACGCCCGCGAGGTGCTGAACCGGGCCTTCGAGCACCCGCGCTGGGAGGAAACCGCCGAGCGCTGCCTGTCCTGCTCCAACTGCACCCTGGTCTGCCCCACCTGCTTCTGCTCGCAGGTCGAGGAGGTGCCAGATCTGGAAGGCCAGCGCACCGAACGCGTGCGGCGCTGGGATTCCTGCTTCAACCAGGAACACTCGCACCTGGTCGGCGGCGCGCACCGCGAGTCGGTGGCCGCGCGCTATCGCCAGTGGATCACCCACAAGCTGGCCACCTGGCACGACCAGTTCGGCACCTCCGGCTGTGTCGGCTGCGGACGCTGCATCACCTGGTGCCCGGTGGGCATCGACATCACCGAGGAGGTCACCGCGGTGCGCCGCGATCCGGAGGGCCGGGGATGAACGAGCTGCTGGCGATCATCGAGGAACAGCCGTTCTTCGAGGACATGGCGCCGGAGCACCGGCGCCTGCTGGCGGCCTGCGCGGCGAAGTGCAGCTATACGGCCGGCACCCGGCTGATGCGCGACCACGAGCCGACCGAGACCTTCTGGCTGATCCGCGAGGGCCAGGCCGCGCTGGAAAGCCCGCTGCGCGAAGGCACGGTCGCGTTCCAGACCCTCGGGACGGGAGACATCCTCGGCTGGTCCTGGCTACTGCCGCCTTATCGCGCCAGCTACGATGCGCGGGCGGTGACCGACGTCCATACCCTGCGCTTCGATGCCGGCGTGCTGCGCGAACGCATGGAGGCCGACCCGGCGTTCGGCTACGTGCTGATGAAGCACTTCGCCGCGCTGATCGTCCAGCGCCTGCAGGCGGCGCGGTTGCAGGCGCTGGATATCTACAGCCACGGCGGGCCCGGGCATGGCCACTGACGCGGTCGCAACCCTGCCGGACCAGGCGATGGCGCCAGAGCCATGGCGCATCCACTCGGTGCGCCGCGACGTGGCCAGCAACGAGGTGTTCAGCTGGACGCTGTACCCCGAGCCGGGGGTGGAGCCCGGCGCCATGCCGGCGCCCGGGCAGTTCAACATGCTCTCCCTCTTCGGCGTGGGCGAGGTGCCGATCTCGGTCTCGGCCATCACCGACGACGGCGGCATCGTGCACACCATCCGCGCGGTGGGCAGCGTGACCCGCGCGATGCAGGATCTGGAGGCCGGTGCGGTGGTTGGCCTGCGCGGGCCGTTCGGCACGGCCTGGCCGCTGGAACAGGCGCGCGGGCGCGACCTGGTGCTGGTGGCCGGCGGCATCGGCCTGGCCCCGCTGCGGCCGGTGATCCACGCGGCGCTCCAGCGGCGTTCGGAGTTCGGGCGCATAGTGGTCTGCTACGGGGCGCGCTCGCCCGGCGACATGATCTTCCGCGACGAGCTGGACGCCTGGGCGGCGCGCGATGATGTGGATCTGCGCATCACCGTGGATCGCGGGACCGCCGCCTGGCGCGGCGATGTCGGCGTGGTCACCCAGTTGGTCGATCGCGGCGGTTTCGACCGGCGCAACACCCTGGCGATGACCTGCGGCCCGGAGGTGATGATGCGTTTCACTGCGTCCGCGCTGGAGCGCCGCGGCCTGAAGCCGGAGGATATCTTTGTCTCGATGGAGCGCAACATGCGCTGCGCGGTGGGCTTTTGCGGTCACTGCCAGATCGGGTCGCAGTTCGTCTGCCGCGACGGCCCCGTGTTCCCCTACCCGGTGATGGAACCGGCCTTCCGGGTACGCGAGCTATGAGTCGGGAAAAGCCCACCCTGGCGGTGTTCAAGTTCGCCTCCTGCGACGGCTGCCAGCTCAGCCTGCTGGACTGCGAGGACGAGCTTCTGGCGGTCACCGACCGGATCCAGATCGCCCACTTCCCCGAGGCCACGCGCACCCGCATCGACGGGCCGTGGGACCTGACGCTGGTGGAGGGCTCGATCACCACGCCGCAGGCGGCGGAGGAGATCCGCGAGATCCGCCGCGCCTCGAAGTTCCTCGTGACCATCGGCGCCTGCGCCACCACCGGCGGCATCCAGGCCCTGCGCAACTTCGCGGATGTCGAGGCATTCACCCGCCAGGTCTACGCCCACCCGGAATACATCAAGACCCTGGCCACCTCGGATGCCATCAGCCAGCACGTGCCGGTGGACTTCGAGCTGCGCGGCTGCCCGATCGACAAGTACCAGCTGCTGGAGGTCATCAGCGCCTTCCTCTACGGCCGGCGCCCGCAGGTCTCCAGCGCCAGCGTCTGCGAGGAGTGCAAGCGGGCGGGGCATATCTGCGTGATGGTCGCCCACGGCACGCCCTGCCTCGGCCCGGTCACCCACGCCGGCTGCGGCGCGTTGTGCCCTGGTTGCAACCGCGGCTGCTATGGCTGCTTCGGGCCCAAGGAGACGCCCAACGCGCCGGGCCTGTCCGGCCAGCTGGAGACCCTGGGGATGGACCGCGCCACGCGCGTGCGCTTCTACCGCACCTTCAACGCCGGCGCCGACGCCTTCCGCGAGGAGAGCGAACGTCAGGAGAGCGGCGCGGCACCGCCCGAAGAATCAGGAAACCGGCCATGAGCGAGACCCGCACCATCGAAGTCGACTACCTCGCCCGCGTGGAGGGCGAAGGCGCGATGTACGTGCGCACCGAGGGCGACCGCGTGGAGGAGGTGAAGCTGTCGATCTTCGAGGCGCCGCGCTTCTTCGAGGGTTTCCTGCGCGGGCGCGACTTCCGCGAGGCCCCGGACATCACCGCGCGCATCTGCGGCATCTGCCCGATCGCCTACCAGATGGGCGCCTCGCTGGCGATGGAGGACATCTGTGGCATCACCGTGGACGGCGTGCTGCAGGACCTGCGGCGGCTGGCCTACTGCGGCGAGTGGATCGAGAGCCATGCCCTGCACGTGTTCATGCTCCACCTGCCGGACTTCCTCGGCTATCCCGACGCGGTCACCGCCGCGAAGGACCACCCGGACATGGTGCGCAACGGCCTGCGCATCAAGAAGATCGGCAACGCCATCCTGCGCCTGCTGGGCGGGCGCGAGATCCACCCGGTGAACCTGCGCGTCGGCGGCTTCTACCGCGCGCCGTCACCGGACGCGGTCGCCGGCCTGCGCGAGGACCTGGCCTGGGGCCTGGAGGCGTCCTGCGAGGTGGCCGAGTTCCTCGCCACCCTCGACTACCCGAACCTCGAACGCAACTACGAGTTCGTGTCGCTCGTCCACCCGGACGAATACCCGATCACCCACGGGCGCCTCGGCTCCAGCAGCGGCCTGGACGCGGCCATCCGCGACTACGACGACATCTTCACCGAGGAACACGTCGCCCACTCCAACGCCCTGCACAGCCACCGCTCGGACTCCGGCGAGCCGGTGTTCATGGGCCCTCTGGCGCGCTTCGCCCTGAACCGCGAACGCCTCACCCCGCGCGCCGCCGAGCTGGCCGAACGCGCCGGACTGGGCGCGGCCTGCCGCAACCCGTTCCGCAGCATCCAGGTGCGCATGATCGAGATCGTGCTCGCCTTCGAGGAGGCCCTGCGCCTGGTCGACGGCTACCGGGCCGCGCCGGCCGAGCCCGCGGTGCCGGTCACCCCGCGCGCCGGCACCGGCTTCGGCGCCACCGAGGCCCCGCGCGGCATCTGCTACCACCGCTACAGCATCGACGACGCGGGTCTGATCAGCGATGCAAAGATCGTCCCGCCCACCTCCGTCAACCAGCCCACCATCGAGGCCGACCTGCGCGAACTGGTGCAGACCCACCTCGACCTGCCGGACGACGAACTGCGCCACCACTGCGAGGTCGCCATCCGCAACTACGACCCCTGCATCTCCTGCGCCACCCACTTCCTCGACCTCACCGTCGACCGCCAGTGAGCGGCGCCTGCAAGCAAGGCGCGAGTCTCGGAACGAACGCATGCCAAGGCCAGAACTGAGTCCGGAAGAGCGCAAGCTGCTCGATGCCTACGGAACAGGCGGGTTTGAATCGGTCATGGATACCGAACGCCGAGCAGCCATTGTCGATGCCACGAAACCTCCATCTAGGACTGCATCTGACGCACCTGAGCAACGCAAAGAGGCCTCGGACCGCGCCGCAAGCGCAACGGGCAAGGGCCCGCTGGTCATCGGCATCGGCAACCCCTGGCGCGGCGACGACGGCATCGGCCACGCCGTGGTCGCTGCACTGGCCGGCACGCCGGGCCTCACAACCGCCACCTGCAGCGGCGAGCCCGCCGAGCTCATGGAGCTATGGCAGGGCCACGACCCCGTAATACTGGTCGACGCCATCGTCACCGGCGCCTCTCCCGGCACCCTCCACCGACTCGACGCCCGCGAACCCCTGCCGCGCGGCGCCCGCTACTCCTCCCACGGCATCGGCCTCGCCGAGGCCGTCGAACTCGCCCGCTCCCTCGGCGAACTCCCGGCGACCCTCATCGTCCACGGCATCGAACCCGCGTGCCTCGAAGACGGCGCCGATCTCTCGCGCGAGATCCGCGACAGCCTTGCCCGGGTCGTCACCCGAATCACGGGCGATCTCGCCGAGGCGGTATCCGGATCTCGCCGCACTCCCTGAATCGATTCAGCCCAACGCCAGAATACGCCCCCCCTTTCGCAGCCCCGCAGGCGTTACGGGAGAGAGTCACCCGTGTTGTTCACCCATCCGGCTCGGTGAGCAACAAACGGCTTTAATGTTAACGGGATGCCGACAGCACCCATTGACGTTGATTTTCGGGCCTTTCTTGCTACAGGATCCACGGTCACACCTTGCCTTTTGCCTCTCCCCGGGCCCGCGAGCAAAAGGCCTGGGGAAACATGGATCCCTTGCGCACTCCCACCAGCATGCCTGCGCCACCCCCACCCCAGTGGACATCAGCACGGCCGACGACGCAGATCGGCACCCGGTGGCACGGGCCGTGGCTCGATCGCTCCAGCCTCGGAGTGGAGACCCGGGGAACCCGGCGCGGGCAAGCTCAGATGTGGCCCATCGCCTCCATGGCACGGGCGACCTTCACGAAGCCGGCGATGTTGGCGCCAACGGTGTAGTTACCGGGCGAGCCGTATTCCTCGGCGGTTTCGTGGCAGGTGCGGTGGATGTTGGCCATGATCTCCTGCAGCCGCGCCTCGGTGTATTCGAAGGTCCAGGAGTCCCGGCTCGCGTTCTGCTGCATCTCCAGCGCGCTGGTGGCCACGCCGCCGGCATTCGCGGCCTTCCCGGGGCCAAAGGCGATCCCGGCCTCGCGGAAGGTCTGGATGCCCTCCGGGGTGACCGGCATATTGGCGCCCTCGGCGACCGCGATACAGCCGTTTTCGAGCAGGGCTTTCGCGCCCTTTCCCGTGAGCTCGTTCTGGGTGGCACACGGCAGGGCCACATCACAGGGGATCTCCCAGATACTGCCGTTTTCGCTGTACTTCGCCCCGTTCTTGCGCTCCGCATAGGCACTGATCGGACCGCGCTCGCGTTCCTTGATCTGGCGCACCAGTTCCAGGTCGAGCCCGTCCTCGTCAAGGATGACCCCGCGGGAGTCGGAACAGGCGATGACCCGGGCCCCCAGTTGCTGGGCCTTCTCGGTAGCATGGATCGCCACGTTGCCGGCCCCGGAGACCACCACGCGCTTGCCCTCCAGCGAGTCGTTGCGCGCCTTCAGCATCTCCTGGGTGAAGAAGATCGCCCCGTAGCCGGTGGCCTCGGTGCGTGCACGGCTGCCGCCCCAGTCGAGACCCTTGCCGGTGAACACGCCGGCCTCGAAGCGGTTGGTCAGGCGCTTGTACTGGCCAAACAGGTAGCCGACCTCGCGCTGGCCCACGCCAATGTCGCCCGCGGGCACATCGGTGTACTCGCCGATGTGGCGGTACATCTCGGTCATCAGGCTCTGGCAGAAGCGCATGATTTCGGAATCGGAGCGCCCCTTCGGGTCAAAGTCGCTGCCGCCCTTGCCGCCGCCGATCGGCAGGCCGGTGAGGGCATTCTTGAACACCTGCGAGAAGCCGAGGAACTTGATGATGCCCAGGTACACCGACGGGTGGAACCGCATGCCGCCCTTGTACGGGCCGAGCGCACTGTTGAACTGGACGCGGAAGGCGCGGTTGATGTGCAGCTCGCCCTTGTCGTCCTGCCAGGGGACGCGAAAGATGATCTGACGCTCGGGCTCGCAGATGCGCTGGATGATCTTGAGCTCGGCGAGCTCCGGGTACTTCACCAGCACCGGTCCCAGCGTCTCCAGCACGCCATGGACAGACTGATGGAATTCCGTCTCCCCGGCGTTCCGGTGCAGGACTTCCTGATAAATGGGTTCGAGCTTCTCGTCGAGGCTTCCGTTCATGGATCGCATCCTGATGGTCTGATTCGGACGCATTTAGGCATGCGGGTGCCGAGAAGACAATCCCGATCGCCCCATGATGGTGCATTCCGTCACCGACTTCGCAGTGCAGGAAGGGGGCCGGGTGGGGCGTCAAATCGAGCTATTGGCCGCGATCTATCGAAGGCGACAAAGACCTGGCCTGACGCCGAGAACCTGCGCGGCTGGCCGGTCCATCGGTCGCGGCTTCGGGGTCATGGACAGCCTGCGGGCTTCCGTGCGAACCGGCGTACTTGAGAAGCCGAAGATGAAGATGGCGCAGGACATACCCGCCAGCAGGCCCTCACCGGCGCCAATAAGGATCACGCCGCTCGCGCCAGTGTCATAGATCTGGGTCAGCATCACGATCGCGACCATTATCAGCGCGATCGCCACCAGCTTGAGCATGTCGGGGCTTTCCAGCTTCAGGGCGCGAAGGAGACGAGTAGACGAACACCGCAGCGGTGTACCTCAGTGTGGCCGCCACGGCCACGCTAGCGTTCGCGATACTCAGGAAGTAGAACGCGAAGTGGCCCGCCACGCCCGGCGCGAAGGGGCGCCTCCAAAGGAATTACCATCATCCGGCAACGCTCTGGGCCCGACCGTCCGGAACGAGGGCACTTTTACTCGCCGGTCGCGGTCTCATCTGCTATGAATAGGTGAGCATCTTCGCTCGCCCCGGTCGCCTGCAGGTCTCCACCATGTCCGAACGTGCCCCCCCGATTGCCTGGACGCCGGCAGTTTTCTTTGCACTGACCAACCTGGCCGCGGTCACGCTGGTGCCATGGTGGTGGCTCACCCAGGGCTTCAGCGGCGCGGCCTGGCTGTTTTTTGGCCTGTTCCTGGTGCTAAGCGGCCTGGGCATCACGGTGGGTTATCACCGGCTCTGGGCGCACCGCACCTTCAAGGCGCGGGGGCCATTGCGCGTTCTGCTGGCGCTGAGCGGTGCCCTGGCGCTGCAGAACAGCATCTACAACTGGGGCGCGCGGCATCGCGTGCATCATCGCTACGTGGATGATGTGGAACGCGACCCGCATTCCATCAAGCGCGGTTTCTGGCATGCCCACATGGGCTGGATGCTGCGCAACTGGCCCACCAGCGAGCCCGACTATTCACGGGTGAAGGACCTGGCGAAGGACCCGGTGGTAATGTGGCAGCATCGGCATTACTGGACCCTGGCCTGGGGACTGAACCTGGGCCTGCCTCTGCTGCTGGGGCTGGCATTCGGGGATGTGATCGGCATGCTGCTGCTGGCCGGCATTCTGCGCATGGTGCTCAGCCACCACTTCACGTTCTTCATCAACTCCCTGGCGCATTGGTGGGGCCGTCGTCCCTACAGTGACGAGAACACCGCCGTGGACAACGGACTGGTCGCCCTGCTCACCTGGGGCGAGGGGTACCACAACTTCCACCACGCCTTTCAGGCGGACTACCGCAACGGGGTGCGCTGGTGGCAGTACGACCCCTCGAAGTGGCTGATCAACCTTTTTGCCTGGACCGGACTGGTGTATGACCGCCGCTGGACACCGCGCTTCAAGATCATGCGCGCACGGCTGCACACCGAATTTCGCCGGCTGCTCAATGCCGACCAGGCCGGGCCGGCGCACGACTCCTGGCGGGCGACCGTTGAACGGGAGTATCAGCGTTTCCGCGATACCGTGAACCAGTGGCAGGCGGTGCAGGCGCGCAAGATGCGGGCCGGGCGCGAGGCCATGAACGATCGCTGGGTGCGCACGGAACTGCACACCCAGTTCAAGGAGCTGGAGTATCGCCTCAAGATGCAGCGCCGCCGCCTGCGCGCCCTGTCGGCCTCTCGTCGCGCGACCACGGCGTGAACGCGGGCCCCGGATTGCGGGGGCCCGAGCACCTTCAGGCGCGATCACCCCCCAGCTTGGCTGCGACCCGGTCGGCCACCTTGCCACGGACCACGACCTCGTCGGCGCCCGCCTGGCGCGCGGCCTTGAGCATCGCCCCTTCCACGTGCGGGCCAAAGGCGAGAATCTTCGCGTCTGGGTAGCGCTCGCGCCAGGTCGACACCGCTTCCACGCCACGGCTGCCGAGGTCGACCACCACCAGGTCGGGCTGCTCCGGCGCCTGACTGCTGGTAACCGATGCGCCGGCCGAACGCCAACGCGACTCCAGCCGCACGCGGGTCATCAGGTCCGGGGTGTCGAGGTGAATCTGCATGAGGTCTCCCGAGGGGGTCGGCCGGTGGAAGGGGTCGCGCTTTACGGAGGCTTGGCCGGACACGGGCAGCCTTGCCCGCAGGATCGCTTCAGCGCTGTCTCGTGGCACACACTCTAAACTATCGGGATCGTCACTTTGCCGACCCCGGCTAGCCAACGATTGACCCCGGCAGCAACGGAGAGCGGATACGTATGGCCCTGAGCGAATTCGAGCGCAAGCGGATTGAAAAAGTGATGGGTGGGTTCATGGAAAGGCGCCGACCACCCGCCCATGTTCGAGACCGTCTGGACCTTGTCTGGCGTCTCGAAGGCCAGAGCGTGGTGCTGTACGAGGTGCGCCCGCTGCTGGATGACGCCTCCAGGATCGTGGAGAACCCGGTGTTCAAGGCCACGTTCGTGCGCAAATCGGGCCGGTGGAAACTCTACTGGCAACGGGCAGACCTGAAGTGGCATGGCTACGACCCACACCCGGAACTCGCCTCGCTGGAGGATGTGCTGAGCGTGGTGGAAAAAGACGAATACGCCTGCTTTTTCGGATAGGGAGATACGGATGCACGAGTTTTCGCTGATGGCCGACCTGATGCGCAAGATCGAGCAGGTGGCGGCCGACAACGACGCCGAGCGGGTCACCCGTGTACGGGTGTGGCTGGGGGCGTTGTCGCACATCACGCCGGAGCACTTTCGCGAGCACTTCGAGGACGGCACCCGCGGCACCGTCGCCGAGGGGGCCGAGCTGGAGGTGGAGACCTCGGACGACGAGGCTGACCCCGAGGCCCAGCAGATCGTACTGCGGAGCGTGGACGTGGCGTGAGCACCGCCGCGACACACGCCCCATCGCCCGCGCGCTGGCGCCTGGTGGTCACCGGCCGGGTTCAGGGCGTTGGCTTCCGGCCGTTTGTCGCGGAGCGGGCCCGGCTGCTCGGCATCACCGGCTCGGCGGGCAACACGCCGTCCGGCGTGGTGGTCGAGGCCGAAGGACAGGAGGCGGCGCTGGTCGCGCTGCGGACTGCCCTGGAGCAGGAGGCCCCACCGGCCGCGCGGGTCGATGCGATCACCGTCACGGCTTCTCTCCCCGTCGGCGATGCCACCTTCCGCGTGGTTCAGGGCCCCGGGCAAGGTGGCGCGCCAGCCCTGGCGCCGGACCGCGCGCCCTGCCCCGACTGCCTCGCCGAGATCCGGGATCCGGCGGCGCGCCGCCACCGCTATCCGTTTACCGCCTGCACGGCCTGCGGGCCGCGCTGGAGTATAGCGACGGCCCTGCCCTGGGACCGCTCGCATACCACCCTGGACGGGTTCCCGCTGTGCGCGGCCTGCCGGGCGGAATTCGAGGCCCCGGGGGACCGGCGCTTTCACGCGGAGGCCATGGCCTGCCCGGACTGCGGGCCGCAGGTAACGCTGCGCGGCCCGGACGGAGGCGAACACGCCACCGGCGATGCGGCCCTGCACGCGGCAGTCAACACCCTGCGCGAGGGGCAGATCCTGGCGCTGAAGGGTCTGGGCGGGTTCCAGCTCCTGGTGGACGCGACCCGCCAGGATGCGGTGGCCCGCCTGCGCGCGCGCAAGCAGCGCCCGGACAAGCCGCTGGCGGTCATGCTGCCGGATGGCGACTGGCTGGACCAAGTGGCGCGCGCCACCGGCGCCGAACGTACGCTGCTGGATGCGCCGGAGGCACCGATCGTGCTGGTGGACCGCCGGCCCGGCGCCCCGCTGGCGGAGGGCGTGGCGCCGGGGTTCAACCGTCTGGGACTGATGCGGCCGGCGACGCCACTGCATCACCTGCTGCTGGAGGGCTTCGCCGGCCCGCTGGTCTGCACCTCGGGCAACCGCGGCGGCGAGCCCCTTTGTATCGACACCGCGGAGGCGGTGACCCGACTGGGCATGATCGCGGACGGGATCCTGGACCACGACCGGCCGATCGCGCGGGCACTGGACGATTCGGTGTTCCAGATCGCCGCGGGCCGGCCGCAATGCCTGCGCCTCGGCCGCGGGTATGCGCCGCTGCGAGTGCCCCTGCCAGACGCCGGGCCCGTCACCCTCGCACTGGGGGGCCACCTGAAGGCCGCCCCGGCCCTGGCCCTGGAGGACGAGGTGGTCGTCGGCGCCCACGTCGGCGACCTGGACAGCGATGCGGCCCTGCACCGGCTGGCTGGCGAGGCCCGCGCACTGGGCGAGCTCTGTGGCGTGGACATCGCGCGCGTCGCCTGCGACCGGCATCCCGACTACGCCTCCACGCCGCTGGCCGGGGCCTGGGGGCCTCCGGTCGTCGCCGTACAGCACCATCACGCCCACGCGGCGGCCTGCCTGGCGGAGCACGGGGTACGCGAACCGGCCGTGGCGCTGGTCTGGGACGGCATGGGACTCGGCGAGGACGGCATGCTGTGGGGCGGCGAATGCCTGGCAGTGGACGCCGACGGGGGCTTTCAACGGCGGAGTCATCTGCGGCCCTTCCGCCTGCCCGGGGCCGAGGCCGCGATACGCGAACCCCGGCGCGCCCTGCTGGGCCTGCTGCATGCCCACTTCGACGGCGATCCGGCCGCGCTGGAGGCGAGCCCCGCGCGGGCCTTGTTTACCGCTGCGGAATGGCACCCGCTGCTCGCGGCACTGGAGCGAGGGATCAACGCCCCCTGGACGTCCAGCGTCGGGCGGCTGTTCGACGCGGTCGCGGCGCTGGGCGGGCTACGCACCGGTGCCGGCTTCGAGGGGCAGGCGGCCATGCTCGTGCAGCAGGCGGCGGAGGCCACGGGATACGGACTCGGCACCGCCGGCATTGCGCTGGATACAGCAACGGCACCCTGGCAGGCCGACTGGGGCCCGCTGGTCGCGACCCTGCTGGCCGACCATGCCGACGGCGCCGGGGCCAGCCGTATGGCCGTCCGCCTGCACGGGGCGCTGGCCGGGTTCGCCGTGGAGGCCGCCCGGGCCGGGCGCGAGGAAACCGTGGCGCTGACCGGCGGATGCTTCCAGAATCGGTGGTTGCTGCAACAATGCGTGGACGCGCTGCAGGCCGCCGGCTTCCGACCGCTGTGGCCGCAGCGCATCCCGCCCAATGACGGCGGGCTGGCGCTGGGCCAGGCGCTGATCGGGCGCCGGGCCGCGGTGCCCCCGAACGGAGACTGAGCCCATGTGCCTTGCCATCCCCGGTCGTATCGACAGCGTGGACGGCGACGACCCGCTGTTCCGCCAGGCGCGCGTGGCCTTCGGTGGCGTCACGCGCGTGATATCGCTGGCCTGCACCCCCGAGGCCGGGCCCGGCGACTACGTGCTGGTCCACGCCGGCATCGCGATCGCCACCCTCGACGAGGCCGCTGCCGAACGCACCCTGGCGGCCCTGCGCGAAATCCCCGCGCACGACCCGCCCGCCCCGGAGGGCCCGTGAAGCACCTGGACGAATACCGCGACCCGGCGCTGATCCTGCGTCAGGTGGAAGCGATCCGCGCCACCTGCACCCGGCACTGGACGCTGATGGAGGTCTGCGGCGGCCAGACCCACGCAATCCTGCGCCATGGCCTGGATGAACTGCTGGCGGACGCCGTCGAGCTGATCCACGGGCCCGGCTGCCCGGTCTGCGTGACCCCGGCCGAGACCCTGGACCAGGCGGTACTGCTGACCCGCCACCCGGAGGTGATGCTGTGCACCTTCGGCGACATGCTGCGCGTGCCCGGGGCGCTGGGCGACCTGAACGCGGCGCGCGCGGCCGGGGGCGAGGTGCGCGTAATCTACTCGCCGCTGGATGCGGTGGCGCTGGCGCGCGAACACCCGGAGCGCGAGGTCGTGCTGCTGGCGGTGGGCTTCGAGACTACCGCCCCGGCCGCCGCAATCGCCGTGCTGCAGGCCGAGGCCCTGGGCCTGGCCAACCTGTCGCTGCTGGTCTCGCACTCGCTGGTCCCGCCGGCGATGGAGGCGTTGCTGGCCGACCCGGACAACCGCATCCAGGGCTTCCTGGCCGCCGGCCATGTCTGCACGGTGGAGGGGGCGACCGCCTATCACGCGATCGCCGAACGCTTCCGGGTCCCGATCGTGGTGACCGGCTTCGAGCCGGTGGACCTGCTGGCCGGGATCCACGCCTGCGTGGAGCAACTGGAACGCGGCGCGGCCCGGGTGGCAAACCGCTACGACCGGGCCGCGCAGGACCACGGCAACGCAGCCGCGCGCGCTGCGGTCTCTCGCGTCTTCGAGCCGGTCGAGCGCGAATGGCGGGGCATGGGACGCCTGCCCGCCAGCGGCCTCGGGCTGCGCCCGGAGTACGCCCGGTTCGACGCCGTGGCCCGTTTCGGGCTCGTCCCACCCGAGGCGACCGGGGATGGCCCCTGCATCGCCGGCGAGGTGCTGCGCGGGCTGCGCCGCCCCACCGACTGCCCCGCCTTCGGCCGCGATTGCACGCCGGATACCCCGCTGGGCGCGCCCATGGTCTCCTCCGAGGGGGCCTGCGCGGCCTACCTGCACTATCGGGGCGGGGCATGACCACCGACGTCGTACGCCTCGCGCATGGCGGCGGGGGGCGGATGCAGGCGAAGCTGCTGGACGAGGTGATCCTGCCAGCGCTGGGCATCCCGGCCCTCGCCGCCCCCGATGCCGCCGTGCTCGACGCCCCGGGCGGGCGCCTGGCAATGACGACGGACAGCTTCGTGGTGCGGCCGCTGTTCTTCCCGGGTGGCGACATCGGCCAGCTCGCGGTGCACGGTACGATCAACGACTTGGCGATGGCCGGGGCGCGCCCCCTGTGGCTGACCCTCGGCCTGATCCTGGAGGAGGGGCTGCCGCTGGACGACCTGCGGCGCGTCCTCGCCTCGGTGCAGGCGGCCGCCGAAGAATGCGGCGTGCGGGTGGTCGCCGGCGACACCAAGGTGGTGGAGGCCGGGCGCGGCGACGGGGTCTACATCAACACCAGCGGGGTGGGCGTCGTGCCCGAAGGCGTGCAGATCACGCCGGGCGCGATCCGGCCCGGTGATGTACTGCTCGCCAGTGGCGATCTTGGCCGCCATGGTGTCGCCATCCTCGCCGCCCGCGAAAACCTGGGCCTGGACCCGCCGATCCCCAGCGACAGCGCATCGGTCGCCGGGGCCGTGGCCGCACTGCTGGCCGCCGGCGTGCCAGTCCGCGCGCTGCGCGACCCCACCCGCGGCGGTGCGATCGCCGCCCTGCAGGAGCTGGCCGACGCCTCCGCCTGCCGCCTGGTGCTGGAGGACGCCGCAATCCCCGTGCGCAACGACGTGCGCGGGGCCTGCGAGATCCTCGGCCTGGACCCCCTGCACTCCGCCTGCGAGGGCCGCTTCCTGGCCGCCGTTCCGGAACACGCGGCCGCTCAGGCCCTGAGGATTCTCCGGACCCGCGCGGAGACAGCCGGGGCCGTCGCTATCGGACGGGCGGAGACGGGCGAACCGGCTGTCATCCGGCACCTGGCGACCGGCGTGGAGCGCCGCGTCATCCTGCCGGCCGGCGAGCAGCTGCCCCGTATTTGCTGAAGCGGCCTGCGTGTCGCGCTATGGTGGGTCAGAACGACAGGAGGACCCCGAGATGAACTTGCGCACCCTCATGGGAACCGCTCTAGCATTGGCCACCACGCCCGTCCTGGCCCACCCCGGGCACGGACACGGGGACGCCTTCTCGCTGCTCCACTTCCTGAGTTCACCCGAGCATCTCTGGCCCCTCGGGCTGCTGATGCTGGCCATTGTCGGGGGCCTGTTCGGTGCCCTCTGGTACCGCCACCGGGCGCGACGCTGACGTCAGCCGGCGACGGGCGAACCTTCCACCGCCCACCAGTAGCGCTGTTCGTAGTCACGGTCGCGATCGCGCACCGGTACCGGGACGAAACCCATCGCCGCGAAGAAGCTGGCCGCCGAGGCCTGGGCCTTGACCAGCACCCCGGCCACCCCGGCCTCGTGCGCGGCGCTCCGGCAGGCCTCGACCAGTTGCCGGCCCACACCCTGCCCGCGGGCGGCTCGCCCCACGTAGAGGCCATGCAGCAACAGCCCATCGGCGGCACCCTCCGGCAGCTCGCGGGTCTCCGCCGCCTCCCAGGCGGCGGCGCCGACCACCTCGCCCGCACGCTCCAGCACCGTCACCTCGAGGAACATCAGATCGGCCTCGGTATAGCGGTAGGCCGGCAGGGCGAGCCGGCGCACGCGCTCGGGCAAGGGCCAATCCTCGACCGCCTCGGCCACCAGCCCATTGATAGCGTCGAGATCGCCGGGGCGGGCCGGGCGGAGGGATTCGGTAGATTTCGTCATGGGCATGTTCGCAGTATCGGACACAGGCGGGCTCGTCGTCGGCATGGTTCCTGCTCGGACCTGTTCGCCAGGCCGAAGTGCCGGGACAAACGGCCCGCGCGGGCCGTCACGACAACGCCATTCCCGATCAGGGATAATCGCAGCGCACTGAAAGGAGACGACACCGCACCATGACGGAACTGAAAAAGGCGATCGAGCACCAGCGCGACTACCTCGAGGACAAGCTGCATGAACCCCTGGCGGAGATCGCCGGCCGGCTGAGTGCCGCCTGGCCGCGCCGCGAGGCGCTGGACTCGATCCTGGAGGAGGCGATCCGCCAGATCCCGGAAGCGACCTTCGTGTATGCACTAAACACCGAGGGGGTCCAGCTTTCGGACAACATCTCGCGCACTGGCGTACTGCCGGAACACTTCGGGCGCGATCGCTCGCAGCGCCCGTACATGAAGGAGGCCGTGCCCGCGGACGGCTTCCTGCTGTCGGATGCCTACATCAGCCTGCTCGGACGCCGGCCATCCCTGACCTCATTGCAGCTGGTGCGCGACGACCAGGGCAATGCGCTGGGCTTTCTCGGTGCGGACTTCGATCTGCGCAACCTGCCCGACTTCTCCGAGGACCTGTACGAGGAGCCCAGCGAGTGGCGCCAGATCAAGGGCGATCCGTCGATTCGCGGGACACTGTTCCTGCAGAGTCGTACCGAGAGCCTGATGGACCAGAACATGGACACCGCCCTGGCCATTCTGGAAGAACTGTTCACCGAGCGCGGCGTGTTCCAGGGGGTGTTCCACTTCTCCAGTTCGCGCGCCACGCTGTGGACCACCGAGGACCCCTACCGCTACCGCATCCTGACGCACGAATCCCTGGGCGACCCGGACGTCTGCCTGGCGTTTCCGCACGAGCCGTACCCCGCGGAGGCGCTGATCCCGAGGGAGGACGTCGGCCGCGTGCTGGAGGCACTGCGCGCGCTGCGCTATGCCGACGAAACCGTGTACCTGCGTTCCGCCTCGATCAACCTGTTCAACGGCATGATCAGCCTGACCTTCTCCTGCGACGGCTCGCATTACATGACCTGGGACGACTTCCTCGGCCGCTCCATCCAGTTCTGGATCGGCGCCACCGGCTAGGGAGACACGGATCGATGCGCTTCTCCCCCCGGGGCTGTCGCGCGCCGATCAACTCGGTCATCATGGTCACGGGATCAGCGGGGCCACACGCACATGGAAACCGGATACGCCAGGGAGGTGGGTGGCCGCGCCGAGCAACAGGACGCGGTGACCGTGCTACAAAACGCGGACGGGCAGAGCGCCCTGCTGCTGGTCGCGGACGGAATGGGCGGCCACGAGGGCGGGGCACGCGCCTCGCACGCCGCGATCGCGACCGCCGAACGCCTGTGGACCCGCTACGCGGGGCAGGCTGCCGATGCCCGTGCCCTGCTCCACGCTCTCTTCCACGAGACCCATGCAGCCTTGCTGGAGGCCGGGGGTACCGATCCGTCACAACGCCCCGGCACCACGCTGGTGGCACTGTATGTGACCCCGACCTCCGCCTGCTGGGCCCATTGCGGCGACAGCCGGCTGTACCACTTCGAGGGCGACACCCTTCAGCGACGCACGCGCGATCACACCCGGGTCCAGCAGCTGGTCGACGAAGGGGTAATAAGCGAGGTGCAAATGGCAACGCACCCGGAGCAGAACCGGCTATTGCGAGGCCTCGGCGTGGTCGACCCGATCGAGGTGGACTACGGCGAGGCCCCCGTCACCCGTCACACGCGCTTCTTGTTGTGCTCGGATGGCTTCTGGGAACAGATCGGGCCGATGGAGATCGCGGAACTGCTGGACAGCCCGGATCTCGACACGGCCACCGCGAGCGCAGCCGTCGAAGCGGCGCGACGCGGCGGACCCAAGGGTGACAACGTGGCCCTGGCAGCATGGCGGAGCGGGCCGCCGCGCGGGCGTTTCTGGCGCCGGCACCTGAAGGCGCGCATCGGGCCCACGCTGGGCCTTCTGGCGCTTCTGGCTGCGGCCCTTGCGATCCTGCTGTGGCCGCTGGACTGATGCCGACCGTATACTCGCGGACTCGCCGAGCCGCACCAGTCCTTGCCATGATGCCAGCCCACATCACGCTGATTCGCCTCGTCTCGCTTGTCGTACTGACAGCGTTCCTGTCCGGCTGTGCGCAGCTACAGGGCATGTTCGACCCCGAGGCGGAGGCCACCGAGGACGTGGTCGTCGCGACCGACGAAGCCCCGTCCGACCCGATCGCCCGTGAGGAGCAGGACGAGCGCCTCAAGATCGCCGAGATCGTGCAGCTCCTGCAGGGCGGCGAGATGGACCGGGCACGCTCGGCACTGGACCGGATCCTCGCAGATGATCCGGGCAACCGCGCCGCCCGCGGCCTGCGTGAACAGCTCTCCGGGGATCCGCAGGCGACCCTGGGCGAGGCCTATTTCGTTCACACGGTGGAGCCGGGCGACAGCCTGGGCGGGCTGGCGCGTGAGCACCTCGGCGATGCCACCCGCTTTGTGATCCTCGCACGCTACAACGACATCGAACGCCCGGACCGACTGCTCGTCGGGCAACGGCTGCGCATCCCACGGGATGTAGCGGGGCTGCAACGTGGCGAGACCGATCTGGACGAACAGCTGATGGCTCTGGACCCCGACGCCGCGCCCGGCGTCAGCGAGGACGGTTTGCGCCGCGCAATCGAGGCCGACCTGGCAGCCGGGCGTTATGGCGCGGCGCTGGAGGTCGTGGAGCTGGTCCGCGAGCACCCCGAGGCGCAGAACGAATGGGCCAGCTGGCTGGACCCCCTTTCGCGCGACGCGGCGATCGGCTACTGGCACCAGCGGGGCGTGGAGGCGCGCTCTGCAGGCGCGACCGGAAACGCGCTGGAGGCCTTCGGCCGGGTGCTCGAACAGGACCCGCAACACGCGACCGCGCGCCAGCACCTTGACGAGCTGGAGCAACAGCGCAAGGAGGCCCTGCACGCGGAGGCCATCGTGCGCTACCGCAACCAGGACCTGGAGACCGCCATCGCATTGTGGGACGAGGCCCTGGCGATCGACCCCGGGTTCGAGGCGGCGCGCGGCTATCGCCTGCGAGCCCTGGAACTGCAGCGTCGCCTGGATGCCCTAGGGAAACACTGATTAATGTACACGTTCGCGTTGGTGCCCCAGGTTTTCCGAGACAAGGCGCGTCGTGCAGCGGGTAGTGGTTCTACCCGCAAGCGGTGCAACGCAGGATCGGGGAACCTGGGGCTCCAACCCCACAAGCCATTGAATGCAGGGGCTTGGCCGCTTTTGCGCGCGCACGGCGTTGCGGCTCCCTTGTGCAGAGTGACTGCACGGCAGTCGCCGCGCCTTGTTCGCACGCAAAAGCGACTCGAGCGCGAACGTGTACATTAATCAGTGTTTCCCTAGATCGCGAGAACGACCGGAGTTAATCCGTAGCGGTACGTCTTGAAGTGGCTTCGGTCGGCAACTCGTCGGATGCGAGCTCCTGGGTGCGGTCGCCGTCAGCAACCGGCCCTGCAGCGCTGCGCTCGGGCGTCCCGGCGACCCGGCGCTTCATGCGCGCCTCCAGCGAGTCGGCCATCGCGTTGTAGGCACTGAAGACCCGCTCGAAGTCGTCGTGTCGACGGGCACGGATCCGGGTATCGAGCCGCCCCTGACCGATCTGGTCCAGCGCCCCGCGCAGGCGGTCCAGCGGCGCCTGAAGACGCCGGGCGAGCACGTAGGCCCCCAGGAGCACCGCGAGGAGGGTGACCAGCGTGAGCATCAGCAAGGCCATGAAGGTGGCCTCGTTCGCCGCGCGCAGCGACCCCGTGGACAGCCCGACCTGGAGTTGCCCAAGGTGATGACCCTGGTAGCGAACCGGGGCCTCGAACATGAACAGCTCTGCGCCATCCCGCCCGGTGATGGACCACACGGCCTGGCCGTCGCGACGCTGAAGCAGGCGGTCCTCGGAAGGCGGCTCGTAGGGCTGGCCCAGGACCTCCGGGTCGCTGCTGGCCACCACCTCGCCGCGGTGGTCCACGACGCTCAGCAGGGCAATCTCCCGGTTCGCCTGCATGTCGCGTAGGCGGCCCTGGACCGCGATGGTGTCCTCCAGCAACAGGTCCTCGGCACTCTCCACCGAGATGATCTGCGCCAGCGTGGCCCCATAGTCAAACGCCAGGTCGGTCATCACCTCATTCTGCTTCTGGTGTACCAGCGTGCCACCGACAACCAGGGTGACCGCCACCAGTGCCCCCATGACCGCGGCCCAGCGCAGACGCAGCGGGATGATCCGACGCCCGCCACCTGCCCTTTCGCGCTCGGCGCGTTGCTCGTCGATACGCTCGAGGTCCACCAGTAGCTCGCCGGCCGACTGGTAGCGCTCGTCCGGCTCCTTCGCCAGCAGGCGCAACACCAGCTCGATCAGTTCCTGCGGACAGTCGCGCACGATGACCCGCGGTGCGGGGACCGGATCCTTGACCACCCGGGTCAGCAGGGTCTCGACATCGTGACCGCGAAACGGGGTGGCCCCCGTCAGGAGCTCGTACAGCACCACGCCCACGGAATAGAGATCGGCACGAGCGTCGGTATCGCGGCCACGGACCTGCTCCGGCGCCATATAGTGCGGCGATCCTGCGATATAGCCGTCGTCGTCCTCGGCAAGCCAGTCGTCGTCGGCGCGCCAGTCGGGGTCCCTGAGGGTGCGGGCGATGCCGAAGTCCATCACCTTGATGTTCGCCGTGGCGCTGGTGACGATGATGTTCTCGGGCTTGATGTCGCGGTGCACGACGCCATGCCGGTGGGCATAGTCCAGGGCCTCCACCAGCTGGATGGCGATCTTCAGGACATTGCGCAGCAGCAGCGGCCGGAACTGTTCCGCGAACTCCGCGAGGGTGATGCCGTCCAGCAGCTCCATCGCGATGAACGGCTGCTGATCCGACTCGCCGACATCGAAGATGGTGACGATGCCCGGGTGGGTCAGGGTGCCGGCGGCACGCGCCTCGGCCAGGAAGCGCCGGCGGTACTCGGGCCGGCGGGCGTAGTCCGGTTGCAGGCACTTGATCGCCAGCGGACGCCGGATATCCGGGTCGTAGCCGCGATGGATGACGGCCATCGCACCGCGCCCGATCTCCTCGCCGACCCCGTAGCGTCCGATCCGCTGCATGCGCCGGCGACCCTGAGCCTCAAGCCGTCTCGAGCAGGATGCGCGCGACGGCCGCCAGTACCAGGACCGCAACCGCGATGCCCAGCCAGCGCCAGCGTGACCGAGGCCCACGGCCAGGCCGGGCATCGGAACCGTCGTCGCGGCGGCGGAACACGAACTCGGCCCGCCCGAAACGGACGTGGTCGCCGTCCTTCAGCGCAGCCTCGTGCACCTTTTCGTCGTTTACCCAGGTGCCGTTGGTGGACAAGAGATTGACCACCCGGCATTCGCCGCCGTCGTTGACCAGCCAGGCATGCTGCGAGGAGACGCTGCCCTCCTGCAGTACGATGTCATTGGTAGCCTCACGCCCCACCAAGCGCTTGCCCGGTTTCAAGGTCAGGCGCTGCTGGCCGAAGGGCTCGGAGATCCCCACCAGCACCGGGTGGCCGCCGGGGGGCGCCCCCTCGCTGGCGGTGTCCGCGGCGCTTTCCTGCTCGGGCAAGGCCTGTCCCTGAAACAGCATTGTCCCCTGCGGCCCGCTGCGGCCGGCATCCCTGCGTCGTCCCTGGTCGCTCATACATCCCCCTGCTTCACGAGCCTTGCGTGGCCCTGTTTTTCGGGTTGTCACCTGCTCGAGTATGCACGGGCGGCGCGCACCAAAACAACGAATGCGTCACACCATGAAAGGGCCTGCTATGCTCCGGCCATCCGCCCATCACGACAAGGAGTCTGAACATGGAACAGGACACCACCAACGGGGCCGACCTCCGTGGACTGATCGAGCCGCTCGTTCGCGGAAAATTCTGGATGCAGTTGATCGGGGTGATGCTAATCATCTCGGGCGTGCTGACCGCCCTGTCGATCATCGGCATCATCATCGCCTGGATCCCGATCTGGGCCGGCGTGGTCCTGATGCAGGCCGCCGGCGCCTCCCAGCGCGCCTACGAAAGTGCCGATCCGGAAGCGATCAAGTACGCCCTCGGCCGCCTGCGCATCTACTTCACCATCTTTGGCGTGCTGCTGCTGATCTACCTGATCCTGATGGTCCTGGGCATGATCTTCGGCATCGGCGCCGGCCTGATGGGCGGCTTCGGCCACATGCAGTAGTCCCGGCGGGCGCCACTTTCGATTAACGTTTCGCATGGCCCGTTCGCAGGGCCGCGGCGGCGACACGTCCGGATCCGCACGCTGCGGCCTGAACGGTTATAGGAGTCGGGGTTTGGACATCATCAGGCGCCTGCGGGTCCTGGGAAACCCGTTGCACCGGGAAGACGCAGACGTTCGGCGGGCTTTCGCGGCCTGGCATCGCCAGGTGCGGATCCCGCAGGCCCGCTACGTCGCGTTCCTGACGGCCCTGCTGTATTTTCTGTACGCCGTCCTCGAGCAATCGGTGGCCACCGACTTGCACACCTCGAGGCTTGTGGCCCATGCCCTGCTGGTGCCGGGATTGCTGCTGGCGGTCGGGCTGATGAGTTTCGATCGGCGCCTGCAGCCGATGATGTGGGTGCTGCTGACCCTGGCACCAGTGGTAGCGAACGCGGCCAACCTGCATCTGAACGTTGGTTCGGCGCAGTTTCTGATATTCGCCCCCGAGATCTATCTCAGCATCATGTGGACGTTTGCGATCTCCGGACTGGCCCTGCGCCAGGCCGTGATTGCCGCAACCGCCATCATCGCGCTGGTAATCGCCGCCACCTTCCGCCAGCCGCTGGAGGCGGATCTGCTGCAGCTGCACCTGATGTGGGCCCTGGCCGCGTTCTCCTTCGGCTGCTTGAGCGCCTTCATCCTCGAGAAGGCCCACAAGCACACCTTCCTGCAACAACAGCAGCTGGCCCGTGCCGCCCGGGTCGACGAACTGACCTCCTTGTGGAACCGTGCGCATATCGAGCGCCTGTTCGATGAGGAACGCGCACGGGCCGAGCGCTACGGTGAACCGTTCGCGGTCATCCTGATCGACATCGATCACTTCAAGTCCGTGAATGACACCTGGGGACACAGCACCGGCGATGGGGTGCTTCGCCAGTTCGCCGGCCTGCTGCGGCAGAACCTGCGCAAGGTGGATGCCATCGGTCGGATCGGGGGCGAGGAGTTCTTCGTGCTGCTGCCGCAGACGCGCGGCGAACAGGCGCTCGTCGCTGCCCGTGAGCTGCAGGCGCGAATCACCGCCTTCGACTTCGACACGGTGGGACGGCTGACCGCCAGCTTCGGTGTCACCGAATACCGCCCCGGCGAGGACCGGGTCGACACCTTCAATCGTGCCGACCAGGCCCTGTACGCCGCCAAGAAGAACGGCCGTAGCCGGATCGAGGTGCGCTAGGGAGACGCTGATTAATTCGCACGTCCGCGTTGGTGCCCCATTTTTTCCGAGACAAGGCGCGGTGCGCAGCGCCGTGGTCACTCTACGGTCAAGCGCCGCAACGCAGGATCGGGAAAAATGGGGCGCCAACCCCTTGAGGACTCGGCCGCCCGTTGTTGACGACAATGGGCCCGCTGACCGCGTTGCGGCTCGCTTATGTAGCTCGGCTACACTTCGCTCACCGCGCCTTGTCAGCGGGCAACATCGATCGAGCGCGGACGTGCGAATTAATCAGCGTCTCCCTAGCGTCTCTCCCGGTCGATCTACACCTCGCGGTAGAGGCGCGCGCCCTTCTCGACGAACTCGACCGCCTTCTCCTGCATCCCCTTCTTCAGGGCCTCGTCCTCGGAGACGCCCTGGGCCGCGGCGTAGTCGCGCACGTCCTGGGTGATCTTCATGGAGCAGAAGTTGGGGCCGCACATGGAGCAGAAGTGGGCGACCTTGTGCGCGTCCTTGGGCAGGGTCTCGTCGTGGAATTCGCGCGCGCGTTCCGGGTCCAGCGCCAGGTTGAACTGGTCCTCCCAGCGGAACTCGAAGCGCGCCTTGGAGAGCGCGTTGTCCTGCAGCTGGGCGCCGGGGAAGCCCTTGGCGAGATCCGCCGCGTGGGCCGCGATCTTGTAGGTGATGATGCCGTCGCGCACGTCCTGCTTGTTGGGCAGGCCCAGATGCTCCTTCGGCGTCACGTAGCAGAGCATCGCGGTGCCGTACCAGCCGATGTTGGCCGCGCCGATGCCGGAGGTGATGTGGTCGTAGGCCGGGGCGATATCGGTGACCAGCGGGCCGAGGGTGTAGAACGGCGCCTCGAAGCAGTCTTCCAGCTCCTTGTCGACGTTTTCCTTCACCTTCTGCAGCGGTACGTGACCGGGGCCCTCGATCATCACCTGCACGTCGTGCGCCCAGGCCTTCTGCGTCAGCTCGCCCAGGGTTTCCAGCTCGCCGAACTGCGCGGCGTCGTTGGCGTCGGCCAGGCAGCCGGGGCGCAGCCCGTCACCCAGCGAGAACGAGACGTCGAACGCCTTCATGATCTCGCAGATCTCGTCGAAACGGGTGTAGAGGAAGTTCTCCTCGTGATGCGCGAGGCACCACTTGGCCATGATCGAGCCGCCGCGCGAGACGATGCCGGTCACCCGATCGGCGGTCAGCGGCACGTACTGCAGGCGCACGCCGGCGTGGATGGTGAAGTAGTCCACGCCCTGTTCGGCCTGCTCGATCAGGGTGTCGCGGAACAGCTCCCAGGTCAGGTCCTCGGGCTTGCCGTCGACCTTCTCCAGCGCCTGGTAGATCGGCACGGTGCCGATCGGCACCGGCGAGTTGCGCAGGATCCACTCGCGGGTCTCGTGGATGTTCTTGCCGGTAGACAGGTCCATCAGGGTGTCGCCGCCCCAGCGCGCGGACCATACCAGCTTCTCGACCTCCTCCTCGATCGAGGAGGAGACCGCGGAGTTGCCGATGTTGGTGTTGACCTTCACGCGGAAGTTGCGGCCGATGATCATCGGCTCCAGTTCCGGGTGGTTGATGTTGGCCGGGATGATCGCGCGGCCACGGGCGATCTCGTCGCGCACGAACTCGGGCGTGATCGCCTCGGGGATGGACGCCCCGAAGGACTCGCCGGCGTGCTGGCGCAGCAGCTTCTTGTAGCGCGGGTCGGCGCGCAGCTCCTGCAGGCGGTTGTTCTCGCGGATGGCGACGAACTCCATCTCCGGGGTGATGGTCCCCTGGCGGGCGTAGTGCATCTGCGAGACGTTCGCCCCGGCCTGCGCGCGGCGCGGCGGGCGGATGTGCTCGAAGCGCAGGCTGGCCAGTTCCGGGTCGGCGGCGCGGACGCGGCCGTATTCGGAACTGGGGCCATCCTGCCATTCGGTATCGCCACGCTCGTCAATCCAGCCGCCGCGCAGATCCGTCAGGCCCTGGCGCAGATCGATGGTCGCGTCCGGATCCGTGTACGGGCCCGAGGTGTCGTAGACCGGGATCGGCGGGTTCTCTTCCGGGGTGCCGGAGGTCAGCGTGGGGCTTTGTGCGACCTGGCGGAACGGCACGCGGATATCCGGGCGCGAACCCTGCACGAAGACCTTCTCGGAATTGGGGAACGGGCGCGTGACGTCGGCGGAGACCTGGGCGGTCTTGCGGGCGAAGGACTCGGGGATGGCGCTCATACAGTGACCTCTGCGGTGCGGGCATGGCAGCAGAGGGAACGGAACGGGCCGGACAGACTGCGAACGGAGCGCGCGCGGACTGGATCGAGCACCGAGCTTCCCTCCGCCAGCGTTAACTGGTTCAGGTTCAAGGGGACTCTCTCAGCTCGCATCGATCGCGGGCACCCCCAGCTCTGACGGATGAGTGTACCGCACCGAGGGCGTCGGCGGGACCAACAAGACCGCGCGCGCTCCGGTGTTTTGCGTTAGATTAACGCTTTGTGACAACCTTCGCGCCGCCATGTCCCCCAAGAACTTCGTCTTCGAGCTGTTTGGCCGTTCCCCGGTACGCCCGCTACAGGCGCACATGGAGAAGGTGCGCGCCTGCATCGCCGAGCTCCCGCCGTTCATGGAGGCCATGGCCCGCGACGACTGGGAGACCGCGCGGGTACAGCAGAAGAAGATTTCGAAGCTGGAACGCGAGGCGGACCGCCTGAAGAAGGACCTGCGCCTGCACCTGCCCAAGGGCATGATGCTGGCCATGTCGCGCCGCGACGTGCTCGACACCCTGCTGATCCAGGACCGCATCGCCAACATGGCGAAAGACATCGCCGGGCTGATGCTGGGCCGTCAGATGCAATTCCCCGACAACATGGGCGAGCCGCTGAAGCGCTTCCTCGATCGCAGCGTGGATGCGGTCGACCAGGCCGGCCGGGCAATCAACGAGCTGGACGAACTGGTGGAGGCGGGCTTCCGCGGCCACGAGGTCGAGGTCGTCAACGGCATCCTCACTGAGCTGGACCAGATCGAGCACGAGTCCGACGAGGCCCAGCGCGAGGTGCGCGAGATCCTCTTCGCGCAGGAGGCCGAACTACCGCCGGTCAACGTGATGTTCATGTATCGCGTGATCGACTCCATCGGCGAACTGGCCGACCTGGCCCAGCGTGTAGGCAGCCGCCTGCAGCTGATGCTCGCCAAGTAACCACCGGCACCCAGGCACAGGCACCGAGGACGGCATGGAATACAGCACCCTGTTGCTCGGCCTTGCAGTGATCTTCGGCCTGTTCATGGCCTGGGGCATCGGCGCCAACGACGTTGCCAATGCCATGGGCACCTCGGTGGGCTCACGCGCGCTGACGATTCGCCAGGCGGTGTTTGTAGCCGCGATCTTCGTGTTCTCCGGGGCCTGGCTGGCCGGCGGCGAGGTCACCCAGACCATTCGCAGCGGGATGGTCGACTCCAGCCTGATGGCCGACAACCCCGAATTGCTCGTTTACGGGATGCTGGCGGCCCTGGCAGCCGCCGGGACCTGGCTGATGGTCGCCTCATATTTTGGCTGGCCGGTCTCCACGACCCACTCCATCATCGGCGCCATCGTCGGCTTTGCCGTGGTCGGCCTCGGCTTCGAGGTGGTTCGCTGGGAACGTGTCGGCACCATCGCGATGTCCTGGGTGGTCTCGCCGCTCGTTGGCGGGATGATCGCCTTTGCCCTGTTCCGCAGTGTGCAGATCCTGATCCTCGATACCGTCGATCCGCTGAAGAACGCCAAGCGCTGGGCGCCGCTCTATATCTTCCTCACGGCCTTTGTCACGGCACTGGTGACGATGTTCAAGGGCCTGACCCACGTCGGCCTGGACCTCACGCCCGTGCAGGCCTATGGCTTCGCGATCCTGATCAGCGCCATCGTGGTCGTGCTCGGGATGATGGCGATCCGCCGCCTGCGCTTTGACGATCCCGCTGGCGTGGGCGAGGAAGGCTCCCATTTCGCCAATGTCGAGAAGGTGTTCGGCATCCAGATGGTGGTGACCGGGTGCGCGATGGCCTTTGCCCTGGGCTCCAACGACGTCGCCAATGCCGTCGGCCCGCTGGCTGCAGTCGTGGACGTGATCCAGACCGGCGATGTGAGCACCGAGACCGTCGTGCCCATGTGGGTGCTGCTGCTGGGCGGAGTCGGCATCGTGTTCGGCCTGTTCACCTACGGCCACAAGGTGATCGCGACCGTGGGCACCGGGATCACCCAGCTCACCCCCAGCCGCGGCTATGCCGCCACCGCCGCGGCAGCAGCTACCGTGGTCCTGGCCTCCGGCACCGGGCTGCCGATCTCCACCACGCACACCCTGGTCGGCGCGATCCTCGGCGTGGGCCTGGCACGCGGGATTGCCGCGATCAATCTGGGCCTGGTGCGCATGATCTTCCTGTCCTGGATCGTGACCCTGCCGGCCGGCGCGATCCTGGCGGTGGTCTACTTCTACATCCTGCGCGGCATCCTCGGATAAGTTGGCCCCGGTCTCCGGACGTTCCAGTCCGGGGTCCGGCCTGCACGCCCTCTCAGGACGAACAGCTTAGCTGGATCCCGCTCGCCCACTCCGGCGGCAGGTCCGCATAGGCCTCGTATTCCGGCTGCTCGGCGAACGGACGCGCCAGGATCTGCTGCAGACGCAGCACCTCGGATGCATCCCCCGCCTCGGCTTGCTCGATCGCGGCCTGGGCCAGATGGTTGCGCAGGATGTACTTGGGATTGACGGCATTCATCGCCGTGCGCCGCTCTTCAGGGGGCAGCCCCTCCCCCGCAAGCCGCGCCTGATAGCGCGACCACCAGGCCTGCCATGCGGCCCCATCCTCCAGTTCCGATTCCAGTTGCGCCCGGATCTCCGCCTGCTCCAGATCCGGCAGCTGGCGGAAGAAGCGGGTGTAATCCACACCCTCGGCCGCCATGCGCGCGAGCAGATCCTGGATCAACGCCTCGTCGTCCTCCTGCTCCACCTGCAGCCCGAGCTTCGCCCGCATACGCGCCAGCCAGGCCTGCCGGTACTGCGACTGGAAGCCCTGCAGCAGCGCCTTGGCGCGCTCGATCGCCGCCTCGCGGGTAGCGTCGGCGAAATGGATCACCAGGGTCTCGGCCAGGCGGATCAGGTTCCACTGCGCGATCTGCGGCTGCTGGTCGAAGGCATAGCGCCCGCCCTGGTCGGTGTGGTTGCAGATGTAGCCGGGGTCGAAGGCATCCATGAACGCGAACGGGCCGTAGTCGATGGTCAGGCCGGCCAGGCTCATGTTGTCGGTGTTCATTACGCCGTGACAGAACCCGATGGCCTGCCAGTCGGCGACCATCTCCGCGGTGCGGGCGATCACCGCCTCCAGCATCGCGGCGACGGGATCATCGGCCCCCTGGAGTTCCGGGTAGTCATGCGTCAGGGCGTAGTCGATAAGTTCCTGCAGGCGGGCGCTGTAGCCGTTGTAGTGGAAGTACTCGAAATGGCCGAAGCGCAGGAAGCTGGGCGCGGCGCGCAGCACGATGGCCGCCGGCTCGACGCGCTCGCGGTACACCGGCAGGCTGGACCCGAACAGCGCCACCGCACGGGTGGTCGGCACGCCCAGCGCGGCCATCGCCTCCGAGACCAGGTACTCGCGCACCGAGGAACGCATGACCGCACGACCGTCCGCGCCGCGCGAGAAGCGCGTCGGGCCGGCACCCTTGACCTGCAACTCCCAGGTCTCGCCCGTTGGCGTGCGAACCTCGCCCAGGAGCTTCGCGCGACCATCGCCCAGTTGCGGCACGAAGACACCGAACTGGTGCCCCGCGTACACCGAGGCCCGCGGCTCGGCCCCCGCCAGCTCGCTACCGTGAGTGCAGGCCCCGAGCCACGGGTCGCGGCCAAGGGCCGCGGCCTCCAGGCCCAGACGCTCGCACATGGCCGGGCTGCTCGCCAGGCAGGTCGCATCCGGAAACGGGGCGGGTGCCGGGCTTTCGTGAAAGGCCTCCGGCAGACAGGCAAAGTGGTTGATCCACTCCAGTTGGCTCTCGGAGGCGGCGGCGTTGACGGGGTCGGGGACCGACATGGGGCATTCTCGGCAGGTTGCGGTGTCAGGGGTTATCATGCGCGTCGCATCGACCCGGGTTCAGGAACCCACGGCGGTCGCGCGTTCATTTTCCGGCCGGATGCCCCACGGCAAACGGCACCCTGCATTCCGGAGGCAAGCCCCGTGTCCGAACAAGACAACCCCAAGCCGCAGAACCTGAAGACCAGCGAACGCCTGGTCTGGCTCGGCTTCATGCTGTTTTTCGTGGTCGTCCTGGCGATCTACATCGCGCGCGGCGATGGGCTCGAACAGGACCTCGCGGAGGCCAACCGCGATCTGCTGCAGGCGCAGATGCAGCTGCAGCAATACACCCGCCACGAGATCCCGCGTCCGGTGGAACTGGGCCTGACCAATGCCCATCTCCAGGACCTGCAGCGTCGCGGCATGGTGCGCCCGAACGAGCGTCTCGCCGATGACCTGATGCAGCAGACCGGCCTGATCCCGCACGAGGCGCCGGAAGGCGACGCATACGCGTTCCGCCGCGACGGCATCCACGTCCTGAACCACCAGTGGGTCCTGGCGAACTTCGAGGGCGATTCGGCGCACGGCCAGCTACTGCTGGCCTACGAGGTCGTCCACGGCAACGTCCACTGGGAAGTGCTGGAGTCCACGCTGGACCGGATCTGAAGGCGGGCCAGGCGGCACACAGACGCGCCCCGCCCCCGCACTCCGGGAACCGGAGCGCGGGGTGAACTCAGCGGTCGGCGCGGGCCAGCGCGGCCAGGTGCTCGCGGGCGGCCGCAGCCTGGCGGCGCACCTGTTCCGGGGCGGTCCCCCCCGTGAGGTTACGCGCGGCGGCCGAGCCCTCGGGCGTCAGCACCGTGAACACGTCCTCACCCACCGCCGGGCTGATCGCCTGCAGGTCCGCCAGCGGCAGCTCCGCCAGATCCACCCCGCGCTCCTGCGCAATACGCACCGCTCGCCCGACGACCTCGTGGGCATCGCGAAAGGCCACACCGCGCCCGACCAGGTAGTCGGCCAGATCGGTCGCCGTGGCGAAGCCCTTGCGCGTCGCCGCCAGCGTATTCTCCCGCCGTACCTCAAGGTTCGGCACCATGTCGCCGAACGCACGCAGCGAGCCCAGCAGGGTGTCGACGGTGTCGAACAGCGGTTCCTTGTCTTCCTGATTGTCCTTGTTGTACGCCAGCGGCTGGCTCTTCATCAGGGTCAGCAGCGACATCAGGTGGCCATAGACCCGACCGGTCTTGCCCCGCACCAGTTCGGGTACGTCCGGGTTCTTTTTCTGCGGCATGATCGAGGAGCCGGTGCAGTAGCGATCCGGCAGCTCGATGAAGGCGAACTGGGCGCTGGTCCACAGCACCAGCTCCTCGGCCTGACGCGACAGGTGCATCATCAGGGTCGCGGCGGCCGCGGTGAATTCGATGGCGAAGTCACGATCGGAGACCGCGTCCAGGGAGTTGCGGGTGACACTGTCGAAACCCAGCAGCTCGGCGGTGTATTCACGATCCAGCGGATACGGCGTACCGGCCAGCGCGGCGGCGCCCAGCGGCAGGATGTTCACCCGGCGCCGCGTATCCCGCAGACGCTCGGCATCGCGCTCCAGCATCTCGTACCAGGCCAGCATGTGATGGCCGAAGGTGACCGGCTGCGCGGTCTGCAGGTGGGTAAAGCCGGGCATCACGGTATCCGCCTCACGCTCGGCCAGGGCCACCAGGCCATCCTGATAGCCGCGGATCAGGCGCAGGACATCGTCGATGGCCGCGCGCAGCCACAGGCGGATGTCGGTCGCAATCTGGTCATTGCGCGAACGCCCGGTATGCAGTTTCTTGCCGACATCGCCGATGCGTTCGATCAGGCGCGCCTCGATGTTCATGTGCACGTCCTCGCGCCCGACCTGCCAGTCGAACTCGCCGGCGGCGATCTCGTCGCGGATCGCATCGAGCCCCGCAAGGATCTGCTCCGCCTCGGCCTGCGTCAGCACCCCGACCTTGGCCAGCATGCGCGCATGCGCCTGTGAGCCCTGGATGTCTTCGCGGTACAGACGCCGGTCGAAATCCACCGACGCGGTGAAGCGCTCGACGAAGGCATCGGTCGGTTCGGAAAAGCGCCCGCCCCACAGCTTGGCCTCACCGGGGGCGGCAGGCGTGGCGGCTGGCTTGTCGTGCGGGGAATCCTGCGTCATGGTGCATCCTGAAGCGGGTGGGGAAAGACACGGAAGTATACGGGCACAGCCGGGGAGTGAACATGGCGCGATCCGGCGCCCGTTTGTGCACGGCAACAGGGGGAGTGTTACGCATGGCCCAGGGGGAAACCATCAGGGACACCACCAGTGGGCTCTCGCCGCTGCCCGATTTCTGCAGCGCGGAGACATTGCTGCGCGTGCTCATGGTGGCCGTGCTGCTGGCACTGGCCGTGGCCCTGTTGCGCGGCGGCGGTCAGGACTGGCTCTCGGCCCTGGCGCTGCACGCGCTGTTCATCTTCTGGGTGGCACTGACCAGCCTGTTGATCCTGTGCGGGCTCAAGAGACCGCTGCAGCGACTGCCGCTGACCGCCCAGATCGTGCTGCCGCCCTTGGTTCCCATCGCCAACACCGCCATCGTCTATCGCCTCGCGGAGGAACTGGTGCTGGCCGACCCGGCGCTGCGCTGGCCGGTGATCGGTGTCGCCACCATCCTCAGCCTGATGGCCATGCACTACCTGTACCTGCAGGCGGCCTGGCAACGCGAAACCCGGGCCGTGGCAGCGGCCCGGGAGCAGGCCATGCGCGCCCGCCTGCGCCCGCATTTTCTCTACAACAGCATGAACACCATCGCCGGGCTGTGTCGCAGTGATCCTGCGCGTGCGGAACAGGTCACCCTGGATCTGGCGGATCTGTTCCGCGCCACATTCGCCACCGGCGACCGCCACTCGCTGCGTGAGGAGCTGGACCTGGTCCGCGCGTTCCTCGAGATCGAACAGACCCGTTTCGGCGAACGCCTGGTCCTCGACTGGGACTGCCCCGACCACCCGGGCCTGGATCTCGATGTGCCCACGCTGATCCTGCAACCGCTGGCGGAGAACGCGATCCAGCACGGGATCGCACCCGCACGCGGCGCAGGGCGCATATGGGTGCGCTGCCGCATGGATTCCGGACGGGTCACGGTGACCATCGGCAACACCGTGGATCCACACGCACGCGGCGAGGGGACCGGCACCGCCACCGATGCGGTACGCCTGCGGCTGCAGCACGCCTTCGGCGGGCAGGTACACTTCGAGGCCGAGGCCGAGGTCGAGCGGTTCGAGGTCCGGATCCGTTTGCCGCTCGCGAACCGGGGGGAAACTACATGAACAACGCTCGACTGGAGTTATTGATTGCCGACGACGAACCGATTGCCCGTCAACGCCTGACCGCGCTCGTCCAGGAGTTGGGGCATCGGGTGGTGGCGCAAGCTGCGCATGCCGGCGAGGTCGAGATGCAATTGCAGGACCACGCGCCGGATGCCCTGCTGCTGGATATCAACATGCCCGGGGAAACCGGGCTGGAACTCGCGCGGCGTCTGCATGCGGAAGATCCCGCGCTGACGGTGATCCTGGTCACCGCACACGACCGCTTTCCGCTGGAGGCGTTCGAGGCCGGGGTGCGCGACTACGTGCTGAAGCCGGTGCGCCGCGAACGGCTGGAACAGGCGTTGCAGCGTGCGGTGCAGCAAAAACAGGACCGGCCCGAGACCTTCCCGAACGAGGTCCACATCACCGTCGGCCGGCGCGAGGAACGCGTACCGCTGGAACAGGTGGACATCTTCATCGCGGAGGGCGGTTACGTCATGGCGCGCTCGGCACGCCTGGCCGGCTTCGTCGACACCCGCCTGCGCGAACTGGAGGGCCTGTACGGCCCCGCCCTGTTGCGGGTGCACCGCGGCTGCCTGGCGGTGAAGGCCTCGGTCAAGGGCGTCGAAAGCCTCGGCCAGACCGACCACCGCCTGCTGTTCCACGACGACCTGGACCCCATCCCCATCAGCCGCCGCCAGCTGCCACGAGTGCGCGATTACCTGCGCAACGGGACCTGAGAGGGCCGCACACCCCTGCGGGATTCGGGGCGCGAAGCATTCGCCGTTATACTAGTCCGTTTGAACGCCCGGCCGCTCGCGCCGTGGCTCGCCCGGACAATCCATGAAGCCTGTACGCATCGCCACCCGAAAGAGCCCGCTTGCCATGTGGCAGGCCGAACACGTCGCCGCCCGTCTGCGCGCCCGTGAGCCGGAACGCCCGGTTGAACTGGTGGGCATGACCACCCAGGGCGACCGTGTCCTGGACTCCCCGCTGGCGCGGATCGGCGGCAAGGGCCTGTTCGTGAAGGAGCTGGAGATCGCGCTGCTGGAGGACCGCGCCGACATCGCGGTGCACTCGGTGAAGGACGTGCCGATGGAGCTTCCCGAGCAGCTCGAACTGCCGGTGATCCTCGACCGCGAGGATCCACTGGACGCGTTCGTGTCCAACCAGTACGCACATGTCGACGAGCTTCCGCAGGGGGCCCGGGTTGGCTCCTCTAGCCTGCGCCGGCAGTGCCAGCTGCGCGCGCGGCGACCGGACCTGGAGGTCCGTGACCTGCGCGGCAACGTGAATACCCGCCTAGCCAAGCTGGATGCCGGCGAATACGACGCCATCCTGCTCGCCGCAGCCGGGCTCAAACGCCTCGGGTTCCATGAGCGGATTCGCAGCTGCCTGGAGCCGGACGTCAGCCTGCCGGCGGTTGGTCAGGGTGCCATCGCCATCGAGTGTCGCGCCGGCGATACCGCCATCGGCGCGCTGATCGCACCATTGAACGATACGGATACCGCCGACCGCGTGCGCGCCGAGCGGGCCTTCAACCGTCGCCTGGAAGGCGGCTGTCAGGTCCCACTGGCAGCCCATGCGACGCTGGTCGGGGATCAGCTGCACCTGGACGGCCTGGTCGGCGCGGTGGATGGCAGTCGCCTGTTGCGCCGCCAGGTCGAGGGGCCGCGCAGCGACGCCCAGGCCCTCGGGATCCGCCTGGCGGACATGCTGCTGGAACTCGGGGCAGGCGAACTGCTCGCGGCCGCCCATCGCGAACACGGCCAGGACACGAAGGGGTAGACGCATGACCGCATCCGCAGACGACAACACGGTGGTCGACGAGGCCCACGGCCCGCTGGCCGGCCTTGGCATCCTGGTCACCCGGCCGGCCGCCCAGGCAGAGCCGTTCTGTACCGCCTTGACGGCCGAGGGCGCGAGCGTGATCCGCTTTCCCGTGCTGGAGATCCTGGCCCCCAGTGATCCCACCAACCTGCGCGAGGTCCTGGACCGGCTGGCGGACTTCGATATCGCCGTGTTCATCAGCCCGAACGCCGTCCAGCGCGTGCTCAATCTGGCCCTGGCGGAACATTCATGGCCCGCCACCACAAAGATCGCGGCGATCGGCAACCGCACGGCACAGGAACTGAAGGGCTTCGGGCGCCCGGCGGACATCCTGCCGCCGCGACGCTTCGACAGCGAGGCCCTGCTGGCGCAGGAGGCGATGCAGGACGTGGCCGGCAAGCGCGTGGTGATCTTCCGCGGCGATGGCGGCCGCGAATTGCTGGGCGACACCTTGAAGGCCCGCGGCGCCGAGGTGACCTTTGCCGAGGCCTACCGCCGCGGGCGCCCCGAGGGCGATACCGGCGAGCTGATGTACGCCTTCTCGCGCGGGCAGATCGGCGTGATCACCATCACCAGTGGCGAGGGGCTGCGCAACCTGTACGAGATGGTCGGCAAGCTGGGGCGCATGTGGCTGCGCAAGACCCCGCTGGTGGTCGGCAGCGAACGCATCGCGGAGATCGCGCAGGAGCTGGGCTTCAAGGCTGCAGTGGAGACCGCCGAGGATCCCACCGATGCCGCCATGCTGGCGGCGGTCCACCGCCTGGGGGAACGCCTGCGCGCGAATGGGGCCTAGGTTTTTCTACCACAAAGGGCTCGAATACAGGAAGAAAGGCGGTTACACCACAGAGTTGGCGCGTCGTCCCCGTGCGGGGCACCAACTCGTCGGTGAACAGACCGAGCCAGGCATCGAGGTCGGGATCAGCGGCTCGCAGAGGAACTGATGCGATTCGCTGCGCTCATCCGCATCCTACGTCCTTATGACGCCATTCCCGGTTTTCTCCGTGACCTCTGTCTCCTCTGTGGTTCAAATGATTGTGACCTTGCCCTTCTTCGTGTCTTCGTGCCCTTCGTGGTGAATAAGCGACGCGGGCACCGGCGGTGTCACTCGGCCGGGGTGGCGGGCTCGAAGCTGTCGTAGTACAGCTGCTCGGGTGGCAGCCCGGCGGCGCGGAAGGCCTCGCGCGCGGCGTGGATCATCGCCGGTGGCCCGGCCATGTAGACATCAAAGCCGGACAGGTCCGGGTACTCCGACAGCACCGCATCGTGAGGCCAGCCGCTGACGGCGGCAAAGCCGGCGGCGGTCTCGGCCGGGGTATCCGACAGCACCGGCGTGAAACGGAACTGTCCGGCGTGCTCGGCGGTCATCTGCTGCAGCCAGTCCGGGGCATAGATGCCATCGGCGCCGCGGGCGCCCCAGAACAGGTGGTGCGGTCGATCCAGTCCCTCGGCAGCCAGATGGTCCAGCATGCCTTTCAACGGACCAAAACCGGTGCCCCCGCCAACGAACAGGCGCGGGCGCGGGGATTCCTCGTCGACGAAGAAGCTGCCCAGCGGCCCCTCGATACGCAGCAGCGCCTTGGGCTTGAGCTCCTCGAACACCATGGCGGAGAAACGCCCGCCCGGCATGTGCCGGACATGCAGGGACAGCTGGGCATCGTCGTGCGGGGCGTTGGCCAGGGAGTAGCTGCGGCGCTCACCCCCCTTGAGCAGGATGTCCAGGTACTGCCCTGCGAGGAACTGGAGGCGCTCGGCGGCCGGGAGCTGCAGACGCAGCTCCATCACGTCGTCGGCCAGGCGGTTCAGGGCCGCCACGCGACACGGCAGGGTCTTGACCACGATGTCCCTGGCTGCGCCGATCTCTTTCACCTCGATCTCGAGGTCGTCCACCGGGACCGCCTGGCAGAACAAGGCCATGCCGTCGGCCAGTTCCGCCTCGCTGATGCCCGGTGGCTTGTTCGGCCCGTGATCGACCTCGCCCTGCAGCACCCGCCCCTTGCAGGAGCCACAGGCGCCATTGCGGCAGCCGTAGGGAAAGGCGAAGCCCTGGCGCAGGCCGGCCTCGAGGACGGTCTCGTCGTCTTCGACCTCGAATACATGGCCACTGGGCTGAATGGTGACATCGAACGCCATCGGAAACCCTCGGTCGCGGAAAGGCCGTTATTCTCGCCGCTGCCGCCCCGAACGCAAGCAACCGCAGTCCGACCGGGTCGGCGGCCTCGGCTACGGGTCGTGGCGGGGGTTGGGAGCCAATACCGCAGGCGAGCCCGCCGGATCGGTCGTAACCCGCTGCATCCAGTCGACCAGGCGGGTGGCCGTGGTCGGCCAGTCGGGGGCGTGCAGAATGAGATGCGGCCAGTCGGGGTCGGTCCAGACCTCGGCCTGGCCCTGTGGATGGGCACGGGCGGCCATGTAGACCGACTCGCGCTGGATCGTCCCGTCCTGCTCGCCCCACAGGTACACCACCGGGGCTGTGACGTGGCCGATATGATCCGTGGCGTACTGGGCCAGCCAGACCACGCCGGCATAGGTATCCATGCGCACGCGGCGAATGATGCGCGGATCCGTGGAGAAGCGTTCGACCGCGGCGGGCGCGAGGCTGTCGGAGTAGTCGGGGTCGATGGTCAGCGTGAGCCCGCCGGCGAGGACCTCGCTGGTACGCACGGCGGCATCCCAGAAACCCCGAGCGGGGATCCCGCCACGCAGGCCCGGGGCAATGGCCATAACCCCGGCGACCTCCAGTTCCGGATGAGTGGCGAGGCTTGCCAGTGCGGCGGATCCGCCCATGCTCTCGCCCAGCAGGAAAACCGGCCGCTCGGGGTACTCCGCTTGCACCGCGCGGACCATGGCAGCCACGTCGCTGATCAGGGGTTCGGCACCCGGCCAGCGGCCGTGTTGCTCGCTCGTGCCATGGCCGCGCTGATCCAGCGCCTGGACACTGTAGCCGCGATCGGCCAGCCAGGGACCCAGGGCTTCATAGGCACCGGCGTGATCGCGGAAGCTGTGCAGGGCGATCACCACGGCGACGGGTTCTGCGGCCGACCAGCGGCGGACGCGATCGGGGGCGATCGCTGCGCCCGCAGGAGCTTCCTTCACTGGGGTCCCCGCCGCGCGCACGGTTTCACGCTCCGGGGCGGCCGCACAGGCGGTCAAGGCCAGCAGCAGTACAGCCAGGAGCCCGACCGCGCCCGGGATTCGGCGGCGCGTCACGCCTCATATCCCCAGTTCATCCCAGATCTCGTCCACGCGGCGTTTGACCGCCTCGTCCATGGCGATCGGCCGGCCCCACTCGCGATCGGTCTCGCCCGGCCATTTGGAGGTCGCATCCATGCCCATCTTCGAGCCCAGTCCGGAGACTGGGGAAGCGAAATCGAGATAGTCGATCGGGGTGTTCTCCACCAGGGTGGTGTCGCGGGCCGGGTCCATGCGGGTGGTGATGGCCCAGATCACGTCTTTCCAGTCGCGGGTATTCACGTCGTCGTCGACCACGATCACGAACTTGGTGTACATGAACTGACGCAGGAAGGACCATACGCCCATCATGACGCGCTTGGCGTGGCCCGGGTACTGCTTGCGCATGGAGACGACGGCCATGCGGTAGGAGCAGCCCTCGGGGGGCAGATAGAAGTCCACGATCTCCGGGAACTGCTTCTGCAGGATTGGGATGAAGACCTCGTTCAGGGCCACCCCGAGCACGGCGGGCTCGTCCGGCGGGCGACCGGTGTAGGTGGAATGGTAGATCGGCTGATCACGATGGGTGATGCGGTCGATGGTGAAGACCGGGAACTCGTCCACCTCGTTGTAGTAACCCGTGTGGTCCCCGAACGGGCCTTCCGGCGCGGTGTCACCCGGGTGGATATGCCCCTCGAGCACGAACTCGGCGGAGGCCGGGACCTCCAGGTCGGAACCGATGCAGCGGGTGACCTCGGTTCGACTGCCACGCAGCAATCCGGCGAAGGCATATTCGGACAGGGTATCCGGCACCGGGGTCACGGCGCCGAGGATGGTGGCCGGATCGGCACCCAGGGCAACCGCGATGGGAAACGGCTCGCCGGGGTGGGCCTGGCACCACTCGCGAAAATCGAGGGCCCCGCCGCGATGGGACAGCCAGCGCATGATCACGCGATTGCGCCCAATGACCTGCTGGCGATAAATACCAAGATTCTGGCGCGACTTCTCCGGGCCACGGGTGACCACCAGGCCCCAGGTAATCAGGGGACCGGCGTCTTCCGGCCAGCAGGTCTGGACCGGGAGTTGGCCGAGATCGACCGCATCGCCTTCTATTACATGGCGCTGACACGGCGCCCCGCGGATCTTCTTGGGCGCCATGTCCAGCACCTTGCGAAAGATCGGCAGCTGTTCCCAGGCCGCCTTGAATCCCTTGGGCGGATCCGGCTGCTTCAGGAAGGCGAGCAGGCGCCCGACCTCGCGCAGGGCTTCGACAGAGTCCTCGCCCATGCCCATGGCCACCCGCTCCGGGGTGCCAAACAGGTTGGCGAGCACCGGGATGTCGGAGCCGGTGGGGTTTTCGAACAGCAGGGCCGGGCCGCCGGCGCGCAGGACGCGGTCGGCGATCTCGGTCATCTCCAGGTTCGGGTCCACCTCGCGGGTGATGCGGCGCAGCTCGCCGCGCTGTTCGAGGCCATCAATGAAATCGCGCAGATCCTTGTACTTCACGGGGTCTCCCTCGGGAATGGCCGGTTGGTGCGACCCGGGCCAGGGTTAGGCGGAGAATTCCGCCCAGACCGGGGCATGGTCGGACGGACGCTCCCAGGCACGCGGTTCGCGGTCGATGCCCGCGGCCTGCAGACGGGCCTGCAAGGGAGCGCTGGCGAGGACCAGGTCGATGCGCAGGCCCCGATTGCGACGGAAGGACGCGGCCCGATAATCGAACCAGGAATACTCCTCCGCGGGCTGCTCGAAGGTGCGGAAGGTATCCGTGAGGCCGAGATCGGTCAGCGCGGCCAGGGCCTCGCGTTCCGGCGTGGAGCAAAGGATGCGCTCGTGCCAGGCCTCGGGGTCGTGCACGTCGCGATCATCCGGGGCGATGTTGAAGTCACCGAGGACCACCAGATTCGGGTGCTGCGCAAGCTCGTCGGCCAACCAGGCGTGCAGCCGCGCTAGCCAGTCCAGCTTGTAGGCGTATTTCTCGGTACCGACGTTCTCGCCGTTCACGACATACAGGTTGACCACGCGAACGTCGCCGATGGTGGCGGCGAGGATACGGCGCTGGGCGTCCTCGAGCCCCGCCGGGTCGGTGACCACGTCGGTGGCCTCGCTGCGGGAGATGATGGCCACGCCGTTGTAGGTCTTCTGTCCGGAGAACACGACCTGATAGCCCGCATCGCGGATGGCCGCGGCCGGAAAGTTCTCGTCGGTCAGCTTGGTCTCCTGCAGGGCCAGGACGTCGGTCCGCGAGCTCCCCAGCCAATCGAGGACCTGCGGCAGACGCACCTTGAGCGAATTGACGTTCCAGCTGGCGATCTTCACGCGGCTTTCTCCTCCAGGCCGCTATGGCGCAACAGGGCGTCGATCTGCGGATCGCGCCCGCGGAAGGCACGGAAGGAGTCCGCGGCCGGGCGCGAGGCACCGGCCTCGAGAATCTCGCGCAGGTAGGCCGCCCCCACCTCGGACGAAAACAGACCTTCCTCTTCGAAGCGCCCGAATGCGTCAGCCGACAGGACCTCGGCCCACTGGTAGCTGTAGTACCCCGCGGCGTAGCCGCCGGCGAAGATGTGGCCGAAGCCGTGGGCGAAGCGATTGAACGCCGGCGGATGGACCACCGCGATCTCCTGACGCACGGTCTCCAGGAGCCGCTGGATGTCCGCCGCATTCGCAGGGGCGGGCCCGGCATGCAGGCGCATGTCGAAGAGGGAGAACTCGACCTGGCGCAATAGCTGTAACGCCGTGTGGAAGTGGCGCGTCCCCTGCAGGCGCTGGAACAGGTCCTCGGGCATCGCCTCGCCGGTCTCGTGATGGCGCGCGAACAGATCCAGCGCCTCGCGTTCCCAGCACCAGTTCTCCATGAACTGACTGGGCAGTTCGACCGCATCCCATTCCACGCCGTTGATGCCGGCGATGTCGGGTTCGTCCACCCGGGTCAGCATGTGATGCAGGCCGTGACCGAACTCATGGAACAGCGTAATCACTTCGTCATGAGTGAAAAGGGCGGCCTTGCCGTCCACCGGCGGGGTGGAGTTGCAGGTCATGTAGGCGACCGGCAGCTGGGCTCGGTCCTCGGAGATGAAACGGTTGCGGCAGACATCCATCCAGGCGCCGCCGCGCTTGTTCTTGCGTGCGTAGAGATCGAAGTAAAAGCCAGCGCGTTCGATGCCATTCGCGTCAAAGATGCGATAGAACCGGACGTCGTCGTGCCAGGTCTCGATGCTGTCGTCGGGCTCGAAGCGGACCTGGAACAGGCGCTGGACCAGACCGAACAAGCCGCTGACCGCGCGGTCAGCGGGGAAGTAGGGCTTCAACATCTCCTGGCTGAGGCCCAGGCGTCGCTCACGCATCTTCTCGGCCGCGAAGGCCATATCCCAGGCCTCCAGGGTTCCGAGGTCGAGCTCGTCGCGGGCAAAGGCGCGCAACTCGTCCAGGTCGCGCTCGGCCCGGGGGCGCGCGCGGTGCGCCAGATCCTGGAGGAAGCCTTCGACCTGCTCGGCGCTATCAGCCATCTTGGTCGCGAGCGAGCGCTCGGCGTAGTGGCGAAAGCCCGTCAGATGCGCTTTCTCCTCCCGCAACTGGAGGATCTCGACCATGATCTCGCTGTTGTCGTGATTGCCGGCGCCGGGCCCGAGGTCAGACGCACGCGTCGTGAAGGCCTCGTACACACGGTAACGCAGGTCGCGATCCTCGGCGTGGGTCATGACTGCGAGGTAGCTGGGGATGTCCAGGGTCACGACAAAGCCCGTCTGGTCGTGATCGCGAGCGTTCTGCGCGAGCATGGCCCGATCGGACTCGGAGATGCCGGCGAGCGCGGCCGCATCATCGGTCTGCCAAGTCCAGGCCTGAGTGGCGTCCAGCACGTTCTCTTCGAAACGTGCAGTCAGCTCCGAAAGGCGGGCGTTGATGGCGCGCAGGCGTTCGCGCTCGGCCTCGGGGAGGTCGACGCCGCTCAGATGGAAATCACGCAGAATGTCATCCAGCACCTTGCGCCGCTGGGGCGAAAGCTGCGCGTACTCTTCACTGTCTGCCAGGCGACGGACCGCCCGGTACAGGCCCTGATGCTGCGAGACCCAGCTGCCGTAATCCGACAACAGGGGGAGGCTGGCGTTGTATGCCTCGCGAATCTCGGGACCGTTCATGACCGCATTGAGGTGTCCGACCGGAGACCAGACGGCATCCAGGCGCGTGTCCAGCGCTTGCAATGGCCGGATCAGCGTGGCCCAAGTCGGGTGATCCCCGACGGCCGCGACCAGCCGGTCAATCTCCGCGCGATTCTCCACCAGGACGGTTTCCACCGCGGGCAGCACATGTTGAGGCTCGATGGCACGAAAGGCGGGCAGCCGGTCGGTCTGCAGCAAGGGGTTGGACACGGTATCTCCAGGGGTCGGGCCAGCAGTGGATTATGCCATTCGGACAGAATGTCCGGCAGGGTGTTCCCGGCAACGGGGTCGTCCGGGCGAAGCTTACGGGCTCGGCGGGCGAACGGGGTGAAAGACGGCATGGCCAGCGAGGCGGGCGAGGAGTCCGTAGGCCCACTGGCGGCGCAGCCCGGCATAGGCATCCACAGCGGCATTGTAGCGGCCGAGGGCCTCAGTAATTGCTTGGTCCAGTGCCGCTACGCGAGGGGGCAGTCGATCGGTCGAATCCGATAAATTATTATATTTATCAAGGATTTGCGTTCGTATATGGTCCCATTCGGCGCGGATGGCGCGTTCGCCCCGGGCCAGACCGGGAAGATCGCCGCAGCGTCGCGCTCGCTCCTGTTCCTGGACCACCCGTTGGAGCGCCCGCAGGTCCAGGGGCGGATCGGTCCGGGTCGCGGACCAAGCCCGCTCCAGCAGCCCATTGCGCTGGGTGAGCAGGGTATCGAGTCGAGCCCAGGCCGCGACGACGCGGCGTTCATGGACTGCAAGATGGGTGTACAGGCGAAACGCGACCAGCGCCAGAATCACCAGGACCAGGAGTGCGGCCAGGACCTGCATGGTGCCGGCGGGATCCGTACCTTGGCAGCAAGAACGTCAGATATCGACGTTCTCGGCACTGAGGGCTCGCGACTCGATAAATTCGCGACGCGGCTCGACCTGATCGCCCATCAGGGTGGTGAAGATTTCGTCGGCACGGATGGCATCTTCGACCCGGACCTGGAGCAGGCGGCGGGATTCGGGGTTCATCGTGGTGTCCCAAAGCTGGTCGGGATTCATCTCGCCTAGGCCCTTGTAGCGCTGGGTTGCCAGCCCGCGGCGGCCTTCCTGCAGGAGCCATTCCATGGCTTCGGAAAAGCCCTCGATCACGTGGACGCGTTCCCCGCGCTTCATGTACGCACCTTCGTCGAGAAGGGCGTTAAGACGGGCGGACAGGTCAAGTACTGCCTGAAAATCACGCGATGCGAGGGTGTCATCGGTGATGTACTGCGACAGGGCGGCGCCGTGTTCGATGCGGTCCAGGCTCAGCTGCGCCGTGCCTTCATGCTGGGTCACCGGCCCCAGGCTGTAGCGGGTTGCACCCGCCTTGTCGCTGGATAGATTCTCCAGGATGCGGGCAAACCATGCCTGAACCGCAGCGTTGGTTACGCTTCGGGGCTCGGGGATCGCATCGGCCTCGAGCATCGCCCAGAGGATGCGCGAGTCGTACATCCGGCCCAGGCGCTGCACGGCGCGCGCGGCCTTTTGATAGCCCTTCACCAGGTCTTCGAAGGCCTCGCCGGTAATCGGAGGTGCATCCGGGCTGGGATAGAGCGCGGCGCCGTCCAGGGCGAGGGAGATCACGATCTCGCCCATTTCGGCCTCGTCGCGCACGTACTGCTCGCGCTTGCCACGCTTGATCTTGTACAGCGGCGGCTGCGCGATATACACGTGGCCGCGCTCGATCAGTTCCGGCATCTGGCGGAAGAAGAAGGTCAGAAGCAGGGTACGGATATGGGAGCCGTCCACGTCCGCGTCAGTCATGATGATAATGCGGTGATAACGCAGCTTGTCCGGATCGTACTCTTCCTTGCCAATACCGCAGCCCAGCGCCGTGATGAGCGTGCCCACCTCGGCCGAACCCAGCATACGGTCAAAGCGCGCCCGCTCGACATTCAGGATCTTGCCCTTGAGCGGCAGGATCGCCTGGAAATGGCGGTCACGGCCCTGCTTGGCCGAACCTCCGGCGGAGTCACCCTCGACCAGGTAGAGCTCGGACTGAGCCGGGTCCTTCTCCTGACAGTCGGCCAGCTTGCCCGGCAGGCCGGCAATATCCAGCGCGCCCTTGCGGCGGGTGACCTCACGCGCCTTGCGGGCGGCCTCGCGCGCTCGCGCGGCATCCAGCACCTTCTCGGTGATGGCCTTGGCTTCCTGCGGGTGTTCCAGCAGGAAGTTGTTGAGGGCGTCCGACAGCACGCTTTCGACGATCGGCTTGACCTCGGAGGAAACCAGCTTGTCCTTGGTCTGCGAGGAGAACTTGGGATCCGGCACCTTGACCGAGAGCACGGCCGTGAGGCCTTCGCGCATGTCGTCGCCCGCCGTGGCGACCTTGGCCTTCTTGATCAGCCCCTCGTTCTCCAGGTACTGATTGATCGTGCGCGTCAGCGCGGCGCGAAAGCCCGCCATGTGCGAGCCACCGTCGCGCTGCGGAATGTTGTTGGTGTAGCAGAAGATGTTCTCCTGGTAGGAGTCATTCCACTGCAGGGCGATTTCGACTGCGTAGTCCTCGCGCATCTGGTCGGCGTAGACGACCGTGGGATGCAGCGCGGTTTTCTTCTGGTTCAGGTGTTCGACGAAGGCACGGATACCGCCTTCGAAGACAAAGGTCTCCTCGCGGTTGTCCCGGTGGTCGCGCAGCGTGATGCGCACGCCCGAGTTGAGGAACGACAGCTCCCGCAGGCGCTTGGCGAGGATCTCGTAGTGAAAATTGATGTCGGTGAAGATGGTCGGGCTGGGGCGAAACCAGATCTTCGTTCCGTTGCGCTCCGTGGTGCCGGTCACCGCCAGCGGCGCATCCGGGACGCCGAGGTGATAGATCTGTTCGTGGCGCTGACCATCCCGGTGGATCTCCAGGCGGAGCTCTTCCGACAGGGCATTCACGACCGAGACACCCACGCCGTGCAGGCCGCCGGAGACCTTGTAGGAGTTGTTGTCGAACTTCCCGCCTGCATGCAGGACAGTGAGGATGACCTCGGCAGCCGACATACCCTCTTCTTCGTGGATATCCACGGGAATGCCGCGACCGTTGTCCGTAACGGAGACCGCATTGTCCTCGTGGATCGTGACCTCAATACTGTCGCAGTGACCCGCCAGCGCTTCGTCGATCGAGTTATCGACCACCTCGAAGACCATGTGGTGAAGGCCTGTGCCGTCATCGGTGTCACCGATGTACATGCCCGGTCGCTTGCGAACGGCATCCAGGCCCTTGAGGACGCGGATCTGAGAGGAATCGTAGACGGAGGGATCTTGGGCTTCAGTTTCGGACATGCGGGTCAGTCATCCGGCCAGTTGCAGACACGCCAGTATAGCGCAAAGGCGGGGGGCACCGGTGAGGTCACGTACGGGGGTCCAGGAGGGCCAAGAGACCCAAGGCCCGGGCGCATCAGGCTGGGGATTCGGGTGTTACGCGACCATGTTTCACGTGGAACAATTGCCCTGCGGTATCCCCTGCCAGCCCCGGGATGTCATCTCCCACAGCGGTCACCAGGATCTGCCAGCCCGACGCACACAACCCGGACATCAATCCCTCCACTGCCTCGCGATCCAGCTCCGAGACCACATCGTCCAGCAACATCACCGGCGTCCGCCCGGTCTCGGTCTCGAGCATCCATGCCTGCCCGCCCACGAGAGCCGTAACCAGGCGCTTTTGCTCGCCCCGGGAGGCCTCGGCGGCGAGACGACCCGATAGCCGCAAATCGATGTCGGCCCGCTGCGGCCCCGCCTGCGCGAAGCCGCGTTCTTCGTCGCCCTCCCGGCTACGCTCCAGGGCCTCGCTCAGGCTCCTTTCCCGATCCCAGCCCATCCGCGGATTCAAGTTCAAATCGGCTAACCGCTCGCCGAATCCGAACTGCCGGGCGGCCTCCATGGTCGCCGCCTGCCAGGATTCCACGTAACGACGGCGCGCGTCACTGATCGCCTCGCCGAATTCCAGCCAGGGTCGCTCAAACTCGCGAGCCCCCGCGCGGTCCCCCGCGCGCAAGGCGGCATTACGTTGGTCATGGGCCCGCTTCCAGCGCTGCCACTGCCCCCGATACCCCGGGATCGCATGGAAGCAGCCCCAGTCCAGCAAGCGCCTGCGTTCTTCCGGTCCACCCGTCAACAATTCGAAGGAGCCCGCATGCAGCGTTCGCGCCGGCAACCACTCAGCGACCGCCGCATGGCCTTCCATCCAGCGGCCATCGAGCCGCGACCGGCGCGCACCATCCCAGCTAATCCCCAGCCGATGGGAGCCCCCAGCCGGGTCCTTCACTACCGCCCCAATCCACAACCCTTCGGCTCCGCTCCGGCCAACACGACGTAATTGCTGAGTACGGAATGAGCGCCCAGCCGCGAGGATATGCACTGCTTCGAGAATGGAGGTCTTCCCTGCACCATTCGGCCCGACCAGCCGGTTGATTCCCGGCCCCAACGTCAAGGCCTGTTCCTCAAGGTTGCGGACCCCCTGCCACCACAGCGACTCCAGCACGCAGACCCCGGAACTACAGGCGCATCGGCATCACCACGTAGCGCGCCCCGCCCGGTGGTTCCGCCTGAATCAGGATCGACGAGTTCCCGTCACGCAACCCGATGCGAACCTGCTCGGTCTCCAGGACATTCAGCACGTCCGCCAGGTAACCAAGGTTGAACCCGATCTCCATTGGCCCCCCGTCGTATTCCGCCTCGACCGACTCCTGGGCCTCTTCGCGATCGGCGTTGTGGGTCATCACCTGGCAACCGTTCTCCCCCAGGGCCATGCGTACGCCGCGATACTTGTCACTCGCCACAATCGCGACCCGGCCCAACGCCTGTTTCAGAACTTCCCGGTCGACCCGCAACGTGGAGGGCAGGTCCGAGGGGATGACCCGTTCGTAGTCCGGGAAGCGCCCCTCGATCACCTTGCTGCGCAGGACCGCTTTCCCGAGTTCGAATACGACCTGGTCTTCCCCGAATCCAATCCGGACCGTCGATTCGTCGTCGGCCAGATTTCGTCGCAACTCCGCCACGGCCTTGCGCGGGACAATGCGTTCAACTCGGCCCTCGACCGGATGCTCGAGTTCCACCTCGGCCAGCGCCAAGCGATGCCCGTCCGTCGCGACCGCCCGCAGACTGGTCCCGCTGGCTACCAGGAGCAAACCCTGGAGGTAGTAACGCACGTCCTGCTGCGCCATCGAAAACATCGTCGCTTCCAGCAGACGTCGCAGCCGGTTCTGGGGTACATCGAGCACGACCTCCGACCCTCGCGCCTCCCAGTCGGGGAAGTCCGCGCCGGGCAGGGTCGCCAGGCTGAAGCGCGAACCGGCGAATCCCACGGTCATGCGTTCGCCTTCCACCCGAGCCCGAATCTCGCTGTCCCCCGGGGCCGCCTTCACGACGTCCAACAGCTTGCGCACCGATACGGTGACATCGCATTCGCCAGGGATGGTGCCTTCCGCATCCGCCTGCCAGGCGAGTTCGAGATCCGTGGTATCCATCCGGATCGCGCCGTTGTCGTCCGGTCGCAGACGCACATTCCCGAGAATCGGCATCGTCAATCGTTTTTCGGCCGCGCCCACAATCCGTTGCAGCGCTTCGGTCATCGTCTCGCGATTGAAAGACAGTTCCATGGCGATGTCCTGTATCTAGTGTTTAGATATTTAAATAGTAGTAATAAGGGGCACGTCGACCTGTGCAGGAAACCCCGATTTCATTTTAAATTCAGTTATTTATCGACAATTTTTGGCTCTCCCGAACCTCTGTGAAGCCTGTTCCCAACCTGTGGACAGTTTCGCGGTCCGCGTTTTCCACCTTTCCATACCGGAGTTGCACCCAGCTTATCCACAGCTTTGCCGAGCATTGGACAGCCACTTCAGCTACTGAGAGTCCGCAGAAGATTCGAGTAGTCCTCGTCCAGGCTGGCGTCCGCCTCGCGGAGTTCGGCGACCTTCCGGCAGGCATGGATTACCGTGGTGTGATCGCGACCGCCGAAGGCCTGTCCGATCTCCGGCAGGCTGTGCTGGGTCAGTTCCTTTGCCAGGGCCATCGCGATCTGCCGCGGACGGGCAATCGATCGGCTGCGCCGGCTCGACAGCAGATCGGCCACCTTCACGCGATAGTAGTCCGCGACCGTCTTCTGGATATTCTCAAGTGTAATCAGTTTGTTCTGTACCGCGAGAAGGTCGCGCAGCGCGTCCTTGGCAAACTCGACGGTGATCGGTTTCCCGGTAAAGTGCGCGTTGGCGATCACCCGCCGCAGCGAGCCTTCCAGTTCGCGGATGTTGGAACGGATCCGCTTGCCCATGAAGAATGCGACCTCGGACGGGAGCTCGATCCCCGCCTGCTCCGCCTTGCGCTGGAGGATGGCCACCCGGGTCTCCAGTTCTGGCGGCTCGATCGCGATCGTCAGCCCCCAGCCGAAGCGTGACTTCAGGCGTTCCTCCAGCCCCTCGACCTCTTTCGGGTAGCGATCCGAGGTCAGGATGATCTGCTGCTGGCCCTCCAGCAGCGCGTTGAAGGTGTGGAAGAACTCCTCCTGGGAACGCTCCTTGCCGGCAAAGAACTGAATGTCGTCGATCAGCAGTGCGTCGGCGGAGCGGTAGTGCTGCTTGAACTCGTCGATCGCGTTGTGCTGCAGCGCCTTGATCATGTCCGCCACGAAGCGCTCGGAGTGCAGATAGATGATCCGCCCTTCGGGGTGCCGGGCCAGGATGCTGTGCCCGATGGCATGCATCAAGTGGGTCTTGCCGAGCCCGACCCCGCCATAGATGAACAACGGGTTGTAGGCCACCCCGGGGTTTTCCGCGACCTGGAGGCTGGCTGCGCGCGCGAGCTGGTTCGACTTGCCCTCGACGAAGCTGTCGAAGGTGAAGGCCGGGTTCAGGTTACTCACGGGCCCCTGGGGGCGTGGCGCAGTGCTGGCGCTCTTGTCTGCAGCACCGCGATCATGGCGGGACTCGCGACCACTGGGGGTCGGCGGGACCGGAAGCTGCGCACCGCCAATCCCGAGTCGCACGCGGCGTCCGTCCTGGTCACCCACCGGCTGCAGCTCGCCCACGGTCTGCTCGATCGATTCCAGCAGGTGATCGCGCACGTGCTCGAACACAAACTGGTTCGGCGCGAGCAGTCGCAGCCCGCCTTCGGACTCTTCGGCATGCAGCGGCCGCAGCCAGGTATTGAGTTGCTGTTCGCTGACCTTCCCCTGCAGGCGATCCAGACAGGCTGTCCACAGGGCATTGGCTGACACGCGTTCGTCTCCGGGGCGACGGGGGAATTGGAAGCCACCGAGTCTACGCCGATGGGGGTACCCGGTGCCAGCGACTTGCCGACCCTCGAGATTGACTTTGCGTCCGGATGGCGCTAGTTTTCACCGCCCTTTAACCAAGCGTCACGGGAACTCTCATGAAGCGCACTTTTCAACCCAGCCGGCTCGTTCGCGCCCGCACGCACGGCTTCCGGGCCCGCATGGCCACCCGTGGTGGTCGCAAGGTCCTGAACGCCCGTCGCGCCAAGGGCCGCAAGCGCCTCTGCCCGTAGTCCGGGCGGCGCGCCGGCTCCCGTGACCGCGGCGCCAGCTAGCGAGACCTTTCCGCGCCGCGTCCGTCTGTTGACCGGTGCGGACTATCAGCGCGTCTTCAAGGATGCCCGGCGCCAGCGCGGTCGCGAGCTGACCCTGCTCTATCGCCATTCGGAATCCGGCGAGGCACGCCTGGGCCTTGCGATTGGCAAGCGGCATGTCCGCCAGGCATCGGACCGCAACCGGATCAAGCGCATCGTGCGCGAGGCCTTCCGCCGGCGGCGGGCCCACCTGCCACCGGTCGACATGATCGTGCTGGCCCGAGGCGGCGCGGCGACCATGGACCGCCGCGCCCTGCGCGCCGAGATCGACAGCCTGCTGGAACGTCTGCAATGACTCTGCCACGCAAGATCGCCCTGTTGCCCGTCCGGGCCTACCAGTACGGCATCTCGCCGTTCATGGCACCCCATTGTCGGCATTACCCTACGTGCTCGGCCTATACCGTCGAGGCGGTCGAGACTCACGGGGTCCTGCGGGGCTTTTGGCTCGGTTTGCGCCGCATCCTGCGCTGCCATCCCTGGTCGCCCGGTGGCTATGACCCGGTCCCGCACCCGCGTTCCGATACTCCCAGCACTCGACCCTCAAAGTAGTCGCGCTCATGGATAACCTTCGCCCCCTTTTGTGGCTGACCCTGGCCTTTGTCCTGTTCCTGATGTGGCAGGCCTGGAACCAGGATTACGGCAGCACATCCCAGCCGGACACCGCCGCCGAGCGCGCCGCGGAGGATCCCGATGCCCGTCCGGAGGACGTGCCGGATGCGCCGCAATTCGAGTCGGAACCGGACACGCGGGCGGCAGACGCCCCGCAAGTGAGCACCCTGCAGGAGCCGGACCGTCAGCAGATCACCGTGCGTACCGATACCCACGAGATCCTGATTGACACTCGCGGGGGCACGCTGCTGCGCGCCGACCTGCTGCAGTATCCACGGGACCTGCAGGACGATCCGCTGGTGCCGGTCCGCCTGTTCGACCATCGCGTGCGCGGCTATGTCGCCCAGAGTGGTCTGACCCACGATCGGGTGAACGACCAGTCGATGGAGGGGCGTGCCCCGTCGCACCACGCCAATTTCCAGGTCGACCAGGACCGCTTCGAGCTCGCCGACGGGCAGGAACAGCTCGAGGTCCCGCTGCGCTGGGTCTCCGACGATGGCGAGATCGAGGTCACCAAGACCTACACCTTTACCCGTGGCTCGCATCTGATCGAGCTGGACTACGAGGTCCACAACCGGTCCGATTCCACCTGGAGCGGTCGCCAGTACCGACAGCTCCGCCACGGGCCGACGCCGGATCGGGAGTCCTGGTGGCTGTACACCTTTACCGGAGCGGCCTATTTTGATGGCAGCTACCAACGCGAAAGCTTCGAATCGTTCCGCGACGACCCCATTCAGGCACGCATCCAGGGGGGCTGGATCGCGATGATTCAGCACTACTTCGTTTCCACCTGGGTTCCGGGTGAAGACGAGGTCAATGCGCTGTACGCGCGTGCCGTACCCAGCGATCTGGGTGACGAGTACCTGATTGGTTTGCACTCCGAATCGCGCCAGATCCCAGCGGGGAGCAGCGGCGAGTTCTCCACCCGGTTGTGGGTCGGACCCAAGCTCCAGGCAGAGCTCTCCGAGATCGCCCAGGGGCTGGAGCTTACGGCCGACTACGGCATCTTCACGTTCCTGTCCAAGCCGTTGTTCTGGCTGCTGGACAAGATCCACGCCTTCGTGGGCAACTGGGGTTGGTCGATCGTAATCCTGACCATCCTGATCAAGTTGGCCTTCTTCAAGCTCTCCGCGACCAGCTACCGTTCCATGGCGCGCATGCGCAAGGTCGCGCCCAAGTTGCAGGCTCTGAAGGAACGCTACAAGGACGACAAGCAGCGCATGAACCAGGCGCTGATGGACCTGTACAAGAAGGAGAAGATCAACCCGCTGGGTGGCTGTCTCCCGATCCTGGTGCAAATCCCGGTGTTCATCGCCCTGTACTGGGTGCTTCTGGAGAGTGTCGAACTGCGCCAGGCGCCCTGGTGGCTGTGGGTGCAGGATCTGTCCTCGCGCGATCCGTACTTCATCCTGCCGATCCTGATGGGCGTCTCGATGTTCGTGCAGTACAAGCTGAACCCGCCGCCGATGGACCCGGTGCAGCAGAAGATCTTCATGGCGCTGCCGTTCGTGTTCACCGTGTTCTTCGCCTTCTTCCCGGCGGGTCTGGTGCTGTACTGGTTCACCAACAACCTGTTCTCCATCGCCCAGCAGTGGTACATCACGCGCAAGATCGAGAGCGGCGAGGACCCGGACAAGCAGAAGAGCTGACGCTCCGTGACCGTGACGGACACCATTGTCGCGGTCGCCACCCCGCCGGGGGTTGGCGGTATCGGTGTGGTCCGCCTGTCGGGTCCCCAGGCCCTGCCCATCGCGCGGCGCCTGACCCGCCGCGCGCAGCTGCTTCCACGCCACGCCCACTACGGCAGCTTCATTGATCCGGCGACTGGCGAGTCGCTGGACGACGGTCTGATCCTGTCCTTCCCGGGCCCGCACTCCTACACCGGCGAGGACGTGATCGAGTTGCAGGGCCACGGCAGCCCGGTCTTGCTGGAGGCGATCGTCGCCGCCGCGGTGGATCTCGGCGCGCGTCGTGCCCGACCGGGGGAGTTTACCGAGCAGGCCTTCCTCAACGGCCGTCTCGACCTGGCGCAGGCGGAGGCGGTGGCCGATCTGATCCACGCCCAGACCGAGCAGGCCGCGAGGCTTGCGCGATCCAGCCTCGACGGAGCCCTGGCGACCGAACTCGAACCGGTCTCGCGCGCGATCCGCGACCTGCGCGTGATTATCGAGGCAGAGATTGATTTCGGCGAGACCGACCTCGAGTCGGAGGCCGCAGCGGATATCGCACGCCGTGCCGACACCCTCCACACGACCATCCGCGAACTCCTCGAACGACTGCGTCCGGCGCGTTACTTTGCCCAGGGCTTGCGCCTGGCCCTGGTCGGCGCCCCGAATGTCGGCAAGTCCAGTTTGATGAACCGTTTGGCTGAGAGCGAGGTCGCGATCGTCACCGATCGCCCCGGGACCACGCGCGACGTCCTGCGTTCGCCGATTGCGATCCACGGGATACCGGTCGAACTGATCGACACCGCCGGGCTGCACGCGAGTGAGGATCCGGTGGAGAAGATCGGCATGGAGCGGGCGCGGGAGGCGGCCACCGGGGCTGACTTGATCCTGGAGCTGCGCGATCTCACGCGTCCGGATGCGGCTCCCGACTTGGCGGCCCCGGCGGAAATCCCGCGACTGACCGTCTGGAACAAGATGGACTGCGTCGCCGACTCCACCCGAGCGGACCACGGGCTCAGGATCTCTGCACGGACCGGGGCAGGAGTCGACGCGCTCAAACAGGCGATCGTCGAGCGCCTGGGCGTGAGCGAGGGTGGCCAGCAACGCTTCAGCGTGCGCGCGCGCCATCTGGACGGCCTGCGTACGACGGCCACGCATCTCGCCGCGATCGGCGCCGCCGCGCCCCCGGACCTGATCGCCGAGGAGTTGCGTCTGGCCGAACGCGCCCTGGACGCGCTCCTTGGCCGCCAGGACCACGAGGCCCTGCTGGGCGAGATCTTCGCCGGCTTCTGCATCGGCAAGTAGTCCCCGTCATTGCGAGGCCCCGAAAGGGGCCGCGGCAATCGCCCGCCGCGACCACCGGATTTCGCGGCCCGACGTCCTGCCAGCTTCCGGAGATTGCTTCGCTTTGCTCGCAATGACGGCGGGCGCTGGATGCGGCCTCTGCTGCCCATCACGGCCGAAGCCGCCGCGGCGCAACGAACCAGGCGAACAGGCCGGCGCGGCACGCCCGGAAAACCATTTGGCCCGGGGGCCGCTTCGCGCTCGCGTAACTCCCTGCTAGAATTCCGATTTTCGTGCCCGGACCATAAGCGGCGCGAATTGCACTCACAGGCCGGACCGTCGGCCGGGATAGCAGGACCATGGCGAACTCCTTTGATGTCATCGTGATTGGCGGCGGGCACGCCGGCACCGAGGCCGCGCTGGCCGCGGCGCGCGGCGGTGCGCGCACACTGCTGCTGACCCACAACATCGAGACCATCGGCCAAATGAGCTGCAACCCGGCCATCGGGGGGATCGGCAAGGGCCACCTAGTCAAGGAGATCGATGCCCTGGGCGGCGTGATGGGCCGCGCGGCGGACGCCGCCGGCATCCATTTCCGCATCCTCAACCGACGCAAGGGCCCGGCCGTGCGCGCGACCCGCGCGCAGTCCGACCGGCAGCTCTACCGCCAGGCCATCCGCCAGTTCGTCGAGGCCGAGCCGAACCTGCAGATCTTTCAGCAGCCGGTGGCCGACATCACCCAGGACGGCCAGCGCGTGACCGGCGTGGTCACCGAGGCCGGCATCGCGTTCAACGCCCGCGCCGTGGTGCTGACCGTGGGTACCTTCCTCAATGGCCAGATGCACACCGGGCTCACCCGGCAGCCCGGCGGGCGCGCGGGTGATCCGCCGAGCACCCGCCTGGCGGCGCGCCTGCGCGAGATGGCCTTTGCCGTCGGGCGGCTCAAGACCGGCACGCCGCCACGCATCGACGGACGCAGCGTGGATTTCTCGCGGCTCGAGCCGCAGCCGGGCGATGACCCGCGCCCGGTCTTTTCCTTCATCGGCTCGACCGACGACCACCCGGCGCAGCGCCCCTGCCATATCGCGCGCACCAGCGAGAAGACCCACGACCTGATCCGGGCGAACCTGGACCAGGCGCCGATGTACAGCGGCCAGATCGACAGCACCGGCCCGCGCTATTGCCCGTCGATCGAGGATAAGGTGGTGCGGTTCGCCGACAAGACCAGTCACCAGGTCTTTGTCGAGCCGGAAGGCCTCAGCACCCACGAGCTGTATCCCAACGGGATCTCCACCTCGCTGCCGTATGCGATCCAGGTCCCCCTGGTCCAGAGCATTGCCGGGTTCGAGAACGCGCGCATCACACGCCCCGGCTACGCCATCGAATACGACTACTTCGATCCCCGCGGCCTGCGCCCGACGCTGGCCACGCGCGAGATCGGCAACCTGTTTTTCGCCGGCCAGATCAACGGCACCACCGGCTACGAGGAGGCCGCCGCCCAGGGTCTGGTCGCGGGGCTCAACGCGGCGCGGCTGGTGCAGGACGCCGCGCCGTGGATCCCGCAGCGCTCCGAGGCCTACATCGGCGTGCTGATCGACGACCTGGTGACCCGCGGCACCCAGGAGCCCTACCGCATGTTCACCTCGCGCGCCGAGTACCGGCTGTTGCTGCGCGAGGACAACGCCGATCTGCGCCTGACCCCGGTCGGGCGCGAGTACGGGCTGGTCGACGACGCCCGCTGGGCGCGCTTCGAGATCCGTGCCGCGGCCCTCGAGACCGAGATGACCCGACTCGGACAAACCCGCCCGGACCGCGACCAGCGGAACCACCCGGCCCTGATCGAGTTGCTAGGCAAGGCGCCGGATCCGGATGCCACGCTGCTCGACCTGCTGCGCCGCCCCGAGGCCGATTACGATGGCTTGATGCATGCGCTGCCCGAACTGGATGCAGGCTGCACGCCCGACGTGCGCGAACAGGCGGAGATCCAGGCCAAGTACGCCGGCTACATCGAGCGCCAGCAGGCCGAGATCGACCGCCAGGCGAAGGCCGAGCAGACCGCCCTCCCGGACAGCCTCGACTACGCCCGGGTCCACGGGCTGTCGAACGAGATCCGCCAGAAGCTGGCGGAATTCCGCCCCCATACCCTGGCCCAGGCGCAGCGCATCCCGGGCGTGACCCCGGCCGCGCTGTCAGCTTTGGCTGTGCACTTAAGGAAACACTAATCCATGTACACACTCGCGTTGGCACCCCAGGTTTTCCGAGACAAGGCGCGTCGTGCAGCGGGTAGTGGTTCTACCCGCAAGCGGCGCAACGCAGGATCGGGGAACCTGGGGTGCCAACCCCGAAGGGGCTCGGCCGCTTTTGCGCGCGCACGGCGTTGCGGCTCCCTTGTGCAGAACGACTGCACGGCAGTCACCGCGCCTTGTTCCCGCGCAAAAGCGACTCGAGCGCGAGTGTGTACATGGATTAGTGTTTCCTTAAAGCAGCGCGCCAGTGGCGAGTAACGACTGGCGCGCGGCCCTGGCCGCCGTGGCCGGGGACTGGTCGCTGGACCCACCGGCCATCGAGGCCCTGGCGATTTATCTGGAACAGCTCGGGCGCTGGAACCGCGTGCACAACCTGACCGCGGTGCGTGACCCCGCGCAGTGGATTCGCCGGCATATCCTCGACAGCCTGACGTTGCGCCCGTATCTTCGTGGGGACCGGGTGCTGGATGTCGGGACTGGCGCCGGGCTGCCTGGTTTCGTGCTCGCGGCTACCGAGCGCGAACGCGAATTCTGCCTGCTCGACAGCGCGGCCAAGCGCATCCGCTTCCTGCGTAACGTGATCGGGCTCGCTCGGCTGTCCGGGGTCGAGGCCGTGCATGTGCGGATCGAGGATTTCCAGCCCTCCGCGCCCTACACCACGGTGCTGGCACGGGCGTTCAAGGCCCCGGCCGACATGGTCTCGCGGGTCGCGCCACAGGTGGCCGAGGGGGGCCGCGTGCTGGCCATGCTGGGTCAGCGCTCGGTCGTCGCCGAACCGCTCCCGGCTCCGTGGTCGTACCGAAGCGTGGACCCGGTTACCATTCCCGGCGAGACTGCCGAGCGGCACATCGCCATTATCGAGAGAGCCGACCCGTGACCGATACGCTGGCTATCACCAATCAGAAGGGCGGAGTGGGCAAGACCACCACCTGCGTGAACCTTGCCGCCTCGCTCGCCCGGCTGGGCAAGCGCGTGCTGGTGGTGGACATGGACCCGCAGGGCAACGCGACCACCGGTTCGGGCGTCGACAAGCACGCCGATGACCCAACCTCCTGCGAGGTCCTGCTTGGCCAGGCCACGGTGGCCGAGGCCGCCCACCGAGTGGAGGCCGGCTATGACCTGGTCCCGGCCAACGGCGACCTGACCGTGGCCGAGGTGCGGCTGATGGAGGCCGAGCGCCGTGAATACCGGTTGCAGGAGGCGCTGGCACCGGCCCGGGCAAACTACGACCACATCCTGGTCGACTGCCCGCCGTCGCTGAACCTTTTGACCGTCAACGGCCTGGTCGCGGCCGATGGTGTGGTGATCCCGATGCAGTGCGAGTACTACGCACTGGAGGGGTTGACCGCCCTGATGCGCACCATCGAGAGCATCCAGCGCGGTCCCAACCCCAAGCTGCGTATCTCGGGCCTGCTGCGCACGATGTTCGATCCACGCAATCGTCTTTCCGGGGATGTCTCGGCACAGCTCACCGGCCACTTCGGCGATCGCGTGTTCCGAACCGTGATCCCGCGCAACATCCGCCTGGCCGAGGCACCCAGTTTTGGCCAGCCGGCCTTGTTGTATGATGCCTCCTCGCGCGGGGCCGTGGCGTACCTGGCCCTGGCCGGCGAGATGTTGCGGCGCTGACCGCCGCCTGTTACCCCCTTACCGACTGCCTGCAGGAACGATCAACCATGGCGAAACGAGGACTGGGCCGAGGCCTGGATGCCCTGCTCTCCGGCGCCCAGGCCGGTGGTGACGACAGCGACAGTTTGGAGCAGCTCCCGATCGAGCAGATCCGGCGTGGCAAGTATCAGCCCCGGGTCCACATGGCGGAGGCGGCGCTGGCCGAGCTGGCAGACTCGATCCGAGCCCAGGGCATCGTGCAGCCGGTCGTCGTGCGGCGCCTGGACGAGGGCTATGAGCTGATCGCCGGCGAGCGCCGCTGGCGTGCAGCCCAGATCGCGGGCCTGGAGACCGTCCCGGCGGTGGTCCGCGACATCCCCGATCAGGCCGCCGCGGCGATGGCACTGATCGAGAACATCCAGCGCGAGGACCTGAACCCACTGGAAGAGGCGCAGGCCATCCGCCGCCTGATCGGCGAATTCGAGATGACGCACCAGGCCGCGGCCGACGCGGTCGGCCGCTCGCGCACTGCGGTCACCAACCTGCTGCGCCTGCTGGAACTCCACGACACGGTGAAGGACCACGTCAACGAGGGGCGCCTGGAGATGGGCCATGCCCGCTGTCTCCTGGCGGTGCCGCTGGACGACCAGCCCGGGGTGGCCGCGACCGTGGTCAAGCGCGGGCTCTCGGTCCGCGCGACCGAGCAGCTGGTAAAGAAGATCCTCGCCGCGACCCCGGAGCCCAAGAAGGATGCCGGACCCTCGCCCGAGGTGCGGCAACTGGAGAGCCGTCTCTCCGACCAGCTGGGCGCCGCGGTCCAGGTTCGCTACAACCGCCAGGGCAAAGGCCGTCTGGTTATCGAATACAACAGCCTCGACGAGCTCGATGGCATCCTCGCCCACATCCAGTAACTCCCTGAGCGGACAGCCGGATGGCCCTGAACGCCGTTTGACGCAGTAGAAGGGCGCTCTTATACTACGCGCACTTTTTGGGAGAGGGGTGGGTGTGCCCATCCGCTGAATGACACCGCGACGCTTCAGACACGCTTTACAATCGCTAGGTCTGCAGCTCGCCTTAACGCTGATACTGTCGGGCCTGCTTCTGGCCCTGTTCCCCCCGATCGTGGCGATCTCGGCTGCGGTGGGCGGCATCACCGCGACGCTCGGCAATGCCGTGGCCGCGGTTGTTGTGTTTCGGGCCTACCGTTCCGATCAGGTGGGCTCGCTGACCGCCCGCATGATGGGCGCCCAGATGGGACGACTGGCAATCATCGCGGTGGCATTCGGGGTGGCGTTCGCTTACCTGGACGAGCCGGATTTACTGGCGTTGTTCGGCATCTTCCTCCTGGTGCACCTGGCCCCCTTGTGGTGGCTGCACCGGGTTTCTGATCAAGCAATGACGAGATAACTGCATGGCTTCAGAAAGCGGACTGCCCACGATGGAAGAGCACATTGCTCACCATCTGACGAATCTTACCTTCGGACTCCACCCCGAGAAGGGGATGAGCTTCGCCACCACCAGCACCGAAGCCGCCGAAATGGGCTTCTGGGCGATCCACGTCGACTCCATGCTGTGGTCGATCGCCCTCGGCCTGCTGTTTGTCCTCACGTTCCGCGCCGCGGCCAAGAAGGTCACCGCTGGCGTCCCGGGCGGCTGGCAGAACTTCGTCGAGATGCTCATGGACTTTGTCAACGACAACGTCCGCGGTTCGTTCAAGCACAAGAACGACATGGTCGCGCCGCTCGCGCTGACCATCTTCGTCTGGATATTCCTGCTCAACCTGATGGACCTCGTGCCGGTCGACCTGATCCCGCACATCGCCTATCTGCTGGGTATCCCGTACTTCAAGATCGTGCCGACTACGGATATCAACGTGACCGCGGGCCTGGCGCTCGGTGTGTTCATCCTGATCATCTACTACTCGCTCAAGATCAAGGGCCCGGTGGGTTTCATCAAGGAACTGACGGGCATCCCGTTCCAGACCAACATCGTGTACATCAAGCCGTTTTTCTGGGTGATCAACTTCGTCCTGGAGTTCATCAACCTGCTGGCCAAGCCGGCCTCGCTCGCCCTGCGACTGTTCGGCAACCTGTACGCCGCGGAGATGATCTTCATCCTGATCGGTGTCATGTACTCTGCGGGCCTGATCATGGGTCTGGCCGGTGGTGTGCTGCACGTGGGCTGGGCAATCTTCCACATCCTGGTGGTACCGCTGCAGGCCTTCATCTTCATGGTGCTGACCGTCGTCTATCTCGACATGGCGTACAGCGAAGACCACTGATTTCGACTTCCCTACTCAACTGACTGTTTCAACACTCGACTGGAGATACAAAAATGGAAATGGCTAACGCTCTGATCGTCCTGGCTGGCTCGCTGCTTCTGGGTCTGGCCGCTGTCGGCGCCGCCATCGGCGTGGGTACCCTGGGTGGTCGCTTCCTGGAAGGCGCCGCGCGTCAGCCGGAACTGATCCCGATGCTGCGCACCCAGTTCTTCATCGTGATGGGTCTGACTGACGCCGTGCCGATGATCGGCGTGGGTATCGGCCTGTACGTCCTGTTCGCCCTGGGTTAATAAGGCTGAGCGAGTCCCGAGGTCCCCTCCACTCGTCCAACCTGAGGTAGCAGGATGAATATCAATCTGACCATCATTGGCCAGCTGCTCGCGTTCAGCGTCTTCGTGTGGTTCACGATGCGCTACGTCTGGCCGCCCATGTCCGCCGCCCTGGAAGAACGTCGCAAGAAAATTGCCGACGGCCTGGCAGCCGCGGAACGTGGCGAGAAAGAGCAGGAGCTCGCCCAGGAGCGTGCGACCGAGGTCCTCAAGGAGGCCAAGCAGCAGGCCAACGAGATCGTGGCCTCTGCGCAGAAGCGCGCCAACGACGTGGTTGAGGAAAGCAAGTCCACGGCCCACGAAGAAGGCGAACGCATCAAGCAGGCGGCGCACGCCGAGATCGAGCAGGAGATCAACCGCGCGAAGGAAGAGCTGCGCAAGCAGGTCTCCGAGCTGGCGGTTGCCGGTGCCGAGCAGATCCTGGCCAAGGAAATCGACGCCAAGGCGCACGGCGATCTGCTCAAGAAGCTCTCGGCCAAGCTGTAAGGAGACGTTATGTCAGACCTGATTTCGGTCGCCCGACCCTACGCTCGCGCAGCTTTCGAGCGGGCCCGCGAGGCCAAGGATCTCGCCGGCTGGGCCGAGCAGCTCGAATTGCTGGCGGCGATCGCCCGCGATTCGCAGATGCACAGTCTCCTCTCCAACCCGCGGGTCCCGCGGCCGGACCGGGCACAGCTCGTGCTCGACGTGGCCGGTGACAAGGTGGGGCCCGAGGCGGGGAACCTGGTTCGCCTGCTGGCCGAAAACGGCCGGCTGCCCGCCCTCCCCGCCGTGAGCGATGCCTTTGCCGAATTGAAGGCCGCGGCCGAGCACCGCGTCCATGCCGACGTGATCGCCTTTCGCAAGCTCACCCAGGCGCAGGAGAAAGAGATCCACGACGCCCTGGCCCAGGGCCTGGGCTGCGAAGTCGATCTCGAGCATTCGGTCGACAGCGCCCTTCTTGGAGGGGCCATCATCCGCGCCGGCGACCTGGTAATCGACGGCTCCGTGCGAGGCCAGCTGAACCGCCTGGCTGCCAATTTGAGTCGCTAAGAGGATATTTAACATGCAACTGAATCCCTCCGAGATCAGTGATCTGATCAAACAGCGCATCGAGAAATTCGATGCCTCGTCCGAGGCCTCCAACGAGGGCACCGTGGTCAGCGTGACCGACGGTATCGCCCGCGTCCACGGTCTCGGTGACGTCATGCAGGGCGAGATGCTCGAGTTCCCGGGCGACACCTTCGGCATGGCGCTTAACCTTGAACGCGACTCTGTGGGTGTCGTGATCCTGGGCGACTACAAGCACATCTCCGAGGGCCAGACGGTCAAGTGCACCGGCCGCATCCTCGAAGTGCCGGTTGGCGAAGCGCTGCTGGGTCGGGTAGTCGATTCCCTGGGTCGTCCGATCGACGGCAAGGGCCCGATCGAAAGCGACATCACCAGCCCGATCGAAAAGATCGCGCCCGGTGTTATCGAGCGCAAGTCGGTCGACCAGCCGCTGCAGTCCGGTATCAAGGCGATCGACGCCATGGTCCCGGTCGGTCGCGGCCAGCGCGAGCTGATCATCGGCGACCGCCAGACCGGCAAGACCGCCGTCGCGATCGATGCGATCATTAACCAGAAGGACTCCGGCGTTAAGTGCGTCTACGTCGCGGTTGGCCAGAAGGCCTCCTCGGTCGCCTCCGTGGTGGCCAAGCTGGAAGAAGCGGGCGCGATGCAGAACACCATCATTGTTGCCGCCAATGCGTCGGAGTCGGCGGCGATGCAGTTCATCGCCCCGTACGCCGGCTGCGCGATGGGCGAATACTTCCGCGATCGCGGCGAAGACGCGCTGATCGTCTACGATGACCTCACCAAACAGGCCTGGGCCTACCGTCAGGTCTCCCTGCTCCTGCGTCGTCCGCCGGGTCGTGAGGCCTACCCGGGTGATGTCTTCTACCTGCATTCGCGTCTGCTGGAGCGTGCCTCGCGTGTGAACGCCGAGTACGTCGAAGAGAAGACCAACGGTGAAGTGAAGGGCAAGACCGGTTCTCTGACCGCGTTGCCGATCATCGAGACCCAGGCGGGTGACGTCTCCGCGTTCGTTCCGACCAACGTGATCTCGATCACCGACGGTCAGATCTTCCTCGAGACCGACCTGTTCAACTCCGGTATTCGCCCGGCGATCAACGCCGGTCTGTCGGTGTCCCGAGTCGGTGGTGCCGCCCAGACCAAGATCATCAAGAAGCTGGGTGGCGGCGTGCGTCTGGCACTGGCGCAGTATCGTGAGCTGGCGGCGTTCTCGCAGTTTGCCTCCGATCTGGACGAACTGACCCGCAAGCAGCTGGATCGCGGCAAGCGCGTGACCGAGCTGATGAAGCAGGGTCAGTACCAGCCCATGTCCATCGGCGAGATGGCCTTTTCGCTGTACGCCGCGAACGAAGGCTTCCTCGACGACGTCGAGGCCGACAAGATCGTGAGCTTCGAGAAGGAACTGATCGCCTACGCGCGTTCCTCCCAGAAGGAGCTCCTGGACGAAATCAACAGCACTGGCGATTACAACGACTCCATTCAGGAAAAGCTGAAAAGCGCCCTGGAAGAGTTCAAGGCCAAGCACAGCTGGTAACGGGAGCACGCAATGGCGGGCACTAAGGAGATCCGGACGCAGATCAAGAGTATCAAGAATACTCAGAAGATCACCAAGGCGATGGAAATGGTCGCCGCGTCCAAGATGCGCAAGGCCCAGGACCGCATGCAGGAGTCCCGGCCTTACGCACAGAAGATCCACGACGTGATCGGTCACGTCGCGATGGCGAATGCGGAGTACAAGCATCCGTTCATGGTGGAACGCGAGGTCAAGCGCGTCGCGCTGATCATCGTGTCGACTGACCGTGGTCTTTGCGGCGGGTTGAACACCAACCTGTTCAAGAAGGCCGTGATCGAGATGCGTCGCTACCGCGACGAGGGCGTCGAGGTCGATCTGTGCGTGATCGGGAGCAAGGCGCTGCAGTTCTTCAAGCGCCTGGGCGGGAACATCGTGGCCGAGTCCAAGGATCTCGGGGACCGTCCGCACATCAACGACCTGATCGGTTCGATCAAGGTGGTGCTGGACAACTTCCGCGACGGCAAGGTCGATCGCGTGGTGCTGCTCGAGAACAAGTTCGTCAACACCATGACGCAGCAGGCCGAGGCCACGCAGTTGCTGCCGACGGCGCCGAGCAGGGACGAATCGCTCAAGCACCACTGGGATTACATCTACGAGCCCGACACGCATCCGGTGATGGATACGCTGCTCGAGCGCTATGTCGAGTCCCTGATCTATCAGGCGGTGGTCGAGAACGTGGCCTGCGAGATGGCCGCACGCATGGTCGCGATGAAGTCGGCCTCCGACAACGCCGGCACGATGATCAAGGACCTGCAGCTCGTCTACAACAAGGCGCGCCAGGCTGCGATCACCCAGGAGATCTCCGAGATCGTCGGCGGCGCGGCTGCGGTCTAGCGCCCACCGGCACGAATCGGTCGACTCGGCACGAATTACGACTTACGAGGATGAACAAATGAGTTCTGGAAAGATTGTCGAAATCATCGGCGCCGTCGTGGACGTGGAATTCCCCCACGGCGAAGTGCCCAAGATCTACGACGCGCTGACCCTGGAAAACGGTCTGACCCTGGAAGTCCAGCAGCAGCTGGGCGACGGCGTGGTACGTACCATTGCCATGGGCACGACCGAGGGCGTGAAGCGTCAGACCGCGGTTACCGCCACGGGCAAGCCGATCTCCGTGCCGGTCGGCAAGGGCACGCTGGGTCGGGTGATGGATGTCCTCGGTCGTCCGGTGGACAACGCCGGTGATGTGGAGGCCCAGGAAACCTGGTCGATTCACCGCGCCGCCCCGACCTTTGACGAGCAGGCGGGCTCGACCGAGCTGCTGGAAACCGGCATCAAGGTCATCGACCTGCTGTGCCCCTTCGCGAAGGGCGGCAAGGTCGGCCTGTTTGGTGGAGCCGGCGTGGGCAAGACCGTCAACATGATGGAGCTGATCCGTAATATCGCGATCGAGCACTCCGGTTATTCGGTGTTTGCGGGTGTCGGGGAGCGTACTCGTGAGGGCAACGACTTCTACCACGAGATGAAGGACTCCAACGTCCTCGACAAGGTGGCCCTGGTCTATGGCCAGATGAACGAGCCGCCGGGTAACCGTCTGCGCGTAGCGCTGACCGGTCTGACCATGGCCGAGTTCTTCCGTGACGAAGGCCGTGACGTGCTGATGTTCATTGACAACATCTACCGTTACACCCTGGCCGGTACCGAGGTCTCGGCGCTGCTGGGTCGTATGCCCTCCGCGGTGGGCTACCAGCCGACCCTCGCGGAAGAGATGGGTGTGCTGCAGGAGCGCATCACCTCGACCAAGAAAGGCTCGATCACTTCCATCCAGGCCGTCTACGTGCCGGCGGATGACTTGACCGACCCGTCCCCCGCCACCACCTTCGCGCACCTGGATGCCACGGTCGTGCTGTCCCGCCAGATCGCCGAGCTGGGCATCTACCCGGCAGTGGACCCGCTGGACTCGACCTCGCGTCAGCTGGACCCGCAGATCATCGGGCAGGAACACTACGACACCGCGCGCGCCGTGCAGGGTACCCTGCAGCGCTACAAGGAGCTGAAGGACATCATCGCGATCCTCGGCATGGACGAGCTGTCTGAAGACGACAAGCTGGCCGTGGCCCGTGCGCGAAAGATCCAGCGCTACCTGTCGCAGCCGTTCTTCGTTGCGGAAGTCTTCACCGGAGCCCCGGGTAAGTACGTCTCCCTGAAGGACACCATCCGGGCGTTCAAGGCCATCGTGGACGGCGAATACGATCATCTGCCGGAGCAGGCCTTCTACATGGTCGGCACGATCGAAGAAGCTGTCGAGAAGGCCGAGAAGCTCGGCTAAGGAGCAAGGCGTTATGCCCATGAATATGCATGTGGATGTGGTCAGTGCGGAGGAGTCGATCTACTCCGGTACGGCCCTGATGATCGCCGCACCCGCCGAAGGGGGCGAGGTCGGCGTGTATGCCGGGCATACGCAGATGCTCGCCCGGCTGAATCCGGGTGAACTGCGCATCCTGGAAAAGGAAGGCGCGGAGCCGCAGCCGGTGTTCGTGTCCGGCGGCATCCTCGAGGTGCAGCCGTACCATGTGACCGTTCTGGCGGACACTGCGGTGCGCGCGAAGGATCTTGACGAGGCCGAGGCCATCGAGGCGAAGAAGCGTGCGGAGGAGGCGCTGGCCAACTCCAAGGCCGATTTCGACTACGCCAAGGCCCAGGCCGAGCTGGTCGAGGCGGCGGCGCGCCTGCAGATGATCCAGAAGCTGCGCCGGAAATAATCCGGCAAACTGCGACGGATGACTTACGCTAAGGGCCAACCATCTCGGTTGGCCCTTTATCATTGTACCCATGCCTGAATCCAAGCCCCTTCATATCGCAATACTTGCAGCCGGCAAGGGGACGCGCATGCGTTCGCGGCGTCCGAAAGTCCTGCAAGCCCTCGCCGGCCGTCCCCTGCTGGCCCATGTCCTGGAAAGAGTAGCGGCGCTGGACGCCGCCGCCTGCCACGTGGTGGTAAGTCACGAGCAGGAGCGGGTGCGCGCGGCGTTCGCCGACTCCCCGCAAGCCTTGACCTGGGTCGACCAGGGGGAGCCCCGCGGGACCGGCCACGCGGTGTTTCAAGCCCTTCAAGCCATCCCGGACGCGGCACGTGTCCTGGTGACCTATGGCGATGTGCCCCGCATTCCGATTGCTGACCTGGTGGCCTGTGCGGACGGCGACGGTGTTACGGTGCTGGCCGCCCGGGTCGTGGATCCGAGCGGTTATGGGCGCTTGATTCTGGATTCGTCGGGGCAACTGGAGCGGATCGTCGAGGACAAGGAGGCCACTGCACGTGAACGTGCCGTGGACCTGATCAACACGGGTGTCCTTGCTGCCCCAGCGGGTGAGCTTCGCCGATGGCTGGCCGCCTGTGAACCACGGGTGACCGGACCACGCGAGTGGTACCTTACCGATGTCGTGGCGGCAGCGCGCGCTGACGGATATGCCGTGGACGTGGTGGAAAGCGGCGACTCCGCGGCAGTCCTCGGGGTGAATGACCGCGAGCAACTGGCGGTTCAGGAACGGCTGTACCAGGCGGCGCTGGGTGCGGGGATGATGCGCGAGGGTCTGGGCCTTGCCGACCCCGCGCGGCTGGATGTGCGCGGTGTTCTCACCTTCGGGCGCGACTGCCAGATCGATGTGAACGTCGTGATCGAGGGCACGGTGACGCTCTCGGACGATGTTTATATTGGACCCGGTTGTGTGCTGCGGGACTGCGACATCGGTTCCGGCACGCAGATCGCGGCGCATAGTGTGCTCGAGGGGGTGCGGGTTCATGCCGATGCGCGGATTGGACCGTTCGCGCGCCTGCGGCCCGGCACCGAACTGGGGACCGGGGCGCGCGTCGGCAACTTCGTCGAGATCAAGAATGCCACCCTGGGTGCCGGGGCCAAGGCGAACCACCTGACATACGTCGGCGACGCCCAGATTGGCGCTGGCGCCAATCTGGGCGCGGGCACCATTACGTGCAACTATGATGGCGCCAACAAGCATCGCACCGAGATCGGCGAGCGCGCCTTTATCGGCTCCAATACGGCATTGGTGGCTCCGATACGCATCGGGGACGACGCGACCGTGGGCGCAGGGTCAACCCTGTCCGACGACGTCGAGGCGGGCGCTCTCGCGCTGACTCGCGCCCGAGCCCGCACGATTCGCGACTGGCCGCGCCCGAAGAAGAGCGGTAACGACAAGGAGAAGTAATCGATGTGCGGTCTGGTTGCAGGCATTGGCGAACGAAACCTGGTCCCCGTCCTGGTCGAGGGTCTGCATCGCCTGGAATACCGGGGGTATGACTCCGCTGGCGTGGCCGTGGTCAACGACTGTGGCCTCTCGGACCTGCGTGCCATCGGCAAGGTTGCGGCCCTGGAGCAACGGATCGACGCCGCTGGGCTGGAGGGGCCGGTGGGCATCGCTCACACGCGCTGGGCGACGCACGGGGCTCCCACAGAAGAGAATGCCCATCCCCACCGTTCGCGCGACGGCCGCGTGGCCATCGTGCACAACGGCATCATCGAGAATCACGGCGACCTGCGCTCCCGGCTCGACGCCGCCGGCTGGCCCTGCGTATCCGCGACTGACAGCGAGGTGATCGCCCATCGTCTCGAGCAGGCCCTGGCACTGGGTTCGTCGCCGCTGGATGCGATGCGCAGCGCCTGTGCCGAGCTTCAAGGTGCCTACGCGATCGCGGCGGTGTTTGCGGACTTCCCCGACGAATTGATTGTTGCCCGCTCCGGGAGCCCGGTCCTCCTGGGCCTGGGCATTGGCGAGACCTTCGCCGCCTCCGACGTGCAGGCGCTACTTCCGGTCACCCAGCGTTTCGTCGACCTGGAAGATGGAGACATTGCCCGGCTCACGCGCGACGGCATCGAGATCCACGACGCCGCCGGAGAACGGGTCGAGCGCGGTATCCGCGAGAGTCGTTGCCAGGCGAGCATCGCGGACCGGGGCGAGTACCGCCATTTCATGCTCAAGGAGATCTACGAGCAACCCCATGCCCTGGAAGAAACCCTGTCGGGGCGCCTGGGCGAAGCCGGCATCCTCGAGAACATCCTCGGACCGGGCAGCGACGAACGCTTGGCCGATGTCGCCGCCGTGCAGATCGTTGCCTGCGGAACGAGTTATCACGCCGGCATGGTCGCGGCCCATTGGATCGAGGAGCACCTGGGCCTTCCGGCGCGAGTCGAAGTCGCCAGTGAGTATCGCTACCGGCGCCACGTCCTCGCCCCGGGCACCCTGCTGGTGGTGATTTCGCAGTCCGGCGAGACCGCCGATACCCTGGCGGTCCTGCGTCAGTCCCAGGACGAGCCGTTCCTGGCGCGGCTGGCGATCTGCAACGTGCCCGAGAGCACGATGGCACGGGCGGCCGACCTGGTCCTGATGACCCATGCCGGACCCGAGATCGGCGTCGCATCCACCAAGGCGTTTACCACCCAGCTGGCGGCCCTGGCCATCCTGGTCCTGCTGCTGGGTCAGGTCGCCACCGCCGCCCGTATGCCCGCCGCCGCGCGGGCCGATGCAGTCGCCGCCCTGCGCAGTCTCCCCGACCAAGTGGCCCGTATCCTCGCGCTCGACACGCCGATTGCGCGGATCGCCGAGGATCTCCTGGAGCGCCAGCATGCGTTGTTTCTCGGGCGTGGGGCCTATTTCCCGATTGCCCTGGAAGGCGCGCTGAAGCTGAAGGAAATCTCCTATATCCACGCCGAGGCCTACCCCTCCGGCGAGCTGAAACACGGTCCGTTGGCACTCGTGGATACCGAGATGCCGGTCGTGGCCGTCGCCCCGGACGATGCCCAGCTGGAGAAACTTTCCAGCAACCTGCAGGAGGTACGGGCCCGGGGCGGGCAGCTGATCGTCATTGGCGAATCCAACGCCGCGCGCGCGCTGGAACCCGAGGACACCTGGGTCGGTCTCCCGCAGAACGAGGCCCTCAGCCCGTGGCTGGCTCCGGTTCTGTTCACGGTCCCGCTACAGTTGCTCGCTTACCATACGGCCGTGCTGAAGGGCACCGATGTGGATCAGCCGCGCAACCTCGCCAAATCGGTGACCGTGGAATAGTGTGCGGCGCCCCAAGCGTTCATTCCATCAGGAGACGCTTGTATTCGTGCCCCGGGTTCGCTAGATTTTGGTGCGCTTGAATAACCTTTCACAGGAGCACCTTATGGATCAGCAAGAGCTCAACAACCGCTGCGTCACCCTGTTCCAGTCCCCGCGAATCCAGACCAAGCTGTGGAACCCCCGCATGTTCTGGGAAGTCGGCCGCAAGCTGAACACGAACCCGGACGAACTGACAGAGCCGAAGGTCGACCTGTGCGAGCTGGAGGTCATGCTCTCCGCCGCAGCCTACGAGCCGTCGAAATGCGCCGACAACCTGAACCAGCGCGAGGCCGGCCGCGCCGACTTCATCCGTCGCGCGGTCCAGTCCGGCCAGCGTCCGTTCCTGCGCCGCGCAGCCTGATCCGCGTCCCCAGCGCACTCGGCGTTGCCTTCATGGACCCGGCCTCGTGCCGGGTCTTTTCGTTTGCGGCCCGGGAAACCCGAGTGATGCAACACAGAGGACACAGAGGACACAGGGGACACGGCGAAACGCAGGAAAGGGTCGTAGGATGGGAAGAGCGCAGCGAATCCCATCAAGGAACGGGCACAACGCGGGAAATGGTGCGTTTCGCTGCGCTCAACAGCACCCTACCGTGGCGGAGGGAACCAGCCCTTGGGAGAACGCTCCCTGCAATGGGCTGAAGCTCGTTACTAATCAGGAAAAGTAAAGGTACAAGGCAGTGAGTAATGCCGCCCGCGACGGCATTCTCGCCGACCCCCGGTCGCTGCCGGACGACCCCCACCTGGACGGTGGCGCTTCCCGCAAGCCAACGAAGACCTCCTCTGTAGCCTCCGCGTACGCTGTGGTTCCTTCGCCCTTGATCGGCTTTTGGATTCGGTCGTCCTTCGCCGCTTATTGACCGCGCGCCTCCAGCCAGAAGGTCACCGGGCCGTCGTTGGTCAGACTGACCTGCATGTCCGCCCCGAAACGCCCGCTGGCCACGGGTTCATGGCGTTGGCCTGCCCGCCGTACCAGCCAATCGAACAGCGCTGCGCCATGCTCGGGGCTCGCCGATCCGGAAAAGCTCGGTCGCATCCCCTTGCGCGTATCGGCTGCCAGGGTGAACTGGGGCACCAGCAGCAGCCCGCCACCGGTCTCGCCCAGGCTCCGGTTCATTCGGCCCGCCGAGTCCGCGAATACCCGGTAGCCCAATAGCCGGTCGAGCATCCGTTCCGCGCTCGCCTCGGTATCGTTCGGCTCCACGGCCACCAGAGCCACCAGGCCGCTTCCGATCGCCCCGACGTCCTCCCCGTCGATGGTGACCCGCGCCGCGCTTGCGCGCTGGATCAGTGCGATCACGCCTGCTCCCTTCCAGTGCCGGGCTCGATGTGCCTGGACAGTTCCCCTGCCAGTCGGTCCGTGGCTGCGACCAGTCGGCGCACGATGCCCGGCTCCGCCGCCGAGTGGCCGGCGTCCGGTACGACCTCCAGCTGCGCCTGCGGCCAGGCCTGGTGCAGGGCCACCGCCTGATTCACCGGACACACCACGTCGTAGCGGCCGTGCACAATGGTGCCGGGAATCCCCTGCAGCCGGCCGGCATCGCGCAGCAGCTGGTCGGGTTCCAGGAACGTCTCGTGAACGAAGTAGTGGCACTCCAGCCGGGCCAGGCTCACGGCCACATCCGGCTCCTCGAAGTGCGCGATCACGTCGTCGTTCGGAATCAGACAGGACGTGTGCCCCTCCCAGCCGGACCAGGCCCGGGCCGCCGCCTCGCGCACCGCCCGGTCGTCGGCGGTCAGCCGCTGGTAATAGGCACCTACCATGTCGTCCCGCTCGCCTGCGGGGATCTGCGCTTCGTAGTCGGCCCAGGCCTCCGGAAACAACCGATCGGCCCCCGACTGGTAAAACCACTGGATATCCTGCGGACGGCAAAGGAAGATCCCGCGCAGCACCAGGCCCAGGACCCGCTCCGGATGTGTCTGCGCATACGCCAGTCCGAGCGTGGAGCCCCAGGATCCGCCGAACACCACCCAGCGTTCGACCCCCAGGTGCTCGCGCAGGCGCTCGATGTCCGCGACCGCGTGCCAGGTCGTGTTCGCCTCGAGGCTTGCGTGCGGGGTCGAGCGTCCGCAGCCGCGCTGGTCGAACAACACGATGCGGTAGCGCTCCGGATCGTAGAAGCGGCGGTGCCAGCTTTCGCAACCCGAGCCGGGCCCGCCATGCAGAAACACAACGGGTATCCCCTCCGGATTGCCGCATTCCTCGAAGTACAGTTCGTGGCCGTCGCCAACCTGCAGGCGCCCCATACCGTGGGGCTCGATCTCGGGATACAGCGCGTCCATGGAAGCCCTCCGGGCAAAACCCCGAGTGTCGCCAAAACGCAGCGTGGGCGAAACCCTTCGGGCTCTTCCCGCAATCGCCGATCCGGCCCTACTCCGGGTCCTCGATTACCCGCCCGCGATAGACACGCCGCTTGTGCCCAGGCCGGTGTTCTCCCTGCGCCCCGTCTTCCGGTTGTGTCTTCGCGGGTGAGGGTGTTCGCAGATATCCCGTTCCCTCCAGCTGACTGCGCAGGGTCAGCGCCGCCGCCTCGACCATGCTCGACTGCGAGCGGGCCGCGTAATCAAGGATGGCCTCCATGAAATCCGGGTCGCTGACCGACAGCCGTGCTACCGCGGGGAATTCGGCGCGCAGGTTTCGCCGAAGTTCGGCGGCCAGGCTGAGGCTCTTGCGGTCGTGCATCGGGTCCCCCGGGTGGACGTAGGTTTCTCCGGCTTCATGCAAGCGGGGTGCCACGGCGAGACACGCCCGCCATTCGCTGCCCCGGTGCCCCCAGGTCGCAACCCCTGCCCTGTGCGAGAGCGATGGGTGTTCATCTCTGGTGCACGGGAGGCGCGGTGTGCACCGAAATCCTGCTCCACCATTGCGGGTTGGGCTTGCGTGCAGCCGACCGCCGGCCTATGTTGCGGGCCCATGGAGACACCCGCCGTTCCCGCCTCGATCCGCCGCCTCGCCGGGCGTGCCATCGCCGACTTCGACATGGTCCGCGAGGGCGACCGCATCCTGGTCGGCCTGTCCGGTGGCAAGGATTCGCTGACCCTGCTGTGGCTGCTGCACAACCTCGCTCGGCGGGCCCCGGTACGCTTCGAGGTGGGGGCGGTCACCATCAACCCCGAGATCGAGGGATTCGAGCCGCAGCGGCTGATGGACTACCTCGCCGCGTATGGCATCCCCTATCACTTCGTGTCCGAGCCCATCGCCGAGCTGGCCGATGCGCACATGGACAACGACTCGTTCTGCTCCTTCTGCTCGCGCATGAAGCGCGGCCTGATGTATCGCACGGCGCGCGAACACGGCTACAACGTACTGGCGCTGGGCCAGCACCTGGACGACCTGGCCGAGAGCTTCATGATGAGTGCCTTTCACGGTGGCCAGCTGCGCACCATGAAGGCCCACTACGCGATCGACGCCGGCGACCTGCGGGTCATTCGCCCGCTGGTCTACGTGCGCGAACGCCAGACCCGCGACTTTGCCGACGCCGCGGGGCTCCCGGTGATCCTCGACAACTGCCCCGCCTGCTTCGCCATGCCCACCCAGCGCGAGCACATGAAACAGCTGCTGGCGCAGGAGGAGGCGCAGCACCCGCGACTGTTCCGTAACCTGCGCACCACCCTCAAGCCCCTGATGACCGAGGGTGGCATTCCTCCGCGCGATCCACCGCCGAGCGCGTCCGCAACCACCGAATCCGCAGTGTCCGAACATGGCCCGACGTCGGCATCTGCGTGATCGCCTGATCGGGGTGGGCCTGCGCCTGCTCGCGCGCCTCCCGCTGCGCGTGAACCACGCCCTGGGCGGCGCGGTCGGGGCGCTGGTGTGGTACCTGCCCACCCGCGCGGCCCGCATCACCCGCGTCAACCTGGCGCTGTGCTTTCCGGAAAAGGACCCGGCGTGGCGGCGGCGGGTGGGGCGGCGCTCCCTGATGGCGATGGGCCGGGCCCTGACCGAGTCCCCCTGGCTGTGGCAGTCGCCTCCGGAGAGCCTCGAGACCCTGGCCGTCCAGCCGCCGCAGTACGCGCGCCTGCGCGAGCGCTCCGCCGGTCGGGCGTTGTTCCTGTGCGCCCCGCATCTCGGTTCCTGGGAATTCGCCGGACTGCATGCCGCTTGCCACGGGCCGATGGCCACGCTGTACAGCCCGTTCAAGACGCCGGAGGTGGACCGCTGGGTGCGCGAGGCCCGTGCCTCCACCGGGGCCGAGCTGGCACCGGCCGATCGCAGTGGCCTGCGCATCCTGCAGCAGGCCCGCGACCGCGGCGAGATCATCGGCATCCTGCCGGACCAGAGCCCCAAGGGCGCCTCGGGCCAGCACGCCTCGTTTTTCGGGCGTCCGGCCCTGACCATGACCCTGCTCCCGCGTCTGCTGCGCGGGCGCGCGGATCACGTGGTATTCCTGTTTGCCGAGCGTCTGCCCGGGGGGCGGGGCTATCGCTATCACGAGGTCGTGGCCGGCCCGGAGGTGGCCGATCGCGATTTTGCCCGGGCGGCCGCGGCGATCAACCTCCATGTGGAGACCCTGGTCCGGCGCTGCCCCGAGCAATACAACTGGGCCTACAAGCGCTTCAACCCACCGCCCGAGGGCTGGCCCGATCCCTATCGCCGGAGGGCGCCCGAGTAACCTCCCGCGCGGTACCTCCCCGCGCATGGCCGGCCCGCTGGGCGGGTCGCGTCAGAGGATGTAGCGGGACAGGTCCTCGTCTTCCGCCAGGTCGCCGAGGCGTTCGTCGACGAAGGCGCGGTCCACAATCACCGGGCCTTCGACATCCGGGGCGCGGTAGGCGACGTCCTGCAGCAGGCGCTCCAGCACGGTATGCAGACGGCGGGCGCCGATATTCTCGGTACGTGCGTTCACGTCAAAGGCGATTTCGGCCAGACGGCGCACGCCTTCTTCCTCGAAGCGCAGCTCCACGCCCTCGGTCTTCATCAGCGCGGTGTACTGCTCGGTCAGCGAGGCGGTGGGCTCGGTCAGGATGCGCACGAAGGCATCGGCCGACAGGGCGTCCAGCTCCACGCGGATGGGCAGCCGGCCCTGCAGCTCCGGCACCAGGTCGGACGGCTTGGACAGGTGGAAGGCGCCGGAGGCGATGAACAGGATGTGGTCGGTGCGCACCATGCCCAGCTTGGTGGAGACGGTGGTGCCCTCGATCAGCGGCAGCAGGTCGCGCTGCACGCCCTCGCGGGAGACCTCGCCACCGCCGGTCTTCTCGCTGCCCTTGGCGACCTTGTCGATCTCGTCGAGGAACACGATGCCGCTTTGTTCCACGCGTTCGATCGCCTTCAGCTTCAGCTCTTCTTCATTGACCAGGCGCGCGGCCTCTTCCTCGATCAGCAGCTTGCGCGCCTCGGCGATCTTCAGCCGCCGCGAGCGGGTCTTCTGCCCGCCGAGATTCTGGAACATCGACTGCAACTGGCTGGCCATCTCTTCCATGCCCGGGGGGGTCATGATCTCCACGCCCTGCGGGTTCTGCGAGACCTCGATGTCGATCTCGCGTTCGTCCATGTCCCCCTCGCGCAGGCGCTTGCGCAGCTTCTGGCGGGTCTCGCTGTTGCCGTGGTCCGGCTCGGACTCGGTGAAGCCGGCATTGCGCGGGCTTGGCAGCAGGGCGTCGAGGATGCGCTCCTCGGCGGCGTCCTCGGCCTTCAGGCGGTTTTCCTTGATCGCCTCGTCGCGCAGCTGCTTCACCGCGGCCTCGGCAAGATCGCGGATGATCGACTCGACATCGCGCCCGACATAACCGACTTCGGTGAACTTGGTCGCCTCGATCTTGATGAACGGGGCGTGGGCCAGCTTCGCCAGACGCCGGGCGATCTCGGTCTTGCCCACACCGGTCGGGCCGATCATCAGGATGTTCTTGGGTGTGACCTCCGGTTGCAGCTCCGGCGGCAGCTGGCGGCGGCGCCAGCGGTTGCGCAGGGCAACGGCGACGGAGCGCTTGGCGTCGTCCTGGCCGATGATGTAGCGGTCCAGTTCCTGGACGATCTCGCGGGGGGTCATGTCGGTCATGGCAAATGGGCCTTGGTCGAATCGCTTGGCGCCGGGTCGCGTTACTCCGCGTCCAGGCTCTCCAGGGTGATGTTGTGATTGGTGTACACGCAGATATCGGCGGCGATGTTCAGGGACTTCTCCACGATATCGCGGGCTGGCAGATCCGTGTTCTGCAGCAGGGCCTGGGCGGAGGCCTGGGCGTAGGGGCCGCCGGACCCGATTGCGATCAGTGCATGCTCGGGCTCGATCACGTCGCCATTGCCGGAGATCACGAAGGAGTTTTCGCGGTCGGAGACCGCCAGCAATGCCTCCAGCTTGCGCAGGGCGCGGTCGGTACGCCAGTCCTTGGCCAGCTCGACGGCGGCGCGGGTAATGTTGCCGGAGTGTTTCTCCAGCATCCCTTCGAAGCGTTCGAACAGGGTGAAGGCATCGGCGGTGCCGCCGGCAAAACCGGCGAGGATGCGATCATGGTAGACGCGGCGCACCTTGCGCGCGTTGCCCTTCATCACGGTGTTGCCAAGGGAAACCTGGCCGTCGCCCCCGAGGGTGACGGCGCCGCCCTTGCGGACGCATACGATGGTGGTGCCGCGAAACTGTTCCACGGATCTCTCCTGTTACGGCTGAGTGTCATGGGGCACGGTGTTGGGTTGCGATGGCCCGGGATCGTTCACCTGGTGGGTGCGATCGTCGCCGAATCAGTCTCTCCGGCGGGCCCGCGGATGGGCGGCATCATACACCTGTGCCAGGTGCTGATAGTCGAGATGGGTATAGATCTGGGTGGTTTCAAGGTTGGCGTGGCCGAGAAGTTCCTGGATCGCCCGCAGATCGCCACTCGACTCCAGCAGGTGACTGGCGAAGGCATGGCGCAGACGGTGCGGGTGCAGGCGCACATCCAGCCCGGCGCGACGGCCGGCCTCGGCGACCCGGCGTTGCACCGCGCGGTTGCCGAGGCGCTGGCCTCGTCCGCTGACGAACACGGCGCGCTCGTCCGCTGTGGCCCAGTCGCCCCGGCATCTCAGCCAGGTGCGCAGCGCATCGCGCGCCACATGTCCCACCGGGACGCTGCGCTCGCGCCGGCCCTTGCCGAGCACGCGCACCAGCCCGGAATCCAGGTCAAGGTCCGTCAGATCCAGTCCGGTCAGTTCCGACAGGCGCAGCCCGGACGAATACAGCAGCTCCAGCATCGCCTGGTCGCGTGCCGCCAGATTCGGCTCGATGCCCTCCGCCGGGGTCAGCGCCCGCTGGGTCTGATCGACATCGAGATCGCGCGGCAGGGGGCGCCCGGCACGCGGGCCGCGCATGCCGGCGGCCGGATTGGCCGGCATGCGCCGCTGTTCGACCTGATAGGCGAAGAAGCCGCGCACGGCGGACAGGAAGCGCTGGATCGAGCGCGGGTGGCGGCCCTGGCGGGCCAGCTGTCCGGCGATGCGCCGCATGTCGGCTGCCTTGAGGGCACCCCAGGGGCCGTTATGCAGCCCGCGCAGGCGGGCCAGGTCGCGTCGATAGGCCTGTACGGTATGCGGCGAATGGCCGCGAATATCGCTCAAATGGGCCAGAAAGGCCGCGATATCCGCATCCTGCTCGGGTGCGTCAGGCAGCGGCGTGGGCCCGCTCGACATGGCAGCGGATCGATTCGGCCAGCAGGTCGCCGATGTGGGTGACGAAGTAGGTGCCCATGTCGGGCTCGAAACGGTCCGCGGATTCGCTGGCCAGGCCGAGTACCCCGATATGGTCGGATTCATTGCCCAATGGCATCAGGATGGCCGAACCGATCTCCTCGGCGTCGTCGAACAGCACGTCGAGCATCTCGGCCGGGACGCGACCGCATTGGGCCTTGCCGCGGCTGAACAGCGGGTCGAAGGTGGCCAGCTCGCTGGTGGTTAGCGCATGCAGGTCGTCGACCTCGCGGTGGGCCAGGCGGATGCTGACGCGTTCCGCGCCCAGCTCGTTGCGCAGGGCGTCCTGGGTCAGCGCCAGCACGGCGTCCAGGTTCTCGGCGCGCATCAGGGTCTTGGCCAGTTCGTGCAGGTGCTGGCCCATGCGCTCGTTGTCGCGGGCACGCTCGACCAGCTCGCCCATGTGCTGTTCCATGGCGCGGTGCTTCTCGCGCAGCAGAGCGACCTGGCGTTCCAGCAGGGACACCGCGCCACCGGTCGGGTGCGGCAGGCGCAGGATGTCCAGCAGCGGCAGGTGGCCCTGGAAGAAGTCGGGATGCTCGCGCAGGTAGGCCTCGACGTCGGCCGCGCTGATCGTGCGGTCTTCCGGGGCCCGGGTCTTGGGGGTCTTGGTTTTTGCCGCAGAGGCGTTGGAGGATTGCTGCCCAGTCATAGATCGATCCAGCCGTTGAATACCGTGGTGGCCGGCCCGGTCAGCCAAACCGGAGCCTCGGCCTGTCCGGTCCAGCTTAGCACAAGGGTCCCGCCCGGCAGGGTCACTTCGAGGTTGTCGTCGACCAGTCCGCGGCGGCGCAATACGGCCATCGCGGCGGCCGCGCCGCTGCCACAGGCGAGTGTCTCGCCGACCCCGCGTTCGAACACCCGCAGGTCGACATGTCCGCGGTCGCGCAGTGCGGCGAACCCGACATTGACGCGGCGCGGGAAGCTTGCGTGGCGTTCGATGATCGGGCCGATCTCGTGGACCGGTGCGCTGGCCACGTCGTCGACCAGGATCACCGCATGCGGGTTGCCCATGGAGACCGCGCCCAGGGTGATCGAGTGGCCCTGCACATCCAGCGTGTAGGCATCGGCCTCGGCCTCGGCGAGCAGCGGGATGCGCGCCGGTGCGAACTCCGGCCGCCCCATATCCACGCGCACCTGCTCGTCGTCCTCGACATGCAGCACGATGCGCCCGCCGAGGGTCTCGACCGGGATCTCGCGGGCCTCGGTCAGGCCCTGCTCGCGGACGAAGCGGGCGAAGCAGCGCGCGCCGTTGCCGCACTGCTCCACCTCGGAGCCATCGGCATTGAAGATGCGGTAGCGGAACAGCGCCTGCGCCGGATCGCCCGGTGGCTCCACCAGCAGGATCTGATCGCAGCCGATGCCGAAGTGGCGATCGGCCAGGTGACGCAGCGTTGGCTCGTCGAACCGCACGTTCTGACGTATGCCGTCGATGACCACGAAGTCATTGCCCAGGCCGTGCATCTTGGTGAATTCCAGGCGCATCAGGAGGTCTCCGGCAGCCGGCCGAAAATGGTCATGTGGCGATCCGAGGTGACGGTTACTGTGAAGCCCTCGAGCTCGGCCGCGGCCAGTTGTTGCTGCACCTCATCCGGGGTGAAGGCGGCATGCAGGGAGTGCTCGAAGTCGTGGCGCAGCACCGGCGGCGCGTCGGCGGCGTACTCCGCGACCAGGGCCCGGACGGTCTCGGTCGTATCCGGCCGTCGCAGGTCCATGATGAACACCGCCGCGCCGGGCGCGCCGTCACGCGCAATGGTTTGCCACAGAGCGGCCGGGTCATGCAGGTGATGCAGCAGGGAGTTGCTGATGATCGTGGCATATGGCGCGCGCGGTCCGCGCGCCTCTGGCAGGCATCCTGCGGCCAGATGCACCCGGTCCGCGGCTGGGTGCCCGGCCATCAGCGCGTCGCCGGCCGCCAGCATTGCCGGGGCGCCGTCGAGGCCGTCGACCTCGCAGTCGGGGTAGCGCGTGGCGAAGCGCAGCGAGACATCGCCCGGGCCGCAGCCCAGGTCCAGCACCGGCCCGGTCACGGGCCCGGGGAAGGCCTCGGCGAAGGCGTCGACGAAGCCCTCGTGCGGGGCGGCGAAGTCGGCCTCGGCATAGGCACGGGCCTGCTCCGGCTCCAGCATCAACTCCGGCTCCGGGCGCCGCGGGATCACGGCTCGACGCTCCCTGACGGGTCCTGGTCCTCCGGATCCCGGGGCAGCATGCTTTCGCGCATCATCAGGTGATCGACCTGCTCGCGGCGGTTGATGATCTGGAAGTGGTCGCCGTCGACCATTACCTCCGGCGGGCGCGGGCGCGAGTTGTAGTTGCCGGACATCACGTAGCCGTAGGCGCCGGCCGAGCGCACCGCGAGCAGGTCGCCGGCAGCCAGCGCAAGCTCGCGTTCGCGGCCGAGGAAGTCGCCGGTCTCGCAGACCGGGCCGACGATGTCGTAGGTGCGGGTTTCGGTGTCGCTGCGCGGTACCACCGGGACGATTTCCTGCCAGGCGCCGTACAGGGCCGGGCGCAGCAGGTCGTTCATCGCGCCGTCGACGATCGCGAAGTCATGGGCCTCGGTGTGTTTCAGGTATTCCACCCGGGTCAGGAACACGCCGGCATTCGCGGCGATTGCGCGCCCCGGTTCCAGCAGGACCTTCAGCGGGCGATCGCCCAGGACCTCGCGCAGGGCGCTGGCCCAGGCATCCGGTTCCGGCGGGGTCTCGTCGCGGTAGCGCACGCCCAGCCCGCCGCCGACATCGATATGTTCCAGCTCGACGCCGTCTGCGGCCAGTTCGTCGACCAGTGCCAGTACGCGCTTGAGCGCGTCGGTGAATGGGTCGATGCGGGTCAGCTGCGAGCCGATGTGGAAGTCGACGCCGGTTGCTTCCAGGTGCTGGCTGTCGCGCACCCGGGCATACAGCGCCGGTGCCTCCTCGATGGCGACGCCGAACTTGTTCTCGCGCAGCCCGGTGGCGATATAGGGATGGGTCTCGGCGTCGACGTCCGGGTTTACCCGGATCGACACCGGGGCCTGGACACCCATCTCCATGGCGACGGCCTCCAGCCGGTCCAGCTCCGGGGCGGATTCGACATTGAAACAGTGGATGCCGACCTCCAGCGCCCGGCGCATCTCGGCGGCGGTCTTGCCGACCCCGGAGAACACGATCTTCGCCGGATCGCCCCCGGCGCGCAGCACGCGCTCCAGTTCGCCGCCGGAGACGATGTCGAAACCGGCGCCCATGCGCGCCAGCACATTCAGTACGCCCAGCGCGGAGTTCGCCTTGACCGCGAAGCAGACCTGGTGCGGGGTGCCGATCAGGGCCTCGCTGAATGCGCGGAAGTGGCGCTCCAGCGTGGCGCGGGAATACACGTACGCGGGGGTGCCGACCAGCTCTGCAAGGCGGTCCATTGCTACGCCTTCGCAGAACAGGGTGCCGCGGTGGTAATCGAAGTAGTCCATTCAGCGCCGCTCCTCGGTTTCGTCGTCATCGGGCAGATAGAGATCGCCCTTCTGACCACAGGCGGAGAGCATCTGCATCGTGCCGAGCACGACGATCACGGCAATCAGGAGCCACTGGGCCTTGCAGGAGAACATGGTCGGATCCGGGGTTCGTTGCATCAAGAGGCGATAGTGTGCCATTGATACGCCCCTGGCTTCAGGTGCTAGCGATAGATGCTGCGGTATCTGTCCGACGAAATTTACCCGATCGTGAACGGCGATGATTCGTTCATCAATGATTCAGCCAGGTTTGGGACGATGCATCTGCGAGACCAGCAAAAGACCACTGAAGCTGGTCAGGGGGCGGAGCCCGATCCGCAGGGAATAGAGACCTGCCGCTCGCCGTCCAAAGCAACAGGCGTCACCGCGGTTCGCCGCCAAGACGTCCCGGATAATCCGGATCTGACCCACAAGATGAGAGGAGATCATCCATGATTAGCACCAAGCGCCGTGTCTTCCTGAAAGGCACTCTCGCCGCCGGTACTGTCGGTGTCGCCGTCGGGGCCGGTCTGCTCGCCCCGAGCAAGCTGCTCGCCGCCTGGCCGTCCGAGGCCTTCGGCGCCGAAGGCCTCGAAGCCGCCTTTGAAGCCGTCACCGGCTCCAGCGACATTGCCGATGGCGACGTCACCCTGAGCGCCCCGGAAATCGCCGAGAACGGCGCCGTGGTTCCGGTGTCGGTCGAATCCAGCCTGGACAACGTGACCGAAATGGCCGTGTTCGTCGAGCTGAACAACCTGCCGCTGGTCGCACATTACGTGCTGGCCGATGGCGCGCATGCGAACATCTCTGGCCGTATCCGCATGGGCGAGTCCTCCAACGTGATCGCCGCCGTGAAGTCCGGCGACACCTGGTACAAGACGGTTCAAGAAGTGAAGGTCACGGTCGGTGGCTGCGGCGGCTAACGCCGACCCCCAACCGCTGATCCGAACACTACTGGAGGTTTAAGATATGTCTATCCGAGTTCGCGCCCAAGAAAGCAACGGCGTTATCAACATCCGTGCGCTGATGAGCCACGACATGCTCGTCCCCGACGACGACGGTGGCCCGCACTTCATCGAAACCGTGGAAATTGCGCGCAATGGCGACACCGCCATTACCGCCAACTGGAACTACACCGTCTCCCGCAACCCGTTCCTGCAGTGCGAGATCGACGGCGCCGCCGGTGACACCGTGACCGTCTCCTGGACGGACAACAAGGGTGAATCCGACTCGACCGACGTCGAAGTGCGGTAAAAAGAGGGTTCCCACTCTCTTTGAAGAAGCCGGGGCTGGTCCCCGGCTTTTTTGTGTCCGGTCATCGGGTGTCTGTGGTCAGCGTCTCTCTGGCGTGGACTACACTCCAGACAGGTCCATGCCGAGCGCACCGCCATGTCCCCGGATATCCCCGCGCCCCGTGAAGCCGATCCGGCCCTGCGCCCGGCGCTGCTCCTCGAGCCCCACCAGCCCCTGTGGCAACGCCTGCCCCGGCGCGACGCCGCAGGCCGCCGGCTGGCGGACTTCATGATGCTGATCCCCGGGCTGCGCCAGCGTCCGCGCTCCGAACTCCATGCCCGGGCGCGCGCCATCGAGCGCGTGCTGAACAGCTATGGGGACGATATCGCGTTCGTCGAGCTGAACCTGAAGCTGAACACCCTGTGGGTCTCGTTGACCGCGCGGCCAGGGCTTTGCACTGAAGTGCCGGGGGCGATCCAGGCGGTGGTGCCCGAGGCGTTATTGGTGGGGCCGAAGCTGACCTCCGGCATGTAGTGGCGGGGGTGAGGCCGCTGTCCGCCCCGACGCTGCTCTAGGGAAACACTGATTAATGTGCACGCTCGCGCTCGAGTCGCTTTTGCGTGCGAACAAGGCGCGGTGACTGCCGTGCAGTCATTCTGCACAAGGGAGCCGTAACGCTGTGCGCGCGCAAAAGCGGCCGAGCCCCTGCTTTCAATGGCTTGTGGGGTTGGCACCCCAGGTTCCCCGATCCTGCGTTGCACCGCTTGCGGGTAGAACCCTACCCGTTGCACGGCGCGCCTTGTCTCGGAAAACCTGGGGTGCCAACGCGAGTGTGTACATTGATCAGTGTTTCCCTAGCGTGAATAGGCCCGTGTTTCCCTGTGTCATACCGGGCGACGGCCAGCCTTGCTACACTGACCTTTTACCGTGCCCGAACCGGAACATGACTGAACGTACTGCATCTGTCCGCCGCGACACCCTGGAGACCCGGATCGCCGTCGAGTTGAACCTCGACGGCACCGGCCAAAGCCATCTTGAGACCGGCATCCCGTTCCTCGACCACATGCTGGACCAGGTGGCCCGTCACGGCCTGGTGGATCTCGACGTGCGCGCCGAGGGCGATCTGCATATCGATGCCCATCACACGGTGGAGGACGTCGGGATCACCCTGGGGCAGGCGCTGGCCAAGGCCCTGGGGGACAAGAAGGGTATCCGCCGCTATGGCCATGCCTATGTCCCGCTGGACGAGGCCCTTTCACGGGTGGTCATCGACTTCTCCGGGCGTCCGGGGCTGGAGATGCACGCGGATTTCCGCCGTTCGCACATCGGCGAATTTGATGTGGACTTGTTCCACGAGTTCTTCCAGGGCCTGGTCAACCACAGCTGGATGACCCTGCACATCGACTGCCTGCGTGGCGACAACGCGCATCATGTCGCCGAGACCATCTTCAAGGCCTTCGGGCGCGCCCTGCGTGTGGCGGCGGAGTTCGATCCGCGCTCCGCGGGGATCACGCCGTCCACCAAGGGCAGTCTGTAACGGACCAACGGACGAGACCCGGCCATGGAAACTGTTGCCGTCATCGATTACGGCATGGGGAATCTGCACTCGGTCGTGCGTGCACTGGAGCACGAGGCCGCGGGCGACCAGCGCGTACTGCTGACCGACGACCCCGAGACCTTGCGCGAGGCCGACCGGTTGGTGTTTCCCGGCCAGGGCGCGGCCGGGGACGCCATGCAGGCGCTGTCGAATCGCGGGCTCGACCGGCTGCTGCCGGAGCTGGCGGCCGACCGCCCGTTCCTGGGCCTCTGCTTGGGCCAGCAGATCCTGATGGACGCCAGCGAGGAGAGCGGCGGCGTCGACCTGCTGGGCATCCTGCCGGGCCGGGTCGCGCGCTTTCCCGCCATGCAGGGCCCGGATGGCCGGCGCCTGAAGATCCCGCACATGGGCTGGAACCGCGTGCTGCCGGCGCAGGAGCATCCCCTGTGGCACGGCCTGCCGGAGACCCCGTGGTTTTATTTCGTCCATAGTTACCGGGTGCAGCCCGAGCGCGAGGCCGATGTCGCCGGGCGCACCGATTATGGCGAGACCTTTGCCTCGGCACTGGCGCGGGGCTCGTTGTTCACCATGCAGTGCCATCCGGAGAAGAGCGCCGCCTGCGGGCTGCGTCTGCTGCATAACTTTCTGCGCTGGGACGGTGACGGTCCCGGGGCGTCGTGAGGAGTCGAAGATGCTGGTCATTCCCGCAATCGATCTGAAGGAAGGCAAGTGCGTTCGCCTGCGCCAGGGGAACATGGACGATTCCACCGTGTTCGGCGAGGACCCGGTGGAGATGGCGAAGCGCTGGGTCGATGCCGGGGCCGAGCGGTTGCATATCGTTGATCTCGACGGCGCCTTTGCCGGTCAGCCGCGCAATGCCAAGGCGGTGCACGCGATTGCCAAGGCCTTCCCCGACCTGCCGATCCAGATCGGCGGTGGCGTGCGCGACGAGGACACGGTTCAGGCCTATCTGGATGCCGGGGTCGAATACGTGATCATCGGTACCCGCGCGGTCAGCGCGCCGCACTTCGTGAACGACCTGTGTCTGGAATTCCCCGGCCGTATCATCGTCGGGCTGGATGCCAAGGACGGCAAGCTGGCGGTGGATGGCTGGTCCAAGCTGTCGCACCACGACGTGATCGACCTGGCCCAGCACTTCGAGGCGGACGGCGTGGTGGCCTTCGTCTACACCGACATCGCCCGCGACGGGATGATGAAGGGCCCCAACGTGGAGGCTACCGCGCGCCTGGCGAGCAACGTGCGCGTGCCGGTGATCGCCTCCGGCGGCATCAGTTCGCTGGACGACCTGCGCAACCTCGCCGCCCGCGAGGACGAGGGCATTACCGGCGCCATCGTCGGCCGGGCCTTGTACGACGGCGCCTTTACCCTGGAGGAGGCCCGCAAGGCCCTCGCAACCTGAGATGCTCGCCAAGCGCATCATTCCCTGTCTGGATGTCGACGCCGGCCGCGTGGTCAAGGGTGTCAACTTCGTCGGCATCCGCGATGCCGGGGACCCGGTGGAGATCGCCCGGCGCTACAACACCCAGGGTGCGGACGAGATCACCTTCCTCGACATCACCGCCTCCAGCGACGACCGCGAGACCATCGTGCACGTGGTCGAGGCCGTCGCGCGCGAGGTGTTCATCCCGCTGACTGTGGGTGGTGGCGTGCGCGCGGTCGAAGACATCCGCCGCCTGCTGAACGCCGGGGCCGACAAGGTCTCCATCAACACCGCCGCGGTGCACCGGCCCGAGCTGGTGCGCGAGGCCGCCGACTGGGTCGGCAGCCAGTGCATCGTGGTCGCGATCGACGCCAAGCAGGTCAGCACGGGGAATGAACCACCGCGCTGGGAGGTCTTTACCCACGGAGGCCGCCGCGAGACCGGGCTGGACGTGGTCGAGTGGGCGCAGCGCATGGAGTCCCTGGGGGCCGGCGAGATTCTGCTGACGAGCATGGATCGTGACGGCACCCGTATCGGCTTCGACCTGCCCCTGACCCGCGCGGTCAGCGATGCGGTCGGCGTGCCGGTGATTGCTTCGGGCGGGGTCGGTGAGCTGCAGCATCTGGTGGAGGGCGTGACCGAGGGCCATGCCGATGCCGTGCTGGCGGCCAGTATCTTTCACTTTGGTCAGCACACGGTGGGCGAGGCCAAGGACGCGATGGCGGCGGCCGGTGTCCCGGTGCGGCCGAACGATGCCGAGGTGGCCGCGCAATGACCGATTCGACTCCCGCTCGTCCGGGTGGTGCCGAGGTGCTTTCCGCGCTCGCCGAGGTGATCGAGCAGCGCCGCCAGGCCGACCCGGAGCAGTCCTACGTGGCCAGGCTTCACGCGCGCGGGCTGGACGAGATGCTCAAGAAACTGGGCGAGGAATCGGCGGAGACGCTGATTGCCGCCAAGAACGACGATACCGACGCCCTTGTGTCGGAAATGGCCGACCTGTGGTTTCATGCCCTGGTGGTGCTCGCGGCCCGCGGACGGCACCCGGACGATGTCCTCGATGAACTGGGTCGGCGTTTCGGTCTGTCGGGCGTCGCCGAGAAGGCCGCGCGCGAAATCAGTGGTCGCCGGTCCGACCACTCGTAGCGTGTACATTGATCGGTCTTTCCCCGGGGGCCGCATTGAGTCGCCGGCTGTAAAGCGTTCGTTCATGTGGCGCGGCTACACTGCAATCACCGCGCCCTGTCCGCGAAGAAACAGCGACTCCAGCACGAACGCCCACAGTGGCCGGTGTGCCCCAGAGTTGATTATGGGCCTGGCGCCGTTCAGGCTAACCCCAAAGTTGTATGACTGGAGAACAGAGTCCATGGGTATTGGTGGTATCAGCATTTGGCAGCTCCTCATCGTCCTGCTCATCGTCGTGCTGCTGTTCGGCACGAAGAAGCTGCGCAACATGGGTGGGGATATCGGCTCGGCGATGAAAAACTTCCGCCAGGCGGTCAAGGATCCCGACGCCGAGAAGAAGGAAGGCGAAGAAGACGAAGAGCCGCGCGAGGTCGAGAACCAGACCGACAGCGAAGGCCGGGTGGTCGACGCCGAGGTGAAGAAGAGCAGCGAAAAGGATTCCGACGCCTCGCAATCGGACAAGAAGTCCTGAGCCTCGCGCCCTGCGCGGCGGCCAGGCTCGAGCGATAGCCCATGTTCGACATCGGCTTCTGGGAAATCATCATCATCGTGCTGGTGGCGCTTCTGGTCGTGGGGCCGGAGCGTCTGCCCGGGCTTGCGCGCGAGATCGGGCGCTGGGTCGGCAAGACCCGGCGTTTCGTCCATAGCGTGCGATCGGACTTCGAGCAGGAGCTGCAGACCGACGAACTGCGCAACATGCTGAAGAGCCAGGATCGCGAGATCCGCCAGCTCAAGAACATGATGGACGAGACCGAGACCAGTCTGCGCGAGGATATCGAGGATACCGAGCGGGACCTGCGCGAAGATATCGAGGGCAAGCCGAAGACCCGCAAGGATCTCTCCGGCAAGGAGCAAAAGGCCCTGGCCGAGAACCAGGCCAAGCCCGCGGTGCGGGACAAGCCATCCATGCGCAGCCCGGATGCGGCGGCGCGTGCTTCGGACCCGGGTGCGCCGGAGGCACCCGACGACGCGGATGCGCCCGAGGTTCGGCGGGTACCCACCCAGGGCGATCTGGATGGCAACTTGATGACCGACGACCCGGCGCTGGCCGCCGAGCAAAAGGCGCGCGCCTCCGATGGCCCGCGTCCGGAGCGGACGAAACCGGCGGTGCGCGAACGGCGCACCCCGGACCCTGCCGAGTCACGGGGGGGCGAGGCCTCTGATCCCGAAGCGGATACCACCCACAACGACCCGACCCCTGACAAGCACTCATGAGCAAGACCAAACCGGGGGTCGAGCCGAGTCCGGAAGCGACCGAGACCCTGCTCACGCACCTGATCGAGCTGCGCGACCGTATCCTCAGGATGTTCATCGCCATCCTGGTGATGTTCCTGATCCTGTTCCCGTTCGCCAACCCGATCTACACCTGGCTGGCCGGCCCGCTGATGCAGCACCTGCCGGAAGGCACCAGCATGATCGCGATCGACGTGGCCGCGCCGTTCCTGATCCCGTTCAAGCTGACCCTGCTGCTGGCGGTGGTGCTCAGCATCCCCTACCTGCTGTATCAGGTCTGGTCCTTCGTGGCACCCGGGCTTTACTCGCACGAAAAGAGCATGGCGCTGCCGCTGGTGGCGTCGTCCACCGCGCTGTTCTATCTGGGGATGGCGTTCGCCTACTTCGTGGTCTTCCCGCTGATTTTCGCGTTCTTCACGGCCACGGCGCCCGAGGGCGTGGCCGTGATGACCGATATCTCGCGCTATCTGTCGTTCGTCATCATGCTGTTCATCGCCTTTGGCATTGCCTTCGAGGTGCCGGTGGCAACGATCCTGCTGGTCTCCATGGGGGCCACGACCCCGGCCAAGCTGTCGCAGAAGCGCCCCTATGTGATCGTCGGCGTGTTTCTGGTCGGCATGGTGCTGACCCCGCCGGACATCATCTCGCAGACGCTGCTGGCGCTACCGATGTGGCTGCTGTTCGAGATTGGCCTGATCCTGTCGCGCATCATGGAGCGCAAGAAGGCGCAACGCCGCGCGACTGCGGGCGGTGACGATGCGGCCGACGCCGATGATGGTCCGGACGACGATGGACCGGGTGGCGGCGGTGGTACGCCGCGCGGTGGACCCGGTGGTTCGGGCAAGGCGTCCGGCACCACGCGGGCCGCCTCGTCCACGGCGGCCGCATCCGCCGGCGGGGGCGCCAGCGCCGCCGCGCGCACCGGGTACACGCCATTGACCGACGACGAGATGGACGCCGAGCTCGACCGCATCGAGGAAGAGCAGGCCGAACTGCGTCGCCAGCGCGGGTCCGCGAGCACACTCGCCACTGACACCCCCGCCGAGCCGGCGCCCGAGGTGGCCGAGGGCCAGGGTGGCGAGGGCCCAGCTGACGACGGCCAGCCCGACGCGGAAGCATCGCAGGAGGATGGCAATACGGGGCGCGATCGCTGAGTCACCGCGCCGGCGGCCGTATTTGTGCAGGCCTGCGCCCCCGCCAAGCATCGGAAGTTGCTAAAATACCCGGGTAACCCATTGACCCAGGTAATGATCCCGCGATGGCACACCCGCGTCCCACCCCCCGCCGCCCTGTCCTGCTGATCATCATGGACGGGGTGGGCGTGAACCCGTCCAAGCTGAACAATGCCTACGCCGAGGCCGATACGCCGCGCCTCGACGAGTACCTCTCCACTCATACCCACACGACACTGGACGCCTGTGGTCGCGCCGTCGGGCTGCCGGATGGGCAGATGGGCAACTCCGAGGTCGGGCATCTGACCCTGGGTGCGGGTACCGTGATCAACCAGGACCTGGTGCGTATCGACGACTCGATCACCGATGGCAGCTTCTACGAGAACGACGCCCTGGTCAGTGCTGCGCGCGCCGCGGCCGCGAAGGATCAGCCGCTGCATTTGATTGGTCTGGTGTCCGATGGTGGCGTGCACTCGCATATCCGCCACCTGCGCGCCCTGGTGGAGATCTGCCAGCGCGAGGGCGCGCGCCCGATGGTGCACATGATCACCGACGGCCGCGATACCGCACCCCGTTCCGCGCTCCACTACCTCGATCCGCTGGAGGAAGAGCTGGCGAACGCTGGCGGCGCCATCGCCACCGTGTGCGGGCGTTACTATGCGATGGACCGTGACAAGCGCTGGAAGCGCACGGAAAAGGCCTTCCGCGCGATGGCCTACGCCGAGGGGGAGGCCGCCGGTTCCGCGCGCGAGGCGATCGAGGCGGCCTATGCGGCGGGCGAGGACGATGAGTTCATCAACCCGCGCATCATCAACGGTGGCGAGCCGCTGGGACAGGATGCGGTCTGCGTGCTGTTCAATTTCCGTAATGACCGTCCGCGTCAGCTGACCGCGGCCCTGGGCATGGACGACTTCGACGGCTTCGACCGCGGTGACTTTCACCCGGTGTCCGAGACCTGCCTGACCGAGTACGACCCGCGCTTCCTGTCGCCGATCGCGTTCCCGCCGGAACGCCCGTCGACGACTCTGGGCAGCACCATCGCCTCCGCCGGCATCCCGCAGTTCCACTGTGCGGAGACCGAGAAGTACGCCCACGTGACCTTCTTTTTCAACGGCGGCAAGGAAGAGCCCTACGCCGGCGAGCAGCGCGTGATGGTCCCCTCGCCGTCGGTGGATACCTACGACGAGCAGCCGGAGATGAGCGCGGCCGAGGTCGCCGACCAGACCATCCAGGCGATGGAGAGCGGGCGCTACGGGTTCGTCCTGGTCAACTTCGCCAATGGCGACATGGTGGGCCATACGGCCAAGCGCGAGGCCCTGATCGAGGCCGTCCAGGTCCTGGATCGTGAGGTCGGGCGGGTGCTGGATGCGGCGAAGAGGCTCGAATATTCGGCGATCGTCACCGCGGACCATGGCAACTGCGACGAATACGTGGATCCGGTGACCGGGGCCCCGCACACCCAGCACACCATCTATCCGGTGATGTGCATGATTACCGACTCGCAGCGCTGGCGTCTGCGCACCGGCGGCGGCCTGGCCGATGTGGCCCCGACCGTGCTGGAGCTGATGGGCGTGCCCAAGCCCTCTGCAATGGGCGGGCGCAGCCTCCTGTTCGAGGAAGTGCCGGCCTCGGCCTGAGGGAGCGCGCAATGCACACACGCTACAGCGACACACCGGCCTACGATACGAAGGACGGCTCCGAGATCCGCGAGCTGATGCACCCTGACGTGCACGGCAATGCGGCCCAGAGCCTGGCCGAGGCGGTGGTCGAGCCGGGTGCCGTCACGCGCCTGCATCGCCATGCCCGCACCGAGGAGATCTATCACGTGACCCGCGGGCAGGGCGAGATGCGTCTGGGTGAGGAGACCTTCTCGGTGGCCGTGGGTGACACCGTCTGTATCCATCCCGGCACGCCGCACAACATCCTCAATACGGGCACCGAGCCGCTGCACATCCTCTGCAGCTGCTCCCCGGCTTACTCGCACGACGATACCGAACTGCTGTAGCGCCGCTCGGCGCACATGCCGCCACCCCGCGTAAACCCCTGCCCCGTCATTGCGAGGAGGCGTAGCCGACGAAGCAATGACGGGGCAGGGGTCGATGCTGCGGTACGTGTCCCCTAAACGCCGTACTCGGCGCGGTACGCGCGCAGGGCCTCCAGGTGTTCGGGCGCGCGGCCCGTATCCTCCAGCATGGTCACGAGATCGGTCAGCCGCGCGACGCGGATGACCTGCAGGCCCAGGTCGGCCTCGACCTCCTGGATCGCCGAGCGCTCGCCGCGTCCGCGCTCCTCGCGGTCCAGCGCAATCGCCACGCCCACAGGCGTTGCCCCGGCCGCGCGGATCAGGTCCACCGATTCGCGGATGGCGGTGCCGGCGGTGATCACGTCGTCCACGATCAGCACCCGGCCCTGCAGCGGCGCGCCGACGATGTTCCCGCCCTCGCCGTGGTCCTTCGCCTCCTTGCGGTTGAAGGCCCAGGGGCGGTCCATGCCGTGGTCGCGGAACAGCGCTTCGGTGACCGCCGCCGCCAGCGGGATGCCCTTGTAGGCCGGGCCGAACACCAGGTCGAATTCGATGCCGGAGTCCACGATCGCACGGGCGTAGAACTCGCCCAGGCGGGCCAGGTCGGAGCCGCGGTTGAACAGGCCCGCGTTGAAGAAGTACGGACTGGTCCGCCCGGACTTCAGCGTGAACTCGCCAAAGCGCAGGACGTCGCGTTGCAGGGCGTATTCCAGGAAGGCGTGGGCGGTCATCGGGGTGCTCCGGTCGTAAAACGCCGTATTCTGACACAGGGACACCTGGATTCCGCAGCCAGGCCCTTTCCTGCGCGTGCGCGCGCCGGTATCGTTCCTCGCCATGCGCATACTCTCGATGAACGCCAACGGCATCCGCGCCGCCGCCCGCAAGGGTTTCTTCGACTGGCTCCCGGGGACCGAGGCCGACGTGGTCTGCATCCAGGAGACCAAGGCCCAGATCCACCAGATCCAGGGCGAGCCCTTCCATCCACCCGGGTACCACAGTGTCTATGTCGATGCCGTAAAGCCCGGCTACAGCGGCGTGGCCCTGTACAGCCGCCGCCAGCCGGACGAGGTCATTACGCGTATCGGCTTCGAGGAGGCGGACAACGAGGGCCGTTATGCCGAGATGCGTTTCGGCAATCTGTCGGTGGTCTCGTTGTACCTGCCGTCCGGCTCCTCCGGCGATCATCGCCAGGATTCCAAGTGGCGTTTCCTGGAGTTCTTCCGGCCCTGGCTGACCGAGCGCATGCACGACGGGCGCGAATGGGTCATCTGCGGCGACTGGAACATCGCCCACCGCGAGATTGACCTGACCAACTACAAGTCGAACCGCAAGAATTCGGGCTTCCTGCCGGAAGAGCGCGCCTGGCTGGACCACCTGTTCGACGAGATTGGCATGGTGGACGTGTTCCGCCGGCTGGACGAACGCCCGGAGCAGTACACCTGGTGGTCCAACCGCGGCCAGGCCTGGGCCAAGAACGTGGGCTGGCGCATCGACTATCAGATCGCCACGCCGGGCATCGCGGCCACCGCGCATCACCCGTACATCCATACCGACGATCGCTTCTCCGACCACGCGCCGTTCTGGATCGACTATGACTACCAGCCCTGATCGGGGCATGTTCCTCGCATTCGGTGACGTTCGCGCATGACCGGAGTCGCTGAAGCGCAGCGTCCCCCGAGCCGCGACTGGCGCGCGGCGCTGGCGGTCTACCGCCACCCACGGGTCATCGGGATGCTGTTCCTCGGCTTCGCCGCGGGGTTGCCGCTGCTGCTGACCGGCGGGACCTTCACCGCCTGGCTGCGCGATCTCGGGGTGGAGCTGGCCTCCATCGGCTTCCTGTCCTGGGTCGGCATGGCCTACAGTATCAAGGTGTTCTGGGCACCGGTGGTCGACCGCCTGGCCCTGCCGCTCCTGACCCGCGTATTCGGGCGCCGCCGCGCGTGGATGCTGTTCGCCCAGGCCGTGATCATCCTCGGGCTGGTCGGCATCGCCCTGACCGACCCGGTCGAACAGCTCTGGCTGGTTGCGGTCCTGGCCGTGCTCACCGCCTTTGGCGCCGCCACCCAGGACATCGCCATCGACGCCTATCGCATCGAGGCCGTCAGCCAGGAGCGCCAGGGCGCCATGGCGGCGGCCTACGTGTTCGGCTATCGCGTCGCACTGCTGACCGCGGGGGCCGGGGCGCTGCACATCGCCGCCGTCGGTAGCTGGAGCCTGTCCTATGCCGCCATGGCCGCGTTGATGCTGGTAGGTGTCGTCTGCACGTTGATCGTGCGCGAGCCCGAGGTCGCGAAACGCGATGCTGCCACGGCCCGGCTCGAGGATCGCGTGGTCCATTACCTCAACAACACCTCGGATACCGGCTGGTGGCGGGACCTCAAGGCCTGGGTCATCGGCGCGGTGGTCTGCCCCTTTGTCGAGTTCTGGCAGCGTTTCGGCCGCATCGCCCTCGTTGTTATCGCGTTTATCGCGGTCTTTCGCATCAGCGACATCTTCATGGGGGTGATGGCCAACCCGTTCTATCTGGACATCGGATTCACCAAGGAAGAGATCGCCAATATTGCCGCCGCCTTCGGCCTGGCCATGACCCTGGCCGGTGCGGCCCTGGGCGGATTGCTGGTGGTGCGCTTCGGCATCATGCGCATGCTGATCGCGACCGCGATCCTGGCGCCGCTGACCAACCTCACCTTCTCCTGGCTGGCGACGCTCGGGCCCGAGACCTATGGGCTGGTGTTCGCGATCATGGCCGACAACCTCTCCGGTGGCATGGCGATTTCGGTGTTCATCGCCTATCTCTCCAGTCTGACCAATAGCGCCTACACCGCCACCCAGTACGCCCTGTTCAGCTCCATCATGACCCTGCCGGGGCAATTCCTCGCCGGCTTCACCGGGGTGCTGGCCGAACACATCGGCTGGGTCTGGTTCTTCGCCAGCTCCGCCCTGATCGGCATCCCCACCATCCTGCTCGCCTTCGCCCTGATGCGCTGGGCCAACCCCGACCGTATGCCCCAGCCCGGTCGACCAGACACCTCGCCGGCGTCCGCTCGCGAGTAGCCGCACCTGATCCGAGTGGCTTTCGGCGGGCACAAAAAAGCCCGCACCAGACGGCACGGGCTCGGGTTCGGCGGATGGCCGCCTGGTGACGGCCTTGCCCGTACGGCTTAGAAGTAGTAACCAAAGTTGATGTTCACTCGGGCTTCCCAGTTGTCTTCCTCGTTGGCCCCAAGGCGATCGCCAAACGGGTTGTCGCCGCGACGGTTACCGCCCACGAACTCGTTACCGTTGGAGTAGGCCAGGTCGGTGTAGATGTACCAGTTACCCCGCGCCCAGGCCGCCCCTAGAACCAGTAGATCGCTGTTGTTGAAGTCGCTCTCGCTCTTCACGATGGAGGAGACCTCGGCGTAGGGGATCACGTAATCCAGCCATGGGATGTTGCTGGTTTCCTTGTAGTAGCTGAGCGAAACGGCCGGAATCCAGCCCTCGGCAGCCACGGTGTTAGGGAAGTCGTAGGCGCCCATCTGAACGAGCTTGTCTGTGCCCAGCGGCTGGTTCTCGTCGACGTCAAACTTGTAATAGGTCAGCTGGCTGGCCAGGGTCCAGTTGCCCCAGTTGTTGACCATATGGCCGGAGACTGCGTAGTGGTCCCCGTCACTTTGCGGGCCCCTGCTCTTCAGCTCGCCGTACTGCGCCGAGAAGCCGACATCGGCATTGGCGTTCGGGATGCTGTAGATACCGCGGACATTGAACTGGTTGCGTTCTTCGTAGCCGTCACCGGATTCGTTGACGACATCGTAGGAGTACCGCGAGCTGTCCTCGGTATCGCCGGAATAGTTTCCTTCATCCCGTGCGTAGTAGCCGAAGTCCCAGGTCCAGTCACCCATCGGCATGGAGTACTTCACGCCGAGGTCCATGTCATCGGACAGGCCGACATAGTAATGCTGGTCGAAGAACCAGCTCTGGGAGACACCGTAGGGCCCCGGGCCGAAGGGGACGCGGTTCACGCCGACCTGCAGCTGGCTCTCGTTCTCGAAGTTGTAGCCCGCCCAGCCGGTGTGCAGCATGTTGTAGCCGTCGTACCAGCGGTACTCCAGTTTCCCGAGCCAGGGGCCATTTTCGTAATCGAGATTGATCCGGGCGGTGTCCAGCAGGAAGTTGCCGCCCTTGTCCCACGAGCGGCGATCAGAGTCGGGGTAGTCACCGACCACATAGTTTGCGCGCAGGGCGCCGCCGATCGACAGGTTGCCGACCTGGATGCTGTCGTATTCCGCGGCAGCGACATTCGGGCCCAGGAACAGGGCCAGGGCGACGGCACCGGAAAGGGGTGCCAGGGTCCAGCTCATCGTCTTCTTCATTGCGATCCTCTCTGGTCGGGCGGTTCGGGTGGCGCCAGAGGCCATCCTGGGCGGACACGGAATGCGCGTTTGTGCGTCTTGATCGTAGCCGGCAACGTTTATAAGCAGTTTCTAATTCGTTGTAAACAAGATACGCGAGCTCGGCGCACTGTGGTGTGACCACCACACCCGTCCCGTGTTCCTCCTTGTGGCCCCGAGGGTTCGGGGCCCTTCGGTCGCGCGTCTCGCACCCGGCGGGGAGGCGGGTTTCTCGCCGGGGCAGGCACCCCAACTCACTTGTTTAGAGCCCGTGGCGCGATTTCGCCAGTTCGACCTCGAGTTGCAATAAAACTATTTTTGTACAAAAATAAATAGACGAATGATTTATTGCGAGAAGTTTTCATGACCTCCACCCAAGCCGTGCACCAGGCACCCCAGGATGAATCCGGCACCCCTGCCGGTGCGCCGGCCGAGCCGGATGTCGCGCGGTCGGTGATCCGCCAGCTGCGCGTGATCATCCGCGCCCTGCAGGGGCATTCGCGGTCGGTGGAGCGCGCCTGTGGCATCAGCGCCTCGCAGCTGTGGGCGTTGTGGGAGTTGCAGCGCACGCCGGGACTGAACGTCAGCGACCTGTCGCGCCGGCTATCGGTGCATGCCTCCACCACGTCCAATCTTCTGGACAAGCTGGAACACCGGGGTCTGATCGAGCGCCGGCGCCCGGAAAAGGACCAGCGCATCGTCCGGCTCTACGTCACCGATGCCGGGCTGGAACTGCTGGAGAGGGCGCCGGCCGCCCCGCAGGGCGAACTGAACCGCGCCCTGCAGTCGTTGCCGAAGGGACGTCTCGTGGACCTGGACCAGGGCCTGGACCTGCTGGTCGAGGCGATGAATACCACCGAGCCCAAGGCCGGCCTGCAGCCGTTCGACGGCAAGTCCTGAACCGTCTGCCGCGGAGGCCCTGATGCGATTGTTTCGCGTGCTGCTGCCGTTTCTTCTCTGCCTTCCACTGGCGGCGGGTGCGCAGCCCACGTTTGATGCGCCACCCGAGCGCTCAACGGATGGCGGCTTCACCCTGGCGTGGGAGGCAGATGCGCCCGTGGTACTGGAGCAGGCCTCGGGTCCCGACCACGCGGATGCGCGCATCCTCTATCAGGGCGGCGATAGCAGCACGGTCATCAGCGGCCTGCCCGATGGTGACTACCGGTTTCGCCTGCGCGCCGCGGATGCCGATCCGGACGCCTGGGCCGATCAAGCCATGGTGTCGGTGGAGCATCACAGCCTGGCCCGAGCCTTCGGTTTTTTTGCCGTGGGCGCGGTCGTCTTTCTGGTCCTGATCGGGGCCATCCTGCGCGGGCGTCCGCGCAGCTGATTCACTTGGTCCAGCCCTGCCGATCCGTGTCGAGCTAACGTTCTCGCGTGATCCGGGGTGGGCCCGCTTTCGGAGGTATCCATGACGGATCTCAAGATCAACATGCAGCGCCTGCAGCAGGACATCAACGATCTCGCGCAGATCGGCCGCGATGCCGACCGGGGCCTGCATCGTCGCGCGTTCAGCGACGGCGACCGCGCCGGGCGCGAGTGGTTTCGCGGGCGCCTCGAGGCCGCCGGCCTGGATGTCTGGCAGGACGGTGCCGCCAACCTGCACGGGCGCCTCGACTACGACGGCAAGCGCCCGGTAGTGGCCATGGGTTCGCACCTGGATACGGTGCCCGGTGGGGGTCCGCTGGACGGGGCGCTGGGCGTGCTGATCGGGCTGGAGGTGCTGCGCACCGCCAAGGAGAACGCGGTCGACCTCGCGTACCCGCTCGAGGTGATCGACTTCACCGACGAGGAGGGCCGTTTCGGCGGCATGTTCGGCTCGCAGGCAATGGCCGGCAAGCTGACCCCGGAGAGCATCAGCCATGCGCGGGATCTCGAAGGCGTGACCCTGGTCGAGGCCATGGCCAACTGGGGGCTGAACGCCGACGACGCGCTGGCCGCGCGGCGCGATCCGCACAGCCTGCATGCCTTCATCGAGACCCACATCGAGCAGGGCCCGGTGCTGGACCGGCGCGGCCTCAGTGTCGGGGTGGTCGAGGCGATCACCGGCTTGTTCAAGTGGGAGGTGCGCCTGAAGGGCCAGCCCAACCACGCCGGCACCACGCCGATGGACATGCGTATCGATCCCTTCCAGGGCCTGGCGGAGTTCGGCGGCGAGATCAATCGCCTGATCGAGGAGCACGGCAGCCCGAACTCGCGCGCCACCATCGGCCGCGTGGAGCTGGCACCGGGGGCGGCGAATACCGTGCCGGGCATGGCGACCTTCTCCTTCGAGGTGCGCGACACCGACGAGAAGGTCCTGACCGCGCTGGCCCATGCGGCCCGGCGCACCCTGTCCAGTCTGGCGCGCCGACGCGACCTGATGTTCGAGTTCGACGTCCTCTCCGAGATCGATCCGGTGCGCTGTGACCCCGGCGTTGTGCAGACCATCGAGGCGCAGGCCGAACGCATGGGGCTGGAGTACATCACCATGCCCAGCGGTGCAGCCCACGATACCCAGAGCATGAGCCGCATCACCCGCACCGGCATGATCTTCGTGCCGAGCCTGCAGGGGCGTAGCCATTCCGCCGCGGAATGGACAAACTGGGAAGACATCGAGACCGGCGCCAATCTGACCCTGCAAAGTGCCCTGGCGTTGGCCGCTCGGCAATAAATCGCGACGAGAGGAAGCGCCCGGAATGGCCGAACACGACAACGTCACCCAGTTGACCGACTACGACTCCCTGGATCCGCTGCGCGAGCAGTACCAGGAAAGCCTGATCACCACGCCGGTGCTGCGTCAGGAGTTGCGGGAGCACCATGTCGCCCTGCTGTGCATCGACTTGCAGTATCTGGATGCCGCGCGCGGCCACGGCGTGTTCGCGAACTCCGCCGACTCTGGCGTGCCGCTGGAGGCCCAGGAGTATTACTTCAATCGCCTGGAGCAGACGGTGCTGCCCAATGTGCGCCGCCTGCAGGACGCCTTCCGCGAAGAGGGGCTGGAGGTGATCCATACCCGCATCCGCTCGCTGACGCATGATGGCCGCGACCGCAGCCCGGGCCACAAGCGCCTGAACCTGCATGCGGCCCCCGGCTCCAAGGATGCCGAGTTCGTCGAGCAGGTGGCCCCGGTCGGGGACGAGATCGTGCTGGACAAGACCGCCAGCGGGGTCTTCAACTCCACCAACCTCCACTACATCCTGCGCAACCTGAACATCAGCGCGCTGTTCATCGTGGGCGTGTATTCCAACGAGTGCGTCTCCACCGCCGTGCGGGATGCCTGCGACCTGGGCTTTTATGTCACCCTGATGGACGACGCCACGGCCACGGTGACGCCGGAGATGCAGAAGGCCACGCTCACGACCATCAAGGACCGCTACGCCCGCGTGATGACCACCGACGAGGCGATCCGCGAGATCAAGAAGGTGCAGGAGGCTTCGTGACCGGTCTCGACGACCCGATCCTCCCGACCTCCATCGCCTGGGGGCTGCTGGCGGCGTTCAGCGTCCTCTGGGTGGTGCTGGGCTGGTGGTTGGGTCGTCGCAACAAGACCGCCGAGGATCACATGCTGGCGGGGCGCAACGTTGGCCTGGCGCTGGCCACCGCCACCGCGATGGCCACCTGGGTCACCGCCAACACCACGATGACGGCCCCGCAGCTGGCGCTGCAACTGGGCGTCTGGGGCATGCTCGGCTACTCGCTGGGTGCGCTGGGCCTGATCCTGTTCGCGCCGCTGGCGCGGCGCATCCGCGAACTGATGCCCGAGGGCTTTACCTCCGGCGACTTCATCCGGCTGCGCTACGGCAAATTCACCTGGCGGGTGTTCCTGGTGGTGTCACTGATCTACGCCTTCGGCTGGCTGGTCTCGATGGCGATGGCTGGCGGGGTGCTGATCAACGCCCTGGCCGGCATCGACTACCGCGTGGGCATGACCGTGATTTTGACCGTCTGCGTGCTCTACACCCTGCTGGGCGGCCTGCGCGCGGTGATCGGGACCGACTTCATCCAGACCGTCATCATCATCGCCGGTGCGGCGTTCATCGCCTGGCTGACCATCGACAAGGTCGGCTTCGAGGCGATCCACTTCAACCTGATGGAAGAGCGCCCGGAGCTGCTGAACCTGCTGTTCCCGGCCGCGATCATGTTCCTGTTCAACAATCTGCTGTTTGGCGTCGGCGAGATCTTCCACTCCAATGTCTGGTGGTCGCGCGCCTTCGCCTTCGGCCGCAACGTGGGCTTCCGGGCCTACCTCTTTGGCGGCCTGCTGTGGCTGCCAATCCCGATCGTGGCCGGCTTCATCGCCCTGGCCACGCCAGCGCTGGGCCTCAACGTGCCCGCCGCGGACATGGTCGGGCCGCTGGTGGCCGCCGAGGTGCTGGGCCTGACCGGGGCGATCGTGGTGTTCATCGTGGTGTTCGCCGCGCTCGCTTCCAGTCTCGACTCGCTGCTGGCGGCCACCTCGGACCTGGTGACCCGCGACATTTACCGCGGCCACATCCGCCCGCAGGCCAGCGAACAGCACCAGTTCCACGCGACCAAGGTGATCGTGGTGCTCCTGGGCCTCGTGACCTGGCTGGCGGCCAGTTACCGCGGCGAGCTGCCGATCGTCGGCTCGCTGGCCGAGCTTCTGTACTTCACCGGCGCCTTCGTGGCCTCCGCGATCTGGCCGATCGTTGCCGGGCTGTACTGGCAGCGGGCGAACCCGCAGGGCGCGGCCTGGTCGATGATACTGGGGTCGGGCATTGGCCTGGCCAGCTACTTCCTGATTGGGTTCTATGTGGCCGCGCTGGTCGGGGCCGCTGTCTCGCTGGCCGTGATGGTGCTGAGCACCTGGTTGATGCCGCGGCCATTCGACTGGGGCCGCCTGGCCCGTCCGGACGGCGAGGTGGTCGCATGACGATCTCCATTACAGCCCTGTCCGTGATCGTGATCATCGCCACACTGGTGGCGACGCTGACCCCGATCCTGCTGATTGCCCTGTTTATCCGCGACTGGAAAAAAGGATGCCTCTGGTGAACTACACCGAAGATCCCCTGCATGTGCTCCACCCGAAAGACGGCGCCGCCGGTACCGACCGGCCGAAGGCGTTGCTGGCGGCGGTGGAGGAAGACCCGGACCCGCTTCTCAAGCTGGCGGCCTCGCATGTGGTCTCCAGCCAGCAGTTCTCGCGCGACGAGCTGCTGCAGCTGTTCCGCCTGGCGGCGCAGTACGAGACCACGCCGGCGCTGATGCACCTGCCGCTGGCGGGCAAGATCCTGATCAGCGCGTTCTACGAGCCGTCCACGCGCACGCGGCTGTCGTTCGAGAGTGCCTGGCACCGCCTGGGCGGCTCGGTCATGTCGATTACCGACCCCAAGAGCACCGGTATTGCCAAGGGCGAATCGCTGGCGGACATCGCCGAGATGTTCAACAACTACGGTGATGTGCTGGTCCTGCGCTCCTCCGACGGCGAGGCCGCGCACAACATGCTGGAGAACCTGCGCATCCCGCTGGTGAACGCCGGCAACGGGATCGACGAACACCCGACCCAGGCGCTGGCGGACGTCTACGCCCTGGCCAAGTGGCGCCCGGAGCTGTTCACCGGCGAGGTGGCCCCGGAGCAGCGCATCAAGGTCGGCATCATCGGGGTGCCCTCGCGCATGCGCACGGTGCGCTCCCTGCTGCGCCTGTTGAGCCTGTTCCCGCAGGCGATCGACGAGATCGTGCTCGTCTCGCGCGAGGACGAGAATTTCGATCCGGGTCAGCGCGAGGAACTGGAAGAGGCCGGGATCTCGCTACGCGTGGTGCACGACCTGGACCCGGCGCTGCCGGATCTGGATGTCGTGTACATCAACGCGATCGCCTGGGTGGGTGACACCTTCGAGGCGATGGGCGAGGGGCTGAAGTTGGATCGCCACTCCCCGCTGAAGGAGGGCGCAGTGGTTCTGCATCCGCTGGCGCGAGGTGAAGAGCTCTCCACCGACCTCGATGCCACCCCGCACAACTGGTATTTCGCCCAGGCCCGCGGGGCCGTATTCGTGCGCATGGCGCTGCTGACCACGGTGGTACGCCGCATCAGCGCGGTGATGGATACCCCGGACGGCTGACGCCGCCTTTTAGTTGAACCGCGAGCGGCGTGGCGCGCCGGGCCTGCCCGGCCCGCGCCCCGCTCGCCCCGAACGGATAACCAAGGAGACATGCCATGTGTGGCATTGCAGGAATCTTTCACGCCGACCCGACCCGCAAGGTCGACCCGCAAACCCTGGTCAACATGGCCGCGATCCAGTATCACCGCGGCCCCGACGGCTTCGGTTACCGCACCCAGGATGACCGCGGTGTGGGCTTTTCCCATGCGCGTCTGTCGATCATCGACCTGGACGAGAACCGCGGCCGTCAGCCGTTCTGCATGGACAGCGGCGAGATCATGACCGCGGTCAACGGCGAGCTGTACGACTACAAGCGCATCCGCACCGATCTCACCTCGCGCGGGGTGAAGTTCCGCACCAAGAGCGACTCCGAGATGGTCATGCACCTGTACCAGCGCGAAGGGCTGGAGGACGCGGTCAAGCATTTCCGTGGCGAGTTCGCGATCTCGCTGTACGACCGCAAGCACGACCGGCTGATACTGATCCGCGACCGCTTCGGCATCAAGCCGCTGTACTTCACCGAGGCCAACGGCAGCTTCGTGTTTGGCTCCGAGCTGAAGGTGCTGTTCGCCAACCCCGATGTGCCGCGCCAGTTTTCCGATGACGGCCTCTACCACCAGCTGATGCAGACCATGGTGCCCGGCACCACCGCCTTCGAGGACATCCAGCAGGTGAAGCCCGGCCACATGGTGATCGTCGAGCGCGCCCACGGGAAGCTGAAGATCCGCCAGGAGAAGTACTGGGACATGGACTTCCCGCTGGCCTCCGAGCGCCCGCCCGAGAGCGAGACCGACGAGGCGTACTGGATCGAGGGCGTGCGCGACCAGCTCATGGAGGCGGTGCAGTTGCGCCTGGAGGCCGACGTGCCGGTCGCCTGTTACCTCTCCGGCGGGATCGACTCCTGCATCACCCTGGGGCTGGCCTCGGCCAGCCAGCAGGCGCCGGTCAAGGCCTTCACCATCGGCTTCGACAACGACGACTATGACGAGACCGCGATCGCCCGCGAGATGGCCGAGAGCGTGGGTGCCGACCAGGACATCATGACCCTGGACGCCAACCACCTCTACGACAACTTCGAAGAGGCCCTCTGGCACGCCGAGCGCACCATCTACAACACCCTGGGTGTCGCCAAGTTGCTGATGAGCCGCCACGTGAACAAGGCCGGCTACAAGGTCGTCGTCACCGGCGAGGGTTCGGACGAGCTGTTCGGCGGCTATCCGGCCTTCCGCCGCGACATGTTCCTGCACGGCCTGGATACCCTGCCGGAGGCCGACCGCCAGGCCTGGCAGCAGATGCTGAACGAGTCCAACGAGCTGGTCTCTGGTGCGATGCTGGCCGAGGACGAGGTCAACGACCCCGACTTCACGCAGATGATGGGCTTCACCCCGTCCTGCCTGCAGCCGTGGCTGGCCGCGGCCGACCACGTGCCGGGCCTGCTGCACCCGAAGCGCCGCGAGCGCATGCAGGACTACAAGCCGGGCAAGGCGATCGCCAACGCCCTGGATGACGACATGCTGGAAGGCCGGCATCCGCTGGACAAGGCTCAGTACGTCTGGATCAAGACCATGCTGGAGGGCCAGATCCTGACCTGGGGCGGCGACCGCATGGACATGGCCAATTCGATGGAGGCGCGTCCGCCGTTCCTCGATCACCACCTGGCCGAGTTCGCCGCCCACCTGCCGCCGACCATGCGCATCAAGGGCTCCACCGAGAAGTACGTGTTGCGCGAATCGATGAAGGGCCTGTTGCCGAAGGTGCTCTACGAGCGCGAGAAGTTCGCCTTCATGGCGCCGCCCGCGCACACCGACCCGGTCAAGTGGGCGGCGATGAAGGCCCTGGCCGATCGCTATCTGTCCCCGGAGAAGGTCGCCGAGGCCGGGTTGCTGGACCCGGAGGGCGTGCGTCAGGTGTTCGAGCTGCACGAGTCCGAGGACACGCCGGCCGCCACCCAGGTTCAGCTGGACGCGGTGATCAACCACATGATCGGGGTCCAGGTGCTGCACGCCCAGTTCGTCGCCACCGACATCCCGGCGCTGGCGCGGCAAAAGGCCGAGGAGTTCGGCTGGCACGCCTGATCACGGGCGCAAGCCTCGAGTGACCCAGAAGGCCCCGCGGACCAGGATCCGTGGGGCCTTTTTCGTTCTGGCCAACAGGGCCGGTCGGGGTCTCGACAGGCGGTGGACGCCCTCATCCGTTACCGGCTGCGCACGGATCGTGCGCGACAGCCACAAAAAAGCCGCCCGCGGCCAGGGGCCGGGGGCGGCTGATAGCTTCGCGGCCCCGAGGGGCCGGAAGCGGCGGCCTTACAGGCTGTAGTACATGTCGAACTCGATCGGATGGGTGGTCATGCGCATCTGCGTGACGTCTTCCATCTTCAGGTCGATGTAGGCATCGATCATGTCGTCGGTGAACACGCCACCCTGGGTCAGGTACTCGCGATCCTGGTTCAGGGCTTCCAGCGCCTGGTCCAGCGAATGGCAGACCTGCGGGATGCCCTTCTCTTCTTCCGGCGGCAGGTCGTAGAGGTTCTTGTCCATCGCGTCGCCCGGGTGGATCTTGTTCTGGATGCCATCCAGGCCGGCCATCAGCATCGCCGCGAAGGCGAGATACGGGTTGGCGGTGGAGTCCGGGAAGCGCAGCTCGACGCGACGGCCCTTCGGGTTCATCACGAACGGGATACGCAGCGAGGCGGAGCGGTTGCGGGCGGAGTAGGCCAGCATGACCGGCGCCTCGAAGCCCGGTACCAGACGCTTGTAGCTGTTGGTGGACGGGTTGGTGAAGGCATTCAGCGAGCGGGCGTGCTTGATGATCCCGCCGATGTAGTACAGCGCGGTCTCGGACAGGCCGCCATACAGGTCACCGGAGAACAGATTCTTGCCGTCCTTGGACAGCGACTGGTGCACGTGCATGCCGGAGCCGTTGTCACCGACGATCGGCTTGGGCATGAAGGTCGCGGTCTTGCCGTGGACGTGGGCCACGTTCTGGATCACGTACTTCAGGATCTGCACCTCGTCGGCCTTCTGCGTCAGGGTCGCGGGACCCACGCCAATCTCGCACTGGCCGGCGGTCGCCACCTCGTGGTGGTGCACCTCGGTCTCGAGGCCCATCTCGGTCATCACTTCGCACATGGTGGAGCGGATGTCGTGCAGGCTGTCGACCGGCGGGACCGGGAAGTAGCCGCCCTTCACGCCCGGGCGGTGACCGATGTTGCCGTCCTCGTAGACACGCTCGGAGTTCCAGGAGGCCTCCTGGGAATCCACGCGGCAGTAGGAGCCGGACAGGGTGGTGCCCCACTTCACATCGTCAAAGATGAAGAATTCGTTCTCCGGTCCGAACAGCGCGGTGTCGGCGATGCCGGTGCTCTGCAGGTAGGCCTCGGCGCGGCGCGCCAGGGAGCGCGGGCAGCGGTCGTAGCCCTGCATGGTGGCCGGTTCGACCACGTCGCAGCGGATGTTCATGGTCATGTCTTCGAAGAACGGATCGAGGACCGCGGACTCGGCGTCCGGCATCAGGATCATGTCGGACTCGTTGATCCCCTTCCAGCCGGCGATCGACGAGCCGTCGAACATCTTGCCTTCCTCGAAGGTCTCTTCGTCGATGTCGTGGGCCGGCACGGTCACATGCTGTTCCTTGCCCTTGGAGTCGGTAAAACGGAAGTCGATGAAGCGAACTTCCTTTTCCTTGATCTGGTTCAGCACGTCGGCTGCGGACATGGGGATCTCCTTGGTCTTTACTTGGGTATTCAAAGGTGGCCGGCCGGCCCGTCGGGCGCTTGCGCGGCGTCGCGGTTCATTATGCAGGCATCATGCCATCCGGTCCTGTTTGGCCCGGGCGCGCGAAAAACGGGCACCCGGGGCGCCCCGCCGCATCCTGGGTGCACCAATCTGGTGCTTTGTCTGCACAAGTTTCGTGCGCATTGTTGTTGGCGCGCACCTAATGGGTGCAGGGCCGATAGAGTAGCGTGACCTCGCCCAGCATGTCGCCTACCCCGGGATGGCGGTGTAGCCGGTCGGCCAGGGCCTGGGCGCGGGCCTCGAGGTCTGCCGGGGCGGCTGCCCCGTCAAGGCGCAGGGTCAGCGTCATGTGTACCCGACCGCCGAGATAATGCAGCGACATGTGCTCCACCGCATCCAGCTCCGGGGTATCGGCCCAGGCCTCGCGCAGGGCCTCCACCAGCGTCGGGCGCAGCGGCAGCATGGAACTCCGGGCCTGTTCCGCGTCGTTTTCCGGATCCACGTGCACGGTGATGTCGTTCACCCGCTCGTGTTCGTCGGTCACCGCGTGGAACACCGCATCGGCGATCCGATGACCCTCGGAGACCGAGATCATCGGCGCGACCTGGATATGCACGTCCACGACGACTTCGCTGCCGTGGCGGCGGGTGCGCAGCATGTGCGCATCCTTGACCCCGGGCACATCCATGATCGTGCGGTGGATGCGCTCGACCTTCTCCGGCTCCAGGGCCGTGTCGATCAGCTCCGCCGCGCTACGCACGATCAGGCGCCCGGCGATATGCAGGATGAACAGCGCGACGATCAGCGCGGCCAGGGCATCCGCCCACGGGAACCCGGCTACCGCCGCACCGACCCCGACCAGCACGAACAGCGACGAGATCGCGTCCGTGCGATGGTGCCAGGCATTGGCATCCAGCATCCGCGAGCGCAGGCGCTTGGCCACCCGGTGGGTGTACTGATACAGGCCTTCCTTGGCCACCAGGGTCAGCAGGGCAAAGGCGATCGCCATGTTTGCGGGGCCGGTCATGGCCTCGGGCTCGACCAGGCGGTTGCCGGCAGCCCAGGCAATCGCCAGACCCGCGAGCGCCAGAAAGACCCCGACGATCACCGTGGCCAGGGTCTCGATCCGCGCGTGACCGTAGGGGTGTTCCTGATCGGGGGAGGCGGCCGCCTTGCTCGCCGCGAACAGCACCACCCCGTCGGTGATCAGGTCCGACAGGGTATGCACGCCGTCCGCCACCAGGGCCTGCGAGTTCAGCAGCCAGCCACTGACGAGCTGCGCCACGGCGAGGAAGCCGTTCACGGCCGCGCCCACTAGCGTGACCCGGCGGGTATCGCGATAGCGTTGGTCGTTCTCCGGCGTGTCCGAAGGTCCGGAATTGGCGAGGGGGTCGCTCAGGGCCGCTCTCCCGAACAGAATCAAGGCCCCAGTATGGGCGCGCTTCGGCTGCATGCAAAACGCCCGCGCCAACGCGAGCGGTGGCCGTGGCCGAAGCCGGGCCGATATACTGTCGGCTTTGCCCTGACCCGGGATCCCGCATGTCGCAAGAACGCACCCCGCCCAGCAGTCCGACCTTCCAGGACCTGATCCGCCGCCTGCAGGACTACTGGAACGATCATGGCTGCGTGGTCCTGCAGCCCTACGACATGGAGATGGGCGCGGGGACCTTCCATCCGGCAACCTTCCTGCGCTCCATCGGGCCGGAGCCGTGGCGTGCGGCCTACGTGCAGCCGAGCCGCCGCCCGACCGACGGGCGCTACGGCGACAACCCCAACCGTCTGCAGCACTACTACCAGTTTCAGGTCCTGCTGAAGCCCTCGCCGCCGGACATCCAGGCGCTCTACCTGGGCTCGCTGGAGGCGCTCGGGTTCGACACCCTGACCCACGACGTCCGCTTCGTCGAGGACAACTGGGAGTCCCCGACGCTGGGCGCCTGGGGGCTGGGCTGGGAGGTCTGGCTCAACGGCATGGAGGTGACCCAGTTCACCTACTTCCAGCAGGTCGGCGGGCTCGACTGCCACCCGGTCTCCGGCGAGATCACCTACGGCCTCGAGCGCCTGGCGATGTACCTGCAGGGTGTGGAGAGCGTCTACGACCTGGTCTGGACCAACGGCCCGGACGGCCGCGCGATCACCTATGGTGACGTCTACCACCAGAACGAGGTGGAGCAGTCCACCTACAACTTCGAGCACGCCGACCGCGACGCCCTGTTCGCCGCGTTCGATCAGCACGCGACCGAGAGCGATCGCATGATCGAGCTGGGCCTGCCATTGCCGGCCTACGAGCAGATGCTGCGCGCCTCGCACAGCTTCAACCTGCTGGATGCGCGTGGCGCGATCTCGGTCACCGAGCGCCAGCGCTATATCCTGCGCGTGCGTGAGCTGTCGCGGAACGTCGCCCGGAAATACTACGAGTCGCGCGAGGCCCTGGGCTTCCCGCTGTGTGCCGAAGACGACGCGAACAAGCCCGACGCCGCCTGAATCCCGCAATCCCGCGCCGGGGGGCCCCCTGGGCCGCGCGGCGCGTACTGGACCCAACCTGGACCCGACATGGCCGAAGCCCGCGAACTCCTGATCGAACTTGGCACCGAGGAGCTGCCCCCGACCGCCCTCGCGCGCCTGCGCGACGCCCTGGCCGAGGGCCTGACCACCCGCCTGCGCGAGGCCGGGCTGGAGCCGGGCGAGCCCGAGGCCTTCGCCACCCCGCGGCGCCTGGCCGTGTTGTTCCCGAGCGTACCCGCGCGCCAGCCGGACCAGCTGCAGGAGCGCCGCGGCCCGGCCGTGGCCGCGGCCTTCGACGACGCCGGCGAGCCGACCAAGGCGGTACTGGGCTTTGCCCGATCCTGTGGTGTCGAGGTCGAGCGCCTGGAGCGCGAGACCACCGACAAGGGCGATTACCTGGTGTTTCGCCAGCTGCAGCCGGGGCGCGCCCTCGGCGAACTGCTGCCGGAGATGCTGGAGGCCGCGCTGGACGCCCTGCCCACACCCAAGCGCATGCGCTGGGGCAGCAGCCGTACCGAGTTCGTGCGGCCCGCACACTGGCTGGTCGTACTGCACGGGCCCGAGGTGCTGGAGATGACCGTGCTGGAACAAACAGCGGGTCGGGAGACCCACGGCCACCGCTTCCATCAGCCCGGCGCCCTGGAGCTCAAGCGCGGGAACGACTACGCCGAGCGGCTGCGTCGCCCGGGGTTTGTCGAGCCGTCTTTCGAGGCGCGCCGCGAGCGCATCCTCGAGCAGGTCCACGAGCAGGCGAAGGCCCTGGGGGGGCGCGCGCTGGTGGATGCGGACCTGCTGGACGAGGTGACCGCGCTGGTCGAGTGGCCGGTGGCGCTGACCGGCGGCTTTGATCCGCGTTTCCTGGATGTCCCGCAGGAGGCGCTGATCTCCACCATGCAGGACAACCAGAAATACTTCCCGGTGGTCGACGAGGCCGGCCGCATGCAGCCGCACTTCATCGTGATCAGCAACATCGAGTCGCGCGACCCGCACGCGGTGCGCGACGGCAACGAGCGCGTGTTGCGCCCGCGCTTCGCGGATGCCGAATTCTTCTGGCAGCAGGACCGCAAGAAGCGCCTGGAGGAACGCCTGGAGGCGCTGGACTCGGTCGTGTTCGAGAAGCGCCTGGGTACGCTGCGCGACAAGTCCATGCGGCTGGAGGCCCTGATGCAGCGCCTGGCCGGCCTGATGGGCCTGGACGCGCCCCTCGCGGCGCGCGCCGCACGTCTGGCCAAGTGCGACCTGGTCACCCAGATGGTGTTCGAGTTCACCGAGTTGCAGGGCACCATGGGGCGCTATTACGCCCTGCACGATCGCGAGGACGAGACCGTCGCCGCCGCGATCGAGCAGCACTACTGGCCGCGTCAGTCCGGTTCCGAGCTGCCGGACGCCCCGCTCGCCCAGGCGCTGGCGCTGGCCGATCGTCTCGACACCCTGGTCGGCATCTTCGCCATCGGCAAGCAGCCCAGTGGCACCAAGGACCCGTTCGCCCTGCGCCGCGCCGCGCTGGGGCTGGTGCGCATCCTGGTCGAGCGCGAACTGCCGCTGGCCCTGACCCCTTTGCTGCAGGCCGCCGCCGAGCCCATCCGCGAACGCGTTCCGGAGGCCGATCAGGCCGTGGAACCGGTACGCGAGTACATCCTCGAGCGCCTGCGCGGGTACCTGCTGGAACAGGGGCAGGCGCACGAGACCATCGAGGCGGTGGCCGCGGTCGCGCCGGATGCCCCGCTGGATTTCGTGCGCCGCGTGCGCGCGGTCAGCCTGTTCCGCGAGCGCCCGGAGGCCGAGGCCCTGGCCGCCGCGAACAAGCGGATCCACAACCTGCTGCGCAAGGCCGGCGAGGAGGCCGAGGCGGAACTCGATCCGGAGGCCCTGGCGCTGGACGAGGAGCGTCAGCTGTACCAGGGCCTGCAGGCCGTGCGCCCGGGGGTCGAGCAGGCGGTGGCCGATGGTGACTACCTGCATGCCCTCGGCGAACTGGCAGGCCTGCGCGATCGGGTGGACACCTTTTTCGACCAGGTGATGGTGATGGCCGAGGACGCCGCCGAGCGGCGCAACCGCCTGGCCCTGCTGCGTGAACTGCGTCGCGCGTTCGAGACCGTGGCCGACATCGGCCGCCTGGCGACGGGGTAGGGCCGGGCGATGCTGCCCCTGATCCGAGGTCTGCTGTTCCAGCTGGGGCTCGTCGGCTCCATCCTGGTCTTCGGGCTGCTGGTACCGCCGCTGATCTGGCCGTTTTCCCGCCCCGTCCGCTACCGTGTCCTGACCCTGTGGGGCCGGTTCAACATCTGGTGGCTGCGTGTCAGTTGCGGCATCGATTACCGGGTGCACGGGCGCGAGCACATCGACCCCTCGCGCCCGCATGTGGTGCTGTCCAAGCACCAGTCGGCCTGGGAGACGGTGGCCTTCGTCGCGATCTTTCCCATGCAGACCTGGGTGCTCAAGCGTGAACTGATGCGGATCCCCCTGTTCGGCTGGACGTTGTCCATGCTCGATCCGGTACCGATTGATCGCGAGGGCGGACGCCAGGCCCTGGAGAACCTGGTGGCCGAAGGCAAGCAGCGCCTGGACCAGGGCCGCTGGGTGATCGTGTTTCCCGAGGGCACGCGCGTGGCCCCGGGCGAACACGGGCGCTACCGTCAGGGCGGCGCGATGCTCGCAGTGCGCACCGGCTACCCGGTCCTGCCGGTGGCGCTGAACAGCGGGAGCTTCTGGCCGAAAAAGGGTCTGCGGCGCTATCCCGGCACCGTCGAGGTAGTGATCGGGGCGCCAATCGAGACCGCCGGTCGCAAGCCGGTCGAGGTGCTGTCCGAGGCCGAGAGCTGGATCGAGACCACCATGACCGAGATCGAACCTCGCCCCGCCACCCTGTCGAAGGAGAAGCCCGATGGCCAGTGAACCCGTGATCAGTGCCCCACTGGTCGAACTGCGTGACCGGACCATCTACCGGATCGGCGATTCGGAACCGGCCGTGTGGCTGATCGACGACCTCGAGCTCGGCGGCATCCTGGTGAACGCGCCGATCTATTCCGAGTCGCTCCTGGAGGCGATCCGGGCCATCAGCAAGCCCGCGTACCTGTTCCTGCCCAGCCGGCATGGGGCGCAGGATCTGGATGCCTGGCGCGCTGCGGGGCTGGAGACCCTCACGTTCGAGGCCGAGGCCCCGGCGATCCGCGCGGCGGGGGGCGAGATCGACATCGCCTTCAACCGCAAGCAGCGCCTGTCGCGCACCATCGACTTCCTCCCGATGGCCGGCGTAACCGATGGCACCTGTGCACTGCGCCTGAAGAATCTGCCCGGCGTGGTCTTCTTCGGCCCTGCCCTGGCCCCGGGCGCGGACGGCTGGCCTACGCTGATCCAGAACCCTGAGGATCATTCCTTCGAGGCACGCCTGTTCGGTGCCCTCGGAGTGAAAGACCTGAAGTTTGCCTACGCCTTCTGCGACCGCTTTGATCCCGCCACTACGCAGTTCGGCCCGGACGCTGACCAGCACATCCAGGCCCGCATCGAGGCCGTGTTCGACGAGTAGCGGTGCTGTCCAGGGCTTGCGGGTGCGGTGCGGCTGGGGGGGTACCCCTCGCCGGTTGCCGCGGCGCGTTGCGCCTCGCAATGACGAGTCGATACGGGTTGCTGTACTCGATTCGTGTGCGTCAGCTGCGGGTGATTAGGGTCTGGATCACGTGGCCGGCGGCGGTCAGGCCGAAGATCGCGGGCAGGTAGGAGATGGTGCCGTTGACCGAGCGCGGGCGCCCGCCGTCGCCGACCGGCCGGTGTTCGGTGCCCTTGCGCGGCTGCTCGATGGAAAACACCACGGGGTAGTCCAGGTGCGCGCCCAGGCGTCGCAGGCGCTTGCGCATCTGCCGCGCGAGCGGGCACACGCGGGTATCGGCCAGCGGCCCCACGCGCACGGCCGTCGGGTCGATGCGCCCGCCCGCGCCCATGCTCGAGATCACACCCTGCCCGCGCGCCTGGGCGGTCGCGACCAGCGCGGCCTTGCAGACGATGGAGTCGATCGCGTCCAGCACGAAGTCGGCATCCTCCGGGACCAGGTCGCCGATGGTGTCGGGCTGGAGGAAGTCCTGGCGGATGGTGACCTCGATGCCGGGATCGATGTCGCGGATGCGGTTCGCCATGATCTCGGTCTTGGGCCGGTCCACGGTGGAGCGCAGCGCAACGAGCTGGCGGTTCAGGTTGGAGGCCCCGACCACGTCGTGATCGGCCAAGGTCATGCGTCCGACCCCGGCCCGCGCGATCGCCTCGGCCGCGTAGCTGCCCACACCGCCCAGTCCGGCGATGAAGACATGCCGATCGCGCAGGCGCGCGGTGACGTCATGCCCCAGCAGCAGATCCGTGCGTTCGGTATAGGGATTGTGCGGGGCGTCGGCGGGCGAGCTCATGCAGCGGAACCGGTCGGGAGCCGGAGGACCCGGCGTGCGTTTTGTGACGTGATTATAGCCATCTCGGCCGGATCCATGTCTCGCAGGGCCGCGAGCTGGCGGTTGACCTCGGCCGTCATGGCCGGTTCGTTGCGCTCGCCCTGGTGTCCGGCCAGCGGTTGGTCCGGGGCGTCCGTCTCCACCACCAGCGCCTCCAGCGGTGCGTCGCGCACCACGCGGTGCAGTTTCTTCGCGCGCTCGTAGGTCACGGGTCCGCCGATCCCGAGTGCAAAGCCGAGATCCGCCGCCTGCCGAGCCTGCTGCGGACTCCCGATGAAGGCATGCAGGATGCCGGTAATACCCGGGTGCTGGCGCAGGCCCTTCAGGACCTCGTCGAGCGCGCGGCGGCTGTGGATGATCACCGGCAGCTCGCGTTCCCGGGCGATGGCCAGTTGCCGCGTATAGAAGCGCCACTGACGGTCCCAGTCGAGCTCCTGGTGATAGCCGTCCAGTCCGATCTCGCCGACGGCGACGGTCTCCGGGTGCGCGTCCAGCCAGGGCTCCAGCGCGTCGAGGTCGTCATCGGCATGATCCTGCAGGAAGATTGGGTGCAGACCGTAGGCGACATGCAGACCATCGTAGTGCCGGTGCAGGGCGTCCAGATCCGGCCAGCGGGCACGCGTGACGCCGGGCAGGACCAGCTCCCGCACGCCGGCGGCGCGGGCCCGGTCCAGCACCGCCGGGCGGTCCGGATCGAACGCGTCGAGGTCCAGGTGGACGTGCGTATCGATCAGGTGCAACGGATCCGACCTACGGACAGGGGTAGGTATAGCGGGCGTGGATCGCCTCGATGGCCTCCAGCACGGCGTCGGACAGGGTGATGTCGACGGTGGCGATGTTCTCGCGCAGCTGTTCCATAGTGGTCGCGCCGACCAGGTTGCTGGTCACGAACGGTTGCTGGTTGACGAACGCCAGTGCCAGCTGGGTTGGGGTCAGCCCGTGTTCGGCGGCGAGCCTGGCGTACTCGGCGGTGGCGGCCAGGCCGGATTCGTTGCTGTAGCGCTGGAAGCGCTCGAACAGGGTCAGGCGCGCGCCCTCGGGTTTGGCGCCGTCCAGGTACTTGCCGGAGAGCATGCCGAAGGCCAGCGGCGAATAGGCCAGCAGCCCCGCGTCCTCGCGGATGGCCATCTCGGCCAGGCCCGCCTCGAAACTGCGGTTGAGCAGGTTGTAGGGGTTCTGGATGGAGACAATGCGCTCGGACAGGCCGCGGTCATGTGCGCGGATCCATTCCATGAAGCCCCACGGGGTCTCGTTGGAGATGCCGATCGTCCGCACCCGGCCGCTGTCGACCATGGCCTTCAGGGCGGCGGCGGTCTCCTCGATCGGCGTGGCGTTATCGTCGGGCTGGTGGCTGTAACCGAGCTGGCCGAAGAAGTTGGTCGCGCGCGCCGGCCAGTGCACCTGGTAGAGGTCCAGATAGTCGGTCTGCAGCCGTTTGAGGCTGTCGCTCAGGGCCTGTTCGATGTGCTCGCGGTTCAGCTGGGGGCCGCCGCGCAGGTAGTCGATCATGCCGGGGCCGGCGACCTTGCTGGCCAGCACGACCTGGCCGCGATTCTTGCGCTGCGCCAGCCAGTTGCCAATATAGGTCTCGGTCAGGCCCTGGGTGTCTTCGCGCGGCGGCACCGGGTACATTTCGGCGGCGTCGATGAAGTTCACGCCCTGCCCCAGCGCGTAGTCGAGCTGCTCGTGCGCCTCGCGCTCGGTGTTCTGCTCGCCCCAGGTCATGGTGCCCAGGCCGATCAGGCTGACTTCGATATCGGTATGTCCCAGCTTGCGGTACTGCATGCCTTCTCCCGGGGTGTGGTGGGGTGCGTTTCAGGTGAACAGGGTCAGGACCCCGGTGTAGCCGTACAGGCGGTTGGCGAAGATCTCGCCATTGGCGAAGAAACCGACCAGGGGTACGTCCCCCAGTCCCTTTTGCACGATAGCCAACTCCGCGCCTTCCTGCCCGAACTGGTGGCGTCCGCGCCCGACACAGGAGACGTAGAGCGCCCCGCGAATCCCGTTGGGTGCCTGGGCGCGCACCTGTTCCAGCATGCGTTCGAGGTCGTCGCGGGCGGCCTGGCCGTCGCGGCGCACGAACAGGATCTGCGACCCCGGTTCCAGCATCTCGCCGATCGCGAGGACCTCCTGGTCCAGGTCCACCCCGATGATGTTGCGCACGCGATAGTCGCCGGTATCCGAGCCGGCGATGGGAAAGCCGACCAGGATGTAGCCCAGCGCGCGTTCCAGATCGCGCGACAGGACATCGCCGATGATGCCCTTGAATGCCGGCAGCGCCTGCTGCCCGTCCAGGCGCACGATGATGTTGCGCCAGGTCTCGGTCAGCTCGTGCTGGCCGGGCAATGGTGTGCAGCCCTGGCTGTGGCGCGCGGCGATGGCGACATCGTCGCGCAGCGCCAGGCCGGTGATGCCCGAGGCGGAGACCCCGTCGGCGATCTGTACCACGCCGGGCTCGCCGGAGTTGACACCCCCGGTGGCGAACCAGGCGCTCCGCTCGCCGATCTCGGTCAGTATGCCTTCCAGGCCCTCCGTTTGGGGGTCGGCATTCAGGATCAGACGCCCCGGGGTCTGCGGGTCGAGGAAGCCGTCCAGTTCCTGTACCAGATCCTCGAAGCGACGGACCGGATGGTAGATGACCCGAACACTGGATGCCGGGAACTCGCCGATCATCAGGGTCACACCGGGTTGCTCGTAGAGCTCGTCGCGCGGGCCGATGATCGCCATGGCCATGCCGCCGACGAAGTGATCGATCCCGAGGCCTTCGCGCAGGTGTTTCAGCAGGCTGCGGGCGTGGCGGCTCAGGGGGTCGGAGAGATAGATGAAGCCGACGCGTACCTGATCATCGCCACGTACCGGCTGTTCGCCGAGCTCGGCGATCAGGGTGGTGGCCAGGGCCCCGGGCTCGTCGCCACGGGCGGTCGCGCTGCGAAAGGGTGTGGTCATAAACCGAGATGCTCCAGCATGCTGAGGGCCTCGTTGTCGTCGACCGGCAGGCCGGTGTGCACGTGCAGGCCGCCGTCTTCGGCGAAGACCAGGCGGGCGTGGTGGCGAGTGTCCAGTTCCTCCAGAAACCAGGCGATCTCGGAGGGGTGCACGGCATGCTGCCCGCGCGTCAGGTGGCGCACGAGGATGGCGTCCTCGCGTACGTCCAGAAACAATGGCTGGGGTAGCTCCAGCGGCAGGATGTAGGTCTGTACCAGCCATTCCACCGGGGTGGGTCGCCGCCGCGGCAGTGGCCGGCTGTCCATGCGGAAGTGCCCGCCGCCACCCGGCTGCTTGATCAGCTCCTCCAGCCAGTCTCCGTTGAAACCCTGGTGCACGATCAGCGAGCGTCCGTCGTAACGGCTGCGAAAGCGCTCCATTTGCTGGGCCGGCCGTGGCCCGAAGAGTCCGAACACGCCAACTCCGTCCTGTTGGTTAAAGCCCGAATCCTAGCGGAATGCCCGGCCTTGAACGAAAAAAGCCCCGCCGGAGCGGGGCTTGGGAACTTCTCTTGGGCTTGCGGATCAGCCGCGACGCGACAGCATCTCGTGGATGATCGGGGCCAGAATGACCTCCATCGCGAAGCTCATCTTGCCGCCCGGGACCACCAGGGTCTTGGGATCGGACATGAAGGAGTCCGGGATCATGTTCTGCAGGTACGGGAAGTCGATGCCGAGCTTCGCCGGATCCTTGAAGCTGATCACCACCATCGACTCGTCTGGGGTCGGCACCGCGCGGGCGATGAACGGGTTGGAGGTGTCCACCGTCGGCACGCGCTGGAAGTTGATGTCGGTGTAGCCGAACTGTGGGGTGATGTAGTTCACGTAGTCCGGCATGCGCCGCAGGATCGTGTCGACGATCGCCTCGGCGGAATAGCCGCGCTCGGCGTTGTCGCGGAAGATCTTCTGGATCCACTCGAGGTTCACGATCGGCACCACGCCGATACCCAGGTCCACGTGCTGCGCGGCGTCGACTTCGCCGTTCACGACCAGGCCGTGCAGGCCTTCGTAGAACATCAGATCGGTGCCCGGCTGGATCTCTTCCCAGGGGGTGAACTCGCCCGGTCCAAGGTTGGTGCCAAGGCGCTCGTTGTGCTCGGCGGCCTCTTCGTCGGAGTGCAGGTAGTAGCGCTTCTCGCCCTGGCCGGTCTCGCCGTAGGTCTTGAACAGCCCCTCGATGCGATCGAACAGGTTGGCTTCGGGGCCGAAGTGCGAGAAGTGATCGTTGCCGTCGGCGGCGGCCTTCTGCATCGCCTCCTTCATTGCCTTGCGGTCATAGCGATGGAAGCTGTCGCCCTCGATCACAACCGGGCTGATCTGCTCGCGACGGAAGATGGACTCGAAGGAGCGCTTGACGGTGGAGGTGCCGGCACCCGAGGAACCGGTCACCGCAATCACGGGATGCTTCTGGGACATGGGATTTCTCCTTGCAAACGGGTTGCTAAAGGTTGCGTTTAACAGACTAGAAAATCAGGTTGAGCATGAACATGGCGACCACGGCGAACAGGATGGTCATGATGCCGCCCGCCTTCATGAAATCCTTCACCCGATAGCCGCCGGGGCCCATGATCAGGGCGTTCACCTGGTGGGTCGGGATCAGGAAGGAATTCGAGGTGGCGATCGCCACGGTCAGCGCGAACACGCGCGGGTCGGCATCCATGCCCGCGGCCTGCGCGGCGATCGCGAAGTTGATCGCCAGCGGCACCAGCAGCACGGTCGCGCCGACGTTGGACATGACCAGCGTGAAGAACGTGGCCAGGGCAAAGATCGTCGCCTGCAGCACCCAGGGCGGTACGGTCCCCAGCATCTCCAGCGTGTTCTGCGCGATCCAGGCGGCGGTTCCGGTGTTCTCCACCGCCATGCCCAGCGGGATCAGTGACGCCAGCAGGAAGACGGTCTTCCAGCTGACGGCGCGATAGGCGTTGTCGAGGCTGATGACGCCGGTCAGGATCATGCCCAGTGCGCCGGTCAGTAGCGCGACCGAGAGCATCAGGTCGGTGAACACGATCAGGCCCACGGTCAGCGCCAGGAAGAACAGTGCATGCGGCACCTTGGACGGTACCAGTTCCTCGCGCGGATAGTCCGACGTGATCACCACGAAATCGCGGTCCTGCTCCAGCCGGGCCAGCGATTCCCAGGTGCAGTGCACCACCAGGATATCGCCCGGTTCCAGGGGGATGTCGCGCAGCCCCTCGCCGTAGGTCTCGTTGCCGCGCTGGATGCGCATCACCGACAGGCCGTAGGTCTGGCGCATCGCCAGTTCGGTGACCGTCTTGCCGGCGAGGTTCGAGCCCGGCGCGATGGCGACCTCGGCGACGCCGGAACGCCCACTGTCCAGGGCGTTGGCGAACACGTCGAGATGGGTGCTGGGACGCTTGCGCGTGCCCTCGCACAGCTTTTCCATGCGTGACGGGCTGGCCAGCACGGCCAGGTGCGAGTTGGCCTGGATCTCGTAGCCGGTCCACGGTGCCATGCGCAACTCGTCGCGCATGTAGGTGCCGACGATCGCGATCCCGGTCTCGCGCTCAATCTCGGCCACCGTGCGCCCAACCATCGGGTCGTTCTCCGGGACGAACAGCTCATGGATCTCGTAGGACAGGCCGTACACGCGTTGGAAGTAGTCCTGTGCACTTTCGCGCTGGGTGGCCTTGCTCTTGACCGACGGCAGTACGAAGCGGCCCAGCAGCACGAAGTAGACGATGGCGGTCGCCAGTAGGGCCAGGCCGATCGGGGTCACGTCGAACAGCTGGAACGGTTCCATGTCCGACGGCAGCAGGTCGTTCAGCAGGATCAGCGGGCTGGACCCGACCAGGGTGATGGTGCCGCCGACGATCGCGGCGAAGCCCATCGGCATCAGCAGGCGCGACAGCGGGATGTTCAGACGATTGGAGATGCGGCTCATCACCGGCATGAACAGCGCGGCTGCGCCGATGTTCTGCATGAAGCTGGAGATTACGCCGACGGTTCCGGAGACGGTCGGGATGATGCTTTTTTCGGTGGTGCCACCCACGCGCATGATGAACGCCGCCACCTTGTGCATCACGCCGGTCTTGTCCAGGCCGGCGCCGATAATCATCACCGCGATGATCGAGATCACCGCATTGGAGGCGAAGCCGCTGAACAGCTCTTCCTGGCCGACCAGCATCCCGAGTCCGGGCACCAGCGTCAGCAGGCCGAGCAGGACCATCACCGAGATCGCTGCCAGGTCGACCCGGATGATCTCGGAGACAAACAGGAAGATCGTGAACGCGAGCAGCGCAAGCACCACGATCATCTCGGTGGTCAGCGTAAGGTTTTCCATGTTCCAGTCGTGTCCTGAGGACCCGCGCCGGACGGCGCGTGGCCAGAAGCCGAAAAAGGGGACTCGCGCCGGGCGCAGGCGCCGAGGCGGGTCGGAGGAAACAGATTCCGCCTTTCCCTTGAAAGCGCGGGATTATTTCATCCCGCGGGCACGGACGCAAAAAATGCGCCGGCGTCGGGTTGGCGGTTCGGTCGGCGCGGCCCCGAGTGCTGGCGTTTGCCGGCATGTCGGTTATGCTTGGGAAAAAGTCCAGGTGGAGACCCCAGCATGTCCGAATCCGATGCCCCGCTGTGCCGTTTCGAGACCATCGTCCTGGCGACGGATGGCTCCGAGTTCAGCGAATCCGCCGAGAATGTGGCGCTGGATCTGGCGCAGCGCTGTGGTGCGCGCCTGATCGTCGCACGGATTATCCGCACCGATACCCAGCACGATGCGTTGTCTCCGCCGCGCAGCCACGAGGCGAGCGTTGCCGGCCAGACCGATCTGGATGCACTGGAAAAGCGCGCCCGCGAGGTGGGCATCGATGCCTCCATGATCCTGCGCCACGGGGTCGACCGGCACCAGGAGATCGTCGCCATTGCCGAGGAGTTCAAGGCCGGGCTGATCGTCATCGGCCGACGCGATCGCGGTGACCTCTCGCGCCTGATGGTGGGTGACGCCACGCGCAAGGTCGTGGGACTCGCACCCTGCAACGTGATGATTGTCCCGCGCGGCGCCCAGGCGCCGCATCGCGGGCTTCTGGTGGGGACCGACGGCTCCGACCTTGGGGACCAGGCCGCGCGCGCCGCAATCGAGCTGGCCGGCTATTGCAAGCTTCCGATCACGATCGTGTCCGTGGCGGTCCCGGGGCAGAACGAGGAGCGGCGTCAGGAGGGCGTTCAGGCCATCCAGCGTCTGCAGGGCGAGGCCCGCGAGAATGGGCTGGAGGCCGATGCGACCTTCGAGGAGGGGCGCCCCGAGGTTACCCTGCTGGAGGTCGCTGCGCGCGACCATCGCGATCTGGTGGTGGTCGGCAGCCACGGGCGTACCGGGCTCAAGCGCCTGCTGATGGGCAGCGTGTCCGAGCGCGTGATTGGCGGGGCTGACTGCCCGGTCCTGGTGGTCAAGAACGTCTGATCCGACCCGGCATCGCGCCGGGTATCATCAGGCGGGTTCGTCGGTGCGTCGGTAGAGCAGATCGGCGACCTGGTGGCCGCGTTGCTCCCCGCGCCGTTCGAACTTGGTCACCGGGCGCTCCGGTGGCCGGCCGGGAGCCGGGATCGGGCCGTCCGGCACGAACCATGGCCGGCATTCCTCCAGCACCACCATCATGTGTTCGGCATATTCGGCCCAGTCGGTTGCCAGATGCAGCCGCCCGCCCGGCCGGATGCGCGTCGCCAGGTGGCGCACGAAGGCCGGCTGGATCAGGCGCCGCTTGTGGTGGCGCTTCTTGTGCCAAGGGTCGGGGAAGAACACCTGCACGCAGTCCAGGCTGGCGGGCGTCAGGTAGTGCTCCAGTAGTTCCACCGCATCGACGTCGCTGACGCGCACATTGGTCAGGCCGAGCTGCTCCACCTCGCGCAGCAGATGCCCGACCCCCGGTCGATGGACCTCGGTACCGATGAAGTCGCGTTCCGGCTGGTTTTCCGCCTGCTCGGCCAGGCTCTCGCCGTCCCCGAAGCCGATCTCCAGCGTCACGGGTGCCGTGCGCCCGAAAACGGAAGTCAGGTCCAGCGGTGCCGCGGGTTCCGGTAGCTGCAGGCCAAAGCGCGGGGACAGTTCGTCCAGGGCCCGCTGCTGGCCCGGCGTCAGCCGGCCCTCGCGGCGCACGAAGCTGCGGATGCGGCGGTAGAACGGCTTGTCGTCCGTCTCGGCGTTGGCGTGGTCGCTCATGCTCAGCTGAAGAACAGGCCAGTCTGCGGCGAGGAGGCCGAGGCGTAGCGCCGCGGCGCCATGCGCCCGGCGCGGAAGGCCTGACGCCCGCCGATGATCGCGTGGCGCATGGCCGAGGCCATCAGCACCGGGTCATCGGCCGCGGCGATGGCGGTGTTCATCAGCACGCCGTCGCAGCCCAGCTCCATTGCGATCGCGGCGTCCGAGGCGGTGCCGACTCCGGCATCCACCAGCACCGGAACCGAGGCGTTCTCCACGATCTCGCGGATGTTGTAGCGATTCTGGATGCCCAGGCCCGAGCCGATCGGCGCGGCCAGCGGCATGATCGCCAGGCAGCCGATGTCTTCCAGGCGCTTCGCCAGCAGCGGGTCGTCGGTGGTGTAGACCATCACGTCGAAGCCCTCGGCCACCAGCGTCTCGGCGGCCTTCACGGTCTCGAAGACGTCCGGGTACAGGGTCTTCTCGTCGCCCAGGACCTCCAGCTTCACCAGGTTGTGGCCGTCGAGCAGCTCGCGCGCCAGGCGGCAGGTGCGGATCGCATCCTCGGCATTGAAGCAGCCGGCAGTATTCGGCAGCAGCGTGTAGCGCTCCGGCGAGATCACGTCCAGCAGGTTGGGTTCGTCCGGGTTCTGGCCGATGTTGGTGCGGCGGATGGCGACGGTCACGATCTCCGCGCCGCTCGCCTCGATGGCGTCGCGGGTCTGGTCAAGATCGCGGTACTTGCCGGTCCCAACGAGCAGGCGGGAGGTGAACTCGCGCGTGCCTACGCGGAACAGGTCGTCGCCGGACGCGGCCGATTCGGTCATGGTCATTCCTTCGTTGAAAAGTGGTCGCAGGCCGGGCGGCTGGGCAATCTAGCCGCCCCCGATTGCCTGCACGATCTCCACGCGATCCCCGGGTTTCAGAGGATGGGCCGCGTGCTCGCTGCGCGGGACCAGCTCTTCGTTCACCTCCACCGCCAGACGGCGGCCGCCAAGGCCGCGTGCCTCGATCAGCGCGGCCAGGGTGGCCTCGCGATCATCGGGGAGTTCAATGGGTTCGCCGTTCAGCTGAATCTGCATGGTTCTTCGACTGCTCAGTTTACCGTTGAGCCGGAGGCCGACAAGGCCTACAATCGGCGCCGCAAGCGGGTGTAGTTCAATGGTAGAACGGGAGCTTCCCAAGCTCTTAATGTGGGTTCGATTCCCATCACCCGCTCCATTCTATCAGGCTTCCCGGCCTCACCGGTCCCCGGAAAGCGGGATATGGACTTGCTCCAGATCCCTGTTATATCGTCGGAATCATGAACATCGACTCCAACAACCCGGATCTGCTCTCGGTCCACGCCGCGCGCGAAATGCTGCGCGAGCACGCGATCTCCCCGACCGAGCAGCGCGTCGAGATTGCCCGCGTGATGTTTGCCCGCCATCAGCACCTCAGCGCCGAGCAAATCCTCGGGCAGCTAATGCGGCATGCCTCGCGGGTGTCCAAGGCCACGGTGTACAACACCCTGAACCTGTTCGCCGAGAAGGGGCTGGTGCGCGAGGTCGTGATTGATCCGGCCAAGCTGTTCTACGACTCCAACCTGAATCCGCATCACCACCTGTTCCATACCGATACCGGGCAACTGGAAGACGTGGATCCGGCGCGGATCGACATCTCCGATCTGCCCGCCCTGCCGGAAGGCAAGGAGCTCGAGGGTGTGGACGTCGTCTTCCGCGTGGGCCGCCGCCGCTCCTGAGCCGGTGATCGGTCGATTGTCCGGGCTCGCCGGATTGTGGTCGGCACCGGCCCTCGCTATCATGTCGCGCTTCGCCGGTGTAGCTCAGTTGGTAGAGCAATCGATTCGTAATCGATAGGTCGGAGGTTCGACTCCTCTCGCCGGCACCATCTTTTTCTGTGGTTTTCCCGCGTCCGCTCAGCCCCGGTTGCCGCTGCGCTGCGGGCGGCTGCCTCCGGGGCGGCCGCCTCCGCCGGAGCGCGGGCCACCGCGGCGATCGTCGCGCGGCTTGCGCGGGCGTGGCTTCGGCTTGACCGCATCCTGGAACAGGCGTGCCGGGTCCACGCTCGCGGTGGGGATGCGCTCGCCCAGGTAGCTCTCGATATCCGGCAGGTAGAAGGCCGAGTCCTCGCAGCCGAAGCTGATCGCGTCACCTTCGGCGCCCGCACGTGCGGTGCGCCCGATACGGTGCACGTAGTCCTCGCCGGACTGCGGCAGATCGAAGTTGAAGACATGCGTGACCGCCGGGATGTGCAGCCCGCGGGCGGCCACGTCGGTCGCCACCAGGTAGGTGTATTCGCCAGCGGCGAAGTGTTCCAGCAGCTGCGAGCGCTTGTTCTGCGGCACGTCGCCGGACAGCAGCGCGGCCTTCTGGTCGTTCACGTTCAGCCAGTCGCAGACCTTCTCGGCGCCATGCTTGGTGTTCACGAACACGATGGCGCGCTCCGGCTTGAGGTCGCGTGCGAGCCCGAGGAGCAGCGGGATCTTTTCGTCATTGGCCGGGTAGTAAATCACCTGGCGCACGCGGTCGGCAGTCAGGGTCTCGGCCTCGACCTGGACCTTTTCCGGATTGTTCATGTGCTCGTAGGCCAGCTCCATCACGCGGAAGGACAGTGTGGCGGAGAACAGCATCGACAGGCGTTCGCTGGCCGGCGCGCAGCCACGCATCAGAAAGCGCACATCCTTGATGAAGCCGAGATCGAACATGCGATCCGCCTCGTCCAGCACCACCACCTCCGTATGCTTGAGCCCGAAGACCTTCTGCTTGAAGTAGTCGATGATGCGTCCGGGCGTGCCGATCAGGATGTCGGCGCCGGCCTCCAGCTGTTCGCGCTGGCTGTCGTAGCCGGTGCCGCCGTAGGCCAGCGCGAGCTTCAGCCCGGTCTCGGCGCCCAGCGATTCGGCATCCTTGTGGATCTGGATCGCCAGTTCGCGGGTCGGGGCCAGGATCAGGGCGCGCACGTCCGTCGGCCGCCGGTTGGGCGACGGCTGCTGGCGCAGCAGGCGGTTGAAGGTCGCGATCAGGAAGGCGGCCGTCTTGCCGGTCCCGGTCTGGGCCTGGCCGGCGACGTCGTGGCCGGCCAGGGCGATCGGCAGGGTCTGTGCCTGGATCGGGGTGCAGGTTGCGAAACCGGTGGCGCGGATGCCCGCCTGGACGGGTTCGGGCAGATCGAGCTGGTCGAAACGGGGGGTGTCCTGCACGGTTTCGGTCATGGGGTTCCTCGGTTCCTGCGTATTACTTGAACTGTCCGGCGTTGATCGTCGATAGTAAGGGCCGTGCAGCCGGCGGTGCGGGCTGCTCCCCCAACCCAAGTCATGAGGGCTCGGAGTGAGCGAGAAAATTGTGTACACATCGGACGCCGGTTTCGACGAGGACGTCCTGAAGGCGGATCAGCCGGTCCTGGTGGACTACTGGGCCGAGTGGTGCGGGCCCTGCAAGATGATCGCCCCCATTCTGGACGAAATCGCCGAAGAATACGCCGGCAAGGTCAAGGTCGCCAAGCTGAACATCGACGAAAACCCGTCCACGCCGCCGAAATACGGCATCCGCGGGATCCCGACGCTGATGCTGTTCAAGAACGGCGATGTCGAGGCCACCAAGGTCGGTGCCCTGTCCAAGTCGCAGCTGACCGCGTTCCTGGACCAACACCTTTAATGCTTGGGCCTGGCGGTTAACCGCCAGGCCTCGCAGGCGCCCGGCTTCACCGGGGTTGCCCCGCGCCGCCGCCTCGCTTACCATCGAACCAGTTCGAGTGGCCGCCAGGCCATTCCCTGCCTCCTTCTAGTCAATCCGAGTGACCACCCCCGGTCGCCGATCATCCACGTTGAACACAGCATCCCACGCATGAATCTGACCGAATTGAAGCGGATGTCCGCTGCCGATCTCGTGGCCTTTGCCGAAGAACAAGGCATCGAGAACACGTCCCGTGCCCGCAAGCAGGAGATCATCTTCGCCCTGCTCAAGGCTCACGCGAAGAGCGGCGAAGCCATCTTTGGCGACGGTGTCCTCGAGATCCTCTCCGACGGCTTTGGCTTTCTCCGCAGTGCCGACAGCTCCTATCAGGCCGGGCCGGACGACGTCTATGTCTCGCCCAGCCAGATCCGACGCTTCGGATTGCGCACCGGCGATACCATCTCCGGCAAGATCCGCCCGCCCAAGGACAACGAGCGCTATTTCGCGCTGTTGAAGGTCTCGGAGATCAACTTCGAGCCGCCGGAGAACGCCAAGCACAAGGTGCTGTTCGAGAACCTCACCCCGCTGCATGCCAACAAGCGCATGCGCATGGAGCGCGGCAATGGCTCCACCGAGGACATCACCGCGCGGATCATCGACATCGTCTCGCCGTTCGGCAAGGGCCAGCGCGGCCTGATCGTCTCCCCGCCCAAGGCGGGCAAGACGCTGATGCTGCAGAACATCGCCCAGAGCATCGCCGGCAACTACCCCGAGTGCTATCTGATCGTCCTGCTGATCGACGAGCGCCCGGAAGAGGTGACCGAGATGGACCGCATGGTCCAGGGCGAGGTCGTCTCCTCCACCTTCGACGAGCCGGCCCAGCGCCACGTGCAGGTCGCCGAGATGGTGATCGAGAAGGCCAAGCGCCTGGTCGAGCACAAGCGCGACGTGGTGATCCTGCTGGATTCCATCACCCGCCTGGCGCGTGCCTACAACACCGTCTCCCCCAGCTCCGGCAAGGTGCTCACCGGTGGTGTGGATGCCAACGCCCTGCACCGCCCGAAGCGCTTCTTCGGTGCCGCGCGCAACGTGGAAGAGGGCGGCAGCCTGACCATCATCGCCACCGCGCTGGTCGAGACCGGGTCGAAGATGGACGAGGTGATCTACGAGGAGTTCAAGGGCACCGGCAACATGGAGCTCCAGCTGGAGCGGCGCATCGCGGAGAAGCGTATCTACCCGGCGATCAACGTGAACCGTTCCGGCACCCGCCGCGAGGAGCTGCTGACCGCACCCGACGAGCTGCAAAAGCTCTGGATCCTGCGCAAGTTCCTCCACGGCATGGACGACATCGAGGCCATGGAATTCCTGCTTGGCCGCATGCAGTCGTCCAAGACCAATTCCGAGTTCTTCGACCAGATGAAGCGCAGCTGACAGGGGCCGGGCTACGCCCGGCCCCTGTCATCGCGAGAGTCAGCGAAGCGATCGCCCCACGCAGCCGGCCCCTTCCCGGGCTGGCGCTGCGAGCCCTTCTGATTGCCCCACAGAAGGCACGGGGAGCATAGAGAAGGCTATTCTGGCTCAGCGGAATTGGGTTCTCGGGGGTGGCGAGTCGCCGAAAGAACCGGTCACAGATGCCCCCCAAGGGGTTCTTCGCCTTCCCCCGTGTTTTCTGGGGTGCCGCAAGCAGACGAGCCACCTCACCGGCCGCAGCCCGGATGGCGTTCAGCCCGGGACCGGCTCGAAGCTGATCAGCCGGTCCAGGCGCCACCATTGCCGCCGGCCCTCGGCGTCACGCAGGATCAGGTACTCCGCGCTGCGCCGGGTGCGCAAGTCCAGCGGCCGCACGATCGCGATGCGGTCCATCTCCCCGCGGCGCCAGTGCGTGCGCAGGGACTGACCGTGCAGGATGGCCAGCTCCAGCTCGGAATAGCGCTCGCAGTCGATCGGGGTATACGGTGGCGCCGCGCTCACTCGCCCTCCCGCTGGGCAGCGACGCGCGGAATCTCCTCGTCGCCGGCATCCACGCGGCGGAACACGATGGGGGCACAGCACACCGCGCAGTCCTCGACCCATTCGCGGTCATTGCTGACCATGTCCACCGTGATCTCGCCGGGCTCGCCGCACCAGGGGCAGGCGAAACCAACAAACTCGACGGGACGCATTATCGACCCTCCTCCCGGCCCGCGGGCCAGGCTATCGGCGTGGCGATCGAGTCCTGCGGAGTCCCTTCCGGAAGAAAACGCTCCAGCACGTCATTGAGAAACGCCAGGCCCCGTTCCGTGGCCTGCAGGCGCTCCGTATCCGCCCCCAGCAGCCCGTCCGCGCGCAGTTCGGAAAGCGCCGGCTCGAGCGCCGCCAGCGGCAGGCGGCAATGCGCCTCGAAGCTCGCGGCCGGAACACCTTCCACCAGTCGCAGCGCGTTCAGCATGAACTCGAAGGGGCGCTCCGCCGTCGGCACGGTCTGATCGTTGTGCTGCTGCGGCCCGGCGAGATAGGCCTCCGGCTGGCGTGGCTTCATCCGCCGCAGGATTGTGCCATCGTGCACCTGCGTCAGCTTGCCGTGGGCCCCGGCGCCAATGCCGAGATAGTCGCCGAAGGTCCAGTAATTGCGGTTGTGGCGACATTCCTGCCCCGCGCGTGCATAGGCGGATATCTCGTATCGAGTATAGCCAGCCGCCGCCAGATAGGACTGGCCGCGAGTAAACAATTCCTCGATTGTGACGTCCTCCGGCAGTTCGGGTGGGCGCGCCGCGAACAGGGTGTTCGGCTCGAGGGTCAGCTGATACCAGGAGATGTGCCCCGGGTCCTGTTCGATGGCCGCCTGCAGGTCCGCCAGCCCGGCCGCCACCGACTGACCCGGCAGGCCGAACATCAGATCCAGATTGATCGCCTCGAAGCCGGCGGCCCGGGCATGTTCCACCGCGTCGCGGGCCTCGGTGGCGCCGTGGATGCGGCCCAGCCGGGCGAGCATCGCATCGTCGAAGCTCTGGACACCCAGCGACAGCCGATTGACCCCGGCCTCGCGGTAGCCGCGAAAGTAGGCGCGATCGGCGGTGCCAGGGTTGGCCTCCAGGGTCACCTCGCAGTCCGGGCGCAGCGGCAGCCGGGCACGCAGACCGGACATGAGAGCGTCCAGCGCCTCCGGCGGGAACAGGCTCGGGGTCCCGCCACCGATGAACACACTCTCCAGCCGTCGCCCCCATACATCCGGGAGCTGGCCCTCCAGATCCCGCAGCAGCGCCGCCACGTAGTCGTCGAACGGCGCCTCGCCGCGGGGCTCGTGGGAGTTGAAGTCGCAGTACGGGCACTTGCGCACGCACCAGGGCAGGTGGACGTACAGCGCCAGTGGCGGCGGATGGATCAGGGCGGAGTTCATGTGCGGAGCATAGGCGAGCCCCCGGGTGGCGTCGAAAGCACCCAGTCCCGTCATTGCGGCCTCCGACGTCTGGGTTTTCGCGCCGATCGCCACGGCGCTGCGCGCCTCGCGATGACGGTGTTTTTTGTCCCCGTCGTTGCGAGGCTCCGTAGGGGCCGTGGCACAAAAGCGCGAAGCGCGTTGAACGGCCGCAGGCCGGCCCGCAGGGCGAGCGCAGCGAGTAACCTCCCAACGACACCCCGGCGCATGTTCGGGCCCGCATCGGGGCCAGGCCCGGGAGCCAGGCAGGACCGGGTGTCAGGCCGTCGGGTTGCCCATACGGTTGCGCAGGCTGGCCACGAGCTGTTGCAGGGCCTGGCCGCGGTGGCTCAGGCGGTTCTTGGTTGCCGGGTCCAGTTCGGCCGAGGTGCAGCCTTCCTCCGGAACGAAGAACAACGGGTCGTAGCCGAAGCCCTCGGCGCCGCTGGCCTGCTCGGCGATGCGTCCGGGCCACACGCCCTCGACGATGAGCGGGGCCGGGTCCTCGGCGTGTTCCAGGTACACCACCACGGCGCGGAAACGCGCACCCCGCTGTTCCGGTGGCACGCCTTGCAACGCCTCCATCAGCCGCGCGTTGTTGGCGGCATCGTCGGCGTCCGTACCGGCGTAGCGCGAGGAGTAGATCCCCGGCTGGCCGCGCAGGGCCTCCACCTCCAGCCCGGAGTCGTCGGCGATCGCCGGCAGTCCGGTATGCCGGGCGGCGTTGCGCGCCTTCAGGATGGCGTTCTCCACAAACGTCAGGCCGGTCTCTTCGGCCTCCGGCACGCCATGCTCCGATTGTGGCTCGATCGCCAGGCCCAGTGGCTCCAGCAAGGCGCGGATCTCGCGCAGCTTGCCGGGGTTGCCGGTGGCCAGCACCACGCGTCGGGGTTCGCCGACCATGGCCTAAATCAGCCTTCGGCCAAAACGGCGCTCTGGGCCTCGCAGATCTCGCGGATGCCCTTCTCGCCCAGATCCAGCATCTGGTCCAGCTCGTCGCGGCGGAAGGCGTGGCCCTCGGCCGTGCCCTGGATCTCGATCACCCCGCCGGCCTCGTTCATCACCAGGTTCAGGTCGGTCTCGGCCTGGGAGTCCTCGTCGTAATCGAGGTCCAGCACCGGCGTGCCATTGAAGATGCCCACCGAGACCGCTGCCAGGTGCCCGTGCAGCGGGTCCTTGCGGATCAGGCCCTGTTCGCGTGCCTTGCGGATGGCATCGCGCAGCGCGACGTAGGCCCCGCTAATCGCGGCCGTGCGGGTGCCGCCATCGGCCTGGATCACGTCGCAGTCGACGATGATCTGGCGTTCGCCGAGGGCCTCGAGATCGACCGCGGCACGCAGCGAGCGGCCGATCAGGCGCTGGATCTCCATGGTGCGACCGCCCAGCTTGCCCCGGGCGGCCTCGCGCACCATGCGCTCGTGGGTGGAGCGCGGCAGCATGCTGTATTCGGCGGTGACCCAGCCGCGGCCCTTGTTCTTCAACCACGGCGGCACGCGCGACTCCACCGTGGCGTTGCACAGCACGCGCGTGTCCCCGAATTCCACCAGTACGGAACCCTCCGCGTGACGGGTGAAATGGCGGGTAAAACGCACGGGGCGCATCGCGTCGGCTGCTCGGCCACTGGGTCGCATGCTGTGATCCTTGCTAGATTTGAGAGGGGCGCAGTATACGGGCATGAGTGTAGTGCGTCGCCCGATGGGGCGACGCACTACACTCATGCCTTGCGCAGCAGGGACCGCAACGGGGGAATAATGATTACCAGCATGACCGGATTTTCCCGGCACGCCATCACCCTGGATGGGGGCGTGTTCGACTGGGAGCTCAAGAGCGTCAATCACCGCTACCTGGAGCTGCGGATCCACCTGCCGGATCACCTGCGCTCGCTGGAGGCCGAGGTGCGTAAACGCCTCAAGGGCCACCTGGCACGCGGCAAGGTGGACGTGGTGCTGCGTGACCGGGGCCAGGCGGACAACGCCCCGGAGGCCTTCGATCAGGAGCGCGCGCAGGCGCTGATCGATGCCTGCGCGGCGATCGAGCGAAGGATGCGCGATCCGGCCCCGGTCTCGCCACTGGACGTGCTGAGCTGGCCCGGCGTCCTGCAGGGCGCCTCGGATGCCGGCGAGGTCCTGGCGGAGCCACTACTGGCCGGCTTCGACACCGCGCTGGAGGCCCTGGTCGCGATGCGCACGACGGAGGGGGCGGCCCTGGCCGATGGCATGCGCACGCGCCTGGAGGCCCTGGCGGAGCATGCCCGGACGGTCCACTCGCGGCGTCAGCCGATGCTCGACGAGCAGCGCGAACGCATCCTGGCGCGCATCCGTGAACTGGACCTGCACCTGGACCCGAAACGCCTGGAACAGGAGGTCGCGTTGCTGGCCCAGCGCATGGATATCGCCGAGGAGCTGGATCGCATCGACGGTCACGTGGCGGCCGTGCGCGAGATCCTGGACCAGGGCGGGCCCAGCGGTCGGCGGCTCGACTTCCTGATGCAGGAGTTCAACCGCGAGGCCAACACCATCTCCTCCAAGTCGCACGATCTGGAGATCACTCGTGCCACAGTGGAAATGAAGGTCCTGATCGAGCAGCTGCGCGAGCAGGTGCAAAACCTGGAATAGCCCATGCGCCGGTTTCGCCTGCGCCTGGCGATCTCGCGCCAGGAGATGGAGGACTACTACACTGGCCGCGCCGCGGTGGTCTTTGCGCAGGCCGACAGCGGCGAAAGCGTGCAATTCCCGGCGCGGCTGCTGCGCAGCCATCTGGATCAGCGCGGCGTGCATGGCGTGTTCGAACTGATCACCGACGATGACTACAAGCTGAGGGAGTTTCGCCGTGTGTAAGGGAGGCGTTCATCAGCCTGCACAATCGGCGCGAGTGCGGGCGAGTACAGTGAGCGCCGTCTCCCTCAGGCCCTTGAAAACGCGGGAAGTGTCCCCTAACTGTAAGGGTGAGTCAGATGACACCCACACAGGAGGGAACACCATGACCATGACCCGCTACGAACCGTTCAGCCTGCTCGGTCAACTGTCGCGCGAACTTGGGCGCATGCCGGACATGCCCGGCACCGAGGACTCCGCCGCGACCTCCGACTGGGCCCCCGCAGTGGACATCCGCGAAGAGACCGATGCCTACGTGCTGCATGCCGATATCCCCGGGGTGGACCCGAAGGACATCGAACTGCACATGGAAAATGGCGTGCTGACCCTGCGCGGCGAGCGCAAGCACGAAAGCGAGGAAGAGAAGGATGGCTACAAGCGCATCGAACGCGTGCGTGGCTCGTTCTTCCGCCGCTTCTCGCTGCCGGATACGGCGGATGCCGAAAACATCTCCGCGCGCAGCGAGAACGGCGTGCTGGAGGTGCGCATCCCGAAGCAGGCCCGCGTGCAGCCGCGTCGGATCCAGATCGAGAACTGATCCGGCCTCACGTGCCCGGTGGGGATGCTCGCCCACCGGGCGAGACACGGGCGCTGCCCCGGGTTCCACCCGCGGTGGCGCCCGTTTTTTTGAACCTAGGGAAACACTGATCAATGTACACGTTCGCGTTGGCACCCCAGGTTTTCCGAGACAAGGCGCGTCGTGCAGCGGGTAGTGGTTCTACCCGCAAGCGGCGCAACGCAGGATCGGGGAACCTGGGGTGCCAACCCCACAAGCTATTGAAAGACGGGGCTCGGCCGCTTTTGCGCGCGCACGGCGTTGCGGCTCCCTTGTGCAGAATGACTGCACGGCAGTCGCCGCGCCTTGTTCGCACGCAAAAGCGACTCGAGCGCGAACGTGTACATTGATCAGTGTTTCCCTAGGGAGGCACGGATCTTTTTCTGCGGCTCCTGTCTCCCGGGGTGACAGCCGCATCCCGGCTATCATGCCCACTGGCGGGATCCGGGTGTCACCCGAGGACGCAGCCGCAACCGCTCGAGGAAAGCAATGGAATACAAGGACTACTACAAGGTCCTCGGTGTGAGCCGCGACGCGAGCCAGGACGAGATCAAGAAGGCCTACCGCAAGCTGGCGCGCAAGTACCACCCGGATGTCAGCAAGGACCCGGACGCCGAGACCCGCATCAAGGAGGTCAACGAGGCCTACGAGGCCCTGGGCGACGCGGAAAAGCGCAAGGCCTACGACCAGCTGGGCTCTAACTGGCGCCAGGGACAGGACTTTCGTCCGCCGCCCGGCTGGGACGGCCGGGCGCAATACGGCGGTGCCCGTGGGGGCGCCGATGCCGGTGGCTTCTCGGACTTCTTCGACTCGATCTTCGGCGGTGGCGGCATGGGTGGGGGGCGTCGCCGTGGTGGGGCCGGCTTCAACATGCGCGGCGCCGACCGCGAGGGGCGCGTGGACATCAGCCTGGATCAGGCGCTCAAGGGCACCGAGGTCTCGGTTCAGGATGCCGAGGGTCGGGTGCAGCGCGTGCGCATCCCCGCCGGGGCCAAGGATGGCTCGCGCCTGCGGGTGCGCGGCCAGGGCGACCCGGGCGTTGGCAGTGGTGGCGCCGGCGACCTGCTGCTGGAGATCCGGGTCAAGCCGGATAATCGCTACACGCTGGACGGTCGCAACCTCTACCGCGACATCCCGATCACCCCTTGGGAGGCCGCGCTGGGCGCGACGATCGAGGTGCCCACGCCGCATGGCTGGGTCAACCTGAAGGTCCCGGCCGGCACCCAGTCGGGCAAGCAGATGCGCCTGAAGGGCAAGGGACTGCCGGGCAAGCCACCGGGTGATCTCTACCTGAAGCTGCTGGTGCAGGTCCCGCCGGAGGACGAGGCCGGTGACTGGTACCGCAAGATGGCCAAGGAGTCGTCCTTCGCCCCGCGTGCCAACCTGGCGCCCTGATCGAGGATCGCCCATGCGTCGGCTGGTTCCCCTTCTGATCCTGGCCCTGGCCCTGCTCGGGGCCGCACCGGCCGCCGCCCAGCTCCCGGCCGCGGTGGACGGTCAGCCCCTGCCCTCCCTGGCGCCCATGCTCGAGCGCACCATCCCCGGGGTGGTGAACATTGCCACCCGCGCGCGGGTGGTGGAGTCGGTCAGCCCGCTCTTCGACGACCCCTTCTTCCGCCGGTTCTTCGATGTCCCCGAGCGTTCGCGTGAGCGGGAACGCCAGGGTCTGGGCTCCGGCGTGATCGTGGACGCCGAGGCCGGCACCATCCTGACCAACAGCCACGTGATCGCGCGCGCCGACGCGATCCTGGTCACCCTCTTCGATGGCCGCCAGTACGAGGCCGAGGTGGTGGGCACCGACCCGGCCACCGACGTCGCCGTGATCCGCATCGACGCGGAGGACCTGCAGGCGATCCCGCTGGCGGACTCCGACGCCCTGCGCGTGGGCGACTTCGTGGTCGCCATCGGCAACCCCTTCGGCCTCGGCCAGACGGTGACCAGCGGCATCGTCAGTGCCCTGGGCCGCAGCGGACTGGGTGGTGACGGCTTCGAGGACTTCATCCAGACCGATGCCTCCATCAACCCTGGCAACTCCGGCGGGGCGCTGGTCAACCTGCGTGGCGAGCTGGTCGGAATCAATACCGCCATTCTCGCGCGCGGCGGGGGCAACATTGGCATCGGCTTCGCGATCCCCGCCAACATGGCCAGCCAGATTCGCGACCATTTGCTGGCGGAGGGTCGTGTCGAACGCGGCGCGCTGGGCGTGGAGATGCAGGATCTGACCCCGGCGCTGGCCCAGGCCTTTGAGTTGGATATTTCCCAGGGCGCCGTGATCACGCGGGTGGTGCGTGGATCCGCCGCCGAACGCGCCGGCCTCCAGAGCGGAGATATCGTGCTGCGGGCGGACGACCAGCCGGTGCGCAGCGCCGGCGACCTGCGCAACCGGCTCGGCCTGCTGCGCGCCGGTTCCGATGTGCGCCTGGATGTCCTGCGCGACGGGGCCGAACAGCGGATCGTCGCCCGCCTGGATCGCCCCGAAGAGCGGCGCATCGAGGGCGCGGCCGTGCACCCGCGGCTGGAGGGTGTTCGCTTGTCCGAGGCCACCGGGCGCGACGGGGGCAGTCGCGTGGCGGTGATCGCGGTCGAGCCCGGCACCCCGGGGGCGCGCGCCGGCCTGCGCGCGGGCGACGTGCTGCTGGCCATCAACCGCCATCGCATCCAGCGCCTGTCCGACCTGCCGCAACAACTGGCCGCACACCAGACCCTGGAGCTGCAACTGCGTCGCGGCAACCAGACCCTCTTCCTCACCCTGCGCTGAAGACCGGCCGTGTTCCAGTGCGCCCGCGCGCAGCTCCGTCACCCGGCACACCGCCGTGTCCACTGTTAAGCCGGCCTGATCCTCCGGCTCACCCCCGTCATCCCGGCCGGAGCGAAGCGGAGAGCGCGGGATCTCCCGCGCTGGAGCCTCCGCGGACGCCCGGGTCATCTCCGGCGGTGGAGATCCCGGATAACCGCTGTGCGGTTTCCGGGATGACGATGTGGGGGTGGCCGGGATGCCCCATGTCCTGAGCTGGGCCCCGTGGGAGCCTGCTTGCAGGCGAATGCTCCTGCCAAAGTCGGACGCGGGCAGGGGCGTTCGCCTGCAAGCAGGCTCCTACCGGGGATGCGAACAGGGCGGTGGGGTCAGAAGCCCGGGGTGTTTTTCTCCACCCAGCGGCTGCTGCCGTCGGTGAGGGTCTCGCGTTTCCAGAACGGGGCCTCGTGCTTCAGGCGTTCGAGGATGTCACTGCAGGCGTCGCGGGCGGCGATGCGGTGGGCGGACCAGGTGGCCACCAGCACCAGGGCATCGCCGGGACGCACATCGCCGACGCGGTGGGCCACATGGCAGCCCAGCAGCGGCCAGCGCGCCTCGGCCTCGGCGACGATGCGCTCCAGCTCGCGCTCGGTCATCCCCGGATAGTGCTCCAGGAACAGGCCGGTCACGTCCTCGTCCTCGTTGAAGTCGCGCATGCGGCCGACGAAAACGCTGGCCGCGCCGCGGGCGTTCGCCGGGATGGATTGCTCGGCCTGGCGGACGACCTCCCAGGGGTCGAAGTCGCGGGTGTGGATCTCGACCGCCACCCTAGCCCCCGGTCACCGGCGGGAAGTAGGCGACCTCGTCGCCATCGCGCACCGGGGTCTCCAGGCTCGCCTGTTCCTGGTTGACCGCGGCCATCAGGCGTTCCGGGGGGGCATCCTGGTGCAGGTGCCGCCACAGCTCGCCGACGGTCAGGCCTTCTCCGGGCAGGGCCACTTCTTCGCCCTGGCGGCCCAGTTCCTCGCGCAATCGCGCGAAATAGTGAACGCTTACGGTCATTCCGGCCCCTGTAAACATGACTGCGAGTCAAGCATTATAGCCGGCATGAACGAATTCACTCACTTCGATGCCGAAGGCCATGCGCACATGGTCGATGTTGGCGAAAAGTCCGTCACCCATCGCGTGGCGATCGCCGAGGGCCGGATCCACATGCAGCCGGACACCCTGCAGCGCATCCGCGAAGGCCGCCATGCGAAAGGGGACGTCCTGGGTATTGCCCGCGTGGCTGGCATCATGGGGGCCAAGAAGACCGGCGACCTGATCCCGCTTTGCCACCCGATCGGCCTGACCCGGGTGGCCCTGGATCTGGAGACGGAAGACACCGCCGTGCGCGTGCAGGCCACCTGCGAGGTGCACGCCCAGACCGGGGTGGAGATGGAGGCGCTGACCGCCGTATCCACTGCGCTGCTGACGGTTTATGACATGTGCAAGGCCGTGGATCGCGGCATGCAAATTGATGGTGTTCGCCTGCTCGAGAAACGCGGGGGCCGCAGTGGCACCTGGCGGGCCGAACCGAAAGGAGATTCCGAATGAAATGGATCAAGCGCCTGCTGGGCCTGATCGCCGTACTGATCCTGCTGGCCATCATCGTGGCCGCCTACCTGCTGATCACCTTCGATGCCAATGATTACAAGGAGCGCATCGAAGCGGAGGTGCAGGAAGCGACCGGGCGCGAGCTGACCCTCTCCGGGCCGATCGGCCTGACCCTGTTCCCCAGCCTTGGGCTGCGTCTGGAAGAGGTGCGCTTCGGCAATGCCGAGGGCTTTGGCGACGAGCCGTTCGCCGAGGTCGACGTGGTGGATGTCGCGGTGGCGGTGATGCCGCTGCTGCGCCGCGAGCTGGAGGTCCAGCGCGTGCAGGCCGACGGCGTGCGTCTGAACCTGGCGCGTGACGAACAGGGCCGCAACAACTGGGACGACCTGCTGGATCACGCGGGCGCCGCCCGCGACGAGGCCGTGGGTGCGGATGACGACGAGCGCACCACGACCGAGACCCGGCTGGCCCTGCAGCGCATCGACGTGGCCGGAATCTCCCTGACCAATGCCCGGGTGCACTGGGATGATCGCGAGACCGGCATGCAGGCCACCCTGGACCCGTTCGAGCTGCAGATTGGGCGCTTCCGCCCGGGCGTCGAGACGCGGCTGGATCTGGAAGCGGTCGTGCGCGCCGAGGGCGGCGATCTGGCCGAACCCGTGGAGCTCGCGCTCGACCTCGGCGGGCTGATGAACGTCGACCTGCTCAACGAGCGCTACTCCGTGCGTCGTCTGAACGCCACCCTGGGCCTCGACGGTGGTGGCTTGCCGCGCGCCGTGGGCATGACCCTGGAAACCGATGTCGCCCTGGAAATGGCCGACGCGATGTCCCTGCGCCTGGAGCGTCTGACGCTGGGTGTCGCCGGCGTGCGCATGACCGGGTTTGCCGAGCTGTCCGAGCTGGATGGCGAGCAGCCGCAGATCCGGAGCGAGATGCGCACCAACACCTTCAACCTCAAGGACGTGTTGACCGACCTGGGAATGGACGCCCCCAGAACCAGCGATCCGGATGCCCTGGCCCGGGTTGCCCTGGACCTGTCCGCCCACGGCAGCTTCCAGGCGTTGAACATGGACCCGTTCCTGATCACCGTGGATGACGCCATGCTGAGCGGTTCCGCGGGCTGGGATGGCCGCGGCGAACGTCCGCTGATTACCTTCGATGTCTCCGGCGAGCGCCTGAATCTCGACCGCTACCTGCCGCCGGAAGTGGAAGAGGCGCGCACGGAAAACGGCAATGGCAATGGCGAAGCCGACGAGGATATCGCCATCGAGTTGCCGCTGGAGGCCCTGCGCAGCGTCGATGTGGATGGCAGCGCGGCGCTGGGCCGCCTCGACGTGATGGGCATGGTCCTGCGCAACATCGAGCTGCAGATCCGCGCCGAGGCGGGCGACTGGAATATCCAGCCCCTGAATGCCGCGGCCTACGACGGCGAGCTGAGCAGCCGCCTGCGCCTGGACGCGCGCCACGATGCCCCGCGCTACGAGCTGGCAGCCGACCTGCAGGCCCTGGATATCGGGGCCCTGCTGGAAGACTTTCAGGGCGACGATGCGCGCCTGATGGGTACTGGCAACCTGGAGCTGGACATTGCCACCCGGGGCGAGCTTCTGAGCGAGCTGAAGGGTGCCCTGAACGGCTCCGGCAACATGCGCTTCGAGGATGGCGCCGTTCGCGGCATCAACGTGGCCCAGATCATCCGCCGGGCCGAGGCCCGTCTGCGCGGGGAGTCGCTGGAGGAGGAAGAACCCAACCAGACCGATTTCAGCGAACTGACCGGCAGCTTCACCATTCGCGACGGCATCGTGCGCAACGAGGACCTGGCGGCCAGCTCGCCCCTGCTGCGGGTGAGCGGCGAAGGCCAGGCCGACCTGAACGACGACACCCTCGACTACCGCGTGAACAGCACCGTGGTCGGCACGCTGGAGGGCCAGGGTGGCCGGGAACTCGACGATCTACGCGGCGTGACGCTGCCGATCCGCATCAGCGGCACGTTCACCGACCCGAGCTTCCGTCTCGACCTGGAGGACGCCCTGCGGGACCGTTACGAGGGCGAGGTCCGCGAACGCGTGCAAGAGGAAGAGGATCGTGTCCGCGAACGCCTGGACGAGGAAGAAGAGCGCGCCCGCGAGCGCATTGAGCAGGAGTCCGACCGGCTCCTGGATCGCTTCCGCAGTCGCTGATCACCCGCGGCGCCCGCCCCCGGTGCGGGTGCCGCCATGGTCGATTCGCCCATGAACGCCTTCGCCGAGCGGCTGCTCGCCTGGTTCGATCGCCACGGCCGCCAGGACCTGCCGTGGCAGCATCCGCGCACGCCCTATCGGGTGTGGGTCTCCGAGATCATGCTGCAGCAGACCCGGGTGGAGACCGTCGTCCCCTACTTCCTGCGCTTCATGGAGCAGTTCCCCGACGTGCAAAGCCTTGCCACGGCCCCGCAGGACGCTGTGCTGCACCAGTGGTCGGGGCTTGGCTATTACGCCCGTGCGCGCAACCTGCACCGCGCCGCACAGGTGGTGGTCGAGGAACACGGGGGCGTATTCCCCGCCGAGCGCGCGGGCCTGGAACAACTGCCGGGCATCGGGCGCTCCACCGCCGCCGCCATCATCGCCCAGGCGCACGACGTGCCCGAGGCCATCCTGGATGGCAATGCCAAGCGCGTACTCGCCCGTCACGCGGCGATCCACGGCTGGCCGGGCAGTACCGCCGTCCAGCGCGAACTGTGGGCCGAGGCCGAGGCGCGTACCCCTGCCACACGCTGCGCGGATTACACCCAGGCGATCATGGACCTGGGCGCCCTGCTCTGTTCTCGCAGCCGCCCCGCCTGTGAGGCCTGCCCGGTGCACGCGGACTGCGGCGCCGCGCAGCAGGGCCTGACCGGCATGCTGCCTTCGCCCCGGCCGCGCCGCGATCTGCCCACACGCACGCGTTGGGCCGCCTGTCTGCGGGCGCCGGAGGGTATCGCGTTGATCCAGCGCGAACAGGACGGTATCTGGGGCGGGCTCTACAGCCTGCCCGAGGCCGAAACCGCCGAGGCCCTGGAAGACTGGGTGCTCGTTCAGTGGCCCGGTGCTACCCCGTCCGGTGCCGATCACGGGCTCCAGCACAGCTTCAGCCACTACCGCCTGGATCTGCGCATCCGGCCCTTCGACCTCCCGGCTGGCGCGTGTGGGATCATGGAAGGGAACAGGGTGATTTGGTATAAACCCGGCACATCACGGGCGGTCGGCATCCCGGCCCCCATCCAGCGTTATCTGCACGACGACAAGGATCCCGGCAATGGCACGAACCGTTAACTGCGTGAAACTCGGCAAAGAGGCGGACGGGCTCGACTTCCCGCCCTATCCCGGCGAGATGGGCAAGAAGATCTACCTGAACGTGTCCAAGGAGGCCTGGCAGGCCTGGCTGAGCCACCAGACCATGCTGATCAACGAATACCGCCTGACCCCGGTCGACCCCAAGGCGCGCAAGTTCCTCGAAGAGGAAATGGAGAAGTTCCTGTTCGGCGACGGTTCGGAAAAGCCGGAAGGTTTCGTCGACCCGAACGCCTCCTGAGTCGCAGTTTTCCGCGGCTCGTATCGATCTGGCGGTCCCGCGCGCTTGACGTGGGGCCGCCGGACGGCTTTAATACCGCCCTTCGTCCGCAGGACGATTCCCCCGAAGTATGGCCGGGTAGCTCAGTCGGTAGAGCAGGGGATTGAAAATCCCCGTGTCGGCGGTTCGATTCCGTCCCCGGCCACCATTATTTCCCCCTTGTGGCACCATCTTTCCCATGAGCGTTCGCCATATCCTGCGCATGGGACACCCCGACCTGCGTCGCGTCTGCGACCCGGTACCCGAATCCGATTTTGACAGGCCCGACCTGCACGCCCTGGTGGACGACCTCGTCGACACCATGCACGCCAACGAAGGGCTCGGCCTGGCCGCCGCCCAGATCGGTGTGCCTCAACGCGTTGCCGTGATCGAGATCGAGCCCGGTAACAGCCGCTACCCCGATGCTGTGCCCACCGGCCGCCTGGTTCTCGTCAACCCGGCCGTGACCGTGCTCGACCCGACGCCGCAGCGCTACTGGGAAGGCTGCCTCTCCGTACCCGGCCTGCGTGGCGAAGTTGCGCGACCGCGGCACATTGCCGTGGACTACCGCGAGCCGGACGGAACGCCGTGCCATCTGGAGCCCGAAGGCTTTCTCGCCACCGTCTTCCAGCACGAGATCGACCACCTCGACGGCAAGCTCTACATCGACCGCCTCACCGACACCACGCGCCTCGCCTTCCTCGACGAATACCGCGAATTCCACGCCGCTGACTGACGGTGCGGATGATGAACTGCTACCGCTTTACGTTCGCACTTCCAGGCGAACCATCCACTCCGTCCTGGATTCCGGGACGAATCTCTATACGCAACTGATTTGCCGCTCAAAAAGGCTTAACAATCTGGTCTGGAGCCGGTGAAAGACCGTTTTTTCGCGCAAGATGCGGCGAGAGTGACCCGTCAGCCAGGACGTGGCGTTTAAGCGGTTAAAATCGCTGGCAAGCCCGAAATAAGGGATAAGGATGGATTGCGTTCATGGATCAGCAGCTTATTGTGGTCCGACCCTATTAGCCGGGAACGGCGTGGTGGGATGCTTCAGAGAGGGACGCCGCAGGGCAAAAGGCAAGGTTTGACCCCGTGGTCCACGTATGCGCTCAGCCCCTATTCCAGCTCGAAGGCACACTCATAGCCCCATAGGTAGCATGTCCACCACGGCGGTCGCTCCTGCTCCCCGTTGTCGGGCAGTTCACGAGTGTTCATTGGGCGGGACACCCGTTGCACGACTGGATCAGTTCCATGCAGACCGGGTTGCTCGGGTTTTCTAGCTTCAACGCGTATGCTTTCTCATGGAGAGTTCATCCATTGAGACCCACATAAAGAACCTAGGAGATCGCATGAAAAACCGGGCCCCTGTAGCAGTTGGTCTCGCCTTGCTTCTTGCTGCGTCAGCTCCACTGCACGCGGCAAACGAGTTTCAGTCGAGAGGTCATATACAAAACGATCGTGGTCAGAACTGCACCTACATTCAGACGACCGACCACAAGAGTAGATACTTTCACGAAACATTAACGGGTCGAGTTGGCACAATTACCTTTGACGATCCGGGGTGCATGTCAGAACACGACGTGGGGATGGATACTAATCTGATGATGATCAATAACATCATTTCTCGCTGGTACTCGCATCGTGATGCGGACTTTAAGACGAGAGCCGATGAGCTTTACCCGGGGAGCATGATGCAGAAAAGAGGATACTGCATTCAGTCGAACAAATACCCGGCTATCGGGATTACAGTGGATTATGAGATTCGTGACGCATCGATTGTACGTGTGAAGCACGGTAGCAGCGTCCAGGGGTGCACGCGCTAGCAGGTTGTTGAGTTTCAAAGGGGGGGGTAAAAGTGAAGCGTATAATGACATTGGTGGTATTTTCTTTTTCGGTTACCGCACTTCCTGCTTGGGGAATGCAAGGAACTACGAATGAAGGTTACGTTGCATGCCTTCAGGAGCAATGGATCCAAGATATGGTGTCATTCGTAGGTGCAGACGATATGGGCAGCTTCGAGGCCTACATAGAACAGGGGCGCTGCGTGGTCATGCAGGGAGGCCAAAAAGTAACCGTCACTGATAGCCCCGGGATGTTTGGCGGCCGAACGGGATTTGTCTTTCGAGGTACTAAGTTGTGGACCTTGAGGGAGGGGATTAGCTACGGGCAGTGAGAAAGGTCCAAAGAAGTCTCCCCGGGACGGCCCAGCGGGAGGTTACCCGCGACTTCCTCTGGCCTCCCTCCAGATGATGCCGGGGCCCATGCTAAGAATCCCCGCCGTTACCGCCCCATCGGGCGGCTTCACTGGCATACGCAACCGTCCCTCGTTTAGGCGCCGCAGGGCTACCAGGTGAAGCGCGCGGCCACATTCGGCTGCACCGACGGGCCGATGTTGCCCTCGATCTGCGCCACGTCGAGGGCGTGAAGACCAGATTGGCACGACGAAAGAGCGAGATGACGAGGCTGTTTTGGTTTATGCTGGTTAACGGTTGGTTTATCGCGTAGGGGGGGAGAGCCCTAGGTAGGCCGCCGAAGGCAGTTAAATTGAATTTCAAGGGGGAATGAGTATGAGGATCTTGATTCTAGCCGCTGTAGCAGTGTTTATGAGTCTTCCAGCATTGGCTGGGTCTGGCCCTGTAACCATGGGGTCTGGCTATCAGACTGACACCGTGTTTCATGGTGGCGGTTGTCGGAAGAGTTCACCGCCCGGCCAGTGCTGTCATAAAAATCATTCGACGGGAAGAGTGCACTGTCACTAAGGGCAAAAGGCAAGGTTCGACCCCGAAGTTCACGAAGTTCAGATCTGCTTCAGATACGTTATCAACTCTCTGGCCGCCTGCAAGGCGGCCTCAGCCTCGTCTTTGTTCGCGTGTCCGCCCCTGTGGACTATAGAGTTCCGTTTCTCGGAAGCGCTTTTGAACCGCGGCCAGAAGTACTGTCCCTCGAGTTCCACACCGGTGAGCGCGTTGTAGAGCTTTCGGTGCTTATCGTTCGCAAGGTTATGTCCGTTCATCAGGCCATCTACGGCTTCGCCCAGGGTCTCCAGATTCTTGGCCGAGTACGCAGCGTCGAAAGCGCGTTCGGCAGCAACCTCACAAGCCATTAGCAACGTCACGATCGAAATGTTGAAGTGCCCCTGATCAATCAGGCTCCGAGCAATGGTCAGCAGCGCGTTTGGGTACGTGACGACGGTAGCGGTAACGCTAGCTGAAGCGGTGACCGAATCCGTTATCTCAACTGAAAAATTCCTGCGAGTCGAGCCGCACCTGGGACAGGGCTGACGCTTCTCGACAGAAGTGCTACCCAGCTCAGTGAGCGTTTCACCACAATTCCCACAGACAGTCGAATCTGCCATGGCTTCCTTCCTTCTATAAAAGGGACGACTGGGCCTGTCCAAAACTTCACGGAACAGCTTGCCGAAAATGTTTGATAACGCGTCTGTCTGGGCCTAACGTCCGAACTCAGGTGACCGCTGGCGCGTCGCTCCTATCGTCGCGCTGCGCCAGCGGTCACCTGAAGTGCCGTGTTGGGGCAATTGTTTATGCTTCGCAAGATACTCACCGGCTTTGCCACTCTCAATCGCCTCAAATATGTGTTCTTTCGCTTCGTCAATAGTGGAGAAAACCAATTTTCCTTTGGCGCCATTCATCGCAATACGATATGAGCCATCACTTGACATTATAACGACGGAAATCTTTTTTGTTTGATTTTGTGTATATTTCCGCTTAATTTCCATCTGCTTGATTGAATGAATCGTCTTTTTCTGTCTTCATGGCGTTTTTTTGAGTCGGCGAGGTTCGAAGCGACCTCTGTGTCCGTCGAGGAGTCACAACAGTATGTTCCGACCTTCATAGTGCCCCATCTGTCATGAAACACAAAGAATTGGTGACGTAAACTACTGCCACATAACTCACAGGTGCCAATAAGATCGCCCAGATCATCATAACCAACGTATTCCCAGCCGAACCTAGGAGGTATTATCCCATGCTCTGCCGCATGGCATCCCTTGCATAGCGTAGCGCAGTCCGTGTATGCATATTCCCACGGGAGTTTGTTTGGAATATAGCGCTTGTTATGAACTTGCAAGTAAACGTCTGGCTCGCCGCGCCCACAGACACTACAAACGCTGCCATCTAGCTCAATGACTTCGTCTCTAAAGTCCTTCCAATGTTTTCGAGCGTATCCTTTCATTCTCTGATTATCGCCCTAACATTAGATTCGAGGGCGTCAGTCATATTGGTGATATGCGGGTTCTGCATGTTGCCCCGGGGGTCTCGTGTTTCAGGTAAAGCGTTATTGGTAAACCATTCTTTTATCATGGTAGTAAGTGTCGCGTCGAGTGGTAGCGCGCCACACACGCTCGGACCAGGATTAATCGGCGTTTGGTGATGTCTTACATCGGTCTGTCGGTCGAACGTGGGTGAGACTCAGGGGAAGGTTTGCGGGTGGAATGGTTCGGCTCGAGACGGGGATATCCGCGGTACGGGCGTTAGATAGCACGGTCCTAGACAGAAACGGGATATCACCGTTATCCCGGAATTGGCGTAACCGGGAAGAGAGAGCAGGCGGTCTCTGGGAGTTGGGGGTTCTGCAGTAGCCGTGGCGGCGTTCCCTGGTACGATCCGGCTAGAGTAAACGGAGAGCCGGTGTTGGAAACGCTCACGGAAGTGAATCAGGCGGTGGTGGTCTGCGGCATTCTGGAGGATGCACAGGGGCGTATCTTTCTGGCGCGTCGCGGGGCCGATCAGGCGCTGGCGGGATGTTGGGAATTCCCCGGGGGCAAGGCAGAGCCGGGCGAAAGCCTGGAGGCTGCGTTGTGCCGCGAATTCCGTGAAGAGCTCGCGATGGAGATACGGGTGGGGGAAGAGGTCGGGCGCACACCGATTCCGGGTAATGGGGGCCTTGAGCTGGTGGCGCTGCGGGCGTGGACGGAAGATGAGAGCCCGGTGCTGACGGTGCACGATCACTGGTGCTGGTTGTCGCCATTGGAGGCTCAAGGGCTCGAGCTTGCGCCTGCGGACATCCCATTGCTCGAAGCCTTTATTGCCGCACGTTCCGGATGAGCCGAGATAACGCCGCCAAATCCCTGTCCGGTGCCCAATGGGTCGGTCTGCATGAACGGTTGGATACGCCTCGGGTACGGCAGGCGCTGGAGGCCTTGGGGCTGGAGGAGCACGCCCGCTGGAGCCAGGGCCTGGAGGGCGACGATCTCGCGATGAGCCTGGTCGCCGAGCTGGCCCAGCGGCTCGGGGAGCGCGCGGGTGAGCTGCGCGAGAAGGGACACGAGGACTGGACCCGGGCCGTGCAGGGGCTGGCGGATGCGCTGGCTGCGGCGGGGCATCCGCTATCCGGGATCGAGGAAGACCTTCCCCGGCCGCCGTTTCGGCAGTTGTTGGAGGTGCGCTCTCCGGCTGCCGACCAGGTGGGGCAACAGGAGACACCGCGGCCGGACATACCGTTGGCGCTGTCCAGCCTGCTCACCGGGTCCGATCGCACGCCGAGTCTGGTGACGCAGATCGAGAAGGAGCTGGCCAGTGCGGAGCGGGCCGATTGGCTGGTGTCCTTCATCAAGTGGAGCGGGATTCGCGCCCTGCGCGAAACGCTGAAGCGCTTTACCGAAACCCCGACCGCTGATGGCGCACCCAGGCTGCGGATCGCGACGACCTCGTACCTCGGGGCCACGGATCTGAAGGCGATCGAGTTTCTGCTAAGCCTGCCGAACACGGAG
>NZ_KB906949.1:171025-418649 GCF_000381705.1 Thioalkalivibrio sp. AKL7 | reverse complement strand
CATCTCGCTGCCGCGATCCCAAGTCAGGGAGCGCCACATCTCGCGCGGGAGTCTGCGGACCTCGCGGCTGAGCGCGCTCGCGACACTCGCCGCATCCTTGCCTTGGACCTTCACCAGCATCGTAAAGCGGGAGTGGCGCTCGACAAGCGTGGCGATGTGGCTGTTCTTCGCCCCGGAGATCAGGTCTCCCTCCCTGTGGCCCGGTATCGCACGATCTTCCACTTCCGCCGGGCGCTCTCGGATCGAGATTGCATCAATGATCTGGCCGCGAGGCTGTCCTTCCGTGCTCGCAAGGCGTGAGCGGCGCATCATCCGTCGCGAACGCAGGTGCTTCAGCAGTTCTTTCTTGAGTACGCCGCGAGCCTGAATGAAAAGGCTGCGGTAAATCGTCTCGTGGGAGATGTGCATATTGGACGCGCCTGGATACTGAACCCGTAGCCATCCTGCGATTTGCTCGGGCGACCAGTCCAATCCGAGCTTCTCTGCCACTATTTGTTGCAGTGGGATATGCGTTGCGAGCCGACAGGGCTTGGGGCGCCGCGCCCGATCCCACGCCCGACTATCGGCCACAGTGGCGCGATATGTGCGCCGGGTGCCGTGGCGCGCGATCTCGCGGCTGATCGTGGAAGGGGCGCGCTGGAGGGTCGCGGCAATCTGACGGATCGTTGCCCCGCCAGCAAGGCTGCGGGAGATCTCCTCGCGCTCTGAGGGCGTCAACGCCAGACGGGACCTGCGACGCTCGGCAGGGGCAATTCCGCCACACGCGGCGACGACGCCATGAATCGAACCAGCCTGCTTGCCCAGCGCTCGGCCAATGTCACTTAGCGACTCGCCAGCTTGCCACCGTGCCCAAAGCTCAGCCCTCTGTTTGGCCGAGAATCCCGGCCTCCCCATTGGCTCCATATGCAACACCCCCAAACGCAGTATTAGGACCGAAGGTGTTGCATCGATCAATTGAACTCACCTCGGCCTTCTTCGCCCGGGAACTGAAGTGATGCATCGCTGCATCACGCGGTTGAGCGGAGAAGGCCCTGTCCATCGTCTTTGTCGGCTGCTGGGAGTGAGCCGGGCCGGCTATTACGCGGCGCGGGCGCGGGCCGAACGTCCAAGCGTGCCCTGCGCCGCTGGCGCTCACCTCGAGCGCGTGTTCGCAGCTTCCGGGCGAACCTACGGCAGCCGGCGTCTGGCAAAAGCCTTACAGGCGGATGGCACCGCCGTGGGCCGTTACCGGGTGCGGACGCTGATGCGCGAGCGCGGCCTGCGGCCCGTCTGGCGGCGGCGCTTCGTGACCACCACGCAACGCGACGACAGGGCCCCTGTCGCCGAAAACCACCTCAACCGCGAGTTCACCCCGGCCGGACCGAACCAGGCGTGGGCGTCCGACATCACCTATATCCCAACCGCCACCGGCTGGAGCTACCTGGCGGTCATCCTCGACCTGTACTCGCGCAAGGTCATCGGTTGGGCCCTCGATCGGCAGATGCCGGCGAGCCTGGCCTGCGAGGCCCTGCGCATGGCGCTGGAGCAGCGCCAACCGGAGCGGGGACTGCTGCTGCACTCCGACCAGGGCTGCCAATACACCAGCGCCGCCTGGCGGCGGCTGCTGGCCCGGCACCAGATCCAGGCGAGCATGAGTCGCCGGGGTAACTGCTGGGACAATGCCGTCGTCGAGCGCTTCTTCCTGAGCCTCAAGACGGAACGCGTCTGGCAACGTCGCTACGCGAACCACGGCGAGGCGCGGCGCGATATCGCGGACTACATCGCTCGGTTCTACAACACCGTTCGCATCCACTCGACGCTGGGCTACCTGCCTCCCAGCGTCTACGAGCAACCAACGGCAGCCAATCCACCTAACGCGGTGTCCGAAATCACTTGACCACCACAAACAGCTCCCCGCGGCGGACGGAGCCAACCCCTGGACGAACGTTCCCGGCAATGGGCGGAAGCTCGTTGCTCATCAGGAACGCCCTTGACCCGACCCTTCTTCGTGCCTTCGTCGTCAACAAAAGGTAATTGAGCCGGACGCTCAGGCGGGGGTGCGGCGGCGGGCATGGAAGCGCCGGCGGCTCCGCCAGCGGTAGACGACACGCCAGCCGAGCAGGAAGGCGAGGATCGCCGCGTACAGGGCGACCTCGGCATAATCGGCGCGTGCCAGCCACAGGAAGTGGAGCACCGCCAGCACGCCGGCCAGGTACACCCCACGGTGCAGCCAGACCCACTTCTTCTTGAGCCAGCGCTGGGCGCCGTCGGTGGAGGTCAGCGTCAACGCCAGCAGGATCAGCCAGGCGGCGAAGCCGACCATCACGAACGGGCGCTCGGTCAGGTCGTAGAGCACCAGTTCCCAGTCAAAGAACAGATCCAGCCCCAGCCAGATCAGGGCGTGCGCGGTCACATAGCCGAACGCCACAAGCCCCAGCATTCGCCGTAACCGCACAATCCACGCCAGCCCCGTCATCTGCCGCAGCGGTGTGACCGCCAGCGCGATCAGCAGCGCGATCATTGCGTGGGTGCCGGAGAGTTCCAGCAGCTTCTCGATCGGGTTCACGCCCAGCCCGTCGAACCAGCCCAGCGTACGCAGGCCAATCCAGGCCGCCGGGACCAGCGAGGCCAGCAGCACCGCCCACCAGACGCCACGCGGTGGCCGGGCGCGCGCCCGGCGCGTTGAGGCCGTCATGCCGTCACCGCGTCAGATGTACCGCGTCAGGTCCATCCCCTCGTACAGCGAGGCGACTTCATCGGCATAGCCGTTGAACATCTCCGTGCGCCGGCGGCGGAACTCGCCGATCCGGCGCTCGGTGCGCTGTGACCAGCGCGGATGGTCCACCTCCGGATTCACGTTGCTGTAGAAACCGTACTCGTCGGACTGCGCCTGATTCCACAGGGTCGGCGGCTGGTCCTCGACAAAGCGGATGTGCTGGATCGACTTGATGCTCTTGAAGCCGTACTTCCACGGCACCACCACGCGGATCGGCGCCCCGTTCTGATTCGGCAGCACGTCGTCGTACAACCCCACGGCCAGAATCGTCAGCGGATGCATCGCCTCGTCCAGGCGCAGCCCCTCGGTATAGGGCCACTCGAGCCCGCCACTACTGCCGCGGCGGCGGCGCTGGCCGCGCAGGTTGTCCGGATCGTAGATGCTCTCGAAGGCGACATAGCGGGCACCGCCGCGCGGCTGCGCCTTCTCGATGATGCGATTCAGCTCGAAGCCGATCCACGGGATCACCATGGACCAGCCCTCGACACAGCGCATGCGATAGATCCGCTCCTCCAGTGACCAGGGGCTGATGAAATCCTCGACCGCATACTCCCCGGGGTTCTCGCACAGCCCGTCCACGGTGATGGTCCAGGGGTCGGTCTTCAGCTGGTCGGCGTAGGTCTTGGGATCACTCTTGCCCGGCCCCATTTCGAAGAAATTGTTGTAGCTGGTGATCTCGTCATACGCGGTCTTCGACTCGTCCGTGGAGTAGTCGCTGCCCTCGAACTCGAGCGGGTAGCCGCGCAGCGCGGCGGAGGCCGGCAACGCCATGCCCAGTCCCCCCAGCGCAAGACCGGCGCCCAAGCCGACCCCGGCACGCAGGAACTCGCGCCGCCGCGCGTAGACCTCCGGCGGGGTGATCTCGCTATGGGAACACTCGGAACGACGTCGGGTGCGGATCAGCATGGCCTGCCCTCGCGACTGGTTGGGATGACAGTGAGAAGCGCTGCCACTCGTGCACGATGGACCAGAAGCAGCGTCCCGAGTTCGGCTCGCCATGCCCATAAGACAATCCGCCGAACAATAAGAATTTTCTGCTTGCGCAGCGCCGGGAACGATATATAAGGCTTTTCTGATACCGCAGTCCGGGGTGGCCCGGCCGGCTTGTCAGGAGACCCGACAATGGATCCGACGATCGACGACGCGGCCGATGGTGCCGACGAAATCGCCAGCCTGTTCGACAACCAGCTCGTCAATGACCGCGGCCCGGCACGCCACGCCGCTCGCCGCGCCCTGGAACGCCTGATGGAAGAACGCGCCCTGCGCGCCCACCTCGAGGACGACTTCGACCTGGCCCCCGCCCACGAAGCCCTGGAGTGGTAACCCCCGGGGTGGCGCGCCCCGCCACCCCATTTCCGAAACGCCCCACATCATCGATGCGGTTCGCTTCGCTCATCACATCCTACGAATCCAATTGTCCCCTCGTAGGATGCGATGAGCCCCGCGAATCGCATCACTCGGATGCATCAATCACCCTGGGCCTCTCCCACAACCAAGCCATCCGATTCCGGCACGCCACCCCAATCCACCGGATACACACCCGCCCGCACAAACCGGTGAGAACTGGAATACGGCCACTCGGCCACACAACGTGCCCAGCCATGCTTCACCGGGTTGTAATGGATGTAATCGACATGGCGGACCCAATCATCCTCGTCGCGGATGCAATGCTCCCAGAACCGGCGTTGCCAGAGCCCTCGCTCACCGCGTCTTGCCCGGCTACGCGTGCGCGCTTCGCCAGCACACACCAACCGCGAGAACCGCGCCTTGATCAACCGCCATCGGCGGCTGAAATCGGCATCATCGTCCGGCAGGCGCCAGATACAATGGAGATGCTCGGGCAACACCACCATCGCGTCGATCACGAACGGATGACGATGCCGCACCTCGCGAAACGCGTCTCTCAACGCATCAATGTGATCCGTAAGCAGGGTGTTTCCTACCCGAACCGCCGCATTCACAGTGAAAAAATACGTGCCACCCGGCACGCGCACACGGCGATAATCCGTCATCCGTCGCCTCCCTTCCCTGGGATTGGTTCGAACCGATGTTTGTGCTGCTCCGACGCGATGCGATTCGCTCCGCTCATCACATCCTACGAGAGTTCTACCCGCCCTTGTAGGATGCGATGAGCGAAGCGAATCGCATCAACGCCCGGGGGCAGAGCTACCCCCTAGCCGAGGCCTTCACCCGTCCTCATACCCCGTCAACTCCACGAAGCCCCGGCCGACCGGCTCGCCATCCGCGTCGAGGATATCCACGGCCCCTTCCCAATAGCGGACCACCGTGTCCATCTCCTGCTCGTCGCGCACCGCCACCACGGTCCACTCGCGCGCCGGCCCGCCACCCGGAGGCTCGATGCGCATCGACCATTCCACCGGATAGCGGTTGCCGGACGGCTGGGTGGCGTAGCGGGTGGGTTCGAGCTGCACCTGCTCCGGCTCCAGCAGGGCGTCCTCGGCATTCGCCGGCATCCAGCGACCTTTCGATAACTCGTGCGGCGTGCCATCGGGGCGGCGCAACTGGTAATACATCACGTCCAGCCCGTCATCTAGCTGCAGCGCAAACCAGTCCCAGCCCGCCTGATCCTCCGCCAGCGCGCTGGTACTCCATTCGCGGTCCATCCACGCCTGCCCGGTCACGTCCAGCGTTGCCCCGGCAGCACGGCGCACCTCGCCGGCCACCGCGATACGCGGCATCGAGTAGTAATACGAGGCATCGCCCGGCTCCGACCCCTTCTGGCTCAGGCCGGCCTCGCCCTGCAACACCGGCTCGCGCGCAGGCCCCAGTTCCAGGGACAGCACGTAGTCCTCGACCGTGAAGCGCAGCGTCCAGCGCTCTCCGTCCAGCCCGGCCAGTTCCCAATCCTCGGCCCAGACCCGCCCCGCCGGCTCGGTCGCCCCGGCCAGCCCGCCGCCATCGCGCACGAACCGCTCCTCGGATGCGTGAAACCCCGCGTCACGGTCCAGCACCGCCGTATGCACCATCCACAGATCGGGGCTAGCCCAGGCCGAGTCGTGCCAGACCGGATCCCCGGCGAGCCCGGGCGCCAGCCCCACGCGGAAGAACGTCACGTGAAATCCGAAACGCTCGCCTTCGGGCCCGTCCAGATTCCCCGTCAGGTACCACCACTCGTTGCGAAACCCCGGATGCGGCCCATGATCGCGCGGAAACTCGAACGCCCGCGGCGCGTCAGCGCGGCGAAAACCCGTGGTGTCCTCGCCCCCCAGTGCCTCACTCACCCGCAGGCCGGTCACCCCCGGATCATCCGTCTCCGGCGGCTCCCCACCCCCGCAGGCGCCCAACACCCCCACCAACAACACAACCAGAAGCCCCTGTGGGAGCGGGCCTGCCCGCGAAGCCCCTGCCCGCGCTGGATTCTGGCGGGACCCATTCGCGGGCAAGCCCGCTCCCACAGCGCCTCCCACAAGGGCTCCTAAAGCTCTGCCCACAAATCTGAACCCAAACATCAGGGCACCTCCCGTAGCGCCGGCACCAGCCGCATGCGCGCCATGCGCCAGGCCGGGATCACCGACGCCAGCAGCGCAGCCCCCACCCCCAGCAACACGGTCTCCCCGACCTCGACCCAGGGCAGGCGCAGGTCCATCCCCCAGCCAAAGGCCTCGCGGTTGATCACCTCGATCAGCAACCAGCCCATCCCCAGCCCGAGCGGGATCGCCGCCAGCGCGGCGAATACCCCGAGCACCCCGCCCTGCAGCACCACCAGCCCGCGCACGCCGCCGGGCAACAGGCCGAGGCTGCGCAGCGTGGCGAACTCGCGCGCCCGTTCCATCTGCAACGCAATCAACGCCCCCAGGATCGCGATGAACGCGACCACCAGCGTGATCACCCGCAACAGATGCGTGATCGCAAAGGTCCGATCGAAGATCGCCATCGACTCCTGCTCGATATCCCCCGGCCGCGTCACCAGCGCCGCGTGGTCCTGCGCCGCCAGCCACGCCTCCAGGTGCTCCACCGCCTGCTCGGCGTCGGCACCATCCGGCAGGCGCAGCCCGAACGAACCCACCCCGTCCGCGGGCACGCCCCCGCGCGCGAACGCCGCCTGCGTCATTAGCACCGTACCCTGCGGGTTCCCGTAGTCGCGGTAGATCCCGAGGATCTCGAACGCCCGCCGCCCACCAGACGCGGCCAGCGATAGCCGATCTCCCAGCCCCACATCGTGATGGGCGGCAAACGGCTCGGTCACCAGCACGGCGTCGTCCGCGGCCAGCCGCGCCCCCAGCGCCTCGCGGGGCACGGCCGCCTCCAGCAGCGGCAGGTAGTCCAGCCAGTCGGCATGCGGACGCACCACGTACAGATCCACCAGTCCCCGGTCACTGACGACCTCCTGGCGGGTGCCGGAACTGACCGACACGGCACCCGACCGGGCCACCAGGTCGGCCGTCCAGTCCTCCGGCAGGCGCGCCCCACCGCGCGCCGAGGCCGGGGCCGCCGGCACCACGTACAGGTCCGAGGTCAGTGCCTGCCCCAGCCACTGCTCGACGCTTCCGCGAAAGCTCCCCACCATCACCGCCACGCCGATGGCCGCCGCTAGCGCCAGCGTCAGCGCCGAGGTGGCGGGCGCGCTGCGCGACAAGCTGCGCTCCAGGCTGCGAACCGCAATGCGCGGCAGGGCGGCCCCGCGCACCAGCACCGCCAGGCCGCGCAGCGTCCACGCCAGCACCCAGGGCAACAGCAACACGAAGCCCGCAACCAGCAGGAACAGTGCGACAAACCCGCCCACCAGCGCCCCGGCACCGGTCACGATCAACCCGACGCCCGCCAGCAACAGAACGATAGACGCCAGCGCCAGCCACGCGGCCCAACCACGGGCACGCCGTTCCAGCCCCCCGCGCCCGGTGCCGGCCGGGCTGGCCGCCCGCGCCGCCTCCCAGGCCGGGGCCAGTGCGGCCGCCAGCGACAGCCCCACGCCCAGCAGCAGCACCGCGGCCAGCGCCAATGGCCGCGGTGTCACCCCGGTCACCGCCACCGCGAAGAAGTGATCCGTCACCGTCTGCGCGACCTGCGCGACCAGCATCTGCGCCAGGGCCACCCCCAGCAGCGCACCCAGCAGCGTGCCGATCACGCCGACCAGCAGGGCCTCCAGCAGCACCACCCCGAAGATCGCCCGGCGCCCGACACCGACCAGGCGCAGACTGGCAATCACCTCGCGCCGGCGCAGCACCGCAAAGGTCTGCGTGTTGTAGATCAGAAACGCCGCGATCAGCAGCGCCAGCAGGCTCATCGCCGTGAGGTTGATGCGGAACGCCTGCGCCAGCTGGCGCGCCGCCTGCCCCCGGCTCTCGACCGCCACCAGCTCCAGTTCCGCGGGCAATACGTCGGCCAGGGCCTCGACCTCGTCATCGGCCAGCCGCACGTCGATCCGGTCCAGCCGCCCCAGCCGGTCGAGCAATACCTGCGCCGTGGCGATATCCGTCACCCAGAGCGCGGCGCCCGCATCCTCAGACGCGCCATCCCCCCCATCATCACTCGGGTCCTCGTCGCGTTCGGCGGCACGGTCGATCAGCGTGACCTCGCGCTCGCCCCCGGCCGCCTCCAGCGCCAATCGAGCCCCATGCGCCTCCCCGCTCGCCCGGAACCAGCCCGCAGGCGGCAAGATGGTCCCCGGCTCGGTGACCAGGCGCTGCACCGGGGCATCGCCAATATCCGAGGCCGCCCCGCGAAACGGCCCCTCGGCCAGCGGATCGACGCCCAGCACGTAGATCGTCGTGCCATCCGGCAGTCGCGCCGGGCCCTCCACGATCGGGGCCGTATCCCGCCACCCGGCCATGCGCAGGTCGCGGTAAAAGGCCTCGTCGAAGCCGCTCGCCGGCCCCAGCACCTGATGCGTAGCGGCCCCGGCCACCTCGTCCATCGAACGGTCGAAGGCCCGCTGGGCAGACTGGTTCGCCAGATCCACCGCCAGCACCACCGCCACGCCGATGATCACACCGACCAGCGTCAGCACCCGCTGCAGCGGCCGCCGACGCCAGTCGCGCAGCCACGCACGCAGAACGAGACCGCTCACGCCGGCAACCCCTCCACCGATTCCGGAGGTTGAAGGACCCCGTCGCGCATCGTCAGCACCCGATCCAGCCGCCCCGCCAGTTCATTGCTGTGGGTCACCAGCAACAACGAACACCCGGTCGCCCGTACTTGCTCCAGCAGCAGCCCGAATATCGTCTCGCCAGTGCGCGAGTCGAGGTTGCCGGTCGGCTCGTCGGCGAGGATCAGCGCCGGCTCGTGCACCAGCGCCCGCGCGATCGCGACCCGTTGCTGCTCACCGCCCGACAGCGCCTCCGGATACCGCTCACCCTTGTCCCCCAGCCCGACCGCTGTCAGCTGGCGTCCGGCGCGCTCGCGGCGGGCGGCCGCAGCGTCCCCCGTTGCCAGCTCCAGCGGCAGCATCACGTTCTCCAGCACCGTCAGCGTCGGAATCAGATGGAACGACTGGAACACGATCCCCACGCGGGCCCGGCGCAGCCGCGTGCGTGCCGCCTCGTCCAGCCCCGCGAGCGCCTCGCCCGCCAGATGCACCGCGCCGCGATCCGCCGCCTCCAGCCCGGCCGCCAGATGCAGCAGGGTGGACTTGCCACTCCCGCTCTCGCCCACGATCGCCACGCGCTCGCCGGGGGCCAGCTCGAAGTCCACACCGTGCAGCACCTCGCCCTCGCCGGGGTAGGCAAACGCCGCGCCGATCAGCCGCAGGACCGGCCCCGAAAACGCTGATGACTCAGCCATACAATCCGCCTTTTGTTGTCCGTTCCAGCCGGGGTGTCGGGCCGTTCCGGGAGACACCCGGCCCCGACTCCACATGACCATGAAGAGTAGATGAATGTTTCAAAAAGCCACACAAGCGGTTGATTGAGGGCCGGCATCCGTTAGAATAAGCGCCATCTCCACACACGGGAACGCGCCTTGACACGCCGATCAAGCAGCCGATCACGCAGCCGATCTATCTGCGCCTAGCGGCAAGCGTCCGTTCCCTAACCGGTCGCTTCCCGTCAGGCCTCTTTGATCAAAGAGCCGGGAACGGCCGGGCCCCGCCCGACCCGAACCTGCACCATTCACCGCATTCGTGCGGCGCCGCGATGGCCTGTGCCCGTGCACAGTCCGCGCGCTGCCCCGATGCCGCCGGGAGAAGGGCATGGAGCTTCACCTCGAGCAGTCCATCATCGAGCTGAAGGAGCTGTTGCGTCTGGACGACCGCGACGGGCTCCACGAACTGCTCGACTACATGCGCGTGCAGGATATCGCCCACGCGCTGATGGAGCTGGGCGAGGAAGACCTCATCGCCGTCTTCAACCTGCTGCCCCCCGGGCGCAAGGCGGACGTCTTTGCCTACCTCGACACCGGGCACCAGATCCGCCTGCTGGAGGCCTCGCCGCGCGAGGACGCGCGCTTCATCCTCTCCGAGATGGAGGCGGACGACCTCACCGCCCTGCTGCAGACCCTGGACCCGGACACCCTGCGCGGCTACCTGCGCCTGCTGCCGTTCCGGGCGATCCGCCGCGCGCTCAAGCAGCTCAACTACCCGGAAGACTCGGTCGGCCGCGTGATGTCGCCGGATGTCGTCGCGGTCGATCCCGACTGGACGCTCAAGCGCGCCCTGGCCTTCATCCGCCGCAACGCGGACGAGCACTCCAACAACGTGATCTTCGTGGTCGATCAGGACCGCGTGCTTCTGGCCGCCATACCCATCCGCCACTTCCTGCGCGCCAGCGCCGACAGTCCGGTACGCGAACTGCTGGGCGAAGCCGACCCGATCACCATCGCGGTCTCCGAACACGCGGTGGAGGCCGCCCGCCGCATCCAGCACTACGACCTGGAGAGCCTGCCGGTGGTCGGCGAGATCGGCGAGCTGCTGGGCGTGGTCACGGTGGACGACGTGATGGACCTGATCGAGGCCGAGTCCACCGAGGACTTCCACAAGCTGGGCTCGGTGGGCACCCTGCCGCTGTCCCCGCAGGAGGCCAGCCCGTTCCTGCTCTATCGCAAGCGCATCGGCTGGCTGCTCGGTCTGGTCGCCTTCAACACCATCGGCGCGCTGATGATCTCCCAGTACGAGGACATCATCGAGGCCGTGGTGGTGCTGGTGTTCTTCCTGCCGCTGCTGATCGCCTCCGGCGGCAACGCGGGCGCGCAGAGCTCCACGCTGATGGTGCGTGCCATGGCCACCGGCGAGGTCACGGCCAGGGACTGGCTCCGGCTTTGGGCCAAGGAGATGGGCGTGTCCCTGACCCTCGGGCTCAGCATGGGTGTGGCGGTGTCGCTGGTCGGACTGTGGCGTGGCGGGCCGGAGATCGCGCTACTGGTCGCGCTGTCGATGACCATCATCGTCACCGTGGCCAGCATCCTCGGCATGCTGCTGCCGGTGGTCCTGAACAAGTTCCGCCTCGATCCGGCGACCGCCAGCGTACCGCTGGTCACCTCGCTCGCCGACATCGGCGGTATCCTCATCTACTTCACGCTGGCCACGGCCCTGCTCGGCCTGGCAATCCCATAGGACCTCCCGGATGAGCCCGACCGAACCGGATCTCGACACCCTGCCGCAGGCCCTGCAGACCGCGCTGACCGCGCCCACCGCGGAGGCCCTGCAGAGCCTGTGCGCCGAGCACGCGGCGCCGGATCTCTCCGACGCCCTGGAGGCCCTGCCGGCCCAACAGATGGAGGCCTTCTTCCAGCGCCTGGATGTCGAGTGCACGGCGGATATCTACGCCCACCTGGAATCGGACCACCAGTCCCGCGTGTTTCAGGCGCTGGACGACGAGCATGCCAGCCGCCTGGTCGCGGCACTGTCCTACGACGACGCGGTCTCGGTGATCGACGGGCTGGAGGACGAACAGGCCGAATCCCTGCTCGAGACCCTGCCGGACGAAGACCAGGAGGCCCTGGAGACCCTGCTCGGCTACCCGGAGGAGAGCGCCGGGCGCCTGATGACGCCCGAGTTCGCCACGGTCCAGCCCGACTGGTCGGTGGCCGAGGCCATGGATCACCTGCGCGAACAGAGCGATCTGGCCGAGACCATCAACACCATCTTCGTGGTCACGCCGACCGGCGAACTGCTCGGCTGGGTGCGCCTGAAGGGGCTGCTGCTGTCGCGCCCCACCACCAGCGTGCGCGAGCGCATGAACACCGATGTCGTCAGCATCAGTGCGGAGGAAGACCGCGAAGAAGCCGCCCACCGCATCAGCCACTACGACCTGGACGTCCTCCCGGTGGTCGACGACAACGGCCACCTGCTGGGCATCATCACCGTCGACGACGTAATGGACGTGCTGCGCGCCGAGACCACCGAGGACTTCCACCGCATGGCCGCGGTGGGCGACGTCGTGCTCTCGCTGCGCGATGCCAGCATGCAGCTGCTTTACCGCAAGCGCATCGGCTGGCTGGTCATCCTGGTGGCCGTGAACATCCTCTCCGGCCTGGCCATCGCCCACTTCGAGGCGGCCATCGAGACCGTGGTCGCGCTGATCTTCTTCCTGCCCATGGTCATCGCCTCGGGTGGCAACGCCGGCGCCCAGGCCTCCACCCTGGTCGTACGCTCGCTCGCCACCAACGACATCAAGCCCCAGGACTGGTGGCGCCTGGGCGGCAAGGAGATCCTGGTCGCCTCCGCCCTCGGCGCCACCCTGGCCGGTGCCATCTGGCTCTCCGGCAACTGGCTGGGCAGCCTCGAGGTCGCCAACGCGATCGCGCTCGGCATGTTCCTGGTGGTCCTGTTCGGCTCCCTGTTCGGCCTGCTGCTGCCGTTCACCCTCACCCGCCTGGGCGTCGACCCCGCCGTCGCCAGCGCCCCGCTCATCACCTCCGTCGTCGACGTCGTCGGCATCACCATCTACTTCGCCACCGCCGTCGCCATCCTCGGCCTCTAGCTCCTCAGGCCCCGCCCCCAACCCTCCCTGTAGGAGCGTGCTCGCACGCGAAGCCCCTGCCAAAGCCGAATCCGGAAAACGCCGCGAACCTTGCCCCCACATCACACGGCCAACAGACCTCATCATCCCGGCCCCCGTCACGCCCCCTGGTCATCCCGACCACAGCACCCTCCACCCGTCATCCCGGCCGTAGCGCAGCGAAGAGCCGGGATCTCCACCGCTCGAACAGCCCCCGGATCGATGCTCCCCACCATGACAACCAGGGGCACCCCAGCCCCCCAGGGTGACAACGTGCGTCACATCACATGACCATTTTTGTCACGTGACACACCCTGGAAGCGCGCGTGCGTGACCCATGCCACAGACCCCACCGCGCCCGGGCGCCGTTTTCACGCATTCCCGCACTCTTGGCACGCCCAATGCATCTCCTCAGACAGCTGCCCACGGGGTGGCCGGGCCGAAGGCCCAGCTTTTATCACATCAAGGGAGAACCACCATGCAAAAAGTGAAGAGTGCCCAGAAGGGCTTCACGCTGATCGAACTGATGATCGTTGTGGCGATCATCGGCATCCTCGCCGCAATCGCCCTGCCGGCCTACCAGGACTACACCGCCCGCGCCCAGGCTTCCGAGGCCCTTAGCGTGACTGCCGGCGCCCGTGCCGACTTCGCCGTCGCCTCCTCTGAAGGCCGCGCTTTCAATGACGCCTCCGTCACCAGCCTGGACGGCAAGTACGTCGGCGACGTGCGCTTTATCAACCCGAGCGCCTTCGAAGTCGAATTCACTGAGGGCGTCCTCGCCAACGCGACTAGCCCGGTGCTGACTCTCACCCCGGACGTGGACGCCACCACCGGTCAGATTACGCAGTGGGTTTGCACCGGCCTGGAGCCAAACTACATCCCGTCCGGCTGCCAGTAACAGGAGCCAGATGAACCGGAAACCCATCGGGCATTCGGTTGAGCCGCCGTGCATCGCACGGCGGCTTTTTTGTGCCCGGACGGCGCCCCCCGATCAGCGCCCCCACCGCCTCCTCCGACTCGGTTACCGTTGCAACCGGCCCGAAACCGGCTCTGAGCCCGTGACGGAACACGATGCCTGCCCGACAGGCCCGCCCACTAGGAATCTCGCGCTCGGACACCCCCGCGGATTCCGCTCCCCCGGCATTCAAACGCCCCAAGGCCCGACACCATGCAGACGCCTCAGAGCCCCCAACGCCGCTTTCTGCCATTTGTCCTCCTTGTGGCCGGGCTTGCCCTAGTCGCCGGCGCCTATTCCCTAGCCCTGCCCGGTTACTGGCTGTTCGACGACTGGCCCAACCTGGCTCAGTTGATCCAAGTTGACGATATCCGGACCGCACTCCACTTCATCCTTGCCGGCAACGCCGGCCCTCTGGGACGGCCCGTTTCGCTCGCGACCTTCGCCCTGCAGGCCGATGCCTGGGACACCCGTCCCGAAGCCATGCTTGCCGTGAATTTCGGCATCCACCTGCTGTCGATCCTCGCGGTGTTTTTCCTGGCGGCCGGCCTGGCTCGCATCGGCCCGCCGCAGGATGCGCTGCGTGCGCGCTGGATCGGCGCCTTCGTCGCCCTGCTCTGGGGGCTCGCTCCGTTCCTGGCGACCACGCACCTGATGGTCATCCAGCGCATGACCAGCCTTTCGGCGCTGTTCCTGTTTGCCGGACTGGCTTTGTTCGTCTGGGCGCACCTGACCGATCGACGCAACCTGCGCCTTGCGGCCCTGGTTGCGGGCCTCGGGCTGGGTACCCTGCTGGCCACGTTCTCCAAGGAGAACGGGGCCCTGCTGCCGCTGTTGGCCCTGACGATCCTGGTCCTGTGGATCCCACGTGAACAGTGGCTGACCGGAACGGTCGAGCGGCTTGCGCTCGGGTTGCTGGTGCTCCTGCCCAGTCTGTTCATCCTGGGTTACCTGGGGCTGGGCTTCATCGAGACCCTGCAGCGCGGGGATTACGGGCCCCGGCGGGATTTCACACCCGTGGAGCGCCTGCTCACCCAGCCGGTGATCCTGCTGGACTATCTCCGCCAGTTGCTGCTGCCGCAGGCTGTTGCTGTCACACCCTTCATGGATCACATCCCGCCATCCCGCGGCTGGTTGGAACCGCCGATCACTCTGGTGGCCTGGCTTTTCTGGGGAACGCTGGTGGCGGCCGCCATTGCCCTGCGTCGGCTTGCACCATGGTTCGTCTTCGGGCTCGGCTTCTTCCTGCTCGGGCACATCCTCGAGTCCACCCATATCGGGCTGGAACTGTACTTCGCCCACCGCAACTACGTCCCGGCATTCGGGCTGTTCTTTGCCCTGGTGTATTTCGCCCTGACCATCTCGCCTGCACACTTCCGCGTGGCGGCTGTTGTGCTCCTCGCCTACGCCCTGGTGTACACGCTGGTTTTGTTCCAAGTCACCGCGCACTGGAACGACAAACGCGTCAACGCCGAGCTCTGGCTCGAGTACAACCCACACTCCATCCGGGCCCACCAGTTCCTGGCGATGCAGCATATGGCCGCTGGCGATTTCGAAAACGCCCGACAGACCCTGGACCGGGCCGCAGACAGACAGCCCGAAGTGCTTCTCTCCCAACTCCAGCGCACGGCCATTTGCGTGAACAACGAGGACTCCTTCCCCGAACTGCTGGCCGAAGTTGAAAGGGCGCTGCGCACCTCATCCCTCTACCGCCCCGCGGTAGCCATGGAGCTGAACCGTACGGCCCGGCGGGCAGAGCCCTCGCCGCTCTGCCCGCCCAGAACCCACGCGGCGTTGATTCGCCTGGCGGATGCCCTGCTCGACAACCCACGGTACGGTGAGCGGTCGTTCACGCGCTCCCACCTTCTGCTGGCCAAGGCCTATGCCTACGTGGAAAAGGGTCAGCCGGAAGCGGCCGTTCCCCTTTTCAAGGAGGCGGTGCGCGAACGCCCGGATATTCACGCAGCCTTTCAGGCACCCGCCCTGCTGGCCAACCTTGGGCAATATGAAGAGGCGTATGAGTTCCTCGATGAACTCGAGGCGCTGATTCCGGCCAGCCCGCTGGAAGGCCGCTTGTGGCGCCAAAGGCTTGAGGCTTATCGAGGCCTCCTTGAAACATCGGAGCATATCGACCGCCAGGAGGGCCGCCTGGAACCGGCGGACCAGGCACCGTAAAGTTCCGCCCATCCTGCCGGCCAGCACAGGACTACGTTACGTAATGAAAACCGCACTGAGTGTTGTGATCCCCGCCAAGAACGAGGCAGCCGCGGTTGGCGATGTCATCGCGGGCATCTTCCGGCTCCTCCCGGATGCAGAGATCCTCGTCATCGATGACGGCTCCACGGACGACACGGCCGAGACCGCGGAAAGGGCGGGGGCCCGGGTGATCTCCCACCCCTACAGCATGGGGAACGGCGCCGCCATCAAACACGGGGCCCGTGCAGCGGAGGGGGATGTCATCGTGTTCATGGACGGCGACGGCCAGCACGATCCGGCCGATATCCCGCGTCTGCTCGAACAACTCGACAAGGGTTTCGACATGGCCGTGGGCGCTCGCCAGAGTGGTTCTCAGGCCAGTATCTTCCGGGGCCTGGCCAACCGGTTCTACAACCGGCTCGCCAGCTACATGACCGGCCATCGCATCGAGGACCTCACATCGGGGTTTCGTGCCGTGCGCAGCGACAAGTTCCGCGAGTTCCTCTCGCTTCTGCCAAACGGCTTCTCCTACCCAACGACAAGTACCATGGCCTTCTTCCGCGCCGGCTACCCGGTCGCGTACGTACCGATCACCGCGGCGCCCCGGATTGGCACGAGCCACATCCGGCTCGCCAAGGACGGCATCCGCTTCCTGCTGATCATCTTCCGCATCGGCACCCTGTATTCGCCCCTGAAACTCTTTGTCCCGGTCAGCCTCAGCTTTTTTCTGGTGGGGCTCGGCTATTACCTGTTCACCTTCATTACCGCCGGACGCTTCACCAACATGAGCGCCCTGCTCCTCACAACATCGGTGGTCATCTTCCTGATCGGCCTGGTCTCCGAGCAGATCACCCAATTGATGTACAAGGACGGGGGCACAAAAGCCGTCGCCGGCACCCGCCGCCCTCACGAACGTCACGGCTAACGCCTCGCCAGTTCCGTACAAATGACCTGCCAACCACAGAACCGCGCGCCAGCACGCCCGGCCCGGGTACTGATGCTCACCTCCACCCTCCCCCGCTGGGAGGGCGACACGGAACCACGCTTCGTGCTGGATCTCGCGCGCTCGCTCTCGCCCGATGCACAGGTCGAACTCCTCGCACCCCACACCCCTGGCGCCGCGCGCGCGGAAACACTGGAAGGCATACCCGTACAGCGTTATCGCTACTGGATCCCCCGCTGGCAGGCGGCCGCCTACCAGGGCGGCATGACACAACGCCTGCGGGAGAACCCCTGGCGCCTGTTTCAGCTACCCACGTTTTTCCTGTCGCAGCTATGGGCCATCACCCGGCGCCTGCGACGCGAACCCGCGATCGACCTGATCCATGCGCATTGGCTGATCCCACAGGGACTGATTGCCATCCTGGCCCGAGCGCTAGCGGGCCGTAGACATATCCCGGTCATCTGTACTTCGCATGGTGGCGATCTGTTCGCGCTACGAGGCCGCTGGATGACCCGCCTGAAACGCTGGGTCGTTTCACACTGCGACGCCACGACCGTCGTGAGCCCGGCCATGGTAGAACCCTTGCAAGCCTTAAAGCCACGCAGCCCCCCCGTGGTCATTCCCATGGGCACCGACTTGCAGGGTCTCTTCACGCCCGGGGACAATAATACTGCGCGACAGGATAAGCACCTCGTCTTCGTCGGGCGACTGGTCGAGAAAAAAGGGCTCTCGGGCCTGCTGGAAGCACTCGCCCAGTTTGGCGAAGATGAAAGGCCCACACTGGACATCATCGGCGATGGTCCCTTGCGACCGCAGCTGGAGACGTTGGCCCGGAAACTCGATCTCGACTCCAGCGTGCACTTCCTGGGCGCCACGCCCCATGCCCAGTTGCCCGCCCACTACCGGAAAGCCTCCATCGCAGTCTTTCCATTCGTCGAAGCCGCCGACGGCGATCAGGAGGGGTTTGGCCTCGTCATCGTCGAAGCCATGGGCTGCGGCTGTGCAGTTATTGCGTCCGATCTGCCCGCCATACGACACGCAATACCCTCCCCCGATCACGGCCTGCGCCCCACCCCTGGCGATTGCCACGCTCTGTTGCGAGACATACGCAGCCTCCTGGCGGACAAGACATTGAAAGACAGGCTTGCGTGCCAAGGCCGGCAACACGCTCTCGCACACTTTGACCACGCGAGCACCCGCGACGCATTTCTCGGTGTCTACCGCAACCTGGCGCCGGGACGTGGCTCCGTTCCACCGCGTTCATCCGCATGAAGATCGACAAACGCAAACCGAGCCACTGGCTGTACCTGTCCGCCAGCGCCTTCAACGTCCTGGCAGCGATTCTGATCCGGCCATTACTCAAACTGCGCAAGGCCCCTTCGCCCCCCCCACCCACCATCCTGCTCTATGGCCACAAGCTGAACGGAAACCTGCTGGCTCTCTACAACGCGTTTTGCACGCGCCATCCCGAAATGGATGTGAGATTTCTCACCCTGGATCCGCTCTACCAGCGAGAGCTCCGATCCCGAGGAACCCGTAGCACCCTCCTGACCGCGCCTGCCGCCAGCCTGCACCTCGCGCGTGCACACGCCATCATCAGCGACCATGGTCTGCACACCCTCCAGCCCTTATTGGCGCTTACAGATATCCGGTTTTTCGATGTCTGGCACGGCATCCCTTTCAAGGGCTTTGATGCCGACGATTTCCGGACCCAGCACCGGTATGACGAAGTATGGGTGGCATCCCCCCTCCACAGGGAGCTATACACGGATCGATTCGGGTTTGACTCAAAGCGGGTTGTTGCAACCGGCTACCCTAGAACCGATCGGCTTTTGCAGCCGGAATCTACTCCGCCCGAAATCCGGGAACGGCTCGGCTTGCCGGTCACCGGCCCGTTAATTCTGTTCGCCCCGACGTGGGCCCAGGACGACGCCGGACGAGCGATCTACCCATTCGGGCACGATGAAGAAACCTTTCTCGAGGCACTGACCAACGTGGCAACCCACCACAATGCTACGATTCTCCTTCGGCCTCACCTCAACACCCGAAGCAGAGCAACCGCTCAGCACCCCCATATTCGATGCCTGCCCTCAGACAAGCATCCCGACACCGAAGAAATCTTGCTGGTCAGCGACGTCCTGATCTGCGATTGGTCATCCATCGCGTTCGACTACCTGCTACTGAGTCGCCCCACCATATTCCTTGACGTTCCCGCCCCGTTCCGGAAGGGATTCTCCCTTGGCCCCGAGTACCGTTTCGGCCCGATAGTCCATGACCTGGAGCGACTCACCCAAACGCTGGAAGAAGCCCTTGCCACTCCGGACCGGTACTGGCGAGCTCATCGCGAACAACACACGTCTACGCAGCATGCCGTGTACCGCCGCCACCGTGACGGAAAAGCCGCCGATCGCTGCATCGAGCGGCTACAGACATACCTCGCTATGTCCGAATCTTCTCGATAACGGCCGTCGTTGAAACCGCTGGCGTGCGTTCCAAATAGACTACTTGGCAGATGTCCGAGAACTCGTCAAACCGTCCTGCCCAGTCATCACCCATCGCCAGCACATTGGCTTGCCAGCGCAACAGGTACTCTCGCTTCTTCTCCAGCGACTCCTCTGAAAACACCTCATCCACGCACTTAAGCGCCGCCACCAGTTGCATCCGCTCGTTCTCCGGAAAGACGGGTCCCCGTCCTTTTTTAGACTCATTGAAAGCGTCTGTTGACACCCCAACGACCAGGCGGTCGCCATAACCGCGCGCGCGCTCCAAAAGCCTCAGGTGCCCAATGTGAAATACGTCGAATGTTCCAAATGTAATGACTGTCTTACTTTGTCTTGTCATATGCTCAACCCTGCTCTCTATCAAACAACCGGCATAGCACCCGAGCAACGATTCTGTCCCTCAGCCCCTTCAAGTGACGAATATCCGTTACCTCATTCAGGCACAACGTCACGTATTTCCCCCGCATCAGCGGAGACCAGGGATGAACCAAACAGACAAACCTCGGGTCCCCAATGTCTATATATCGTGTAGCAATGCCCTTCGGCATTCCGCGCCCAGTATAGTATGCGTAATAGGCATGCAATGTGGTCGCCATAGCGACATCTTCCGGGTGTCGAAACGCGTGACCACGGGTGGACTCGACAGGCTCCGCATAATGATATTCTATTTCGCGAAGAATACTTTTTATCAGAGGATGGGCAGTGTGATGCAATTTCTTTTCCGGCCTCCGCTTAAAGCTTCCAAACAACAGCGCTGCAGAATTGATCGCCCCCTGATCCACCGGACGCAGAGAGCTAGAGTCTCGCCCGTACGGAATATCATGCGGCGAAGGAAAGAAAAATGCGCCACCCTCACTACAAAAGAAATCTTCCGGCTCGACATCCCTACAGAGAAATACGTCATCATTAAAATAAATAAAACGCTCCGACAACCCCTCTATCCTGTGAAGCACCGTCTCGATCGCATGTGAATTAAAAGTGGGCAAACCCCGCCCACCAGGGAACAGATCCTCGTGATGCACATACAACAAATTGGAGAACAAGCCAAACCAAGAGGGCGGTGCACAATTACTCACGACATAAATATTCCGAACCCAGGGTGCGTGCCGCCGCACTGATCTGATCGAATAATATAGCTCACCGCGCGAAACAAACCTTGCCGCATCGCTTGCGCTGTGGTGTTCGCCGACGACTTGCTGTCGACCCCTCACCGACTCTTGATAAAGGGACTGCCACTCGGGGTCGGACTCATCCACCCAGGTATATACCACGTCAATGCTGGGTAACCCGTTCACGATAAGCCTCTTTATGGAGTTCACATCGATGCCTTAACGCAGCGACCAGGGTGCGTAGCCAGAGGCATTTCCTTTTTGGGTAACGCTCACTAATCGGCGCTTCCCTCGGCACAGGGATGTGCCGCGGTGTACTTCGACCACAGACGGAGGACTCCGAAGCAAACCGCAAGTCCGTTTGCCACTGCACAGTCATGCAAAATGATACAGAGTGGGCATTCTGAGAAAGCAGGATGGCATCATTCAACGCCTCCTTTGATTGCCCCCATCCTAAACCCGACTCACACCAATCGCGTCAAGAAAAACCCTTACTGGATGATAAGCAGTCCTCACTGGGATCAGGCCCGTCTCAACAACTAACGGAGGCAGATCTCTGGCAATCGGAAAACGATGAATTCTTGAAGGCGGGCGGCAGTTAGGTGCGTACTTCTCTGCAATTCTGGCGACGCGCTCCCAATACATGAAGTCGTATCGAAGGCCCTTTTGCAGGTTGGACCACAAGGACTGCGAAGCCGCCAGCAGGCGCTCATCAGTGAGCCTGTCCTGCCTATCCAATTCGGTAACCGCCCACTGTATATGCTCTACGATATTCTTCAAGGCGGCATCGCCCGGATCCCGGCCCCGCGAGACTCTGGTCCCACGATGTTGCATCCAGGCCGCTACCGGTCCTGGGGTTTTTATCCAATTCAGCTCACGAAGCCCGGCCAACTGGATCATCCATATAGTATCTTGCCCCACGCGGCACCTTTCATCCCACCTCAACCCATCGAGCAATTCTCGTCGATACAGATGACCACCCTGCTGGGATCGTCGGCTAGGGCTTAAGGTACCTTCAACAAAATCGTTTACTGCGGGTTGGACAAGGGTACGTATGAGATTCCCTCGGTCGCTAACAACTTCGACATCACCCGAAGCCATATCGGCATCTGAGTCGAGAAGCGCCCGGCATTGTTTCCGGCTAGCCTCCGGGTAAAGGTAGTCGTCATCATCGAGAAATCGAACGAAAAGACCTTGCGATGACGCAAGCCCATGGTTTCGTGCTGCATTAGCGTGCGCCGTGGAGATGGGTTCCCAACGAACGCGCCGGTCTTCTTGGAAAGACTCAGCAACAGCTTGCCACGATTCATCCGGACCGTTTGGTACCACAATGACTTCGACGTTCCCGTCGGGTGCAGAGTGAAGGGCACTTGTCACCGCACGCGGCAAAAATTGAGGGCGATTGGCAGTGGGAATAACAACCGACAAAAGCTGATTACTCATTGTGGCACCCTGCGTGTCTTGGTATTCCCCTACTGCCGCTGAGTTCGCAGAATGAGGGCAACGTCTGCGGCCAGATGGGGTGGACCACCGGCCACCGTAGGATGGGTGGCTCTTATCCCAAACCCATTCAGGCGTACCCATGGGGTACCACAGGCAGCTGATCCAAGAAGAACGATAACAGATGCATCGCGTCGGTTTTCCCAGCACCGCAGCACCGATCAGTTCATCCGTGCGGCCAGCCGCATGTTGCAGCAATTCGGCAGCGCCATCGGAACACCAACCCATCTCACGGCCCGGTGCGATGCCCGCCAAACGCGCTATCTGCAAGGCATGACGGCCGCCCGGCAGCTCTTCCCTCACGATTCCGCCGCATTGGTGCCAAGCCCGTGACGCGGTTCAGGGACAAATTCGCATCCTGATCACGGGCTTCCGGCACACGAAAAATCCGCCACCCAGCACTCTCTGAGCCCGGTACAAATATAGCTCCGTCCGGGCTCGGCTCGCCGCATTTTCCGGGCGCGCACCACTAGCAAGGCCAGCTCGACGCTTCGGAACTCCATCACCACACGATTAGCGGAACAGGTCAGCGGCCGGTGCCGGGCGGTGGAGCAGGAAACCCTGGCCGATGGCGCAGCCTTCCTGCAGCAGGAAGGCGCGCTGGGGTTCTTCTTCCACGCCCTCGGCGATAAGGTCCAGTTCCAGGGCGGCGGCCAGCGCGATGATCGCGCGGATGATGGATTCGTTGTGGCGGGAATGGCCGATGTCGCGCACCAGCGACTGGTCGACCTTGAGGCGGTGCAGCGGCAGGCGACGCAGGTGCGCGAGGTTGGAGTAGCCGGAGCCGAAGTCGTCCATGGCCAGACGCACGCCGAGGCTGTCCAGCCGACGCAGGACCGCCAGGGCGCGCTCGGGGTACTCCATGATCATGGTTTCGGTCAGCTCGACCTCCAGGCGTTCGGGCGCGATGGCGAAGCGCCCCAGGGTCTCGCGCACGGTGGTGACGAGTTGCTCGTCGTGCAGCTCGCGCGCCGACAAGTTTACGGCGATCATCGGGATGTTCCGGCCCGCCTCGTCCCAGGCTGCGAGCTGGCGGCAGGCCGCCTCCAGCACCCAGCGGTCGATCGCCTGGATCAGGCCGGTCTCCTCGGCCAGCGGGATGAACTCTGCGGGGGATACCATGCCCCGGTGCGGATGGTTCCAGCGCACCAGGCTCTCGACCCCCACGCACTCGCCACTGGCCAGGTTGAACTGTTGCTGGAAGTGGAGCACGAACTCGTGGTTGACGATGGCCTGCCGCAAGTCGTTTTCCAGGAACAGCCGATGCTCGGTCAGGGTGCCCATCTCGGCGTCGTAGGCGCACCAGCTGTCCCCTCCCCGGCGCCGCGCATCCTGCATCGCCAGCTCGGCGGCGGTCAGGAGCTCTTCGCGCGTCTGGCCGTCGTCGGGGAAACGCGCCACACCGACACTCGCCGTGAGCACCAGCGCGCGCCCCGCGATCTCGAAGGGTGCCCGCAGGGTATCGATCAGCGACTGCACGAAGGTGCCGAGGGCTTCCTCGGGCGGGCTCTCGATGATCAGGCAGAACTCGTCGGCACCGATACGGGCTACCGTGTCCTCGGGCGACAGGGCCTGGCTCAGGCGCTGTGCAATGCCCTGCAACACGATATCCCCCGCCGCGGTCCCCAGGGTCTCGTTCACGTTGCGGAAGCGGTCCAGGTCCATCAGCACAACCCAGCGCGCCTCGCCGTCCGCCATGGCGCGTTCCACCGTGTGGCCCAGACGGTCCTGCAACAGGGCGCGATTGGGCAAGCCGGTACGCGCATCGTAGTGCGTCATCTGCCGGAGCTGTTCCTTCTGCTCCATGCTGGCGGTCAGGTCGGTCCAGCTGCCGACGATTTCCTGCCCGCCGCGCACGTTATCGCTCGCCACCACGCGTATCTCGTCACGTACGTGGCGCAGCTTGCCCCAGCCATCGAACAGGCGAAACTCGCGCACGATCTCACCATCCTCAAGGAGGCGTTGATTCTCGCGCAGCGCATTCGCTCGGTCCTCGGGGTGCAACTGGTGTTCCCACCAACCAGGACGCATCGCGCTCGCAGGTTCAATCCCGAACAGGCGCTGCAGATTGGGGCTAACCCACAAGGGCTCGAAGGTACGGGCATCGAGCTGGTAGGTCACCGCAGGTCCGCTGTCCAGCACGTGCTCGAGACGCTGGTTGACCGCCCTTAGCTCACTGGTACGCAGACGCACCTGCCAGCGCAGGAACACGCCCATCACCGCCAACAGCAATACCAGAGCCAGCGCTGCGAGCAGAGCCCACATCACCCAGCCCGGCAGGCCCGGCTCGTCCTGCGCGAGCAGCGTGGCCTCAAGGGCCTCCTGGTAGGGCGAGCCCGCCAGGGGCTTCCAGCGCTCCAGATAGGCGTCGATCAGTGCCAGACGCTCCGCCTGTGCGCCCGGCGCGGCCGCATAGTGCAGACCTACCTGGCCGAAGGTGATCGGCGTCTCCACCAGCCCGTAGGCGCGGGCGTGCTGGCGTCCGTAGAAGTTATTGCTGACGGCGGCATCGGCTTCGCCGGCCGGCACCGAGGCCAGCACCGCGGGGAGATCGCTGTAGGGAACCAGTTGGTACTCGAGACCCGGGTCGCCGATTTGTTGCCGGCGCAGGTGGCTTTCCTGCACCGAACCCTCCAGCACGGCGATGCGCCGAGAACCCATGGATTCCAGACTGCCGAACCCCGACTGCGGGAACGCGTATACCTGGCTCCAGCCCTGGACGACCGGAATCTGGTGAAAGTCGAAGAATGCCTCGCGCGTGCCGGTCCGGGCCACATCGGGCATCAGATCCAGCCGGCCTTCGCGCAGATCGGCAAGGCATTGCGCCCATTCGCAGGGGACGTACTCGATCTGCCAATGCTCGCGGCGGGCGATGGAATCCAGGAGGCGGACGAACAGGCCGTCGGCCTCCCCGTGCGCGTCCACGCTGACCTTGGGCGCGTTGTCGTACACGCCCACGCGCAGATCCGGCGCGGAGGCCGCGGAGGACGGCGCCCCGAACGCAACGAGCAGGCAGGCCAACGAGAGGCCAAGGCCGCGGAAAACGCGCATCTCCCGCACCCACCGTAGCAGGGGCCGCCTGGTTCGGGCCGATTGGGGCAAATCCGTTGCGCGCACACACACTCTCGGGAAGGCGGACTCCCGCATAGTGCCATGCACTGATCGGCAATGCGCGCCCGATGCGCAAGTTCGGCTCTGGCGTCGTCCGAAGCACCCGCCCCACGAAAAACGGGGGGCTTTTGCCGCGCCTCGCGCATTGAGGGAACGGGGCTTCATGCAGAACCCTGACCGGCGACACCCAACACCCCGGGTGCGGGCGCCGCAAACGCAAAAGGCCGCCCCAAAGGGCGGCCTGTCGCAGGTGCTGCAATGATGGAGGCTGGGGTCGGAATCGAACCGGCGTACACGGATTTGCAATCCGCTGCATAACCACTCTGCCACCCAGCCTGTATCGGGTGGGTTTCGGCCCCACAGATGCTGGCGCATCTCCAGAGGCCGAAACAGAAAACCCCGGCGAACCGGGGTTTCAAAAATCTGTTGGAGCGGGAAACGAGATTCGAACTCGCGACCCCAACCTTGGCAAGGTTGTGCTCTACCAGCTGAGCTATTCCCGCTCTTCGTTATCGGCGCGTATTCTACCGCAGATTGGCCGCAGGTCAATACCCGCGGTAACCAATCGCATCTCCGCCGTGCACCGCCCGGTCGAAAACGACCACCTGGTTGCGCCCGGCGTTCTTGGCCACGTACATCGCCGCATCCGCCGCCCGCGACAACGCAGGGCCATCCGCCGCATCCAGCGGGAACAGGGCGACCCCGATACTGCAGGAGATCTGAACCTCGGTCCCGTCGCAGTCGAACGGCTCGGCCAGCGCAGCCCGGATCTTCTCGCCGATTGCCACGGCCTGCGCACGACTCGTCTCCGCCGACTGGAAGCGTGGCAGCATCACCACGAATTCGTCGCCCGCGATGCGCGCCGCCACATCGCTTTGCCTTATGGAACCCAACAGCCGCCGGGCCACCAGACGCAGGAGCCGATCCCCCATTGCGTGACCATGCTGGTCATTGACCGGCTTGAACTCGTCCAGATCCACAAACATCAGCGCGACCTGCTGGTCCTCACGGCGCGCGCCGGTCAGCTCGTGATCGAGGATCTGGTAGAACAGGGTCCGATTGGGCAGGTCGGTCAACGGATCGTAATGCGCCAGGCGCTGCATCTGCGCCTCGGTCTCCTTGCGCTCGGTGATGTCCCGAGCGATGCCGAGGAACGCCGTCACCCGGCCCGCGTCGTCCAGCACGGGCGAGACATTGCTGGTGTGCCAGCGGTAATGCCCGTCCTGGTGGCGGATGCGGTACTCGATACCGCTTTCCTTCTTCCCGGTGTCCGCAATCCGTTGCAGGAACGCGTAACACGCGGGCAGATCCTCCGGGTCCACATATTCGTCGATCGAGTGATCGATCGCCGCGCTGACCGGATAGCCGAGGTTCTCCGTCCAGTTGGGGGAGACGTAGGTGAGCACGCCGTCCGGGCGCAGCGAATAGATCACGTCGCTGGCAGTCTCGACGAAGGCACGGAACTGCGCCTCGCTTTGGCGCAGTTCCGTCTCGAGCTCCTTGCGCGTGGTGATATCGGTGGCGAAGCCGGTCCAAATGATCGTGCCATCCGCCAGCCGACGCGCGGTGTCATAGGCGGACAGCCAGATCACTGTGCCGTCGCGGCACTGCATGCGGAATTCCTGAAGCCAGGGCTCCGAATGCTCGACCGATTCCATTGAGCTCCCCATCACCGCTTCGCGATCCTCGGGGTGGATACAGTCCAACAATGGCGCCCCATCCTTCTTGAGGGCCGCACGATCCACACCGAACCAGCCCTCCACCACTTCACCCACGTAGGGATAGTCGAAGTGCCCATCGGGCGTCCTGCGCAATTGATAGACAAAACCCGGCAACAGACCCTGAAGGGCCTCCAGGGTCTGCGTGTTGTCAAGATCAAGATCAGAAACGGGCATGGGCAGTCCACGCGCAGCACCGGGCAGGTGTCCGCAGTGTAGCCCCAAAGCCCCGGCCGACAAACACGCCGCCCCTTACTGCGAGCGCGCGGCCGCCAGCATGTACTGGATCATGGAGACCAGGGTCAGGGCGGCGGCCAGGTACAGCAGCCACTCGCCGATCACGAACGTCGGCAGGCCGACAATGGGCTCGGCCCACAGCAGCAGGAAGATCGCCACCATCTGCGCGGTGGTCTTCACCTTGCCCACCCAAGACACCGCCACCTTGGCGCTGCCACCGACCTCGGCCATCCACTCGCGCAGCGCGGAGATCGCGATCTCGCGCCCGATGATGACGATCGCGGCCAGCGCAATGCCGAGCTCGGGGTTGTGGTCCACCACCAGCACCAGGGCCGCGGCGACAATCAGCTTGTCCGCCACTGGATCGAGGAATGCCCCGAACCGACTGGTCACCTCCCAGCGCCGGGCGAGATAGCCGTCCAGCCAGTCGGTCACGCCCGCCAGGGCGAAGATGATGGCCGCCACGATTCCGCCCTGCGGCATGGACAGGCCGTAGAACGCGAGCACCAGTAACGGGATCATCACGATCCGCGACCAGGTCAGCCAGGTGGGCAATTGGGGAAACATGGCAGTGGCTCAACTCTCGTGAAACTGGTCGTAAATCGCCTGCGCGAGCCGGCGGTGAATCCCCGGCACCTTGGTCAGCTCCTCGACCCCGGCCCGGCTGACCCCGCGCAGGCCGCCAAAGTGCTTCAGCAGTGCGCTGCGACGCTTCGGCCCCAGCCCCGGGATCGCCTCCAAGGTGGACTCCTTGCGCGCCTTGGCACGGCGGGCGCGGTGCCCGGTGATCGCAAAGCGGTGGGCCTCGTCGCGGATCTGCTGGATCCAATGCAGCGCACCCGAATGCGCGGGGAGTATAGAGGGCGCCTCTACCCCGCTCAATATCAGGGTTTCCATGCCCGCCTTGCGCTCCTCGCCCTTGGCCACGCCCACGACCTTGATGTGGTCCAGCCCGAGGTCGGCCAACACGTTCAGCGCCTGGGTCACCTGACCCTTGCCGCCATCGATGAACAGGATATCCGGTTCCTGCCCCTCGCCCTTCTTGAGCCGTGAAAAGCGCCGGCTGAGCGCCTGATGCATGGCCGCGTAGTCATCGCCCGGTTCGATCCCCTCGATGTTGAAGCGCCGATAATCCGACTTGATCGGCCCCTCCGGCCCGAACACGACGCAGGAGGCCACCGTGCCCTCGCCGCCGGTGTGCGAGATATCGAAGCACTCCATGCGCTTGGGCGTCTCCTCCAGGGCCAACTCGCTGGTCAGCGCATCCAGGCGCGCCGTCTGACCCGCCTGGCTGGCAATGCGGGTCTTCAGGGCCAGTTCGGCATTGCGCCGCGCCATGTCCAGCCAGCGTGCGCGGTCACCGCGCAGCGACCAGGCCAGGGCGACCTTGCCGCCGCGACGCTCGGCCAGGTAAGCCTCCAGGGTCTTGGCACCCTGCGGCTCGTGCGACAGCAGGATGCGCGCCGGCGGCTCGCGTTCCGCGTAGTACTGCGCCAGCACCGCGGCCATGATCTCGTCGGTCTCGGTCGCCTCCGGCACGTTCGGGAAAAGCTCGCTGTTGCCCAGGTTCTGCCCGTTGCGCACGAAGAAGATCTCCACCGCGCAGGTCCCCGCCTCCTGCGCCAGGGCAAACACGTCGGCATCCCCCTCGCCGCCGGAGACAAACTGCTGTTCGGAGATCTGGCGCAGCCGTGCGATCTGGTCGCGCAGGCGCGCGGCATGCTCGAAGTCCAGGCGCGTCGAGGCCGCCTCCATGCGCTCCATCAACTCCTCGATCACGGCCTCGCTCTTGCCTTCCAGGAACTTGACCGACGCCTCGACGTCGCGCGCGTAGTCCTCCGGCGAGATGTAGCCGACACAGGGCGCGGTGCAACGCCCGATCTGGTACTGCAGGCAGGGGCGCGAACGGTGCGCGAACACGCTGTCCTCGCACTGGCGCACCTGGAAGAGCTTTTGCAGCAGCGCCAGGCTTTCGCGCACCGCGCCGGCCGAGGGGTACGGCCCGAAGTAGCGCATACCCTTCTTGCGCGCGCCGCGATGAAACCCGAGGCGCGGGTATTCCTGGTTCGAGACGTAGATGTAGGGATAGCTCTTGTCGTCGCGCAGCAGCACGTTGTAGCGCGGCCGGTGACGCTTGATCAGGTTGGCCTCCAGCAGCAGCGCCTCGGCCTCGGTATGCGTCACCGCGACGCGGATATCCGCGATCTGCCGCACCATCGAGCGGATGCGCGGCCCGCGGTCGTCGCTCCCGCGAAAGTAGCTGGGGACCCGGCTCTTCAGGTTGCGCGCCTTGCCGACGTACAGCACGTTCCCGGCCGCATCCAGCATCTGGTAGACGCCGGGCGACTGCGTCAGCGTCTGCACAAAGCGCTTGTGATCGAATCCGGTTTCGGAGGTACTCATGATCCTTTCAGGATACCCGAACTCCCCCGCCGCCCGGCATAGCCCGCGTGCGAGCCCGGCGATGTCCGGGCTATCCTGATACTCAGTTTTTCTCTTGCCTCCCGCCCCGAAAGCCAACGTATCGAGAGGGTCGAGCCATGGACATCGCCGAACAGATCTATCAGGAGGCCAAGCGCCTGCCGGAGCCCCTCTCGCGCGAGGTGCTCGATTTCATTGGTTATCTGGAGGCGAAGCACGGTTTGAGTGACACCCCGATCGAAGACCTCAAGAAGGCGCAGGAGACGACACTGGGACCGATTTGGGACACCCCCGAGGACTAGGTCTGGGATGATCGCTGAGCCGGGGGCCATCGTTGCAATCCCATTCCCCTTTTCAGACCTGACGACCCGCAAACGCCGCCCCGTTTTGGTCCTTTCCGAGGTCGATCGCTTCGGAGACTCCGCCGCGTTAGGGAGACGCTGATCATGCGTTCGAAATCACCTCCGAGGTGCTGACAGAGGGTTCTCTTCCCAAAACGAGTTGGGTCCGCTACGACAAGATCTTCACCCTCAGCAGCCGACCGATCACCCACCAGTACGCAAAACTGGGAGAACCAACCTTTGCAGATATCCGCGCCCACTTTTGCCGCCACTTCGGGTGCTGATCGCATAAGTAGTTGACCGCCTCGCCGGCCCCGCCGATTGCCACGGCGCCTTAAGCGCCTCGCAATGACTGGAAGATTTGACCTCCGACGCGAATATCTACGCGAGGTAAGTGCGAATGCGGGCGAAGAGTTCGGCGAACATGGCGGGGGTCAGGCGGCGGGTTTGGGTGTTGTAGCGCGAGCAGTGGTAGGAGTCGATCAGACGGGTGTGTGCGTCCAGCGCGTGTTCGGCGCCGTGGGCGAAGCGCAGACTCGACAGCGGCAGGCCCTTCGCACGCAGGATGGCGTCGTGGGCGATCTTGCCCAATGCCAGGATCACCCGTGGCTGCATGGCCGTCATCTCGGCGGCCAGAAACCCGTTGCAGGTGCGGATCTCCTCGGTCGTCGGCTTGTTCTGCGGCGGGAGGCATTTGACCGCGTTGGTGATGCGGCAGTCGATTAGTTCCAGATCGTCGTCCGCGCGCACGCTCTCCGGTGCACTGGCGAAGCCGTGTTCGTGCAGGGTCTGATACAGGAGCACACCGGCATAGTCGCCGGTGAACGGGCGCCCGGTGGCGTTGGCCCCGTGCATGCCGGGTGCCAGGCCAACGATCAGCAGCCGCGCATCCAGCGGGCCGAAGGACGGCACGGGCGCGGCGTGATACTCGGGGTGCTTCGCCCGCACGTCCTCCAGAAAGCCCGCCAGCCGCGGGCAGGCGCGGCAGTCCGCGGCGAAGATCTCGCTAGGAGGCATCCGGCCACTCGCGATAGGGATTCCGGGCGAGTTCGGTGTTGTAGTAGCGCGGGTCGTGCGAGACCTCCTCGCCCAGCCAGTCCGGACGCGGGAATTCGGCGTCGCTGCTCGGCAACTCCAGCTCGGCGACGATCAGGCCTGCATTGGCGCCCTCGAACACGTCGACCTCGTATTCCCAGCCCTCGACGTCCACCCAGTGGCGGGTCTTTTCGACCTGCGGGCCGGCCAGCGTGTCCAGCAGGCGGTGGGCCTCGTCCACGGGGATGTCGTACTGGTATTCGTCGCGTTCCACGCCGAGGGTCGCGCTCTTGATGTTGAGGTTGGCACCGCCCTCGTCCACCCGCACGCGGATGGACGCGCGGTCGTTGCCGCACAGGTAGCCCTGGCGCATGCGCTGCGCACGCACGACACGGTCACGCCAGGCATCACTGGCCAGCAGGAATTTGCGTTCGATCTCGCGGCCCATGCCGAATGCTCCTTGTGTTTCCCCAGGACGCCGAGGACCCTCCCGGTCGATCGCCACGGCGCTGCGCGCCTCGCGATGACGCGTCCGCGGACCCCGGTTACATCCGGATGAGCGCGGATCCCCAGGTGAATCCGCCGCCAAAGGCCTCGGTCAGGATCAGGTCACCCTTCTTGATACGACCGTCGCGCACGGCGGTATCCAGCGCCAGCGGGATGGACGCGGCCGAGGTGTTGCCGTGACGATCCACCGTGACCACGACGTTGTCCATGGACATGTTCAGCTTCTTCGCGGTCGCCTGGATGATGCGGATGTTCGCCTGGTGCGGCACCAGCCAGTCCAGCTCGGATTTGTCGATCCCGTTGTACTCGAGGGTCTCGTCGACGATCTGGTCCAGGGTATTCACTGCCACGCGGAAGACGGCTCGGCCTTCCATGCGAATGAAGTCGAGATCCGGGTTGCTGTCCGGCTGCGACACGCCACCCGGAACCTCCAGCAGGCTCTTGTGGTGGCCGTCGGCATGCAGGTGCGTGGAGATGATGCCCGGGTCCGGCGAACGCGACAGGATCACGGCACCCGCACCGTCGCCCCACAGGATGCAGTTGCCGCGGTCGGTGTAATCGGTAATGCGCGAGAGCGTCTCCGCCCCCACGACCAGCACATGCCGGATCTCGTCGCTCTGCATGAAGCGGTCGGCAGTGGCCAGGGCATACACGAACCCACTGCACACCGCCTGGATATCGAAGGCCGGACAGCCCCCCACACCCAGCTTGGCCTGCAGGATGCACGCGGTGCTGGGGAAGATCTGATCGGGGGTGGTGGTTGCGACCAGGATCAGGTCGAGGTCGGCGGCGCGGATGCCAGCGGCGTCCATTGCACGCTCGGCGGCCTTCAGCGCGAGATCCGAGGTCACCTCGTTCTCGGCGACGATATGCCGCTCGCGGATTCCGGTGCGGTCGCGGATCCAGGCATCCGAGGTATCGACCATCGCCTCCAGCTCGGCGTTGGTCAGGATGCGCTCGGGCAGATAGCTCCCGGTCCCGCTGATGCGTGCATGCTTCACTCGCTTGTCTCCTGGCCCAGGAGCTGGCCAAGCTGCTTGTCGATCCGACTCGAGATGTTCGCCTCGGCCTCGATGCGGGCAATGCGGATCGCGTGCTCGAAGGCCAGCTCGTCGGCACTGCCGTGGCTCTTGATCACCACACCCTGCAAGCCCAGCAGCGAAGCACCGTTGTAACGGCGGTGGTCGAACCGATGACGGATCCGGCGCAGTACCGGCAGTGCGAACAGGCCGGACAATCGAGAAAACACCGATGCATCGAACTCCGCCTTCATTTTGGAGGAGATCATCTTGGCCACGCCTTCGCTGATCTTCAGCGCGACGTTGCCGACAAAGCCGTCACAGACCACCACGTCCACATCGCCACAGTAGACGTCGTTCCCCTCGACGAAGCCGATGTAGTTGAGGCTGGATTCTTCCAGCATGCGGCCGGCCTCGCGCACGCGGTCATTGCCCTTGATCGCCTCGGAGCCGATGTTCAGCAGGCCGACCCGCGGGGCCTCCAGGCCGTCCACGGCATTCGCCAGCACCGATCCCATCACCGCGAACTGATACAGATGCGCGGCCTCGACATCCACATTGGCGCCCAGGTCGAGCATGTGGGTATGCCCGTTCATCGACGGCAGGGCCGTGGCGATGGCCGGACGATCGATGCCGGGGAGGGTCTTCAGGACGTACCGCGCAGTGGCCATCAGACCACCCGTATTGCCGGCGGAGACGCAGGCCTGGGCCGCCCCGTTCTTCACCTGGTCAATGGCGACCCGCATGGAGGAGTCGCGCTTGGTGCGCAGGGCCACGGCCGGCAACTCGTCCATGCCGACCACCTGGCTGGCATGCACCATCTCGACCCGCTCGCGTTCGCTCGCGGACCAGCCGGATATCCCGGACTCGATGGTCTCCTGGTCACCGACCAGCAACAGGCGGAAATCGTCTGCGACCTTCAGTGAACGGCGCGCAGCCGGAAGGATGACGGACGCACCGTGGTCGCCGCCCATCACGTCCAGTGCGATGGTAAAACTGGCAGTCATGCTCGGGCCCGACGGACGACCGCACAGCGGCCGTATTCAAACGCGGAAAGGCCACGGCGCAAACGCAGCCGTGGCCCCGGGACGGTCATTCCCTGGACCTTAATCTTCGTCTTCGTCGACTTCGACGGCCTGCTGGATCACCTGACGACCGCGGTAGAAACCATCCGGAGTCATGTGGTGACGACGATGGATCTCGCCGGTGGTCGGGTCGGTCGACAGAGTAGCGCCCGTCAGACTGTCGTGGGAGCGGCGCATATCGCGCTTGGAACGAGTCTTGCGGCGTTGCTGAACAGCCATGATGCATCTCCAGATTGATCAAAATCCCGTGGCGACGGGAGTGAGCCCGGTATCAAATCGGGCGCAAGTATAACGGTTCGGCCCGGACAATGCCCCGGCCGGCGCTCACGTCATGAGCCGCCCCGGTCCGGGCCGCCCTTCTTGAGTTGTTCGAGCACCGCGAACGGATTTTCGGCGCCCTCGCCTTCCTCGAATTCGGCCCCGGCGGCGGGTTCGCAGTCCGCATGGCGCGGCACCAGTGGCCACGCCAGCAGGATCTCTTCCTCGACCCATGCCGCGGGGCGCAACAGGCCATCCGCCTCGAGAGCGACAAAGTCATCGCCCTCGCTCATGCCCGCCGGCGTGCCTTCCGGTGGCAGCAGCACGGCATCCGGTTCAAGGCGGAATTCCCATGCCATCGGCTGCAGGCAACGCTGGCAGGTCTGCCACAGCTCGCCGGTAATCGTCCCGCTCAGCCGTATCTCGTCCAGCGCCCCGCGTTTCAGCTGGAATTGCGCGTGCACCCGCAACGGGTGTCCCGCCAGGGCATCGGCACGCAACCGCGGCAGCTCTTCCGCACGCAGGTCACCCTCGAATTCCAGGTGCCGCGCACGCGGTTGCCACGGGTCAAGAGAAACGGGGATGCGACTCATAAACGGCTCGGTTGCAAGGGCGCGGAATATACGCGCGCGAGGGCGATCTGTCAAAGCGAAACAGAAACTTGCAGCCGCCCCAAACGACGTCGATACTCGGGTTGTCATCGACCTGCCCGGGGCCTTCCGTTTGATTCGCAAGCTGCTCATTGCCAACCGGGGCGAAATCGCCGTGCGCCTGATCCGGGCATGCAGCGAACTGGGGATCATCTCGGTCGCGGTCTATACCGATGCCGACCGCCACGCCCTGCACGTGAAGAAGGCCGACGAGGCCTACGCCATCGGCCCGGACTCCATGGGCGGCTATCTCAGCATCCATCGCCTGATCAGCGTCGCGCGCGCCGCCGGCTGTGACGCGGTGCACCCGGGCTACGGCTTCCTCTCCGAAAACCCCGACTTTGCCGCGGCCTGCGCCGCCCGCAATCTGATCTGGGTCGGCCCGGATGCGTCGGTGATCCGCCGCATGGGCGACAAGGTGGCCGCGCGCCGGGCGATGATCGAGGCCGGGGTGCCGGTCACACCCGGCTCGGAGGGCAACCTGGAGGGCGTCACCGCGGCGCTGGAGGTGGCCGAGTGCATCGGCTACCCGGTGATGCTCAAGGCCACCAATGGCGGCGGCGGACGCGGCATTCGCCTGTGCGAGGATGCCGCCGCTCTGGAGCACAACTTCGAGCGCGTGCGCTCCGAGGCCACCCGTGCCTTCGGCAGCACCGAGATCTTCCTCGAGAAGGCCGTGGTCAATCCGCGACACATCGAGGTGCAGATCCTCGGCGATGCCCACGGCCATGCGATCCACCTGTTCGAACGCGACTGCTCGGTGCAGCGCCGCCACCAGAAGCTGGTGGAGATCGCCCCCTCGCCGCAGCTGGACGAGGCGCAGCGCCAGTATCTGGGCGAGTTGGCGGTGCGCGCCGCGCTCGCCGTCGGCTACCAGAACGCCGGCACCGTCGAGTTCCTGATGGACGCGGATGATTCATTCTATTTCATGGAGATGAACACACGACTTCAGGTGGAACATCCAGTTACCGAGATGATCACCGGGGTCGACATCGTGCAGGAACAGCTGCGCATCGCCGCCGGCGAGCCGCTGCGCTACGAACAATCGCAGATCACCCGCCGCGGCTATGCGATGGAGTTCCGCATCAACGCGGAAGACCCGAAGAACGACTTCCTGCCGAGCTTCGGCCGCATCACCCGCTACTTCGCCCCGGGCGGCCCGGGCGTGCGCACCGACGGGGCCATCTACACCGGCTACACCATCCCGCCGCATTACGACTCGATGTGCGCCAAGCTGATCTGCTGGGCCCTGGAGTGGGACGACCTGCTGGCCCGCGCCAATCGTGCCCTGCGGGACATGGGCGTGTTCGGGGTCAAGACCACCATCCCGTTCCACCTGGCCATCGTTGACCACCCGACCTTCCGCAGCGGGCACTTCGATACCGGGTTCGTCGCGGCCCACCCGGAGCTGACGCACTTCCCCGGCAAGCGCTCGGACCGCCAGCTGGCCGTGGCGGTTGCCGCAGCCCTCGCCGCCCACCACGGGTTATAACCCCGGCCACCGGACTGACCATGGACCGAGTTCACATCACCGATGTCACCCTGCGCGACGGCCACCAGAGCCTGATTGCCACGCGCATGCGCACCGAGGACATGCTGCCAATCTGCGAGCAGATGGACGCCATCGGCTTTCACTCGCTGGAGGTCTGGGGCGGTGCCACCTTCGATGCCTGCGTGCGGTTTCTCAAGGAGGACCCCTGGGAGCGGCTGCACCAGCTGCGGGCCGCGCTGCCGAACACCCCCCTGCAGATGCTGCTGCGCGGACAGAACCTGCTCGGCTATCGCCACTACGCCGACGACGTGGTGCGCGCCTTTGTCGAGCGCTCGATCGCCGGTGGCATCGACATCATCCGCATCTTCGACGCGATGAACGACGCGCGAAACCTGCGCACCGCGATCGAGGCCACCCGCGAGGCCGACGGCCACGCCCAGGGCACGCTTTGCTACACCACCGGACCGGTGCATTCGGCCGCCGAATTCGTCGCCCTGGGGCGCGAGCTGGTCGCGATGGGCGCGCAGAGCATCGCGATCAAGGACATGGCCGGGCTGCTCACCCCGAGCGCCACCCGCGAGCTGGTCACCGAGCTGGTGGATGCCCTGGACGTGCCGATCCACCTGCACGCCCACGCCACATCGGGGCTGTCCGAGCTGTGCCACTGGCAGGCCATCGAGGCCGGCTGCCGGCATATCGAGACCGCGATCTCGGCATTCGCCGGGGGCACCAGCCACCCGCCAACGGAGAGCCTGGTCGCCGCCCTCGCCGGCACCGAGCACGACACCGGCCTGGATCTGGTCGCGCTGCAGAAGATCGGGCTGTACTTCCACGAGGTGCGCAAGAAGTACCAGCGCTTCGAGAGCGAGTACACCGGCGTCGACACCCGCGTGCAGATCAACCAGGTGCCCGGCGGGATGATCTCCAACCTGGCGAACCAGCTGCGCGACCAGAACGCGCTGGATCACTTTGACGCGGTGCTGGAAGAGATCCCACGGGTCCGCGAGGACCTGGGCTACCCGCCGCTGGTCACCCCCACCTCGCAGATCGTCGGCACCCAGGCGGTGATGAACGTCCTCGCCGGGGAGCGCTACAAGACCATCACCAACGAGGTGAAGCAATACCTGACCGGGCACTACGGCCGGGCGCCCGGCCCGATCAACAGCGTCGTGCGGCAACAGGCCATCGGCAATGCCGATGTCATCGATTGCCGCCCGGCCGACCTGCTGAAGCCGGAGATGGCCACCCTGACTGACGAGATCGGAGACCTCGCCCGGGGCCCGGAGGATGTCCTGACCTTCGCCCTGTTCCCCGAGGTGGGTCGGCAATTCCTGGAGCAGCGCCGCGACGGCACGCTCAGCCCGGAACCGCTCAACCTGCCGGAGAACACCCAGGCCGGCTGCCCGGCCCCGGTGGAGTTCAACGTCACCTTCCACGGCGAGACCTATCACATCCAGGTCAACGGCTCCGGCCATCACCGGGAGGACACCCGCCCGATGTACGTGACGGTCGACGGGATGCCGGAAGAGGTCCAGATCGAGACCCTGGACAGCATCGAGACCGCCGGCAACGGCGGCGCCGAACGCAGCCGCGGGGCCAGCGGAGGCAAGAAGTCGCGCCGTGCGACCCGGCCGGGCGACGTCACCACCTCCATGCCCGGCACCATCATCGACGTGCTGGTGGCCGAGGGTGACAAGGTCGAAGCCGGGCAGCCAGTGCTGGTGCTGGAGGCGATGAAGATGGAATCGGAAATCGCCGCCCCCGTATCCGGCACGGTCACCGCAGTGAACATCACCAAGGGGGCCGCCGCCAATCCGGACGACGCCCTGATCGAGATCGACGGCGACGATGGCTGATACCGCACGAAGACTGGTCCTCGCCTCCACCTCGCGCTATCGCGCCGAACTGCTGGAGCGGCTGCATCTGCCCTTCGAGACCGCGCGCCCGGCGGTGGACGAGACCCCGCTGGCGCATGAATTGCCCGAGGCGATGGTGGCACGCCTTGCCGAGGCCAAGGCCCGGGCGGTCGCCGATGTCTATCCCGACCATCTGGTCATCGGCTCCGACCAGAACGCCAGCCACGCCGGGCAGGTCCTCGGCAAGCCCGGCGACAGCGTCCACGCCGAGGCGCAACTCGCGGCGCTGTCCGGGGAAACGGTTACGTTCCACACCGGCCTGTGCCTGCTGGACACGGCCACCGGGAAGGTGCGGACAGGCCAGGTCCCGTTCACCGTGACCTTCCGCGAGTTGAGCCCCGAGGAGATCCGGCGCTACGTTGCACTGGACCAGCCGCTGGACTGTGCCGGCAGCTTCAAGTCCGAGGGGCTGGGCATCAGCCTGTTCGCGCGCATGAGCGGCGACGACCCGACCGCGCTAGTGGGGCTACCGCTGATCACCCTGGGAAACTGGTTGCGCGAAGCGGGTGTGGCCGTCCCGCCCGCAGCGGCCTGAACACCGGCCCGGCAACCTCCAAGGACGGGCGCGCCCGCGTCTAGGGAAACACTGATTAATGTACACGCTCGCGTTGGTACCCCAGGTTTTCCGAGACTAGGCGCGGTGCGCAGCCGGTAGTGGTTCTACCGCCAAGGGCCGCAACGCAGGATCGGGGAACCTGGGGTACCAACCCCACAGATCATTGAAAGTAGGGGCTCGGCCGCCCGTTGTTGATGAAAACGGGCGCGCGCACGGCGTTGCGGCTCCCTTGTGCAGAATGACTGCACGGCAATCACCGCGCCTTGTTCGCACGCAAAAGCGACTCGAGCGCGTACATTAATCAGTGTTTCCCTAGCCCCAGTCGTTCCGCGGCTTGTGCGCCAGGACCTGCACCACCGCGCCGCGCCCGGTGTGGAAACGCCCCTCGATCACGTCGCGTTCGCGTTCCACGGCCTCTTCGAACTCCAGCCCTTCCAGTTCCTCGGTCAGCACCTCCCGCGTCATCATCAACTCCGCAGTGGGCGGACCTCCCGTGCCCCATTCGAGTTGCGCCGGCGTATAGGCCTCGAGGATGAACACCCCGCCCGGGCGCAGGCCCGCGACCACCTCGGCGTGCAGGCGGCGCCGAACGTCCGGGGGCAAATGGCAAAAGATCGATACGATCAGATCCCAGGAGTCCGGCTCGATCGCGTAGTCGGCAAGATCCGCCACCAGGGTCTCAATCTGCACCCCCCGGTCCTCGGCCAGGCGCTGGGCCTTCTGCAGGCCGACCGCGGAGCTGTCCACCGCCAGCACGTCGAACCCCTGCTGCGCCAGGAACACCGCGTTGCGGCCCTCCCCCTCGGCCAGGCACAGGGCCCGCCCGCGCGGCACGTTGGCCACTGCCGCGCGCAGAAAATCATTCGGTTCAGTGCCGTAGACGTAGTCGTCCTCGGCGTAGCGTTCATCCCACATCCCTGCTCTCCTTCCGTTCCCGGGAATCTGTCCATTCGTGCCGTCTGCCAGGCACTCCTGACGTGGCGCGTGCTTGCGCTCGCGCGATTGCCGGAACCCCGGCTTTACCCTACTCTTGCGCGTCCCCAAGGACTCCAACGATCTTCGACACCATGAGCGAAACCCCCACGCTGCGTGCACGCCTGGAACACTTTATCGAGGCCCGGCTGACCCAGCGCTTCATCATTGGCCTGATCCTGCTGAACGCCCTGACCCTGGGGCTCGAGACCTCGGACACCGTAATGGGCTGGATGGGCCCGGTGATCCTGAGTGCGGACGCCATCATCCTGTCGATCTTCACCGCCGAGGTGCTGGCCAAGCTGTTCGTCTACCGCCTGCGGTTCTGGCGCAACCCGTGGAACGTGTTCGATTTCTTCGTGGTGGGGATCGCACTGATCCCGGCCTCGGGGCCATTTTCGGTGCTGCGCGTGCTGCGTCTGTTGCGCCTGGTCTCCATGGTGCCGAAGCTGCGCTTCATCGTGGAGGCGCTGCTGCGAGCGATCCCCGGCATCATCTCCATCATGGGATTGCTGGTGCTGATCTTCTACGTGTTCGCGATCATCGCTACCGGCCTGTTTGGTGAATCCTTCCCGCAGAAGTTCGGCACGCTCGGCGCCACCATGTACAGCCTGTTCCAGGTGATGACGCTGGAGGGCTGGTCCGAGGACATCGCACGCCCGGTGATGGAAATCTACCCCTGGGCCTGGGCGTTCTTCGTGCCCTTCATCCTGATCGCCACCTTCACCGTGCTGAACCTGTTCATCGCCATCATCGTGGACGCCATGCAGCGCATGCACGACCGCTCGATGGAGATCGAGCAGCAGATGATCCACGACAGCGTGCACGAAGAGAACCAGGCCCTGCACGCGGAGATCCACGAGATACAGCAAGAAACCCTCAAGCTCCAGGAACGCCTGACCCGCATGCAAACCATGCTGGAGAAACGCGTACGTTAACCCCCTTTACTGCTCACTCGGCCCCGTCATTGCCGAACACACGGCGGTGTGCTTCAATGTCGAAACATGAAGCACACTTAGGGTGGCGCCATGAAAGAGCTCAACGTCCGCGAAATGCGAGCCTCCATTGGGCATCTGGACGAAATCGTCCAGGCGTCCGGGGAAATCACCATCACCCGTCACGGAAAGCCCATTGCACGGGTCCTGCCCGTTCGTCGCGGGCGCCAGCGCCCCGACCACCACGAACTTCGCCAGCGAACCGGACCACTGGTTCCCTCGGAAACCCTCCTGAGGGAAGAGCGTGACGAGCGCGGATGAACGGAGCTACCTCGACACCAGTGCCCTGGCCAAGTGGTATTTGAACGAACCGGGATCCGAGGCCTTCGTCGACTATCTGCAGCGCGTCGACGTCGCGATCATCAGCCACCTGGTAGCGACCGAACTGCGGTCCCTGCTCGCACGACGCCGACGCATAGGGGAGCTGCCGCAGGAACTGGAAACGATCATCTTCGCCACCTTCCAGGACGACATCTCCAGCGCCTCGTTACAACTCTATCCCTTCGACGACTCACTGTTCGACGAAGCGACCAACCTGATCACCCGCTATCCCGAACATCCATTGCGGACGCTGGACGCGCTGCACATCGCAACCGCGCGCCACCATGAGATTCCGGTGATCGCCACCGCAGACAACGTCCTCGCGGATGCGGCTTCATCGATGGGGCTGACCGTTCGACGATTCTGACGCCTCGGGCATCCAACCTATCCGTAGGTAGGATGCCGATGAGCGCAGCGAATCGCATCGCGACCCAAACGCCTGGGTGACGGTGCGTTTCGCTTTGCTCTACGCACCCTACGGTAGACCGCAGACTTGGCAGGGGCGGGGCCCCGCCGGAATCAGGCGTTAACGGCGGCCGGCTCGGCAGCGCGTTCGCCCAGACGGCGGCCGGTGGCGTTCAGGACGGCCTGCAGCGTCGCGGCAGTGGTGTCCTCGCCCAGGGCGACGCCCACGGAGCGTTCGCCATCGACCTGCACGTCCACGGCGGCCATGGCGCGCGCCTCGGTACCGGACTCCATCGCGTGCTCGTCGAAGTGGGTGACCTTCACCTGCACGCCACGCTCGGCCTCCATGGCGGAGGTCAGCGCCGCGACCGCGCCGTGGCCCTCGCCCCGCAGGCGGGATTCACGCCCGGGCGGTCCCATGGTCGCATCCAGCCGCACTACAGGACCGTCCTTCTCGATCTCGTAACGCACCAGATCCCAGCCGGTAACCGGCGTCAGGTAATGCTTTTCGAACAGCTCGTGGATGCGCTTCGAGGAGACCTCGATCTGCGAGGTCTCGGCATCCTTCTGCACGATGCGGGCGAACTCGATCGCCAGCCAGCGCGGCAATTCGATGCCGTAGTCGCGCTCCAGCACATGCGTGACCCCACCCTTGCCGGACTGGCTGTTGATACGCACGACCTCCTCGTAACGCCGGCCCAGATCGCTCGGGTCGATCGGCAGGTAGGGCACGTTCCAGTGGCCGCCCTTCTCCTTGTAATGCGCCAGGCCCTTGCGGATCGCGTCCTGGTGACTGCCGGAGAAGGCGGTGTAGACCAGCTCGCCCGCCCACGGGTGGCGCGGGTTGATGGGCATGTCGGTGCACTCCTTGTACACATCCATCAGCCGCTCCATGTCGGACAGGTCAATGGTCGGGTCAATGCCCTGCGAGTACAGGTTCATGCCGACGGTGACCAGATCCATGTTGCCGGTGCGCTCGCCGTTACCAAACAGCGTGCCCTCCAGGCGATCGGCCCCGGCCAGCAGGCCCAGCTCGGCCGCGGCCACACCGGTGCCCCGGTCGTTGTGCGTATGCAGCGACACGCAGAAATGCTCGCGGTACTGCACGTGGTCGCAGAACCACTCGACCTGGTCGGCAAAGACGTTCGGCGTGGCGGACTCGACCGTGGCCGGCAGGTTGATCACGACCTTCTGGCCCTGGTCCGGGCGCCAGATCGCATTCACCGCATCGACCACCTCGACCGCGAAGTCCAGCTCGGTGGTGGAGAAGCTCTCCGGCGAGTACTGGAAGATCCAGTCGGTCTGGGGGTACTTCGCCGCGTAATCCCGCACCCAGCGTGCACCGTTCTCGGCAATGCCGCGCACGCCGTCGCGATCCATGCGGAAGACCTGCTCGCGCTGCGCCGGGTTGGTGGAGTTGTACACGTGCACCACCGCGCGCGGGGCGCCCTCCAGCGCCGCGAAGGTCTTCTGGATCAAGTCCTCGCGCGCCTGGGTCAGCACCTGGATGTACACGCCCTCGGGGATGCGGTCTTCATCGATCAGGCGGCGGGTAAAGTCGTAGTCGATCTGCGAGGCGGCCGGGAAGCCGATCTCGATCTCGGTCAGACCGATTTCCACCAGCACCTCGAAGAAGCGCATCTTCTGTTCCACGCTCATCGGGTGCACCAGCGCCTGGTTGCCGTCGCGCAGATCCACCGCGCAGAAACGCGGGGCGGCCGTGGTGCGCTGGGCCGGCCAGCGGCGATCGGACTTGTCGATCGGCGGGAACGGGGCGTACTTGGTGTGATCGAAGGCCATCGTGTTCGTCTCCTGTAAGGGGCGCGGCCTCGCCGTGTGGTCGGGTGCCGCGCTCCGGATTTCTATCTGTGCATTATCCTAACGCATTGTCCCCGGCATAACCTTGCGTTTTTCCCAAATAACGCAATAGTTGCGCACTATCCTTGCGCAATAAAGCCAATGTAGAGCAATATTCAACCATGAAACCCGAACCGCACCGACTCGACCGCTATGACCGCCGCATCCTCGAGATCCTGCAGGAGGATGCGAGCCTGTCCAATCAGGCCCTGGCCGATCGCGTGGGGCTCAGCCCCTCCCCCTGTCTGCGTCGGGTGCGTGCCCTGGAACAGGCCGGCGTCCTGTTGAGCCGCGTGGCCCTGCTGGATCGGCGCAGCCTGGGGTTGGAGCTGACCGCCCTGATCCATATCGGCATGGACCGCCACACCCCGGAGCGCTTCGCCCACTTCGAGGAGACCGTGGCGAGCTACCCCGAGGTCCAGCACTGCTACCTGATTACCGGCCAGTCCGCCGACTACATGCTGCAGGTGGTCGTCCCCGACATGGATGCCTACCAGGAATTCCTGCTGCGCCGCATCACCCGCCTGGAGGGCGTGGACAGCGTCCATTCCAGCTTCGTGCTGCGCCGCGTGGTCGACCGCACCGCCCTGCCACTGGACTACACCCCCACCTGAACACCACCTCAAACCCAGGACGGGTTGACCACGAAGGCACGAAGAAAGGCAACGGCCGGCAGGATGTGATGAGCGAAGCGAATCGCATCGTGTAGCCATCCCAAGGGTGGCGAGGTTCCCGGATCGATGCGTTTCGCTTCGCTCAACAGCATCCTACGCCCGGGCCGCGACACCTCCTTGGGTTTTCTCCGTAATCCTCTGTGGTGCAACCGCCCTTGACCTTCTTCGTGCCTTCTCGTGCGCTTCGTGGTGGAACAAACCGGCCGTCAGGAGCAAACACGCACTCCGGATGGATGCGCCGCTCTTGTCCTCGCACCAGCCACCCCTGTACTGTATATATAGACAGTATACCGGAGGGTGCCCCGTGTCGCTCACTGCACGCCAGCAAGCCATCTTCGACTACATCGCCGAGACCATCGCCACCCAGGGCACGGCACCGACCCGCAGCGAGATCGCCCGGGCCTTCGGCTTCCGCTCGCCCTACGCGGCCGAGTGCCATCTGAAAGCCCTGGAGAAGAAAGGCGCGATCGAACTGCTGGGCGGCACCTCCCGCGGCATCCGCCTGCCGGGCGCCGCCCGTGGCGCACCGGCCGAACTCCCTCTGGTCGGGCGCGTCGCCGCCGGCTCGCCGATCCTTGCCACCGAGCATATCGAGCGCCACTATCGGGTCGACGACGCCCTGTTCCGCGCCCGCCCGGACTATCTCCTGCGCGTACACGGCGAGAGCATGCGCGACGCCGGCATCCTCGACGGCGACCTGCTGGCCGTGCGCCAGACCCCGGAGGCCCGGCCCGGCCAGATCGTGGTCGCCCGCATCGAGGACGAAGTCACCGTCAAGCGCTTCGCGCAGGACGGCCCGAAGGTGCGCCTGCTCCCGGAGAACCCCGACTTCGCCCCCATCGAGATCGACCTCGAGCGCCAGGACCTGGCCATCGAGGGGATCGGCGTGGGCGTGCTGCGCGATCTCGACCCCCAAACCTAAGCCATGGGCACGCTGGACACCCTGCTCGACCACCCGGCGCTCTGGCGCGGACGCAGCGCCGCCCCGGCCCCGGATGCCCCGGTCTGGCCCAGCGGCCATGCGGAACTGGACCGGGCCCTGGGCGGCGGCTGGCCGCGCGGCCAGCTGATCGAACTGCTGGGGGCCCCGTTCGGCTGTGGCGAGACCCGGCTGCTGATCCCCATGCTCGCCGCCTGCGGCCGCGACGGCTACTGGATCGCGCTGATCGCACCGCCGGCCACGCCCTGGCTACCCGGCTGGCAGACCCTCGGCATCCCGCCGGAGCGAGTCCTGCTGATCCATACCGAGCACGATCGCGACACCCTGTGGGCCGGCGAGCAGTGCCTGCGCGACCCGGCGTTCGGCGTCCTGCTCGCCTGGCTGCGCGGCCCCGTGGAGACGGCCCTGCTGCGCCGGTTGCGTCTGGCTGCCAGCGAGAGCCGGGCCTGCGCGATCCTGTACCGGCCACCAAACGCCGCGGCACAGCCTTCGCCGGCCCACCAGCGCCTGCGCTGGCAGCCCGCGGCCTCCGGCCTGGAACTGCACTGCCTGAAGGGGGCCGGCCACTGGGCCCGCTCCGGCCACCCCCTGCAGGTTCCCAAACCACCGGAGGCCTGAGATGGGCCAGCCTGCCCGTCCCTCGCGTGCGGCCACACACCCGGAGCCGGTCCGACAACAACTGAGCCTGCTTCCGGCCGCAGCCCTGCCCGCCACCGCACCCCGGCCACCGGAGACGCACACCGCCACCCGCGACGCCCGGCCGCGGCAGGAACACTGGATGGCAATCGACCTGCCGCACCTTGCACTGGATGCGCTGGCCCGGACGGAGCCGGACCCCGGGCGGCTTCAGCGCCCCCTGCTGGTGGTGGAATCCGACCCTGCCCCCCGGGTGCACGCCGCCAACCGCGCCGCCCGTCAGGCGGGTGCCCGCCCCGGCATGGCGCTGGGGGATGCCCTGGCGGTGCTGGATACCCCGGAACTGGTCGAGCATGCCCCGGACACCCTGCAGGCCCAACTGGAGATGCTGGCCGGCGTACTGCTGCGGTTCTCCGATCACGTGCACCCGGAGCCGGAGGCACAGCGCATCCTGGTGGAGGTCGGGCGCAGCCGCCGCCTGTTCGGCGGCCTCGAGACCCTGCGCGACCAGGCGCGGGACACGCTGACCGAACTGGGCTTCCATCCCCGTATCGGCCTGGCCCGCAGCCCCGCCGCCGCGCGCCTGCTGGCCCGCCTGCGCAACCCCGCGATCGCGGAAGACCCCGAGGCCCTGCGCCGCATCCTGTCCCCGGTTCCGCTGGAGGCCCTGCCACTGGCCACCGCGACCCGCGAGGGCCTGCGCGCCGTGGGCCTGCGCCAGTTGGGCGATCTGCTACGCCTGTCGCGCCCCGAGCTGGCCCGCCGCCACGGACCGGAGTTGCTGGACCTGCTGGACCGACTGCTGGCGCGGCGCGCGGAGACCCTGCCCCGCTTTGCGCCACCCCCGGTGCTGGATCTGTCCCTGCGCCTGGAGCACGAGATCCACGCCACGGCGACCCTGGCCTTCCCGCTCAAGCGGCTGCTGCGCCAGGCCGAGGCGCAGTTGCGCGGCCTGAACCGCAGCCTGCAGGGGATGACACTGGAACTGGCCCACCGCGAGGCGTGTACCCGCATCTCACTGGAGCGCGGGCAGCCGGGCATTCGCACCGACGAGTGGCTGCCCCTGTGGCAGACCCGACTGGATCGCGAGACCCTGCCGGAGGCGGTGATCGGCCTGCGCCTGCAGGCACCCCGCTTGCTGGACCCACCGGCCCGGGGCGACAGTCTGCTCGCCGCAGACCCGGCGAGCAGACCACCGGCCGATCAGCTACCCGCCGTGCTGGCTCGCCTGCGCGCCCGGCTGGGCGAGCAGGCCGTCGCCCGTCTGATCAACCGCCGCACACCGAGACCGGAGGATGCCCAGCGGCCGCGACACGATCTCGCCACCACTCCGACCCCCACCGCTCCAACCCCGGGCCAACGGGCCTGCGGAACGGCCCTCTGGCTACAGGGCCCCGAGCCCGCCGCGCCCCCCGACCAGCCCCAATGGCTGGGACGACTGGAAGATGGCTGGTGGGATCACGGCCAGGACGCGCGCCGCGACTACGCTTGCAGCCGCGACCGTCAGGGCCGCCGGCTCTGGCTGTACCGCTGCCTGCGCAGCGGCCAGTGGTATCGCCAGGGTTACTGGGGCTGAGGGGGGACGCCGCCTCAGCGGTGGTATTCGCCCGCGCGCTCCGGCTGATACTCGACCTCCTCGATGCGCACGTGCATCTGCCCCCCGCCCGGGCGCGGCCACTCGATCTCGTCGCCCTCGGACAGGCCCAGCAGCGCACTGCCCACCGGCGCCAGGATCGACAGCGTGCCGCCACTCTCGTCCACATCACGTGGGTACACCAGTGTCATCGAAAACTCGTCGCCGGACTCGATCACCCGGAACCGGACCTTCGAATTCATCGTCACCACCGAACCCGGAACCTCGTGCGAATCCACGACATCCGCGCGATCCAGTTCGGACTCGAGATCGGCCTTGCCGGGGAAACTGCCATCCGGAAGCGACTCCAGCAGCTTGTCCAGGCGCTCCATGTCCGTGGTGGAGACAATGATCTTCGGCTTGTTCACTTTCTTACTCCAAAATGCAGAACGCGCCTCCGGGGAGACGCGCCAGGCAAATAATATTCAGGGAATTTCCGGAAACCGGGAAACTTACTCGGGAGACTAGCCAAGACCCGGCAAAAAAGCCATAGCGCCCATCACAGTGCTCGTAAGCGGGAGCCGCACATAGGGAGACGCTGATTAATTCGCACGTCCGCGCTCGATCGATTTTGCTCGCTGACAAGGCTCGGTGAGCGAAGTGTAGCCGAGCTACATAAGCAAGCCGCAACGCGGTCAACGGGCCCATTTTCGTCAACAACGGGCGGCCGAGCCCTCAAGGGGTTGGCGCCCCATTTTCCCCGATCCTGCGTTGCGGCGTTTGACCGTAGAGTGACTACGGCGCTGCGCACCGCGCCTTGTCTCGGAAAAAATGGGGCACCAACGCGGACGTGCGAATTAATCAGCGTCTCCCTAGCCTTTGCCTTGCGCCCTCACCGAGGCCAGGTCTCCCGCCACGCCGCGTAGCCCCCGCGCAGCACATGCGCATTGATACCCATCGTGCGCAGGCTGTCGGCCACGAGCTGGGACCGGCCGCGACCGCCACAGAACACCACGACGGGCTGGTCCGCATCCGCCATATGAGACTCGATACCGGCCTCTAGCTTGGGCCGCGGGATGTTGATCGCGCCCTCGATCGTCCCCGCGGCCGTCTCCTCGGGCTGGCGCACATCCACCAGCAGAAACGGTTTCTCTTCCTCGAGCCAGCGCGCCACCTCCCCTGGTTCCAGATGCGGCAGGCTTTGTTCCAGCTCGCGAATACGCTTCTCGAAAAGACTCACAGGAGGACTCCGTTGGCTGCGCGAGACGCAATTCTATCGTGCCTGCAGCTCACACCGACGGCCGTACCAGCAGCGGGACGACCCGAAGGGTGAACAGGGCCAGCCCGGCCAGCGCCGCCACCGCACCCACCGCCGTTAACATCGCAACGCCCAGGATCCAGCCGAGCCCCATGCCCAGCACGGCCAGATGCACCAGGACCTGCGGCGTCCAGGCCCACAGCCAGCCACTGGCGATCGGGTGGCCGGTAAAGCGCGGCAGCATGTGCTCGCCAAGCCCCATGATCAGCAACAGAAGAAAACCCAGGGTAAAGCCATGCAGCGCGGCCGGACGCGCCGCACCCTCGAGGAAGAACCCGCCCAGTGGCAACGCGGCACCCGCGATCAGCAGCCAGATCATCGCGCCCAGCACCGAGGCCCGGCTGGAGGCCGACAACCCCAGCCCGACATGGCGCGCGGCCTTCTGTGTGCGTTCCGGGGCCTCCGCCACCAGTACGGTCGCGGCGGTGCGATCCAGCAGCCCGATGTGCTTGAGCTCGCCATCCACCACCACAGCCGGGATCGACCGGATGCGCAGCCGGGTCGCCAGTTCACGCCCTTCGGGCTGGCCCATGTCGACCACCGCGAAGTCGATCTGTTTGTTTTCCGCCACCTCGCGCCAGATGCGCTCGGCATCGTGGCAGGAGGCACACCACTCGGATACCAGCAGTTCCACCTTCATGAATCGGTCTCCCCTGGTCTCAGTCCGCGCAGCGCATGCAGTGGATGTCGTAGCGATCGACCCATTGTTTCAGACCGGCAATCGCCTCGGCCCCGGTATGTAGCCGCTCCAGCGCTGCTTCCGGATCGTCCGGGCGCATCACCACGACCCAGGCATCGGTATAGGGGGCCACGTTCACCAGCCCCGGATCGGCCTCCACGGCCGGATTGATGCGCTCAATGGTGCCGTCGAATGGCGTAGGGATGCCCCCCGCCCACTTGCCGGACTCCAGCCGCGCCACCGGCTTGCCCGCGGCGCGGTGCGAACCCGGCTTGCGAAAGCGGAAGTACTGCACCCGCCCCGCCATGGTCTGGGCGGGATCGGTAATCCCGAGGGTAAAGGTGCCGTCGTCCTCCGGACGGACCCAGACATAGTCCAGGTCATAGAACAGGTCGTCGGGCAGCTCGCAGCCGTTGTATTCCGTATGACTCATTACGCCCCCTTCGGACCGTAGTGACGCACGGTGAGTGCAATGTTCAGTGCGAACAGGATCATCGCCCCCCAGGCCATCGCCCCGCCGACCGCAACGGTCGGGTTATGAAAGACCAGCCAGCCCGCAATCATCACCAGGAGCCCGAGATTGGCCAGCAGGAACTGCACATGGCCCAGGCGCTCGGAGAACAGCGAACGTCCGGAAAAGCGCGGCAACACATGCAGACCCACGCCATAGATCATCATGGTCACGAACCCCAGCAGCATCAGGTGGCCATGGATGCGCGGCACATTGCCGGGGATCAGGCCGGGATGGGCCAGCCAGAGGATGCCGAGCAGCCCGCCCAGCAGGGCATAGGCGAGGGCCGCGAGGATGAACATCCGGTTCCGAGGGTGCATCAAAGGCTCCAGGGCAGGTTTCGCACAGCATACTTTAAGCTATATTCAATTTACATTGATCGAGATCAAGACGGGGCGCGAGCGCTTCGGCGAAAGTCGCCTGCTTGTTGACCACTCTGCGAAGGTCCGGTACCCCATGCACGCGCAACTCCACGAAAGTGTTCCCGGATTCCAGCAGCCCATCGAGTTGCTGCGGGCTTGCCATCGCCGAATCCTCAACTCTCTGGACATCCTCGAGCGCCTGCCCGCCCATTTGGCCGACAAAGGCGCCGACGAAGAGGCCCGAGGCGCCGCGCAACGGGTCCTGAACTACTTTCACGAGGCAGCGCCCAACCACCACGCGGACGAGGACCAGGACCTGTTCCCCGTGCTGCGCCAGCACTGTGGCCACCCCGAGAGTCATCCGCAACTGTGCGAATGGCTGGACCGCCTGACCGCCGAACATGACGAGATCGAGGCCGGCTGGGATCGACTGGAGCCGGCCCTGCAACGCATCGCCACGGGCCAGCCGGCGGACCTCGACGGGGCCGACGCTTGGATACGCCAATACCGCATCCACCTCGATCTGGAAGAGCGCGCCGTACTCCCCTTTGCCGAGCACCTGCTAGGCCCGGAAGACCGCCGCGCCATCGGTGCCGCCATGGCCGCACGCCGGGGCATCGCGAGCGCGGACCGTGGCTGATTTCGTACTCGACCTCCGCGGCCTGGCCGAGCATGCCCACACCCGCGCGTACTACACCCTGCGCGAACTGCGCAGCGGTCAGGTCTTCGAGGTCTGGCTGGATCAGGAACCGAAGATGCTGATGGACGCGGTCAGCCTGCAGCTGCGCCAGGCCATCCACTGGCGGGTGCTCGAAGACGGCCCGCCCTTGTGGAAGCTCGCGGTGCAACGCCGCGAGGACGTCGCCCCGGTGGACCTGGTCGACCTGCTGGAGCGCGATCACCTGCGCATCGACCGCCTTTTCGCCAGCGCCCTGCACAAGGTCAACGCCGGCGACCTGGAAGGCGCAGCGCCGGATTTCCACGCCTATGTCGACGGCCTGCGGCGCCACGTGGAGGTGGAAAACGACCTGATCGTCCCCCTGCTGGACCTGCCCCGCAGCCCGAACGGCCAGGATCCCACCTCGATTATGCTGCGCGAGCACGACGAGATCCTGGAACAGACCGCGATGCTGGAACACGAATTCAGCGAAGGCGTGGACGAGGCCTGGGCCGTGGCCCCGTTCTTCGCCCTGATCTCCGGCGCGCTGGCCAAGCACGAGGGCCGCGAGGAGCAAAACCTCTTTCCCCACTGGAGCCGCGCCCTGCGCGAACAGCCCGATGCCGCCGCCGAGCTGCTGCTGCGCGCACAGACCCTGCTGACGACACCCCCGGACCCGGACGCCTGAGCGTCCCGCACTACCGCGCCACCACCGAGGTGCGAATTAATCAGCGCCTTCCTTGAAGCGACGCGGCGCCGACAGGCGCGCCAGCGCCCAGAGCCCCAGCAACGGGCCGGGCAGCAACAGCCACAGGACCCACACCCCGCCATCCGCCCATAACCAGCCGGTCAGCCAGATGCCCGGCAAGGTCAGCGCAAAGCCGATTGCATTCATCACGCTCAACGCGGAACCCACGGCATCCTCCGGCGCGCTGTCCGCGGCCAGCGCGGAGAACTGCGGCGAGTCCGCGATCACCGTAAGCCCCCACAGCGCCAGGAGGCCGAACAGCAACCAGGGCGACTGCCCGGCAAGCAGCGGGTACAGCAGACAGGCCAGACCCGAGGTTGCCAGTGCCACCCGCGCCACACGCAGGCTTCCCAGGCCCCGACTCAGGCGCCCACCCCAGACACAGCCCGCCAGCCCCAGCGCGATCACGCCAAAGGCCAACCACGGAATCAGGGCCGCATCGGCCTCCATTCGTGCAAGCTCACGGGCTACCAGCAGAGGCACCAGCGTCCAGAACGCATACAGTTCCCAGCAGTGCCCGAAGTAGCCCCCGGCCACGGCGCGAAAATCCCGCCGTGCCAGGGCATGGAAGCCCTTCCCGAGCCCCGGCGTGCGCCCCGGTGGCGGCAGATGCGGGCCATCCCCCAGACGCAGGATCATCAGCGCGGCCAGCAGGGCCAGGCCCGAGGCCAGAAGCACGGGCACCGCCCACGGGAAATCGAGCGTGGCGCCACGCAGCAGATGCGGGAGCGCGGTCCCCAGGGTCAGCATTCCGAGCAGCCAGGACAGCGCCCAGCCCTTGTACTGCGGGGTCCAGCCGATTACCAGCTTCATGCCCAGCGGATAGACCCCGGCCAGTGCCAGCCCGACCAGAAAGCGCGTCAGCAGGGCCAGCTCCCAGACGCCGGCGAGCAGGATGAAGACGGCGTTGAGCCCGGCCCCGAAAAGCGCCGAAATGGCGAACACACGACTGGCGCGAAAGCGATCCGCCAGCCCCGTGGCGGCGACCGCCAGGGTCCCGGTGATGAAACCGAGCTGGGTGGCCATCGTGAGCCAGCCGATCTCGGCGGGCGACCACCCCAGTGCCTGCTGCAGCGACAGCCCGACCCCGTTGACCGAAAACCACAGCGACGTCCCGAACAGCTGCGCTACCACGATCACCGCCAGCGGATGGCGGCGGATCATGTCAGCCATCGAGGGATGCCGCCCCGAAGGACACCACGCGGCTCAACGACTGGCGCCGCGTATCCAGCGCTTCAGCAACGCGACCAGGGCACCCCCGGAGACCAGACCCAGCAGGTAGATTCCGACAATCAGCAGCGCCAGTGGCAGGGTTACGTACAGGGTGAGGAAGTTGAGCGTTACGAGACGCAGGTTCTGGATCGCAAAGATCGCAACCACCGCGACGAACACGATAATCAACAGGGTGTACAGGTAACGCATGGGACCTCCCTGGTCAGTCGGACATGCCTCTCAGGTTCCGGCGCCCCGCCGCGGGCGTCAACCGGCCGGGCGGTGGGTCTCAGGCCTCGGCGTGGGTGCAGTGCCGCCGCACCGGACAGGCATCACAGCGCGGCCGTGGCCGGCAGCGCTCCTTGCCATGTTCCACTATCAGCGCATGCAGGTCGTTCAGCGCCGCCACATCCGGCCCCAGAGCCACCTCGACGTGCTCGCGCAGCGCATCGTACGAAGCCCGTGCCTGCGGCAGGTCCAGACGTTCGAACAACCGGCGGGTATAGGCATCCACCACGAACACCGGGCGCTCGAAGGCGTACAGCACGATATCGTCGGCGGTCTCCGGCCCGACACCCTTGACCCCCAGCAGCGCCGCGCGCAGCACGTCGGTGTCCAGCGCCGCCAGACCCTCGATCCCGCCGGACGCCTCCAGGAAGGCCAGCAGATGGCGCAAGCGATCCGCCTTCACGTTGAAATAGCCACTGGGACGAATGTGTTCGGCCAACTCTTCCTGGCTCAGGGCCATCAAGCCCTCCGGCGACAGCGCGTCGATACCGCGCAAGTTGGCCAGCGCCTTCTCGACGTTGGTCCAGCTGGTGTTCTGCGTCAGCACCGCGCCGACCATCACCTCGAACGCCGTCTCCGCCGGCCACCACTGCAGGTCACCGTACTCCGCGCGCAGGGCATCCAGAAGCTCGGGGATCCGCACAGGCGCTACCGCTGACGGCTACCGCCCGGTTTGCCACCGCCGCCCGAGCGGCCGCCGGGTCGACCTCCCGCAGGCTTCGCGCCCCGGGAGCCGTCGCGCCCCGCGGGGGACGAAGACTTGCCCGGCTTCTTCGGCGGCGACGAACTCCAGCCGTCCTCGCGCGCCGCCCGGCTGGTGCGGGCCTTGCCCGCCGGCGCCGCCTTGCCGGGGCGTTGATCCCGCGGTTTGCCGCGCGGATCGCGTCGCGGGCCGCCGCGACCGCGCGTGCGCACGGAGTCGGGCACGGGCAGGTCCGACGCCTCGTACAACCCGGCCACCTCGCGGGTCTCCAGATCCCGCACCGCACCGGTCTTCAGCCCGTGCCCGAGGACCACCGGCCCGTAGCGCACCCGGATCAGGCGGCTGACCGTGACCCCGACCGCATCCCACAGGCGGCGCACCAGCCGGTTGCGGCCTTCGCTGACCACCACATGAAACCAGTGATTGGCGCCTTCCCCACCCTGCTCTTCCAGACTGTCGAAACGGGCCGCGCCATCCTCCAGTTCCACGCCTTCGCGCAGCATGTCCTGGGTCGCCGGCGGCACCTCGCCCAGCACGCGCACCGCGTACTCGCGTTCCAGGGCCATGCTCGGGTGCATCAGCCGGTTGGCCAGTTCGCCATCGGTGGTGAACAGCAGCAGGCCCGAGGTATTCAGGTCCAGCCGTCCCACGGCCACCCAGCGCTGCCCCTTCAACCGCGGCAGGCTGGCAAACACCGGCCGCCGCCCCTCGGGGTCCGAGCGGCTGCAGATCTCGCCCACCGGCTTGTGATACACGATCCACCGATGCGGATGCTCCGGGCGCCGCACGATGCGCCCGCGCACGCGGATCACGTCGTGCTCGTCGACCTGGTCGCCCAGCTTCACGGTGCGGTTGTTCACCTGCACCTCGCCGCGCTCGATCCAGCCCTCGATCTCGCGCCGCGAACCCAGCCCGCGCGCCGCCAGGACCTTCTGTACCCGCTCCGACATTCCCGGAACTCCAGCAACTCATTAAGATGGACGCCACGATACACCAACAGGACGTTGCCATGACCGATTCCGCGCCGGAAACCACGCCCGTCAAGACACCGCTGAACATCGCCGTGCTCACCGTCTCCGACAGCCGCGAACTCGCGGAGGATCGTTCCGGCGACGCCCTGGTGGAACGCCTTGAAAGCGCCGGTCACCGGCTGGCCGAGCGCAAGATCGTGAAGGACGACATCTATGCCATCCGCGCCGAACTCTCGCGCTGGATCGCCGATCCCGCTATCGACGCGGTGCTGACCACCGGCGGCACCGGCATTACCGGCCGCGACGGCACCCCCGAGGCCGCATCGGTCCTGCTGGACAAAACCATCGAGGGCTTCGGCGAGCTGTTCCGCATGCTCTCCTTCGATGAGATCGGCACCTCCAGCCTGCAGTCGCGCGCCCTGTCCGGCGTCGCCAACGGGACCTATCTCTTCGTGCTGCCGGGCTCCACCGGCGCCTGCCGCACCGCCTGGGACCGCATCATCCAGGCCCAGCTCGACGACCGCACCATGCCCTGCAACCTCACCATGCTGATGCCGCGCCTGAAGGAGTCCTGAAGGAGACGCGGCGCGGTCAATCCGGATCCGGTCCGGGCTCGTCGGGCGCGAAGCATACCGGCGAGGCGCGCTCGCCATTCGCCGCCTCTTCGGCCCGTTCGGCCGCGAGAAGCGCGCGCAGGACCGCTGCATGACTGTGCTCCACGTCCCGGGTCGCCGTCAGCAGCGTCAGGCGGCCGCGACGGGAAAACCCCAGCAAGCGGCCCCAGGCCTCGGGAGCCGCTCCCAGTTCCGCCCGGTACCGGCGACAGAACTCGCGCCAGCGCTCGACATCGTGGCCGAACCAGCGTCGCAGGTCGGTGGACGGAGCGAGCGACTTTTCCCAGGCATCCAGCAGGAGCGCCGACTTTTGCACTCCGCGCGGCCACAGGCGGTCGACCAGCACACGCGCCCCATCCCCGGGGTCGACCGGGTCGTAGACGCGCCGGACCCGCACCCGTTCCATACGGCGATTACCGGTCCACGTGGGTCTGCAACCAGTACTCCAGCAGGGCCGCGTGCCAGAGCTTGGAGCCCTGGATGCGGGTGAAGTACTGGTCGGGCGCGTCCAGCAACTTGTCGATGAAGGCCGGCTGATAGAGGCCCCGCTCGCGCGAGGCGCGCGAAGTGAGGATGTCGCGCATGAACTCGAGGAAGTCACCGCGCACGTACTTCAGTGCCGGCACCGGAAAGTAACCCTTGGGCCGGTCCAATACCGCGTCCGGCAACCGGCCGCGAGCGATACGGCGCAGCACGTCCTTGCCGCCATCGCCCAGCTTCAGGTGCGGCGGCATCGCCGCGGCGGTCTCGACCAGCTCGTGGTCCAGGAACGGCACCCGCGCCTCCAGGCCGAAGGCCATGGTCATGTTGTCCACGCGCTTGACCGGGTCGTCCACGATCAGCGTGGTCACGTCCAGCGCCAGCACGGCGTCGATGAAGGAATCCGCGCGGTCGGTCTCCAGTTCGGCAAACTGCTCGCGCAGCCAGTCACCGGTGACGTCGTTCGCCGGCGGGTGGCACAGCATCTCGGCCATCTCCGGATGATCGCGGTCGAAGTAGTGGCGCCGGAAACGCTCCACCCAGTCCCCATGTCGATCCTCCGCCATCTGCGGATACCAGAAATAGCCGCCGAAGACCTCATCGGCGCCCTGACCGGACTGCACGACCTTCACATGCTGCGAGACCTGCTCGGACAGCAGGTAGAACGCGACCGCATCCTGGCCGAACATCGGCTCGGCCATGGCACCCACCGCCTCCGGCAATCGGGCCAGCACCTGGTCGTTGGGGATCAACGTGGCCTGGTGGTCGGTGGCATAACGCTCGGCGACCGGATCCGAGTATTCGAACTCGGAGCCCTTCTCCTCCGGCTGGTCTTCGAAGCCGACGGTAAAGGTCCGCAGATCCTGCGCACCCTCCTCCATCGCCAGCGCCACCAGCAGCGACGAGTCCAGCCCGCCGGAGAGCAGCACGCCGACGGGCACATCGGCCACCTCCAGCCGCTTGCGCACCGCCTGGCGCAGCGAATGCTCGATGCGTTCCTGCCACTCGCCGTCCGATACCGGCTCGGACGGGCGGTGTGCATGCAGCGTCCAGTAGCGCTGCAACCGCTCCTGGCCCCGCGCGTCGATGCTCAGGTAGTGCCCCGGCTCCAGCTTGCGGATGCCGCGCAGCACGGTGCGCGGCGCGGGCACCACCGCGTGCAGCGAGAACAGCATGTGCAGGGCCTCCGCATCCAGCTCGGTGTCCACGTCGCCGGCCGCCAGCAGCGCCTGGGTGTTGGAGGCGAAGCGGATGCCCTCACCGACGCGGGCCAGGTACAACGGCTTGATGCCCATGCGGTCACGCGCCAGCAACAGACGCTGGGCGTTGCCATCGAACAGTGCGAACGCGAACATCCCATGCAGTCGCGCGACGATGCCCTCGCCCCACTCGGCGTAGCCGCGCAGGATGACCTCGGTGTCGCCGGTGGAGAAGAAGCGGTGGCCGCGTCCTTCCAGTTCGCTGCGCAGCGCACGGAAGTTGTAGATCGCGCCGTTGAACACCAGCGCAAGCCCGGTCTCCGGATCGAACATCGGCTGGTGCGCGCGCTGCGACAAGTCCAGGATCGACAGCCGGCGGTGCCCGAGGGCCACACGCCCGGAGGCCCACAGGCCGTCGGCATCCGGCCCGCGCCGTTCCAGACAGGGCAGCATGCGCGCGACCGCCTCGCCGCTCGCGCGCCGTTCACCCCAGACGAATTCTCCTGCGATCCCGCACATGATTGGTTCCTTGCTGGTTGGGACTTCTTGGGTTGTGCTTCGTGGCCATCGTCCGACGCGGGCGGGGCTTCGCGGGCGAACCCGTTCCCCCAAGCGGCGATCAGGACGACCGCTCGGTTCGAAACGCCTGCTCCAGTGCGTCCATCAGGGACTGGCTGGCCGCGCCGGCGCGGTCGCGATCGGCATGCGTAATGTAGAACGGCACCGCATGACGCGCCCCGGCCTCCAGATTCAGTTCGACCAGGCCTCCCGCGGCAAGATCCTCGGCGATCCGGTCCTCCGGCATCCAGGCGAAGCCGATCCCGGAGCGCAGGATCTCGCAGGCCGTACCCATGTGCGACACCGTCCAGCGCTGGTCCGCCTCCACCCAGCCGCCCTCACCGGAGGCCTGGGCACCCGAGTCCCGCACCACGACCTGGCGGTGCGGCTGCAGATCGCGCCGGGTCAGCGGCGCTTCACCCTGCGCCAGGGGATGCGAAGGGTGCGCCACGCACACCATCGACAACTCGCCCAGGCAGGTCCCGAGATAGCCGGATGGCAGTTCCGGACCCAGCAGGATGTCCACCGCCGCTTCGCGCAGCAGATCCGGCCCACCACTCAGCACCACCTCGTGCAGCTGGATGCGAGTGGCCGGGTAGGCCCGTGAGAACCCCTCCAGGGCCCCGATCACTGGCGCCCGCGGCAGGAGCTGATCCACTGCCAACCGGATTTCGGATTCCACCCCGGCGGCCAGCGCACCGGCCAGGGTCTCGATCTCCGCCGCCTCTTCCAGCAGGTGGCCGGCCCGCCGCAACAGCGCCGCGCCGGCCGCGGTGAGCACCGCCTTGCGGCCCTTGATCTCGAAGACGTCCACGCCCAGCTGTTCTTCCAGCTTCTGCACCGCGTGGTTGATGCTCGACGGACTCTTGTGCACCCGTTCCGCAGCACGCGCAAAGCCCCCGGCGTCCACCACCGCCTGCAGCATGCGCCACTGTTCGAGAGTGACGCGGATCAATCTACCCGCTCGCGCTGGTGCCCCGGGTTTCCCGAAACCTGGCGCGGCGCGCCACCGAGCGTGATGCTACCGGCCGGTTTTGGTCTGTCTCGGGTCGCAACACAGGGTCGGGAAACCTGGGGCACCAACCCTACAAACCATTGAATGACACGCCGCGGCCGCGTTTGCCTTCTAAAGTTGGGCCCGCTGACGGCGTTGCGCCTCCCTTGTGCAGAGCGAGGGCATGGCGGTCGCTCTGCCGGGGCAGCGAGCACAATCGACTCGAGCACGAACGGGACCATTGATGCGCGCACCCCTAGTGTTCCTCGGGGCAGCCGCAGCCCGGATTGTGGGTCCGCGCATGCCATTCCTCGCGCATGCGGGCATAGGCCGCGCCGGTCAGCAGGACCAGGTGTACGGTGGAGGGGTAGATTCGGCCGTCCAGGCGCAGGGTCTCGGTGAGTTCGGGGTCGCGGCCTTCCGGGATGTAGAAGAAGTCCACGCCCTCGCGCAGCTGATGCTTGCGCGCCTTGAACAGACGGAAGGCCGTGCCCTTGGGCACGCCGTTCCATGCATCGACCTGGCGCAGACTCAGGGTCGCATACCCGGCATGGATGATCGGCTCCGGCGTCGGACCGGCCGCGGAACCTTCCTGGCCGTGAAACCGTCCCGCGCTACGAGGGTCTTCAACTGTATCGGTATCCATGCTGGCATTATGCCTGCGCGGACATCCCGGCTCATCAAGGACACCCAATGGAATTTCTTCAGGAATACGGACTTTTCGTCGCCAAGGCCGCCACGGCGGTGATCGCCGGGCTCATTGTGTTGAGTGCGATCGCCGGCCTCGTCGGCCGGTCGCGCGAGGGCAAGCCGGACCGGTTGCACGTCAAACGCCTGAACGATCGTTTCGAGCGGATGGAGAAGACCGTGCGCCGGGCAGTGGAGCGCCGCCGCGGGCGGGTGGAACGCCTGCGCCACTGGGCCGCACGCAAGCTGCCGCGCAAGGGGATTGGGGACTCGACCACCACAACCGAAACCGAACAGACCGACAAGCTCGGTGGCACCCGTTCCGACCGCGAGGCGGATGCCGAACGCCCGCGCGTGTACGTCCTGCGCTTCGACGGTGATATCCGCGCCTCCAGCGTCGAGAGCCTGCGCGAGGAGGTCACGGCCATCCTCACCATGGCGCGACCGGAACAGGACCGCGCCATCGTCTGCCTGGAGAGCCCCGGCGGGCTGGTGCCCTCCTACGGGCTCGCGGCCGCCCAGCTGGCACGCCTGCGCGAAGCCGGGCTGGACCTGACCGTGGCGGTGGACCGCGTCGCCGCCAGCGGCGGCTACATGATGGCGGCGGTCGGTCACCGCATTGTCGCCGCGCCATTCGCGGTGCTCGGCTCGATTGGCGTGGTCGCCCAGATCCCCAACTTTCACCGCTGGTTGTCGCGCAACGATATCGACATCGAACTGCTCACCGCGGGCGAGTACAAGCGCACCCTGACCATGCTGGGCGAGAACACCGACGAGGGGCGCAAGAAATTCCGCGAACAACTCGAAGAGGCCCACGAGCTGTTCAAGACCTTCCTCGCCCGCTACCGCCCGCAACTGGACCTGGAGCAGGTCGCCACCGGGGAACACTGGTACGGCGAACAGGCCCGCGAGATGGGCCTGGCCGACGAACTGCGCACCAGCGACGATCTGTTACTGGAGCTGACCCGCGAGGCGGACGTATTCGAGCTGATCTACCATCGTCCGCAAACCCTGGGCCGGCGCATCACCTTTGCGATGGAATCCATCCTCGAGCGCGTTTTGCGCAGCCAGGGGCCGGAAACCCGGATGTAAAGTCCACTTGCCGGGGAACGCTTTGGCGGGCGAGAACGTCAATCCCACACGCACTACTGCAACAATCGGAGTCCCCCATGAAACGAAACAACCGCCCACTGACCCGTCTTCTGCTGATCCTGCTGGCCGCCGCCAGCCTCCTGGCCACGCCGCTTGTGGCCGGCGCGGACGACAACCTGCCCTGGGGCTCGGCCGAAAAGATGGACCGGCAGTACGAGCCCCGCAAGGTGGTCTACGACGTGTATACCAGCAGCCCCAGCGAACTGGAGGGCGTACTGGACCGTGTGAGCATGCTGAACAACATCTACGAGGCGGACCCGTTCGAATCGCACATCGTCCTGGTGCTGCACGGTGCCGAGGTCCCGTATTTCACTCGCGACGAGTTCGGCGAGCACGAGGAACTGATGCGCCGCGCCCGCTCGCTCACCCAGGCCGGCAATATCGAGTTCCGCATGTGCGAGGCCTCGGCGCGCCTGCGCGGCATCGACGTGGAAGACGTGCATGGTTTCGTGAACGTCGTACCGATGGCCGATGCCGAGATCATCGAACTACAGCACGAAGGCTATCTGCTGATGCAGTAATCCTCGAGCGGTGTTCGGCCACCCAGGGCCGAACACCGCACACGGGCGTCGTCCCACGACCCGATCACGCTTCCGCCGACCGGTCGCTGAAAATTCTGCATGGGTCGCCTACCTTTTCCGGACGTGATGACGAAACCACCCGGTCGATCGTCGCCACCCGCTCGACGCACCCATTACTGCACGAGGACGTTGTCATGAAGAAGACGCTACTGACCGCTCTGTTGCCCCTGGCCCTGATCGCGACCCCGGCGCTGGCCGCCGACGTACCCGGGATGATCGCCAAGGCCAGCCCGCATTCCGCCTCCGAGACCCTGGATCGGCTGGAGAATGCCCTGGCAGCCAACGACATCGGCGTCGCCCTGCGCTGGGACCACGCCGCCAAGGCGGACGGCGTGGATATCGAACTCGGCCCGACCGAACTCCTGATGTTCGGCAACCCGGCGCTCGGCAGCCACTTGTTCACCAGCCAGCAGACCGCCGGCATCGACCTGCCGATGAAGGCGCTGGCGTGGACCGACGCAGACGGCCAGACCTGGCTCGCCTATAACGATCCGGAATGGATGGCCGAACGCCACGGCATCGACGACCGCGATGACATCCTCGATACCATGAGCAACGCGCTGGACAACCTGACCAACGCGGCAATCGCCGAGGACTGAGCACCTGCTCGATCCCCGCCGCACGGGCGCAGCCCCGCTGAGGTTCACTCGCGCCGGGCGGGCGATTGGTTATAGTGAGGCTTCCATCCTTTCCGGGAGCCGACGTGGATCGCCCGTCCCCTTCCAGCCAGACCTCACCCCACATCCGCGACCGGCCCATCCTCGGCTGGCGCGAATGGGTCGGCCTGCCCGACCTCGGCATCCCCGCGATCAAGTGCAAGGTCGATACCGGAGCCCGCAGTTCCGCGCTGCATACCTTCCAGATCGAACCCTTCACACGTGATGACCACGAGTGGGTGCGCTTCGGCATTCACCCCCACCAGCATGATAGCGAGACCGAAATGTGGTGCGAGGCACCGGTGCTGGATGTCCGCAAGGTGACGGATTCCGGCGGGCACACCGGGGAGCGCTACTTCATCGCCACCCGGGTGCAACTCGGTGCCGTAGTACTGCCAGTTGAACTCTCCCTGACCAGCCGCGATACCATGCTCTTTCGCATGCTGCTCGGCCGCGAGGCCATGCGCGGTCGCTTTCTTGTCGATCCCCAGGCCTCGTTTGTCGCCAGCCACCGACCGCAAATCCCTACAGCCCAGCAGGCGCCTGAATGAAACTCGGCATCCTTTCGCGCAACAGCAAACTCTATTCCACCCGACGCCTGGTCGAGGCGGCCGAACAGCGCGGCCACGAGGTCCGTGTGGTGGATCCGTTGCGCTGCTACATGAACATCACCGCGCACAGCCCGCAGATCCACTACAAGGGCGACATCCTCGACCAGTTCAACGCGGTCATCCCGCGGATCGGGGCATCGATCACCTTCTACGGCACCGCCATCCTGCGCCAGTTCGAGATGATGAACGTCTACCCGTTGAACGAGTCGGTGGCCATCTCGCGTTCGCGCGACAAACTGCGCAGCCTGCAGTTGCTCTCGCGCCGCGGCATCGGCCTGCCGGTGACCGGGTTTGCCCACTCGCCGGATGACATCGATGACCTGCTGGCGACCGTGGGCGGCGCGCCCTGCGTGATCAAGCTGCTGGAAGGCACGCAGGGGCTGGGCGTGGTGCTCGCCGAGACCAAGCAGGCGGCCGAGAGCGTGATCCAGGCCTTCATGGGCCTGAAGCAGCACATCCTGGTGCAGGAATACATCCAGGAGGCCAAGGGCTCGGATATCCGCTGCTTCGTGATCGGCGACAAGGTCGTCGCGGCGATGAAGCGCCAGGCCAAGGACGGCGAGTTCCGCTCCAACCTGCACCGCGGCGGCAGCGCCTCCCTGTGCCGCATTACCCCGGAAGAACGTGCCACCGCGGTACGCGCGGCCAAGGTCATGGGCCTGAACGTCTGTGGCGTGGATCTGCTGCGCTCCAACCATGGCGCGGTGGTGATGGAGGTGAACTCCTCGCCCGGCCTGGAGGGCATCGAGAATGCCTCGGGCAAGGACGTGGCGGGCATGATCATCGAGTTCATCGAGAAGAACGCCAAGCCCAACCGGACGAAGACCAAAGGGAGCGGCTAGTGTCCTCGAGTCGCAAGGCTACACGTCACTCGCAGCGGGTGGACCGCACGCAAGAGCGACCCGCGCGTGCGTATGCACATTGTTCGGTGGCTCCCTGATGCCCGGCATACCCCGGTCGCTGCGCAACAAGCCGATCACCATTGGTGGCACCACCGTCCGCCCCGGCGAGCGGCGCACGGTGGAGCTGGAACTGGGAGCGCTGTACACCCACACCCCGACCAACATGCCGGTACAGGTGCTGTGCGGTCGGCGCAAGGGTCCCGTGCTGTTTGTCAGCGCCGCCATCCACGGCGACGAGATCAACGGCGTCGAGATCATCCGGCGCCTGCTGAAAGTCCCGGCCCTGCGGCGCATGAAGGGAAGCCTGATTGCCATCCCTGTGGTCAACATGCACGGCTTCATCAACCAGAGCCGCTACCTGCCCGACCGGCGTGACCTGAACCGCTGTTTCCCCGGCTCGCAGAAGGGCTCACTGGGGGCTCGCGTTGCGCGCCTGTTCATGCGCGAAATCGTGCAGAACAGTACCCATGGCATCGACCTGCACACCGGCGCCATCCACCGCTCCAACCTGCCGCAGATCCGCGCCAACCTCGATCACGCCGAGACCCTCGATCTGGCGCGCGCCTTCGGGGCCCCGGTGATTCTCAACTCGGCCCTGCGCGACGGCTCCCTGCGCGAGGCCGCCGCGGAACGGGAAGTCCCCATCCTGCTGTACGAGGCCGGCGAGGCCCTGCGCTTCGACGAGCTCTCCATCCGCGGCGGGGTGCACGGCATCATCGAGGTGATGCGCCATCTGGGCATGCTGCCGGCCGTACGCCGGCGCCCGCGCAAGGAACCCATCATGGCGCGCACCAGCGGCTGGGTCCGCGCGCCCCAAAGCGGCATCCTGCGCACCTTCGTGCGCCACGGGGACCGCGTGGTCCGCGACCAGACCCGCCTGGCGATCATCTCCGACCCGTTTGGCGAAACCGAGACCGAGATCCTCGCCCCGGCCTCCGGCATCATCATTGGTCAGCTCAACCTGCCCCTGATCAACGAAGGGGACGCACTGTTCCACATTGCCCAGTTCAACCGTACGGACCTCGCCGTGGAACGCCTGGAGACCTTTCAGGAAAACCTGGAGGCCAGCGACTACCCCTACGCCGATCAGCAGCGGCTCGAGACACCCTGAAGGAGACGCTGAGGGACACGCCGGGGCGCGGCTCTTGCGCCGGCTATCCGGCTCAGTGGCCGATGTCCTCGTGCCACAGCTCGGGGTGCGTCTCGATAAACGAACGCATCAGTTCGCGGCAGCCCGGGTCCTGGACCACGTCCACCTGGATGCCGTGACCGCGCAACCACGCCTCCTCCCCCAGGAACGACTCGTTCTCCCCGATCACCACTCGCGGAATGCCGTAGAGGACGATCGCGCCGCTACACATCGCGCAGGGCGAGAGCGTGGTGTAGAGCGTGCATTCGCGATACACCTGCGCCGACTGCCGGCCGGCCTTCTCCAGCGCATCCATCTCCGCATGCAGGATCGCGCTGCCCTGCTGCACTCGCCGGTTGTGCCCGCGCCCAATCACCTCGCCCCGGTGCACCAGCACCGACCCGATCGGGATCCCCGCCTCGCCCAGCCCCGTACGCGCTTCGTCGAGCGCCATCTCCAGAAACGGATCCATCGTCGTCACCCAGTTGTCGCAACGAACTCAGGCTGACGGTAGACGATGTGGCATTGCAAGATCGATCCGACCCACGCGTGAGACGCTGATGGAGCGGACGTCAGATGTGGGCGCTGAACTGGCCCCGCCGCGGCTGGCCGAGCAGATGGAGGAAATCCGTTTCGCGCAGCCGGACGAGCGACTCGTGATCGCCAGCCTCGAAATACACGTTGCGCTGTTCCAGCATACTGTCATCAAGCAGGGTTTCCAGCCCGTAAGCGGCACCCAGAGCGGGGATTGCGCCGCGTTCGCAGTCAGCAAAGACGCTGGCCACCTCGTCCTCGGTAGCCAGGCCCACGTGCTCGCCCAACAACCGGTGCAACTGCCCCAGTTTTACGCGGCGCGTGGCCGGCACGACGGCCAATCGGTACTGTCCATCCTCCTCGACCAGCAACACCGCCTTGGCCACGGCGTCGCCCGGGACATGGGCCGCCTCGGCCGTGCGGCTGGCCGAATTCGAATACGGATGGGGCACCAGCTGGTAGGTCACCGCATGTTCGTCCAGAAAGTTGTTCAGGGTCCTGGGGATACTCATGGCGCACCCTCCGCAGTGTCTTCCTTCGACTATAGACCCCATCGGGATCGCCCACGTCTGCACGGATCAAGCAGGTCGGTACAATCAGGTACATGACTGCCTTTTCCGTACTCGACCTGGCCCCGATCACCGCTGACCGGGACGCCACCCACGCCTTGCACAACACCCTCGATCTTGCGCAACACGCCGAGGCCCTCGGCTTCCAGCGCTACTGGCTGGCGGAACACCACAACATGCCCGGCATCGCCAGCGCAGCCACGGCGGTGGTGATCGGCCAGGTGGCAGCCGCCACACAGCGCATTCGGGTGGGTGCCGGCGGTATCATGCTGCCCAACCACGCCCCGCTGGTGGTCGCCGAACAGTTCGGCACCCTGAACGCGCTGTACCCGGGCCGCATCGACCTCGGGCTGGGGCGCGCACCCGGCACCGACCCGACCACCGCGCGCGCCCTGCGCCGGGCCCCGGATATCGACCCGGACCAGTTCCCACGTGACGTCGCCGAGGTCCTGAGCTATTTCGACGACCCCCAGCCGGACCAGGTGATCCGCGCCATCCCCGGCGCCGGCCAGCACGTGCCCGTCTGGATCCTCGGTTCCAGCCTGTTCGGTGCCCAGCTGGCCGCGCAGATGGGCCTGCCGTATGCGTTTGCCTCGCACTTCGCCCCCGGGCATTTGATGAACGCACTGGAGCTGTACCGCAGCCAGTTCCGGCCTTCCGCATGGCTGGATCGCCCCTATGCGATGCTCGGCTACAACGTGTATGCCGCCGACACCGACGCCGCGGCGCGGACGCTGGCCAGTTCCATGGAACAGGCCTTTGTCAGCCTGCGGCGGGGTCGGCCCGAACCGATCCAACCGCCGATCGAGGGCTACCGCGAACGCCTCGACCGCGCCGAACGCGCGATCGTCGAACAGACCATGGCCTGTTCCGCGGTTGGCGCGCCGGATACGGTCGAAGACGAGATCCGCCGGTTTCTCGAGCAGACCGGCGCCGACGAACTGATCGTGACCACCTCCACCTTCGACCATGCGGCGCGCCGGCGCTCGCTGGAACTGACCGCGGAGGTGCGCGACCGCATCGCTAGATAAGCACGGGTCGCCGGTTCACCTGACCGGAATGCGTACCCTATGCTTGAGACAAGGGCCGTAGTAGCCGAGACCATTCAGCACGGGAGAGACACATGCGCGTCAAGGTTCGCGGCGTCACCATCGAATGCACCATGGGCGACATCGCCGCCCAGCGCGACATGGACGCGGTCGTCAATGCCGCCAACGCCTGGCTGCGGCCCGGCGGCGGCGTGGCCGGGGCCATCCACCGCGCTGCGGGGCCCGGCCTGGAGCGTGAATGCCAGCCGCTGGCCCCAATCGAGCCCGGCCAGGCCGTACTGACCGATGCCCACAACCTGCCCAATCGCTTCGTGATCCACTGCCTGGGACCGGTCTACGGGCACGACGAACCGGCCAGCCGGTTGCTGGCTGCCTGCTATCGCAACGCCCTCACCCGCGCCGAAGAGGCCGGGGCCTACAGCATCGCATTTCCCGCGCTGTCCACCGGGGCCTTCGGCTACCCCGTCGAGGAAGCCGCGCGCATCGCCCTGGAAACCGTGATCGCCGCCACCCCCAGACTGGATGCCGTCGGCCATGTCCGCTTCGTGCTGCACACCAAGGGTGATCACGACATCCACGTCCGGATCCTGGAGGAACTGACCGCATGATCGCGGCCGGGCGCAGCGCAACCCCAAGCGACGATGGCCTGGCGCTCTTCACCGACTTCTACGAGCTCTCCATGCTCCAGGCCTATTTCGAAGAAGGCCTGTACGAGCCAGCGGTCTTCAGCCTGTTCGTACGCCGCCTGCCGCAACGGCGCAACTATCTCCTGGCCTGCGGACTCGATACGGTGCTGGAACAACTCGAAGGCCTCCGTTTCGAGCCGTCGGATCTCGACTACCTGGCCGGCCTCGACCGCTTCTCCGAACGGTTCCTGCGCTGGCTGGAGGCTTTCCGCTTCACCGGTACGGTCCGCGCCGTGCCCGAGGGCACCCCGGTCTTCGCCAACGAGCCCATCCTCGAGGTCACCGCGCCACTCCCCGAGGCCCAGCTGATCGAGACCCTGGTGATGAACCAGATTCATCTGCAAACGGTGCAGGCCAGCAAGGCCGCCCGCCTGGTGGCCACGGCCGACGGGCGGCCGGTGGTCGATTTCGGGGCGCGCCGCATGCACGGGCTGGATGCTGCCTTGAAGGGTGCACGCGCCTTCCATATCGCGGGCGTCGCCAGCACCTCCAATGTACTGGCAGGCAAGCAGTACGGCGTACCGGTGAGTGGCACCATGGCCCACAGCTACATCCAGGCGCACCATGACGAAGCCGAGGCCTTCGGCGCCTTTGCCCGTCTCTATCCGGAAACGGTGCTGCTGGTCGATACCTACGACACCCTCGAAGGGGTGCGCCGGGTCATCGAGCTGAGCGGTGAGCTGGGCGATGACTTCCGCGTACACGCCGTCCGCCTCGACTCCGGCGACCTGGGAGAACTGGCCCGCCAGGCACGGCGGATGCTGGATGAAGCAGGCCTGCAACAGGTCGGGATCTTCGCCAGCGGCGGGCTCGACGAACACCGGATTGCCGAGCTACTGGCACACGGCGCACCGATCGATGCCTTCGGGGTCGGCACCAGCATGGGCATTGCCCCCGATGCCCCCGACCTGGACATTGCCTACAAGCTGGCCGAATACGCCGGCGAAGGGCGTCTCAAGCTCTCCAGCGGAAAGCCCATCCTGCCCGGTGCCAAGCAGATCTATCGCCGCCGGGAAGGCAACCGGTTCGCGGGCGACACCATCGGGCGCCAGGACGAGAGCCAGCCCGGGGAGCCGCTGCTGCAGCCCGTGATGCGTGACGGCCAGCGCCTGCCGGGCCATTCCCGTGACCTGGATACACTGCGCGAATATGCCCGGGCGCAGCTGGAACAACTGCCCCCCGGGATCCGCGCCATCGAGCCCGCCGAAACGCCGTATCCCGTAGCCATCAGTCCCGCGCTGCAGGCACACCAGGATGCAGTGACCCGCACCATCCAGGCCCGCTACGCCGCATCGGGTCGAACGTCCGAAACTGGAGACGGAGACCACTCAAATGACTGACGATCCGCGCAATCACCTGCAAGCCGGCGACGCCCTGCTGGTGATCCACGTACAGAACGACTTCTGCCCCGGCGGCGCGCTGGCTATCGAGCACGGGGATACCGTGATCCCGGTACTCAACCGCTGGCTGGAGGCGGCCGCCGCGCTGGATATTCCGGTGTATGCCTCGCGCGACTGGCACCCAGCCGGGCATGCGAGCTTCGTGGAACAAGGCGGGCCCTGGCCCCCGCACTGCCTGCAAGATTCGCCCGGGGCCCGCTTCCACGCGGACCTGGCCCTGCCGGCCGGCACCGTCAAGGTCACCACGGGGGTACGCTTCGACCAGGACCAGTACTCCGCCTTCGACCAGACCGGGCTGGCGGGCGAACTGCGCAACCGGGGTATAAAACGCATCTGGATGGGCGGACTGGCCCTGGACGTATGCGTTGCGGCGACCGCTTTGGGCGCACGCGAGGAAGGATTTGACGTTCACCTGATCCCGTATGCCTCGCTGCCGATTTCGCCGCAGGGCGGCACGGAGGCGCGCGCGAAGATGAAGGCAGCGGGCGTGGAGATCGCCGAGCATGGCTGAACCCGGCAAGATGCCCGTGCAGTTGATCTCGGTCGAGGAGGTGGTCAGCGCCGCCGACGACCTGGCACGCCAAATACGGGCCAGCGACTTTCGGCCGGACACGATCGTGGCCATCGCCCGCGGCGGATTCATGCCGGCGCGCTTTTTGTGCGACTTCCTCCACGTGCACAAGCTGCTCAGCCTGAAGGTCGAACACTACACCTCGGGGGCCCGTGAAAAACAGCGAGCGGCGGTGACGGTCCCGCTGGCCGGGGATGTGCGCGGTGAACAGGTCCTGCTGGTGGACGACGTCAACGACTCCGGCGACACCCTGGTGGCCGCCCGCCCCCATCTGGAGGGCTTCGATCCGGCCGCCGTGCGCACCGCCGTGCTGCATGAAAAGGCCAGCACCCAGTGCCCCGCCGATTTCCACAGTCAGGCCGTGCAGGAGTGGCGCTGGATCCTCTACCCCTGGGCCGTCATCGAGGACGTCGGCCAGTTCACCCGCGAGATGGACCCGCCCCCGACCACCGCCACCGAGCTGCGCACGCGTCTGCAGCAGGACTACGGCCTCGAGCTCGACGCGACCCAGTTGGACCGCGTAATCCGCTATAACGACCTGCCCTTTTCCGCGTAGGACGACGCGGACCGGGATCCGCCCGGGTTGGCAATCGGGTTCGGGGAACGGATGATATGGACCCGGCCCGGTCACCCCGGGTCACGAAACCCGATCCGACCCAACGGGCCCTTCCACCCGGCCCACCAACCTGGCATCGAGACTGCCCATGTCGTATCTCAAGGATTTCCCCAACCCGGAAGGCTACTTCGGCGAATTCGGCGGCGCCTTCCTGCCGCCGGAGCTGGAACCGCATTTCGCCGAGATCAACCACGCCTATCGGACCCTGGCGCGCTCCGGCGATTTCCTGAACGAACTTCGCTACATCCGCAAGCACTATCAGGGGCGCCCGACGCCGGTGTACTACGCCCATAACCTGAGCCGTTCGGTGGGCGCGCATATCTATCTCAAGCGCGAAGACCTGAACCACTCCGGCGCGCACAAGCTGAACCACTGCATGGGCGAGGCGTTGCTGGCCAAGCACATGGGCAAACGCAAGCTGATCGCCGAGACCGGGGCCGGCCAGCACGGCGTGGCGCTGGCCACTGCGGCGGCCTACTTCGGCATGGAATGCGAGATCCACATGGGCGAGATCGACATCGCCAAGGAAGCACCCAACGTGACCCGCATGAAGCTGATGGGGGCCCAGGTAGTGCCCGTCTCCTTCGGCGGTCGCTCGCTGAAGGAGGCCGTGGATTCCGCCTTCCAGTCCTACCTGTCGCAGGCAGACGAGGCCCTGTTCGCGATCGGTTCCGTGGTCGGGCCGCACCCGTTTCCGCTGATGGTGCGCAACTTCCAGTCGGTGGTGGGCATCGAAGCCCGCGAACAGTACCTGGAGATGAGTGGTGGCGAGCTGCCGGATCACGTGGTCGCCTGCGTCGGCGGCGGGTCCAACGCCATGGGCATGTTCGCCGGCTTCATCGAGGACGCCCAGGTGCAACTCAACGGCGTGGAGCCGCTGGGGCGCGGCACCCAGCTCGGCGAGCACTCCGCCACCATGACCTACGGCAAGCCGGGCATGATCCACGGCTTCAAGTGCATGCTGCTGGCCGACGCGGAGGGCAACCCGGCCCCGGTCCACTCCATCGCCTCCGGGCTGGACTATCCCGGCGTCGGCCCCGAGCACTCCTACCTCAAGACCACCCAGCGCGTCGCCTACCACGCCATCAACGACGACGCGGCCCTGGATGCCTTCTACCAGCTCTCGCGCACCGAGGGCATCATCCCGGCCCTGGAAAGCGCCCATGCGGTGGCCTGGGCCATGAAGCACGGCCGCGAGAACCCGGGCACGACGATCCTGGCCAACCTCTCCGGTCGTGGCGACAAGGACATCGACTACGTCGCCCGCGAGTTCGGACACGGATAGCCCGCCTCGCCAATACGGCTCGAAGGCGGCGCTGCGGGAACTTCAGGCCAGGTTGCGCCGGTCTCAGTCTTGTTGACCACGGGCGGAGGCCTCGCGATGGCAGGCGGATGGGCAAAAGACGGTGCGGAGCAGGAGCAGATCGACAACACGGTCGAGGACGCCCTGCAACGGGTGCGCAGCCAGATTCCCACCGGGGAAGGTCTGAAAGAATGCGAGGAATGCGGGGCGCCGATTCCCGAAGGCCGGCGCCAGGCCCTGCCGGGCGTGCGCCTGTGCCTGGGCTGCCAGGAGGCGGAGGACGCGGCACAGCAGGCCACCAGCCCCTACAACCGGCGGGCCTCCAAGGACAGCCAGCTTCGTTGAGCTCGCCCTAGAGGTACTTCATCCGGCCCCGGATGGACTCCAGATCGGATGCGACGTCCTTAAGGGTCGCGCCAGCGTCGTCACTGCCAACCACGAGCCCCTTGCCGGAAACCGGGATCACGCTGTCGATCTGAAAGCGCCCGGTGGTTCCGCGCAGGAAACACTCTTCGTCGAAGAACAGGCGATCACCATCCGGCCCGATCTCGTCGGACTCGAGCGTGTCGTACCCGATCAGCCGGGCGATGTCGTCACGTCCTTCGACGTCCACGGCTTCGATCGTCTGCTGCTCCGGATCAATCAACAAGGCCTTCATGCGGTTCCCCTCTGCACGGGTGGTTCATCGTCGGTACCACGGTAAAGGTCCGGCGGCCGCGCGGCCACCGCACACGTACTCCGCATGCACCTATACTCTCTGGAGATGATCGCGCGGAGGCTTTTCCGTGACCCATACGGCGTATATCTCGCATCCCGACTGCCTGCTGCACGACTCGGGGCCCCACCACCCGGAACGGGCCGACCGCCTGCACGCCGTTCGCAACGCCCTGCTCGACGAAGGCCTGATGGAAGGCCTGCACCTTCTGGATGCCCCGCCAGCCACCGATGCGCAGCTCCAGCGGGTGCACACCCCGGCGCACGTCGCCCGCATTCGCGCCAACGCCCCCGCCCTAGGACATCACGCGCTGCTGGACCCGGACACGGCCATGGGCGAACACTCGCTACAGGCCGCCCTGCGCGCCGCCGGGGCCGGCATCGAGGGCGTGCGGGCCGTCATGGAGGAGGACGTGGACAATGCCTTCTGCGCCATCCGTCCGCCCGGCCATCATGCCGAACGCGATCGCGCGATGGGCTTTTGCCTGTTCAACAACATCGCGGTGGCCGCTGCGCATGCCCTGGAGCACTACGCGCTGTCGCGCGTGGCCATCGCCGATTTCGACGTGCACCACGGCAACGGCACCGAGGACATCTTCCGGGATGATCCCCGAGTGCTCTACTGCTCCAGCTTTCAGCACCCGTTCTACCCGGACACGCCGCGAGCCGAACGGGACCATCTGATACATACCCCGCTTGCCGCCGGCACGACCGGGGCGCAATTCCGCGCGGCGGTCCGCCACGACTGGTTGCCGGCACTGGAACAGTTCCGCCCCCAACTGGTGCTCGTCTCGGCCGGCTTCGACGCGCATCAGGACGACGCCCTCGCGGGCCTGAACCTCGACGCGGACGACTTTTCGTGGATCACCCACGAACTCACCCGCATCGCCGCGCGGTATGCCGGCGCGCGTCTGGTCTCGATGCTGGAAGGCGGCTACGCCCTCCCGGCCCTGGGTCGAAGTGCGGCGGCCCATGTGCGCGCGCTTTGTGAGGCCCCGCGCCGCTAGGGAAACACTGATCAGTGTTTTCTTACGCCGGCCCAACAAGAACCGGCCGCGGCCTTTGCAATCCGCCGATTGCCGGTCTTTACTCAACGAGATTGCCACCGCGGCAGTTGGTGTGGCCGCCATACAAGACCAAGAAGCGAGGAGAAGACGGTGAGCGAGAATCCGCACGATCTCGAAGAGCAGAAAAAGGAACTGGAAGCCGAATACGACACCGACCACGAGATTGGCGAGCAGAACATCAACCCGCTGGGGCTGGACCTGCACAACCCGGTCTTCGTGGTCAGCGCCCTGCTGATTGTCGTATTCGTCATCCTGTCCCTGGTCTTTCCGGAACAGGCGAACGAGCACCTCGACAACACACGTCAGTGGATCGGCCGCACCTTCGACTGGCTGTTCCTGTCGGCCGGCAACATCTTTGTCCTGTTCTGCCTGGCCCTCATCGTCCTGCCCATCGGGCGCATCCGCATCGGTGGCCAGGACGCCAAGCCGGAATTCTCGGTCATTTCCTGGTTTTCGATGCTGTTCGCCGCGGGCATGGGCATCGGCCTGATGTTCTGGAGCGTGGCCGAGCCGGTGGGCTACTTCACCGAGTGGTTCGGAACACCGCTGGGGATCGAAGGCGGGACCGAGGAATCCCGGCAGGCGGCGCTCGGGGCGACCATGTATCACTGGGGCCTGCATCCCTGGGCGATCTACGCGGTCGTCGGCCTGGCGCTCGCGTTCTTTGCCTACAACAAGGGCCTGCCACTGACTATCCGTTCGGCGTTCTATCCGATCCTCGGTGAGCGCATCTGGGGCCCGATCGGCCACGTGATCGACACCCTCGCCGTGCTCGCCACCATGTTCGGTCTGGCCACCTCGCTGGGCCTCGGCGCGCAGCAGGCCGCCTCAGGCATGGAGTTCCTGTTCGGCATCGATTCCGGACTGAACACCCAGGTCGCCATCATCATCGGCGTGACCATCATCGCTCTGCTGTCGATCATGCGCGGCATCCACGGCGGGGTGAAGGTGCTCAGCAACATCAACCTGGTGTTCGCCGCACTGCTGTTGCTGTTCGTGATGGTGGCCGGGGGCGTCCTCGCATTCCTCTCCAACATCGGCACCACGGTCACCGGGTATGTGCAGTACTTCATCCCGCTCAGCAACCCGGTTGGGCGCGAGGACGAGACCTTCTACCACGCCTGGACCATCTTCTTCTGGGCCTGGTGGATCTCCTGGTCGCCGTTCGTCGGCATGTTCATCGCCCGCGTGTCCCGCGGCCGCACGGTACGCCAGTTCGTCACCGCCGTACTGCTGGTGCCGACCCTGGTCACCGTGGTCTGGATGAGCGCCTTCGGGGGTTCCGGCCTGGCCCAGGCGCGGGACGGCATCGGGGCCCTGGCAGACGGCATCTCCGACTCCTCCCTGGCCCTGTTCCAGATGCTGGAGCACCTGCCGTTCACCGCCATCACCTCGTTCCTGGCGATCGCCCTGGTGCTGGTGTTCTTCATCACCTCCTCGGACTCGGGCTCCCTGGTGATCGACTCCATCACCTCGGGCGGCAAGACCGACGCCCCGCAATCCCAGCGCCTGTTCTGGGCCACCACCGAGGGCGTGGTTGCGGGGGTCCTGCTGGCGGTTGGCGGTGCGGCGGCCCTCAATGCATTGCAGGCGGGGGCGGTGAGCACCGGCCTGCCATTCGTCATCGTGCTGCTGCTGATGTGCGTCAGCCTGATGAAGGGACTGTTCCACGAACTGGCCCTGATCCGCATCGAGGAAGCCAAGACCTGACGCCGGCCCCCGTCTGGATGGCCACCACAGGCCATCCAGCCTCCCCACCCGGCCCCCGCGCCCGCCGGTCTCGGCGCCGCGGGGGTCGTTCCGTTCGGGACAACCACCCCCGGAATCGGGCATCCTCTCGCGGATGAGTCCACACGCCCCGGCCCAACACCCATGAGCCTCCGTCAAGCGGTCGCGCGACACCCGCTGCTGGCCGGGCTGGCCTTTCAGGCCGCGCTGATCCCGCTCGCCCTGATCCTGGCCCGGGTGGCCGGCATCCCGCTCGACGAGCGAATCGACTGGAGCCTGGAGGCCGCCGCGCTGGGCATCCTTGCCGTTTTGCCCATGCTGATGCTGCTCGGCACGCTCGCGATCAGCGGCTGGGAGCCCTACCGCGCACTGGCCGACCAGGTGCGCGATTTCGTGCACCAGCTCTTTCGCCACGCCCTGCCTGGCGCCGTACTGCTAATCGCCATCCTCGCCGGCGTGGGCGAGGAACTGCTGGTGCGGGGCGTGCTGCAGGGCTGGCTGACCGAACGCTGGTCACCCGAGTGGGCCATCGTCGCCGCGGCGATCGTGTTTGGACTCGCCCATTCGATCAGCCGCCTGTACTTCGTGTTCGCCACCGTTATCGGGCTCTACCTCGGGCTGCTCTATCACCTGACCGGCAACCTGCTGGTGGTGATCGTCACCCATGCCCTGTACGACTGGATCGTCATCCACTGGTACCTGCGTTCGCGCGATGCCGGCAGGCGCGGCGCATGATCACCCAGGGATCCCCCACGAAGAACGGGCCCGACAAGCCCCGCCTTGCCCCTGCTGGATGACCATCCACGGGCGGGGGGCGACGTGACCGACTGCCTGACCCGGGAGCACGCGACAGGCTTCCGGACGGCGGGAGCGATGCGCTGACGCGCCGCAACGAGGACGAGGTGGGCGCGTTCAGCACACGCCCGGGCCAAGGCCCGAACGCGTCTGGTGCATGAATTGCGCCAGGCGCGCCGGCCGCCCGAGGTAAAACCCCTGCACCAGGTCACAGCCCAGAGCGCGCAGGCGCTCGAGGGTTTCCTGATCTTCCACTCCCTCGGCCACCACGCTCAAGCCCATCTTCTGGCCGAGCCCGATCATGGATTCCACGATGCGCTGGTGCGGCCGGCTGGACACCAGTTCGTGGACAAAGGTCATGTCGATCTTGAGCTCGTCCAGCGGCATGCGCAGCAGCCGCTCCATCGACGAATAGCCAATACCGAAATCATCCATGGACACCCGCAAGCCCAGGTCCTTCATACCGTGCAGGGCCGCACGCGCCTCGGCGTCGTGGCTCTCCATCATCGCGGTTTCGGTCAGCTCCACCGTGACGCTCTCCGCCGGCACCTGCCAGACCTCCAGTGACTGCGCCACCAGATCCACCACCTCCCGTTCCTGCAGGTCATCGGCAGAAAAGTTCACCGAGATCCCCGCGTCCAGTCCGGCCTGGCGATACTCGGCACACTGGCGCAGGGCTGTGTTGAAGACCCAGTGCGTCAGCCGGGGCATCAGGTCCGTTCCCTCCGCCGCCCGCACCATGGTGTCCGGACGGATCGCACCGTACTGCGGGTGATCCCAGCGCAACAGGGCTTCCACCGACTGCACGCAGCCCGATGCCAGCGCGACCTGTGGCTGATACTCGAGGTGCAGGCTTCCCTCCTCGATGGCCTGCCCCAGCTGGGACCACAGATCCACGCCCTCCAGCATGGTTGCCGCCGCCTCCGGGGCATACAGGCGCAGGCGCGCCCGAGCCCGCCGCGCCTGCCGAACTGCAGCATAGGCGTGAGCCAGCAACTCCTGCGGGGCAGCCATCCGGGGGCCCGCCAGAGCCAGCCCGGCACGCGGCCAAAGCAGCACCTGCCGCTCGCCACAGGCAAACGGTTCACTCAACACCCGCAGCATCTTGTGGGCCGCCAGCTCGGCGAACCCACTCCCGGCCACGGCCGGCTGCACACAGGTGATCTGATGGCGTCCAGTGATACCGACCAGGCCGTCCGCCAGGGCGCGGGCCAGCGCCTGACCCGCGTTCCGGATCAGCTCGTCTCCCGCGGCATACCCCAGGGCCGCGTCCACGTCCCTTAGCCCCTCCAGTTCGATGACGGTCACGGCTGCTTGCGCCCCGGCCTCCTGCGGGCACGGGGAAACCCCATCCAGGGCACGGAGAAAATCTTGATAATCCAACAGCTTCGACATCGGCAGAGTTCCGGCGGCTACGCCCATGCGGCGAAATCAGTAGATGCGGATCCCATGTACGGAATGCGCACCTACTCAAAGATAATAGCGCGCCGGATCGACCCCGTAGGCACCCGCCGGAAGGTCGCGCAGGATCTGCCGCCGCGCCCCCTCGGACTCCGGCGCGTGCGACCCCAGATCCAGCTCCCACGGGTCGGGATACGGCATATGGGACGGATCGAGGATGCGCATCACCCGGGGCATGAAGCGCTGCGTACGGCGGTGACTCAGCACGATCGCGACCTCGCCGTTATCCAGCTCCACCAGGCTGCCCACGGGAAACAGCCCCACGCAGTGGGTGAACTGATCCACGAGCGCCGAATTCAGCCCCCAGCGCGCGTTCTCCCGCAGTTCCTTCAGGGCCTCGAAGGGGGTCCCGGCCAGGCCGCCCTCCGTCAGCATCTCCTCGTAGGAATCCACGATCGCCGCCATGCGCGCATAGGCACTGATCTGGTTGGCCACCAGACCCCGTGGGTAGCCACGCCCGTCCTCGCGTTCGTGGTGCTGGGCGACAATGTCGCGCACGCCCTCCGGGATCCCGTGGGAGCATTGCAGAATGGTCTCGCCATATTCCACGTGCCGCTGAATCTCGCGCCGCTGATCCGGGGACAGCCGCGTGCGGCGCCCCAGGAGCGTCGGCGGCATCTGCATCTTGCCGATATCCATCAGCAGCCCCCCCAGCCCGAGGATCGACAATTCGGCTCGATCCAGCCCCATGTGCCGGCCCAGCGCCAGAAGATGGATCGCGACATTGAGCGAGTGGGCGTACAGCACGTCGTCCGAGTGGCTCAGCCTGGCCAGCAGCAGCAGGGCGTCCGGGTTGCGCTCCACGCTCTCGCGCAACGCCTCGGACGCCTCCCGGGCCGCCGACAGAGGTACCCCGGGATTGCGCTCCATGCCGGCACGGATCTGCTCCAGAACACGCCCGACAATCGCCTGAGCCTCCTTTGCCGCCGGGAGCTCCTGCTCCACCGAGCAGTGATCGCGATAGACCGTCATGCCGCGGAACTGGGCGGCCTCGGCCCGGCTCGAGGCCGTCGCGGCAGCCCGTGCGGATCCCGCGGCCGGTGGCAGCCGGCTCAGCGACTCCGGCGCGCTCTTATCCAGATCAACGAACACATGCACACAATGGCGAGCGAGCTCGTCGATATCGTCCTGCGAGCGAATCCGCACCCCCTCGACCAGATAGGGCGTCTCCAGCCACGGACGATCGAGCCGGCTGACGTACATACCAACCTGCAGATCGGAAACCGGGATCTCCTGCTGTAACAGTCCCCAGGGCATACCACTGTTGTCCAACTGTCGCATCTGGCCGCCATAATGTTCGACCAGCTTTGCATCATCTCCACCTTAGCGCCACTTATCGAGGGGAAACAGCGATTGAGTGCAGAATCCGTTAGTCGTTCGCAAAAGCCGGCATCCGCCGGTCCCATCCGGCGGACTGAGGGGGAGCGATCGACACTGTGCAGACCGCCTTCACCCGCGCGCGTGCGCGGGTGAAGGCGGCGTCAATCGCGCGCCTGCCGAATGGCCAGAGCCATCTGATTGCGAACGGCCTTCAGGGCCCGCAGGACCGTCGGTTCCACGGCGGCGCCTTCCGGCAATTCCAGATACAGCAGCCCGATACAACGATCGCGCACCGCCAGCGGCAGCAGCAGAAAACTGCGCGCGTCCAGGGCCTGGCGGAACTCGTCGGGGATATAACGGCTGATCGAGGCCTCGTGGCTGTCGGTGATGACCAGGTCCTTCTTCTGTTCCAGGGCCAGCGACAGAATGTCGCCCTTGCCCGCAAGCGTGAGTCGCAGCCGTCCGGACAGCGTCTCGGCATCCTTTCCGAAGGCGGTATGCGCCACCAGCACCCGATGCTCGCGATCGGCGAGCATCAGCATTACCCGGCGCAGACCGAGTGTCTGGTACAGGGTCTCGAGCGTTGCCTGCATCAAGGTGTTCAGCTCGAACTCGCCCACCATGCTGTCCAGCATGTCGGTCAGGGTCTCCATCAGTGCCGCGGCCTGTGCGTCAGGATCGGCGGTGGCGGCCGCCGCCGCTTCGCCGCTCCCCCCCGCGGGCTCGATATCCGCCGCGTCGCTGTCATCGATCTGCACACCCAGATTCGCCTTCAGCCGGTTCAGCGGCTCGCGGCCCTCCGGCGGCAGCTTGACCACCGTCAGGAAGTGATCCATGTGCTCGCGCCCGGACTTGATGGCCCGCTGCATGCCGCGGGCATCCACGCCCAGGGCACGTTCGTAGCGCTTGCGCAGATCGGTGAGCAAGGCGCCCTGCTGGTCGCGATCCGCCTGGGTAATGCATTGCCCCATCTCCGACGCCAGGGTGACGATGCGGTGCAGGCGCTGGTCGGCATCCCGCGCTGCCGGCAGCGTGCCCGAGGGAGCCCGTTCCACCGACGTAACGATCTCGCGCGGGAAGTTCCAGTCCTCCAGCACGCTGCGCGCCAGGGCCTCGTAGGAGATCCCGAGGACCTGACGGGCGGCACTGCCCTCGCTCGTACCCTGACCCACACGAATGCGGATTTCGTCCGCCTCCTCCGGCAGGTAGTACAACACCAGCATGCGGCCGATATCGTGGAACAGCGCACAGACAAAGGCCTGCTCGCTCTCCACCCCGCCGACCTGTTCCGCCAGGTCGCGCGCCAGCATGGCGCTGAACAGGGTGCCGACCAGCGCCTCCATCAGGCGTCCGGAATGACGCCCGCCCTTGAGGTTTTCGAACAGCACCAGCCCGAGCGCCGCCGTGCGCACCTGCTCGAAGCCCAGCAGCACGATCGCGCGCGAAACGGTGCGGATATTGCCGCCAAAGTTGCTGTAAAAGGGTGAATTCGCCAGCCGAAGCAGCTTCTGCGTGGTGGCGTAGTCCTTCAGCACGGCATTCGACAGCTCGGCCACCGAGCGCTTCATCGTGTCGTCGGAACACTGGGTAATCTCGCGGATGTGGCTGGAGATGCCGGGGAAATCAGGCTTGCGTCGGATCCGCCGCAGGATGAAGTCCTGCGATCCGTCGCCCGTCTGGCCTTCGCCCTCGACGGCCACCACCAGCGCCTCGCGAAACTCGCGGGCCGATGCGAAACGCTCGGCGGGATCCGGGCGGGTGGCCCGAAGTACCAGGGCGTCGAAGCGTTCGTCGCCATTGCCGGTGCGACCGGAGGGTGGCTCCAGCGCCCCCGCCTGCATCGCCTGCCGGATCGCCGCGGGGCTATCACCGGCAAACGCGCGCTCGCCCGTCAGCATCTCGAAGAACAAGGCCCCCAGGGAGAACACGTCGGACCCTTCGGTCGCGGCCTCGTTCGCCAGCCGTTCCGGCGCCAGATAGTAGGGTGTATCCGGCAGGTGGCTCTCGCCGCGCGCGGCCACGTCAGGCAGCGCCATGCCCAGCCCGGTGATGCGCGCATGTCCCTCGGGGTTCACGGTCACGTTCGCCGGCTGCAGGGCCCCGTGCAGGATGCCCTGCTCGTGCGCCGCAGCCGCCGCATCCAGCAGCTCGCGCATCAGGGCCAGGGCGCGATCGATCGGCAAGGGTCCGCGCGCCAGGATCTGCTCCAGGGTCTCGCCCTCGACGTACTCGAACACCAGATAGACGCCCTCGGCGTAGTCCCCCGCCTCGAAGATTGGAGCGATGTTCGGGTGCCGAAAGCGGCTTAACCGGCGGGCGTCTTCAAGCAATGCCTGGCGGGTCGAAGCGTCCGCCGCGACGTTGGTCAGCGTCCGAATCGCGACCTGCCGATCCAGCAGCGGGTCGTGCGCGACATAGAGCCCGTCGCGGGCACTCGTACCCAGCGTCCGCGTGATCCGGAAGCGTTCGATCTCGGGCACGGCCATGCGGTCAACCACCGGCCACCCCCCGATTCCCCATGCCCACGTTATCGACCCGAGCGATTGTCAGCCCCACCATGTACGGATCCATCCGTCTTCTCCCTGTATTTCAGCGGGGCCCACCCCGGCCCCCGACCGACCCTCCGAGGAGGGCCTCCATCTCAATCAGCTGGGTCGCGCGCGTGTTCCTTGAGGATGTCCAGCGGGATCACCGCCAGGGTCTCCTCGTGCGTCGCGCGCAGGAAGACCCCGGGCGCCGCCCCCGCCCGGTAGGCCTCCAGCCAGCGCGCGGCGCACAGGCACCAGCGATCCCCGGCCTCCAGGCCGGGGAAGCCGAATTCCGGAACCGGCGTGATCAGATCATTCCCGCGTGCCAGGGAGAAATCGAGAAACTCGCGGGTGAGCTCGGCGCACACGGTATGCATGCCCTGGTCGTCGTAGCCGGTGGCACAACGGCCGTCGCGATAAAAACCGGTGACCGGCCCGCGACTACAGGGCTCCAGGGCCCCGCCAAACACGTTCTTCGAGGGAAATGGCTGCATTGAGGGAATCTCCGTCTGCTATTCCTACAGGATAACGGAGACCCGGCCTCCCAACGCGAGCGTTTACTCCGTCCGGGGGAATTCAGTCGGCGTCCGGCCAGCCCCATTCGTCCAGAAACGCGCGCAGGTTCTCGGGCTGGTAGTCGACATCCTTCCGGTAGCGTTCCAGGGCACTCGGATGCACCTCGGTCGGGTAACCCGACTGGTACAACGGACGCCGATAGCGCCGTCGCAGGCGATAGATGTGCCGCCGCGAGCGGTGCAGCGACGCCAGCGGGTCGGGGCGCAGGTTATCCGGCAGATGCCTCTCCACTTGCAGCCCGGCCATCCGGGCTTGCTCGATCATCCACGCCAACGGGGCCTCTGACGCGAGACGCCCCTCGGCATCCGGGGCGTAGCCGCCGCCCACGTCGGCATGCACGCCACTGAACCACAGCTGCTTCAGATCCAGCCCCGGGCGCGGATCCCACAGGGTGGGCTCAAAGTCGGCTCGTGTCTCGTCGATCGCCATGGCATGGCGGGCGATGCGCACGTTGGGCCCCAGCTTGGTGTCGTAGAACTCGTCCGTACGATCGAACATTCCCAGCAAAGAGAACGGGATTCCCAACGCGCCGACCGTATCCCAGACGCCAACAAAGCGGATCTCCCGCGAGGGATGTGCATGTTTCGCGCGAAAGGTACGCGAGGCTTCGCCCTCGGGCGCATGGCTGGCGCCGGTGTTCTTGTAGTGCCGAAAGGCCTGCTCGATCAACCGTGCATCCGGGCGCTTCAGGACCCCGCAGTTGTTGATCAAGCCGCACAGGCTGCGAACGGTGTACGCCCCGCGGCTGAAACCGAACAGGAATATCTCGCTGCCGGGGGCGTAGTTCTGCACGATGTAGCGATAGGCATCCTGGATGTTCTTGTGGATGCCACGCCCGGTCACGCCACCCGAGATCTTTGCGTAGTACGCCCCCACGCCCCAGTCGTAGTAGACCTGCTGCGGGTCCCCCATGGCATCGGCGGGCGCAATGGCCCGCGCCAGGCGCAGGACATTGGTCGGCACGTCCGACTCGACGTCCTCCTCCGGGCGATTCCAGGTTCCGTCCGCACAGATCACGATCCGTCGTGTCATTCGCTGGTCTCACATCCTTGTCGTCGGGCGGTCCCGGCGATCATTCAGCGCACGGCAGGCCGCCGTGTGACGCCCCCCTCAGGAGCCGATCTCGATCCGGCGCACGCCCGGCCGGGCGTCGTCCTTGCGCCGGGGGATGTCGATCTTCAGAACACCGTTCTTGAACCGCGCCTAGATGGCATCGATATCGGCGTCCCCGGGCAGGCTGAGGATACGGCGAAACTGTCCGTAGGCCCGCTCCACCCGATGGTAGCCCTGGTCGTCTTCCTCGGTCTCCTGGCGCTTCTCGCCGGAGATGATCAGGTCGTCGCCATCCACCGTCAGGTCGATCGCGTCCTCGTCGATCCCCGGCACCTCCACCGTGATCCGGTAGGCCTTGCGGGTCTCGGCGATATCCACACTGGGCTTGAGCAGCAGCGAGGCGGCGGCATCACCCCCGCGCATCCCGAGGGCCGAGCCAAAGAAGTCCTCGAACATCCGGTCCATCTCGCGGTGCATGCGCATCAAGGGGTCGGCGCTCTCGCGCCGAGCCGGCACGACCTCCGTGCTCGCGGTCTCCTCGCGCTTGAACCAGTTCCACGGCTTGAGCTTTTTCAGGTCCATGGTGATCACCTCCGTTGCAAATCCTGTCTACCGAGTTAACTAGGTCGCGGAGAGGGCCTTTTCAAGCCCTGCGAATCAGACCCCCGAAAATCGGCTAGCCGCACCGGCTGACGCCGGGCGCCCCAGTTGCCGGGGCGCGCTTCGAACACCCCGGGCACCGACGCGCCGCAGGCGTTGCAGCAACCATCGGCGTTCAGTTTCCAGTCCGAGAGTTCGTACCCGTCGCGGCCAATCACGCGTTGCCCGCAGCCCGCACACCAGGTGCTCTGGCCCTGCGTGTCATGCACATTGCCGGTGTACACGTGATGCAGACCCTGCTCGCGAGCGATGCGACGCGCCCGCTGCAGCGTCTCGATCGGCGTGCGCGGGTGTTCGGTCATCTTGAAATCCGGATGGAAGGCGGTGAAATGCAGCGGCACATCCGGCCCCAGATGCTCCCGGACCCATTGCGCCATGGAGGTGATCTCCGCATCGCTGTCGTTCTCCCCCGGGATCAGCAGCGTGGTGATCTCGACCCAGGTAGCGGTCTCGTGCACCAGCCATTCCAGGGTGTCGAGTACCGGCTGCAGATGGGCCCCGGTCAGCTTGTGATAGAAGCGCTCGGTAAATGCCTTCAGGTCCACGTTCGCCGCATCCATGGCGGCAAAGAATTCGCCGCGCGCCTGCTCGGTGATGTAACCGGCCGTCACGGCCACCGTGCGGATATCCCGCGCGCGGCAGGCCGCCGCCACGTCGATGGCGTACTCGTGAAAGATCACCGGGTCGTTGTAGGTAAAGGCCACCGCGCGACAGTCCAGCGCCTCGGCGGCACGTGCAATGGTCTCGGGATCAGCGCGATCGGCCAGCGTGTCGATCTCGCGTGACTTGCTGATGTCCCAGTTCTGGCAGAACTTGCAGGCCAGGTTGCAGCCGGCCGTGCCGAACGACAGCACCGGACTGCCCGGGAGGAAGTGATTGAGCGGCTTCTTCTCGATCGGATCCACGCAGTAGCCGGAGGAACGCCCATAGCTGGTCAGCACCACGGCATCGTCGAGATTGGCGCGCACAAAGCATGCGCCGCGCTGTCCGGGCTTCAGCTTGCAGTAGCGCGGGCACAGATCGCACTGTACGCGGCCATCCTCCAGGGCATGCCAGTAGCGCGTGGCGACGGTGAATGCGTCGTGTTCGGGGATGTCGTTCATATCCAGTCCAGACCGTGATTCATGGTCTTGAATATGAGGACACAATCCCAATATTCAACAACATAATGTTTGATGGAGCCCCCCCCCAATGACGGCACAGCCCCGCATCCGCGAGCCCGCCATCGCGGGCCAGTTCTACCCGGCCGAGCCCGAGGAGCTGCGCGCCACGGTCACCCGCTTGCTCGATGCCGTCCCGCTGGTAACGGACGCGGCGCCGCCCAAGGCCCTGATCGCGCCGCATGCCGGTTACCCGTACTCCGGCCCGGTGGCGGCCTCGGTCTATGCGCACATCCGCCCCCTGGCGGGGAAGATCCAGCGCGTCATCCTCTTGGGTCCGTCGCATCGCGTGCCCTTTCGCGGCATCGCGACCACTACGGCAACGGCCTACCGCAGCCCGCTGGGAGACATCCCCGTGGACCACGAAGCCCTGGAAGCCATCGCGGACCTGCCCGGCGTCCAGTTACTGGACATCGCCCACGGACCGGAACACAGCCTGGAGGCCCACCTGCCGTTCCTGCAGGTGGCACTGGGGACATTCGAACTCGTCCCGCTGGTGGTCGGGGATGCCTCGTCCGAGCAGGTCGCGAGCGTGCTGGAACGGCTGTGGGGCGGCCCGGAGACCCTGATCGTCGTGAGTTCGGATCTCTCCCACTTCCACGACTATGCCACCGCGTGCCGCCTGGACACGGCCACCACCCGCGCCATCGAACAACTGGACGAACACGCGCTGGGGCCGGAACAGGCTTGCGGCTGCCGGCCGCTGGCGGGCCTGTTGCGGCTGGCACGGCAGCGCGGTCTTGCCATTACCACACTGGACCAGCGCAACTCCGGCGACACCGCCGGCCCGCGCGACCAGGTGGTCGGCTACGGCGCCTGGATGCTGCAATGACGCACGCCATCGACCTGCCCGCGCCGGCGCGCGAACGCCTGCTGGAACTGGCCGCGGATGCCATCCGGCGGGCCGCGCACCATGCCCCCGCCCGCCCCATTGCACTGGAACAGGAGCCCGACCCGCTACCCGATCCCGGCGCCAGCTTCGTCACCCTGAAGCAAGGGGAAACCCTGCGCGGCTGCATCGGCACGCTGGAGGCCCACCGGCCCCTGGCCGCGGACGTCCTGCACAACGCCCGCGCGGCGGCGCTCAATGATCCGCGTTTTCTGCCGCTGCGCACGTCGGAACTGGCCGGTCTTGCCTACTCGGTCACGCTGCTGACTGCGTCGCGACCCATGGAGGCCGCGCAGCGCAAGGGCCTGCTGGATCAGCTACAACCGGGCCGGGACGGCCTGGTCCTTCAGGCCGGAGCGCGCCGCGCCACCTTCCTCCCTGCGGTCTGGGAACAACTGCCCGATCCCGAGACCTTCCTCGATGCCCTGCTGCAAAAGGCCGGGCTGGCGCCGGGCGGCTGGCCCGACGGCCTGCAGGCCTGGCGCTACGGGTCCTTGGAGGTTGCCGGTGAACTTTGAACCGAGTGTGACGCTGTACCTGATCGTCGCCACCGTCGCGGTCTCCCTGCTCGCATGGCAGAACCCGCGCTGGTTGCAGGCGATGATCCATCATCCACCGTCGGTGCAGCGCGGCGAATACTGGCGCCTGGTAACCCACGGCTTCATCCATGCCGATGGCACCCATCTCGCGTTCAACATGATCACGCTGTTTTTCTTCGGCATGGCCATGGAGCGCGTGCTGGTGCCCGCGATCGGCATGGGCGGCTTCGTGCTGTTCTATCTGGCCGCCATCGTCCTCGCCAGTCTGCCAAGCCACCTGAGCCATCTGCGTGACCCGGGCTACCGCTCGCTGGGCGCTTCCGGCGCGGTCTCCGCGGTGCTGTTCGCCTACATCCTGCTGCAGCCGTGGTCGCTGTTGTTCGTGTTCTTTATCCCGGTCCCGGCCATCGTGTTTGCGGCGGTCTATGTCGGCTATTCGCTCTATGCCCAGCGCCAGAACCGCGACAACATCAACCACAGCGCCCACCTGTGGGGCGGCGCCTGGGGCATCGCCTTCATGCTGTGGCTGGAACCCGGCCTGCTGGCGCGGTTCTTCCGGGAACTGCTCTCGCCCCTCGGGTGACCCCGGTTACTTGTCGGGCGCCCCGGGCAGTTCTAGCCTCTGCGCACTTTCCTCCCCGACACCGCAGGATCCCGCCATGCAAGACGCCATCGCCACGCTCCCCAAGGTCGAGCTGCACCTGCACATCGAGGGCTCCCTGGAACCCGAGCTGATGTTCGCCCTGGCCGAGCGCAACGATGTCGATCTCCCGTATGCCTCGGTCGAGGAGGTTCGGGCCGCCTACCAGTTTCACGACCTGCAATCCTTCCTGGATATCTACTACGCGGGCGCCTGCGTCCTGCTGACCGAGCAGGATTTCTACGACCTGACCTGGGCGTACCTCGAACGCTGCCGGGACGACCACGTCCGCCACACCGAGATCTTTTTTGACCCGCAGACCCACACCGAACGCGGCGTGCCCTTCGCGACGGTCATCGACGGCATCCACCGCGCGCTGGCCGACGGCGAACGGGAGCTCGGCATCACCAACCGCCTGATTCTCTGTTTCCTGCGCCACCTGAGCGCCGAGGCCGCGATCGAGACCCTGGAGACCGCCCTGCCCTGGCGCGAGCACATCCACGCGGTCGGGCTGGACTCCGCGGAGCTGGGCAACCCGCCGGAGAAATTCCAGGCCGTGTTCGAGCGCGCGCGGGCCGAGGGATTCCCCGCCGTCGCGCATGCCGGCGAGGAGGGGCCACCGGACTACATCTGGCAGGCACTGGACCTGCTCAAGGTCGCGCGCATCGACCACGGCGTCCAGGCCGAGCAGGACCCCGACCTGATGCAGCGCCTGGCGCGGGAGCAGATCCCGCTGACCGTCTGCCCGCTGTCCAACATCAAGCTGTGCGTGTTCGAGCGCCTGGAACAACACAACCTGAAGCGCCTGATGGACGCGGGGCTGTGCGTCACCATCAGCTCGGATGACCCGGCCTATTTCGGCGGCTACGTGGGGGAAAACTTCCGCGCCACGGCCGCGGCCCTGCAGCTGGACCTGGATGACCTGGAAAAACTGGCACGCAACGCCGTCGACGCCGCGTTCCTGGAAGCCAGCGCAAAACAGCGCCTGCACGACGAGATCGGCGACTGGCGGGCCCGGCACGCCGCCTGAAACGCGAGTGCGGGTCCGGGATTCCTACCCGGAGAAGCGCGTCGGGCGGGCCGGAAGACGCCCCTTCGCCACCAGGCGCTCGATGCGGGTGAACACCTCTCCGCGGCCGAAGGGTTTCTTCATGAAGTCGTCGGAGCCGATGCGATCGAGGAAGAACTGCTCGACCGCGTCCTCGTTGCCGCTGATCATGATCACCGGCACCTTCGCGGTGGCGGGGTCCCGGCGCAGTTGACGCAGCATGGCAAACCCGGTCATCCCGGGCAGGAGGATATCCAGGAAGATCAGGTCCGGTGGATTCTCGCGCGCCAAAGCCAGCGCCTCCTCGGCATCGCCGACGCCAATCGGCTCCAGCTCGTTCTGCTTGAGCATGCTGGTGAGCAGCGCGACCACCGTGCGCGAATCATCCACCACCAGCACCCGCAGCCCGCGAGCGGCCTCTTGGCGTGCCTTTGTACGCCGCTCGCCGGCCTTGCCGAACCGCAGCAGACTCCCCATTCGCTGCATGTAGCTCATGCCGGACTCCTTTCCCCTGGCTGTAGTGTTTCGTCGCACGCCAGATGGCCTCATTGTTCCCGTGCCCGCACGCGCTGTCCAGCGCGTCTTGACGGCTCGTTTGAAGCCCGGTGCGAAGACGCGCATTATCCGGATTTGCCTGCGGATCACTGAATGGAGTCAGGGCCCAGCATGACGGCAGACACGCTCCGACCGCCGGTCACGACCGCGCCCCGGCGAGACCGCCCAATGGACGGCCGGCCATGAAGATCCTGGTCGTCGATCACTCCCGCGTATTCCGGGCGCTGTGGAGCCGAATGGTCCTGGCCGCCGGACACAAGCCGATCATGGCCGCAAGTGGTGCGGAGGGCCTCGCCCGCATCGAGGAAAACGACCTCGAGCTGGTCTGCGCCTCCATTACCCTGCCCGACATGAGCGGGATCGAGTTCTGCCGCCAGGCACGCGCCAAACCCGCCGGCCATGATCTGCCGCTGATCCTGCTGACCACCAAGCAGGACCACGACATACGCCGCGCGGCCTTCGAGGCCGGCGCCACCGATCTCCACGACAAGACCAACATCCGTGACCTGTTCCACCAGGCCGCACGCTACGGCCGGCCGGTGGAACACGCCCACAAGGGGCATGTGCTGTATGTCGAGGACAGCCCCACCGTCGCCCGGGTGATGACTCGCATCCTCGAGGGCATGGGTCTGGAAGTAGCGCACTTTCGCAGCGCCTCCGCCGCCCTGAATGCCTTCGACGAGGGAACCTGGGATCTGGTCCTGAGCGATATCCTGGTCGAGGGCGACATCAGCGGCATGGGGTTGGTCAGCCGCCTGCGCCACCGCTTCCCCGACAAGACCAGCCTGCCGATCGTCGCGATGTCCGGCCTCGACGACCCGAACCGACGCGCCGAGCTCTTCCGCCTGGGGGTCAACGACTTCGTGACCAAGCCGGTGCTGGAAGACGAGGTCCGCGCCCGCATCGGCAACCTCCTGGCGAACAAGCGCCTGCTCGAGGAAGTCCAGGGCCAGCGCCAGAAACTCTACGACATGGCGATGATCGATCCCCTCACCGGCCTGCGCAATCGCAATGTCCTGGCCGAATGCGCCGCACGCTTCTTCACCGAAGCCAACCAGAAGGACATGGCCCTCAGCCTGATCCTGCTGGATATCGACCATTTCAAGCAGATCAACGACAGCCACGGCCATCTGGTGGGCGACGAGGTCCTGGTTGGCGTGGGCGAGTTGCTACGTACCACCGGGCGCGAGGTCGATGTCGCCCTGCGCTTCGGCGGCGAGGAATTCCTGCTGGTCCTGCCCGAGTGCGACCTGTTTGATGCCCATACCCGTGCCGAGGAACTACGCCAGCAACTGCGCGAACTCAAGCCCGCCGGACTGACCATTACCGCCAGCTTCGGCGTGACCAGTCGTCCCTGTGGTCGCGAGGTGGACATGAACGACCTCTTCCGGGTCGCCGACCAGGCCGTCTACCAGGCGAAGAGCGAGGGGCGTGACTGCGTCGTCTCGCGCACCCTGGATGCTGGAGCCGAATCCGACTTCCAGGACACCCGGACCGCCGACGACTCGGCCGGGCCGGGGCAACCGACCCCGGAAGCGTCTGTCTGAGGCGCGGACCAGGCCCGCCATTCAGCCCTGGATACGCCAGCTGCCGTCCGGCTGCCGACAGGCGGTCCCGTACACCTGCTCGGTCTGGCCTCCGATCACCGCGTCGATGGTGTATTCGCGGCACGGGCCGGCGGTGGTCTCGTAGGTCCGCGTCGGCACCACGGTGTACTGGTTGCCGCTGTCGGGATTGACCCACCGCGAGGGCACACCCGTCCGCACACTCTCCAGGGTCTGGGCCGTCTTCAACCGGTCGACCTCGTCCATGGACTGGCCCACCGAGCCACCGATCGCCGCGCCCGCGAGGGTGCCGGCGATGATCGCCGCGGTCCGGCCACGCCCGGAGCCGACCTGCGAGCCAAGCACGCCCCCCAGCACGCCGCCGATCACCATCCCGGCCTGTTCCTGCGACCCCTGATAGGTCGCACAGCCGCCGAGACCCAGGACCGCCGCCAGGACAATCGCGAAAGAAACATTGCGCCACATGAGCATTCCTCCACCGGCGACCCGTATCCGAACCCGTGGGGGACCGGGACCCGTACCGGCTCTGGCGTCCCCCTGACCGGAGTATAGGCCACCCGGGGCCCACTCTCCGGCGCCCGGAAAACCAGGCTCGGCGGTCAGCCGGGCGGCTTCGGCGGGCCGGACGCGGCGCCCTTCGGCTCCGGCTTCGACGCATTGATCGCGCGCTGGAAGACCCAGCTCTTGATCTCGCGGATCTGCTCCACCATGGTCCGCGACAGCGGTACCGTGTTGATGACGTTGCGGATCACGTCGCGCTGGTTGAACACCCGCCCCTCCTGGTAGGCGTCGATCCGCGCCGACTTCACCGCCTGCTCGATCTCGGCCCCACTCCAGTCCTCGGTGCTGGCCGCCATGTAGTTCAGGTTGAAGTCCTCCAGGTTACCGCCGTGACGCTGGACGTGAATGCGCAGGATCTCCTTGCGCTCCTCCACGTTCGGCAGATCGAGGAAGAACAGCTGGTCAAAGCGCCCCTTGCGCATCAGCTCGGCCGGGAGCTGCTGGATGCGGTTCGCGGTCGCCGCCACGAACACCCGGGGCGACTTCTCCTGCAGCCAGGTGAGAAAGCTGGAGAAGATGTTTACATTGCCGGCGCTGCCCGCGGCGTGACTGTCGAAACCGAAGGCGTTCTCCAGCTCGTCCACCCACAACACCATCGGCGCGATCTCCTCGGCGATCCGGGTGGCCCGGGCAAAGGCGTATTCCGGGGTACCGAAACTGCCGGACAGCACCAGGCTCATGTCCAGCCGCACCAGCGGCAACCCCCAAGCGGTGGCGATCGCCTTGGCGGCCATGCTCTTGCCGCAGCCGCTGACCCCCATGAACAGCACCCCGGCGGGTAGCGGCACGTTGTCGTTCCAGGCCTTCTCGGTGAACAGGTCGGCGCGCGTACGCACCCATTCCTTGAGGTTCTCCAGACCGCCGATATCCTCCAGCGAGCGCTGTGGCGGATAGAACTCGAGGCAGCTCTCCTTGCGCAGGATCTGGCCCTTCTCCTCCTGGATCTCGGCCAGCATGTCGGCCTCGGGCAGCGGCTTGCCGCGGAACAGCCGCGCACTCAGGTGCCCGACCTCGTTGAGCGACAGGCCGCGCATTCCCGCCGCCACCCGGAACAACTGCTCGCGCGGGACCGCCTCGGCGCCGCGGGTGTGTTCGAGCTGCTCCAGCACCTCGACCTCGGACGGCAGGTCCACCTCGACCAGGAAGACCTCCTTTTTCAGGATCTCCGGCAGCTTCAGCAACGGGCAGCTGAGGAACACCACGTTGCGTCCCTTCTTCAGCTGGTAGTACAGGTCGCGCACTCCGCGCACCAGCGCCGGGTTGTCATCGAACCACATGGGCAGATCCTTCAGCAGGACCATGCGCGGGGCATCCGTCTCGCCGGCCGCCACCCGCGCCACTGCCGCTACCGGGTCCGTCGTCAGTGCATTCGGGTCGTCGTGCTCGCCAAACCCGTGACTCGCCGACCAGACCTCCAGATGGCCGTCTTCGCCGTAGAACGAGCGTGCGACCGAACGCAGCAGCCGCTCCATGCGATCTTCGTCCCAGCCGAGAAGGTAGAACACCGGATAGTGCGACTTGAGCCCGCGCAGGATCTTGTGTGCCGTCTGATTCTCCAGCTTGTTGCTCAATGCGCGTCTCCTCCCCGGGTGCCTGAGCCGAGTGTACCGATCCGCGGCGCCGATGCGACCTGCCCACCGAACCTTGTGATTGCGCATCCGCTACTCTGACCGCATCACGCCGGACGCTCCCCGGAGGCCCCGCTCAATGACGCACCCCCTCCCCCGACCCAACGGGTGTTCCCGCGCCAACATCGGGCGCGGCCTGCTGGTGCTGCTGATCGCGCTGGGCATCGGCATCGCGCTGTGGGTGGGCGATCCGGTCCGCCTGCTGGCCTGGGGCGATGCCGTCGCGGGCGGCCCCTGGGCCACGGCAGGGCTGGTGCTCCTGATGGCCCTGATGCTGATCTTTGCCCTGCCCGGCACGCTCATCCTCTGGTTGATCGCCCCGTTCCATCCGCCCCTGTTAGCCATCGGTCTGCTCCTCGCAGGTAGCGTCAGTGGTGCCTGGGGTGCGTACCGCGTGTCCGCCCGCCTGGCGCGCCATCCCGATCACGAACGCCGCGAAGACGCCTGGCTGGCCGATTTCCTGCACCGCCACAGTGGCCTCGCCACGCAGATCGCGCTGCGCGTGCTCCCCGGCTTTCCCCATTCGATGGTGAACTACGCCGGCGGCGCGCTGGGCCTTCCACTTGGCCGTTTCCTGCTGGCAGCCGTGCTCGGGCTCGCCGTCAAGTGGGGCGTGTACGCCACCGCCATCCACGGGGCCACCGACGCCCTCGCGAGCGGCGAGGCCCTGCAACCGCAAACCCTCCTGCCCCTGTTTGCGCTGGCGGTGCTGTTGCTACTGGGCGCCGCGCTGCGCCACCGGATTCAGCGCCGCCACTCACGGCGCATTGAGACCGACGAATGACACAGCGAATGGCGCTGACCCGCCCGCCAAACCGAGAACGGCTTCCCGGAGTCTACCCAGCCAGCCTGTGACCGCCCGTCAGGTTGGTTACACTGTGGCGCACCATTCAAGCCCGGCCACCGCGTGACCCACGATACTGCCCCGCAGCAACATTCGGACATCGGCGACGTCAACCAGCGCTTCTACGATGGCTTGTGGGCGGACACGCGTCTGGTGCACCCGGAGCGCTTCAACACCTGGGGCCTGGTATCCAGCCTGGCCGAATCGCATACCCGCCGGCTCGAAGTAGGGCCCGGCATGCGCCCGCGCCTGCCGATCGCCGGCACCCACTTTGTCGATATCAGCCCACCGGCCCTGGCGGCACTGGAAAGCGCGGGCGGCATCACCCACACCGCCCCCATCTCCGCCCTGCCCTACGCCGACCAGAGTTTCGACCTGGTGTGCGCGCTGGACATCGTCGAGCACGTGGAAGACGACGAGGCGGCCCTGGCCGAGCTCTCGCGGGTGGCGGCACCCGGGGCCCGGGTACTGCTCTCCACCCCGCTACACCCGGAATACTGGACGCCGTTCGACGACATCGTCGGCCACTACCGGCGCTATGAACCGGCCAAGCTGACGCAACTGCTGGAACGCCACCAGCTACAGATCGAGCAAAGCGCAATCTTCGGCATGAAGCCCAAATCCTCGCGCCTCAATGACCTCGGCATGTGGTTCCTGCAACGTCATCGGCCGGTCGCGATGAAGGTCTACAACCGCTTCCTGATGCCCCTGGGACTGCGCCTGCAAAAGCCCCTCGAATTGACCCCCGGCATGGTCGCCACCGACGGCGTCGAAGAGGTCTTTCTGGTCTGCCGTCGCGCATCCTGAAGCAACACGCCCCCGGCTGCCCCTGACACGACCCGGGTCGGTGGCAACTCAAAGTCCCGCTCCGCACCGGGCCTGCTTGATGGAAACCCTCGTCCGGGCGTACTGTCTATGCAGGCAAGACTCCCGAGAGACCATCCAATGCTCGACCTGCTGCGTTCACGTTCCACCTACAGCGATCAGCGCTTCCAGTTTTCCCTGCTGGTGCTGGCCACCGGCTTCGTGCTGACCCTGCAAAACCCGCAAGCGCAGGAATCCGCCGCGGAACTGTTCTCCAAGGTGGAGTTCCCGAATTTCGCCCAGGTCCAGGACATGCGTCCGCAGCTGCCGCCACCGTGGATGGAAGGCGATCAGCTGGTGAACGAAGACAGCGAGTCGGTCCCGGTCGTCACCCTGCTTGAGCGCGAAGATGCCCGCTCCGCCGATCCGCGCGAACGCCCGACGCGCGCCGCCGGCGCAGAATAACCCCGGCGGGGGTAATCAGAGCCCCGCCGCGCAGACCCGGTTGCGTCCCTCGCGCTTGGCGCGGTAAAGCTGCCGGTCCGCCTCCCCCAGAAGATCCTCCGGCGCCACGGATCGTCCCCCGTCGACCGCGGATACCCCGATACTGACCGTCACCGCATCCGTCACGTTATCCGGGTGGCCCAGCTGCAACGACTCGACCTTGCGGCGCACCCGCTCGGCGACCGCCCGCGCACCCTCCAGGGTGGTGTCCGGCAGGATGCAGGCAAACTCCTCGCCGCCATAACGCGCCACCAGATCGGTGGGCCGGTGTGCCGCGGCGCGCAATACCTCCGCGACCTGGCGCAGGCAGTCATCCCCACGCTGGTGGCCAAAGCGGTCGTTGTACGGCTTGAAGTGGTCTATATCGATCATCAACAGCGCCAGGTTCACCTCGCGCCGCGAACCGCACTCGCGCTCCAGCACGGCATCGAATTCGCGCCGGTTGGCCAGGCCGGTCAGGCCGTCTACCCGCGCCTGGCGTGCCAGCTCCGCCTCCACCTCCTTGCGCGCGAAGGTGCCGGCGATGATATCGGCTACCACCTGCAGCACGGCGATCTGTTCGGGGCTCCACTCGTAGTGCCGGGCCACCGAATCAAGGCCCAAGAGCCCGAAGGCCTTCTGATCACTGATCAACGGGATGAGCAACAGGGACTCGATATCCTGGCGCCGGAACTCGGCCTGCTCCACCACCGCAGCCTCGGGGAGCGCACCCACATCGGGGACGTGCACCGGGTGTCCCTGCCGAATCTGGCGGGTCACCCAACCATGCGCCTCCATGGGTATCCCTTGCATCTCGTCGAGGAAGGGGGCGACCCCGGGCGCGCACCACTCGCTCACCAGGTCCATCGTCTCATGGTCCGGGCGAAAACAGATCACGTAGGCTCGCCCCATCCGGAAGAACTCGCCCAGACGTTGCAGGGCCTGCACAACGGCCGCGTCCACCGCGTCCGCCGACAGGTCCGCAAACTGCGCGGAGATCGCCGAGACCACCTCCTGCAACCGGTACTGGTGCTGTGCCCTGAGTTCCAGTTGCTTGCGCTCGGTGATGTCCTCGCCCATCACGCTGGCCCCAAGCAGCGTGCCCTCGGCATCGAAAAACCGCTGGGCATACCAGGACAGCGTGCGCTGTTCGCCACTACGGGTGCGGATGGTGGACTCCAGGCCCGCGATCTCGCGGCCTTCGTGAATGATGGCCTGCCCCTCGGCGTAGACCGCTACGCGATAGTCCGGGTCGGGGAAAAGCCATTCCCAAACACTCGCGTGCCCCACAACTTCCTCGCGGCTATAGCCACTGATCCGTTCCGCCGCCCGATTCCACAGCGTCACCCGCCCCTCGGGATCCAGGGTATTCACCCAGACCGGGGCGTATTCAATGATCTGTGAATGGAAACACCCGGAGGGGTCTGCCGCCATGATGATCCTCGCAACGGGAAACAATCGGCGCGTGGCGCAACGCCGCCCGGCGAACATGCGCAATCCCGTTCGCCCATCTCAATGAGGTTAGCAACATTCCCCGCCCTTCGCGCCAGAAAAGACGGCCGTTTGTTAGGCTGCCGTTGCATTCCCTGACGAGACGCTGATTCGCATGACCGAATCCTTCAAGGCCCTGCTCCTGGAACAGCAGCTCGACGGCCCGGTGGCCACGATCCGGACACTCACCCTCGACGACCTGCCCGCGGGCGAGGTCCTGCTCCAGGTTCACTATTCGGGGCTCAACTACAAGGACGGCATGATCCTGCAGGGGCTGGGCAACCTGGTGCGGGATTATCCCCACGTACCGGGCATCGACCTGGCCGGGACCGTGCTCGAATCGGCGGACCCGCGCTACCGCCCGGGCGATCCCGTCGTGCTGACCGGCTACCGTGTCGGCGAGGCCCACTGGGGCGGTTACGCCCAGCGCGCGCGCGTCCGCGGCGACTGGCTGATCGCTCAGCCGCCCGGCTACAGCGCGCGCCAGGCGATGGCCGCGGGCACCGCCGGCTTTACCGCCATGCTGGCGGTGCAGGCCCTGGAAGACCACGGATTGCAACCGAGCACCGGCGAGGTTCTGGTCACCGGTGCCTCCGGCGGCGTGGGCAGCATCGCCGTGCGCCTCCTGGCACGCCTGGGCTACACGGTCACCGCCGTGACCGGACGCCCGGAGAACGCCAACTACCTGCACCAACTGGGCGCCAGCACCATCGTGGCTCGCGAGGCGCTGGCCAACGCGCCGGCCAAGCCGCTGCTGGGCGAACGCTGGGCGGGCTGTGTGGACACGGTCGGCGGCGACATGCTGGCCCATGTACTCGCCGGGATGGCGTACGGACGTTCGGTGGCCGCCTGTGGCCTGGCCGGCGGCGCGCAGCTCCAGACCACGGTCCTGCCGTTCCTGCTGCGCGGGATTAACCTGCTGGGGATCGACTCGGTCCGGTGCCCCGCCGAGCGGCGGCGGGGCACCTGGGAGCGCCTGGCGGCGCTGCTCCCCGGGGATGATCTTGACGCCATCACCCGCGAGATCGGCCTGGAAGACCTGCCGGACTACGGCGAGTCGATCCTGAAGGGCCAGATCCGCGGCCGTACAGTAGTCCGGCTGGATTAACCCCCGTCGAACGCGAACCGACTATGCTGGGCATACCACCCTGGAGGCGCCCGTGACCGAACTCGAAACCCGTCTAAAGCACATCCGTGACCGCTTGGCCGAGCTGGAGGCCATGGCCCGCGAGGACACCACAGAGGCCGCCCACCGGGTCACGGCCGAGTTGACCCGGGAGCTCAATCAGGCAATCGAGGACGCCGCCGACAGGACCGATGGCACCCACACGCCTGCGGCCAGCGAGCCACGTGCGCCCCGCGACCCGGTCGAAAAATGCCCGCGCTGCACCCTGCGCAGCTTCACCTTCCAGGACGGTACGATCCGGGAACGTGCGAACCAGCCGGGGCATTTCGAGGCGCAATACCACTGCATGAGCTGCGGCCACGAGGCCTGGCGCGAACTGGGCAGCCGCTGATTGATTACCGTCGGCATCCTACGGTGCTGACGACCGCGACGAAGCCACCTTTGCCCGGCTAAACCTGGCTCTGGGTCCAGCGCACGATATCCGCCGCCCCCATCGCGCCCGCCTGGCGCGCCACTTCGCGTCCGCCGCGGAACAGCGCCAGGGTCGGGATACTGCGGATCGCAAACCGCCGGCCCAGCTCCGGCTCCGCCTCGGTATTCACCTTCGCCAGCCGCACGGTCGGCTCGAGATCCGCCGCGGCCTGGCGGAACTGCGGAGCCATCATCTTGCAGGGGCCGCACCACGGCGCCCAGAAGTCCACCAACAGCGGGATATCATTGCGCTCGAGGTGGCGGAGGAAGTTCGTGGCGGTCAGTTCCAGCGGATCCTGGCCGAACAACGACCGATGACACTGGCCACACTTCGGGCCGGCACCCAGCCGTGTCGCAGGGATTCGATTCACCGCGTCACAATGCGGACAGACCACGTGCAGGGCTTCACTCACAGCAGCACCTCGTTCCAGGCAGAAGAAGAAAAGGCCAGCACCCTGATCTTACTCCGCGAGCGCGTGCATGGATCCATCAGGCCGCAGGATGCCGGGCGAGAAAGTGTTCGGTGCGTTCCACCGCGCGGCGTTCGTTGCGGTCGTTCCAGGATTGCCCGACCAGTTTGCGCATGGTGCCCTCGATGGTCCGCGTCACCAGCAGGTTGCTCAGCATCCGCGCGACATTCGGCAGGTCACGCGGAAACGCCCGCAGTGCCATGGAAAAGCCGATGTCGTCATACAGCACGTAGTGCCAGAACCCCGGCGGGATATAGAGCACGTCCCCGTGGTGCAATTCGGCCAGGTGGCCCTGCACATGCCGCAGCGCCGGATGGCGCTGGTAGTCGGGATCCTCGAAGTCCACCGAGGCCAGCGCACTGAACGAGAAAGGCACGTGATACATGTACGGCGTGTACTCGGGAGCGACCAGCAGTACGCGTTTCGGCCCGCCAAAGTGGCACAACAGGATATCCGGGCGGTCGATGTCGAAGTGCATCTGCACGCGCGCGTCCTTGCCGCCCATGAACAGCACGGGCAGCTTGCGGAACAGTCGCAAACCGATGTCGGGAAACTCGAAGTCGCGCGCCAGCGTCGGCCGGGCGGCAAACAGGTTGAAGAAGAACAGGCGCAGATCGCGCTCGCCCCCTTCCAGAAGGTCCAGATACTCCGCCAGCGGCAGGTACAGGGACGCGGCGTGCTGATGCTCGTTGTCGCGCGCGGGCCGGCTGTCGTACAGCGGCACCACGGCATCCCCGGCGACCTCGCGAAAATAGTCGGGTGTCCAGCGCTCCCGTGCCGGCCACTCTCGGGTCAGCTCCTCCAGGATCACCGGTTGCGCGACCGCCTTGTACTGCCGCAGGAACGTGTCCGGTTCGACAAGCCCGACCCGCTCTACCGGCGTAGTCTCGATCATTTCCGCTCCCGTTTCCTCGCTCGGGGAAGCCCGTCAGCCTACCAAGCCCGCCCGCAGCGCGCGATGCTGCGCTGCGGCAACAGCCAGGCAGACAGCAGATGCGTCAGCCACCACACCCCGGAACATACCGCCATGACCACCGCGAGCCATGCCACAGGGTGCATCCACTCCTGCACCTGCCCACCCGGACCCAGCACCCAGTTCACGTTGTTGTCGGCATCCGCGAGCGCGAAGGTCAGCAACAGGATGACCCAGCCCAGCACCACCATGTAACGCCAGGCACGGGGGTCATACCCGAGACGCCAGACCATCCAGATCAGCACGAACGGAAGCGGCAGATGGTAAAGCGACAGCAGGCGCACGAACAGCGGGATCTCGGGGTTGAACATGTAGTGCACAGCTCCCAGCGGGGCCCAGCCCCAGACCGCCATGCTCAGCAGGAAATCCAGCACCCAGCCCAGCTCCAGAAGCACCACGGCCACCAGCATCATGCTCGCGATCCGGCGACTCTCCAGCCAGGCCGCCAGCAGCCCGCCCAGTAACGCCACGTTGGAAAACCAGAGGAAATTGAACCAGCCGTGCACCACGGCATACACCGGAACCAGCACCAGCACGAAGGCGAGATAGCTCCACTTGAAGCCGCGCGGGACCCTCTCGCCACTCCCTGTTGTGACCCGCATGCGCGACCCTCTGCTTGCCCGTCCGTGCATTCGAGCTCAGGGTAGCAGCATGACACCCCCACGCCCCGGAAGCGCATCGCCCCATGAGACGCCTGTCGTTCCTTTTCCTCGCCCTGTTCCTGGCCACCGCCCCGGTCGCACTGGCTGCGGACACCGCTGACGCCCCCGCCCCCACCATTGGCCTGGCGCTGGGCTCGGGCGGGGCCGGGGGGCTGGCGCATATCGCCATGCTGCAGGTGTTCGACGACCGGGGGGTCCTGCCCGACCGCATCACCGGCACCAGCATCGGCGCCGTGATCGGCGGCCTGTACGCCGCGGGGCTCGATGCCGACGAGATCTTCGACCTGTTCGACGACTTTTCCGGATCCGAGCTTGATGCCCTGACCGGGCTGGCGCGCTCCGAGATCAAGCTGCTGGACCTGGTCCCCCTGCGACTGGGCCGCAATGCCCTGTTCGATTCGGGCGAGTTCCTGCGTTTCCTCGCCGAGCACACCGAGGCGCGCGACTTCGACGACCTGCGCATCCCCTTCGCCGTGGTCGCCACCGACTTTCGCACCGGCGAGAGCGTGGTGATCGACCAGGGCGACCTGTTCCTGGCGATCGAGGCAAGCATGGCAGTGCCCGGCCTGTTCGAACCGGTCCGGCACGACGACGGCCAGACCCTGATCGACGGCGGAGCCTCCAATCCGCTGCCCTATGATCTGCTGCAGGGCGAATACGACTACGTGATCGCCGTGGACGTGTCCGGCAATGGCTCGCCGAACGCCACCGAGGAGCTCGGCATCACCGACCTGCTGTTCAAGAGCTTCAGCATCATGCAGGGCTCCATCATCCGCCACATGACCCGCCTCGACCCGCCGGATCTCTACCTGGTACCGGATACTGGTGGCATCCGGTTGCTGCACTTCAACCGGATCGACGAAATCCTGGAGAAGGCGGAGCCCGCCGCCGGGGAACTCCGCGACCAGCTCGATACCTGGGGCATCCAGCCCCCGGCCCCCAGCCGGTAATCCGTGCCCAGAAGCCCGGTTTCATGCCCTATACTCGCGGCATCCACCGTAACGGACGCGGTGCCAAGGGGAGCCTGCAAGAACCGTGACCAGCGATAACCCCGATCCCCGGCCAGATGCAAAAGATCCGCCCCCGGGAACCGGCGACGGACGCCATGAGCTGTGGTTTACCCGACGCGATGATCAGGTCTGCGGGCCCTACCCTCAGCGCTCGATCAGCCGCTTCCTGATCCTGGGCCGGCTGCGCCCGGATGACCAGGTCAGCCTCGACCGCGAGACCTGGTGGCGCATCGACCAGCGCCCTCACCTGATCCCCGAAGAGTTGCAGAACGCCCACACCCCGGAGGGCCGCGAACGCCTGAACCAGGCCCGCCTGCGCGAGGACGAACGCCGGCGGGAACGGCGCGACGACAACCCGCCCGCCGAGATCCGCGAGCGCCGCAAGGGGGACCGCCGTTGTCCCGAATCGCCCGCGATGATCTCCCATCGCCAACAATGGGCCGAGATCCTGGAACGGCCAGCGCCGCCCTGGAATCAGTGGGTCCGCGGGCCGCGGCCCTGGATCGCGGGTGGCCTTGCAGTCACCCTGGCCGTCGGCCTGCTGCTCGCCTTCGGGATTGCCTTCGAGCGCGACCCCGGGCCCAACTGCGAACAGGCCGCGGGGCCCGGGGTCAACTGGAACTACTGTGACAAGGCCGGCGCCGACCTGCGCGATGCCGACCTGACGGGCGCGTCACTTCACAGCACCCGCCTGGCCGGGGCGCGCCTGCATGGTGCCCGGCTGACCGACGCGGATCTGCGTTTCGCGGACCTCGCCCTGGCCGGACTGGAGGGCGCGAATCTCGCTGGCGCCAACCTGACCGGCGCGGACCTGATCCAGGCTCGCCTGGTCGATGCCAACCTCGAGAATGCCAATCTCGCCCACGCCAACCTGACCGATGCCGACCTCTCCGGTGCCCGGCTGGACGCTGCTTACCTAAGCCGCAGCATCTGGACCGACGGCCGCATCTGCGCCCGTGACTCAGTCGGGAGCTGCGACTGACCCGCGGGCGCGCCCTCCACGTGCCACGCCCGGATCCGGATCGATTCCCAGCTCCTCCGCCACCTCCGCCCAGTACGGCTCGGCCTCGCAGGAACAGCAGTCGCACCAGACGGTGACACCGTCATGCATGCTGATCCGGCTGCGCAGGGCCTGCGGCATTCGCGTTCCGGATGTTTCGTGCGACATCGTCGCGCCCCCATCTCCGCCCTCTTCCCGATCCTGGTTCATGACAACACCTCCCGACACGGACTCCTCATTCTGACCATAGACGTTGCCGAATCTCCGTGGGATTGCGGGTACGGGCCTGAGGTCCGCCCCGTGCTACTCTCGATCCGTTCGATCCCGGCCCCTGGTGAATATGGTCACCCGACGCGACAAGGTCCTGCTCTCGGTCTCCGCCGCGACCCTGCTCGGCATCCTGCTGCCGCTCGCCGCCCTGGCCTGGTTCCTGTGGCAGGAATCCGTGGTCGCCGAGGAGAAGCGCCTGGCCGAACTCTCCCAGCGCCTGGGCGAACAGACCGAAGCCGCGCTGGTAGACGCCCGCGAACTGCTGGACAGCCTCAACCAGCTGGACCTGGAGCCCTGCTCCCCGGAGCACCTGGAACGCCTTCAGGACGCGGCCATCGCGCGGCCTCATGTGCGTGCCATCGGTTACTGGCGCGCGGCCGAACGCCAGTGCGGTGCGGGGTTTGTCCAGGGCGAGGCCCTCACACCACCGCGTGCCAGCCGCATCTACGACACCGGCGTGGTCGCCTGGTGGCCGAGCGCGGACACCGCCGTGGGCGGTGTGGAGCTGTTCCTGATGCGCTTCGGCCAGCATGATGTCGCGATCGACCCACGCCTGTTGATCAGTCCGGGCCTGCTGGACAAGCAACGGGTCGGCCTGTGGGTCGAAGGCCTTCCCATGAGCCGCTATCCCGCTGACGCCAACCTGCCATCACCCGACACCACTCCCATTGGCCTGAGCGTCGACCGCGCCCAGGGGCGCATCGTCAGCCGCTTCTCGCTGGACACGATCTTCCCGATCGACATCATTGCCGCGCAGCCGCTGGCGGCCTTCTGGGATCGCTACCTGTCCACCCTGATCGTGGCGGGCATCTTCGGGCTGCTCTTGGTGACCCTCTGGCTACTCCTGGTCCTGCATTACCTGCGCCGCCACCTGAGCCTGGCCAGCGAGCTGCGCGAGGCCATTGCCAACGAGCGCCTGAGTGTCGAGTACCAGCCCATCGTCGACCTCGCGGACGGCCGTTGCCGGGGTGCCGAGGCCCTGGCCCGCTGGCATCGCGAGGGCGACGAGACCATCCGCCCGGATGTCTTTGTGCCGCTCGCCGAGGACACCGGGCAGGCCACCGATCTGACCCTGGCGATCCTGCGCGCGATCCTCCGCGATCTGGGCGACAACCTGCGGGCGCATCCCGAGCAGACCATCAACCTCAACATTACCGGCCACGACCTGGCCTCCGACCGCTTCGGGGATGCGCTGCGCAAGGCCCTGCGCGAGGCAGGTGTCGCACCCTCCGCGATCAAGCTGGAGCTGACCGAACGCTCCCTGCTCAACGAAGACGCCATACGCGCCCGCCTGCGGGAACTGCGCCGGCGCGGCCACCACATCGCCATCGACGACTTTGGTACCGGATATTCGAGCCTTGCCTACCTGGAACGCTTCGAACTCGATACACTAAAAATCGACAAGACCTTTGCCGATGCCATCGCCCACGAAGCGGTGACCAGCCATGTCATCGGCCACATCATCGAGATGGCCCGCTCGCTCAATCTGCAGATCGTCGCCGAGGGCATCGAATCGGCCCACCAGGTCGAATGGTTGCGCGCGCAGGGCGTGGAAGGCGGACAGGGCTACCACTTCAGCCGTCCCCTGTCCGCCGAGGCCTTCCTCGACTGGTGCCGCCAACACTGAGGAGACCATGTTCCAATCTTCGAACACCCGTCGCTCGGGCCGCATCCTGGCGCTCCCCCTGTTACTGTCCGCGATGGCCTCGGGCTGTGCCCTGTGGCCGGTGGAGCAGGATGCACCGGCTCCCACTGGCGACCGCCCCGCCTCCGAACCCGCCGCGCCGGAAACCGATACGGCGCCACCCGAAGGCACCGATAGCCGGCCCGAAACGGAGACGGACACGGACACGGCCGCAGGTACGGATAGGGATACCGAGACGGAGACGGAAACCCGCTCGACGGAACCCACCGAACCGTCGCTGGGCCTGCACATCGCCCGCTCGTCCAGTGCCGAAAGCGAACGACGCGTCTTCCTGAGGGAACAGGGTCACGAAACCCTGGACCCCGGCCGCCTGGGCTACTACATGGACGTCCTGGGGGCCCGCCTGCGCCAGGAGTTGTCCGGACAACCCAGCGCGATCGATCATCAGGATTCGGGTATCCGCGTGACCCTGCCGGAAGGTGCCGACCAGGCCCGCGCCCTGGATACCATCGGCCGGCTGCTTGACGAGTTTGGTGCCAGCCTGGTGACCGTCATCGCGCATGGACACGGCATGGACGCATCCGACACCTCGTCGGAGGGCACGGAGGACGATGTGATGGCGGCGGGCCGCCGCCTGGAGAACGCCGGGGTCGCCCCCGAACGCCTGGTCCTGCGCGTCTTCGGCACCACCACTCCGGCCGGGAACCTCGGCAGCGAGGCGTTCTCCCCGCAGATCGAGCTGCTGATCCAGCCCCTCGCCGCCAGCTGATCAATCCAACCACCACGCAATACCGCCTGCGCCCCGAAGAAGGACTTGATTCGCCATGAACGCGACCGCAGCCGACCAGCCGGAGAACACAGGGACGGCCCCGGGACCAGGCATCGAATCGCCCACCACGCACCCCGAGATGGAACCGGACAGCACCGTCTATCGCACGCTGCTGGAGTCCACCCGTGCCATCCCGTGGAGGATCGACTGGGCCACCATGCGCTTCACCTATATCGGCCCGCAGATCGAGGCGTTGCTGGGCTGGACGCCGGAGAGCTGGGTCAGCATCGACGACTGGGTGGAGCGCATGCACCCGGACGATCGCGAATCAGTCGTCAACTTCTGCGTCACCCAGTCGCAGTCCGGGGTCGACCACGAAGCGGACTACCGCGCCCTGACACGGGACGGGCACTACATCTGGATCCGCGACGTCGTCCACGTAATGCGCAAGAACGGCGAGGTCGAGGCCCTGGTCGGGTTCATGTTCGACATCAGCGAGCGCAAGCAACAGGAAGAAGAACTGCTGCGCCTGAAGTCCGAACTGGAGGCCCTGTCCTACCGCGATTCGCTCACCGGCATCGCCAACCGTCGGCAGTTCGACCTCGTACTCGAACGCGAGTGGGCCCACGCCCGGCGCGACCAGCGCCCGCTCTCCGCCATCATGCTCGATATCGACCATTTCAAGGAATACAACGACCGCTACGGCCACCCGGCCGGCGACGGCTGCCTGCAGCGGATCGCCACCTGCCTCGCCGGCGTCGTCGGCCGCGAACAGGACCTGCTGGCACGCCTGGGCGGGGAGGAGTTCGTACTAATCCTGCCGGACACCGATATCGACGCGGCTCACGCGCTGGCCGAGCGCTGCCTGCAGCGCATCCGCGAGGAGGCGATCCCGCACGCGAGTTCCCGCGTGGCCCCCACACTGACCGCCAGCGCCGGGGTCGGCTGCCTCACCCCCAACGAGACCCGCCACGCCACGCAGGTGGTCGAGGCCGCGGACCGCGCCCTGTACCAGGCCAAGCGCGGCGGGCGCGACCGGGTCGCCATTGCCGCGGCCGACACCGCCAAACCCAGGCCCTGAACCATCCCCATCGCCGGTGATCTGAACGGATAGCAACCGGCCCAAGCCCCGCACGGGGGCCGGAACGCAGTCCATTCGCGGCCGGGCCGAGCGCCAGGGCCGTGATCCACGTCCAGTCCTCGCGCAGCGGGCGCCGGGCCACGTGGAAAACATCCCGGATTCGGACCAGACTCCGGGGAAAGCGGCACCTCGGAGGGAGGGATCGACATGACCAGCCTGCATCAACCCGCGCGGGAACCTGCGCTCTACCGTTTTCTCGGCATCGTGTTGCCACCGGTGGCGGCGTACCGCTACGGCGCCGCCGCCCACAGCTGCGCCGCGCCGATCGCCATTGCCTGGGCGGCCGCCCTCGTGTCGATCGCCTATGCCCTGCTGACCGGCCTGGCCGGCATCTCCGGCTACGGCGGCTTCCCGCTGGCAATCGGTCTGTTCCTGTGGGTGTTTGCGACGGTATGGACCTTCCTGGTCGTGCGAAACGTGCAGGCGGATCCCTCCCTTACCGACCCCCGGACACACGAACAACGCGTCCGCCAGCGCGAGGATGCCCACGACCCGCTGGATCAACTCGATTCCCGCGAACGCCCGCGCTGACATCTCCGCCCGTACCCGCGCCCCACTGAACCGCGCCGCATTGACGCCGCTTGGCCGCCCCTGAAATCTGCCTCTTGAATACGGTTTGCGCCTTCAGAATTCCCCTGACAGACTCGGGACAACGCGTTCGGGTGGAAGGGGCCAGCAGGACGCGTCCGACAGGGGAAATGCATGAGCAATTCGTCCGGGGTGAAGGTCCAGTACGAGGACCTGGTGGAAAACCACCCCTTCATCATCATCTGTTATCGACCCGACACCACCATCTTCTATGCCAACCGGGCGGCCCACGAATACTTCGCGGCGCCCGCCGGCAGCCTGCTCGGGCACCGCTGGATCCATGACCTCCCCGAAGAGCGGCAGCCCGAGAACCGCGCCGACCTGCTGCGCTATACCCCCGACGCGCCCGTGCGCACCATCGAGAACCCGGTGCGCCGCGGCGACGGGGCCGACCGCTGGATCCGCTGGACCAGCCGCGCCTTTTTCAACGAGGCCGGCGAGATCACCCATTTTCAGACCCTCGGAATCGACGTCACGGACCGCAAGCAGGGCGAACTCCTGCGCGAGAACCTGCTGGGGAGCCTGGCCGAGGGCGTCTTCGGCATCGACGCCGATGGCAACTACACCTTTCTCAACCCCGCGGCCTGCGAACTGCTCGGGTTCGCCAGCGAAGACGAGGCCCTGAGCCACAATTCGCACGAACTGTCGCACCACAGCCGGCCCGACGGCCAGGCCTTCCCCGCCACGGAATGCCCGGTCTACCGGGTCTTGCGCACCGGCGAGCCGTTGCAGGCCTGCGAGGAGTATTTCTGGAGCCGCGCGGGACACGGGTTCCCGGTACTGATCAACGCCGCCCCGCTGTTCGATGCCCGCAACCGTGTTACCGGCGCCGTGGTCTCGTTCCAGGACATCACCGAGCGTCGCGCGGCGCGCGAGGCGCTGGAACGGCGCGAGGCGGAACTGCAGGAGGCACAGCAGATCGCCCATCTGGGCAACTGGATCTCGGACTTCGACGCCGGGGGCATCCGCTGGTCCAGCGAGGTGTTCCGCATCTTCGGCCTCGAATACGACCAATGGGGTGCGACCCACGAGGCGTTCATGCAGGCCGTGCACCCGGACGACCGCGAGCGCGTGCAGCGCGCGGTCGACGACGCCCTCACCCCCGGAGGACCGGAATACGACATCGAGCACCGCATCGTCCGCCCCGATGGCTCCGTCCGCATCGTCTACCAGCGCGGGAGCGTGGACTTCGATACCCAGGGCCGGCCCCAACGCATGGCCGGCGTGGTGCACGACATCACCGAACGGCGCGAGGCGGAGCGCCACCTCCATTTCATCACCTACCACGACGCCCTCACCGGCCTGCCCAACCGCACCCGCTTTGCCGAACGCGCCGACCAGGCCGTCGCCGATGCCGAGCGCCTGGGGCGTCCACTGGTGCTGGCCCACATCGGCCTGGATCGCTTCAAGAGCGTCAACGAAGGCATGGGCCAGGCCACCGGCGACGAGGTCCTGCAACATGTGGCCCGGCGCCTGGAAAACCGTCTGCCGGTCGGTGGCGTGCTGGCACGCCTGGGCGGCGACGAGTTCGGCGCTCTGCTCCCGGTGGAGTCTCCCGGCTCGGTCGCGGGCGCCGTCACCCGCCTGCTGGAGCCGCTGCGCCAGATCATCAAGGCTGGCGAGCACGAGCTCTATGTGCCCGGTTCCGTCGGGGTCGCCGTGTATCCCCACGACACCCAGGATGCGTCCGACCTGATGCGCCGCGCCGAATCCGCGATGCACCAGGCCAAGCGCACCGAGGGCAATTCCATCCAGTTCTGTTCCGGCGAGCTCAACAACGACGTGCGGACACGCGTCTCGCTGGAGGGCCAACTGCGGCGCGCGGTCGATCACCAGGAAGGTTTCTTTCTCCACTACCAGCCACGGGTGGCGGCCGGCGATGGCCGTATCGTCGGCGTCGAGGCCCTGCTGCGCTGGGAGGATGGAGCCGGCACCGTGCATTCGCCAGGCGCCTTCATCCCGATCCTCGAAGAGACCGGGCTGATCGTCGAACTGGGCCAGTGGATACTGACCGAGGCCTGCCGTCAGTGTCGGAGCTGGCATCAGGCCGGGCTGCCACCGGTCCGCGTGTCCGTCAATCTGGCCGCCCCCCAGTTTCGGGATCGCCAGATGGCACACAACATCGACCGGGTATTGGAACACACCCACCTGAGTGCGGACGCCCTGGAGCTGGAGGTCACCGAGAGCATGCTGATGGCCGATACCGATCAGGTCATCCGCACGTTGGGGCAATTTCGCGAGCGCGGGGTACGCGTGGCCCTGGACGACTTCGGCACCGGGTATTCATCGCTGGCCTATCTGCGCCGTTTTCCGCTGGATGTGCTGAAGATCGATCGCTGCTTCACCGCGGACCTGGAGACCGAGTCGAGCGCGGGCGCCATCGTGCGCACCATCCTCAGCCTCGCGGATAACCTGGGCCTCGAATCCGTCGCCGAGGGCGTGGAGACCGAGGCGCAGCAAGCCTTCCTGCAGGAGGCCGGTTGCCAGACCCTGCAGGGCTTCCTGTTTGCCCGCCCGCAGCCAGCCGCCGACTGCCAACGGATGCTCGCCGAGCCCGCTTCGTCCGCCGCAGCGCACCCGGGCCGCAGCGCCTGAGCGGTTCCCCGCGCCATGTTCGCGCGCCCAAGCGACGACGCAGCGAGCATGCACATCGATCCGTGTTTCCCTACGATGGACCATCACCAACCGGAGAGCACCGCGTGCGCCTAGCAATCGTACTGGCAGGAATCATGCTGATCGCCGGCTGCAGCGCGCTGCCGCGGGGCGATGATGCCCCGCGCGAGGTGGCCTACATCTGCGCCTACGGCCCCGAACTCACCGCCACCTTCGAGGACGAGCAGGCCGTCCTGGCCTTCAACGGGGCCCGCGCCCGACTACAAGCCACCGAGACGGCCTACGGCGGGCGCTACGCCAATCCCACCGACGACATCGTGTTCTGGACCCGCGACGACGCCGCCATGCTCGAGATGCTGGGCGTGTTCTGGAGCTGTCGCGCCCTGCCCGACCGCGGATGACCGACGCAGCGACCCGTTTCGTCCTGCAGGCCACCTGTGCCCGCACGGCGGTGCGCGGCCCGGTCATCCAGACCCTCTGGAGCGGCTACGGCGAGATCGTGCGCTACCTTCTTGAAGGCGGCGACTCCCCCACAGTCATCCTCAAGCACATCGTGTTCCCCGACGAGCTGGACCATCCGCGCGGCTGGAGCAACAACCGCTCGCATCAGCGCAAGCTCCGCTCCTATCAGGTGGAGATGGCCTGGTACCGCGACTGGGCCAACCAATGCGACGCCACCAGCCGTGTGCCCCGCTGTCTGGATACCGCGACCATCGGCGACGAGCACCTGATCGTGCTGGAGGACCTCGACGCTGCCGGTTTCCCGCAGCGCAGGGACCACCTGACCCGCGCCGAGGCGCGGCTCTGCCTGCGCTGGCTCGCCCGCTTCCACGCGCGTTTCATGGGGCGGGAGCCCACCGGCCTGTGGCCCGAGGGCAGCTACTGGCATCTGGCCACCCGCCCGGACGAATGGGCCGCCATCGAGGACCCGGCGATTCGCGAGACGGCGGCGGCCCTCGACGACGCCCTGACCGGCGCCCGCTACCGCAGCTTGGTCCACGGCGATGCCAAGGTCGCCAACTTCTGCTTTGCGCCAGAGGGCGACGCCGTTGCCGCCGTGGATTTCCAGTATGTCGGGGGCGGCTGCGGCATGCGCGATGTGGCCTATTTCCTCGGGAGCTGCCTGGACGAACGGGAACAGGAGAACTGGGAGGCCGACCTGCTGGATGCCTATTTCGCGGCATTGCGCGAGGCCCTGAACGAACGGGGCAAGGGCACGGAAGCCGACGCCATCGAGCACGAGTGGCGTGCGCTGTTCCCCATTGCCCAGGCCGACTTCTACCGCTTCCTGGTCGGCTGGATGCCGGATCACTGGAAGATCCACGACTACAGCCGCCGCACGGCACTGGCCGTGGTCCGGCGCCTTCAGGAAGGTGGCTTGTCCGACATCCCGTCGGGGGCGGATTCGAGCGCTTCCGCGACCTCCAGCCAGTAGGCCTCGGCCGCACAGCGACCCACAAGCAATCGGCGACCGCCGGCGCATCCGGAACCGCAGGGGCATTCGGAGGCGGCAGATCGGCCCTGGGTCGGCTCACGTCGTTCATGGCGAGCCGATGACGGCACACCCGAACATATCCCCTTACGGTGCAGCAGTGTCCGCCGCGGGGGGCGCCGCAGCCCCCGAGAAACCGGGCCCACGGACATCCGCAGGCGCCCAGTCGCGTCCGCTGTCCCGACCGGTCACCCACCACTCGTGCACGAACAGCCGCAGCGGCCCGCGCACCCGTTCCTCGAAGCGCGTAGGCAGGGTGTACCCCTCGATCTCCGCGTACTCCAGGAAGGTCGTATCCACGTGGGCACCCTGGGTGGGGCCAAAGCCGTTCAGGGTGACATGCACGCGATAAAGCAGGTCGGTTTCGGGGTGGATCCACATCACCACCCGGTCTTCGTCCGCCTCGCCGAACCCGGGCTCAATGGTGGCCAGTACCCGGCGGTAGTTCACACCGCCCTCGCGCTGGTCCGCCAGCCGCTCCATGTCGGTCGCCCGGTGTTTGACGAAGCTCGGACCGTAGTGGAACAGCTCGCCGGCGTCCGTGGTCATCGCGCTGGCGCGAATCCGGTCGCGGTCCGAACTGCGCTCGCCATCGTAGTACAAGCGGAATTCGTCACCGTGGCGGAAGACGCTCTTGGTGCCCTCGGGACCGGTGTAGTGGACCGCATACAGATCATCGGCGGGGCGATAACGCTCTTCGCCCTGGCCGCGGTAGTCGCCGTCGGCTACCAGCGGCTGTAGGCGCTGGATCACGCGCCCCCACTCGCCATCGGTCGCCTGATTCAGATCACCCGGGTATTCGCGCAGGTCCCCGCCGTGGGCCGCAAGCGTTCGCTGAAACAGGGCCTGCGCACTCAGTCCGTCGTCGAATTCCGGATCCGGACCGGGCTGCGGGAAGGTGCCCCCACACCCGGCCAGCAGGACCGCGACTCCCAGCCAGAGGGCGGCGGCTGGCACCGTGATTCTTGCCCAATCAACCATGCATCGCTCCTAACAGGAAATATCTGTACTTTTCTTGTACATGACCTGTACATTGTTTTCAACGGCCTCTACCGCACCCGGTCACAAGGAGCTCGCCATGTTCTTCAACCCCGCCGATTCGCCGACGGCCCATCCTGCTACGGGAACCACCGACGCGGCCGTGCTAGACGCAGTTCGGGAGGCCGTCGCCTACATCGAGTTCACCCCGCGCGGCCAGGTCCTCGATACCAACGAGCTCTTCCTGAAGACCATAGGCCACCCGCGCGAGGACGTCATCGGCCAGCACCACCGGATGTTCTGCAGCCCCGAGTACGCACGCTCTGTGCAGTACCGCGACTTCTGGCGCCGCCTGGCGGCCGGGGAATCGCATACCGGAACCTTCCCCCGAGTGACGCGCACGGCCGAAACCATCTGGCTGGAAGCCACCTACTTCCCCGTGCGCGACACCCAGGGCCAGGTGGAGAAGATCGCGAAGATCGCCTACGACGTCACCGAAAAGCAGGAACAGCTGCGCGACCAGGCAGCCGTCTTCACCGCACTGGACCGCTCCATGGCGGTGATCGAGTTCACCCCGGAAGGCGAGATCCTCAAGGCCAACGACAACTTCCTCCAAGCGGTCGGGTACAACCTCGACGACATACGCGGCCAGCATCATCGTATCTTCTGCGACGAGACCTTCTATCGCGATCATCCCGATTTCTGGGAGCGCCTGGCGCAGGGCCAGCTCATGAGCGGGAAGTTCCGGCGGCTGAAGGCCAACGGCCAGGAGCTGTGGCTGGAGGCCACCTACAATCCGATTCTCGACCAACAAGGCCGGGTGGAGAAGGTCATCAAGTTCGCCACCGACATCACCGCCAGCGTGCATACGGCGCAGCGCACCCGCGAGGCCTCGGCCGTCGCCCACGACATGGCCCGCAAGACCGCCGATCACGCCCGCAGCGGCGAGGACTCACTGCGGCTCAACGCACAGCACACCGTGCAGATTCGTGCCGAGGTGACCAGCACCCAGGAGGCAGTCGAACGGCTCAACGCCGAGGCACGCAACATCGAGTCCATCATAGAGACCATCCGCACCGTGGCCGAGACCACCCGGATGCTGTCCCTGAACGCCGCCATCGAGGCTGCTCGCGCCGGCGAACAGGGCCGCGGCTTTGCCGTGGTTGCCCAGGAGGTGCGCAAGCTCGCCGCCAGCACCAGCGAAGCAACCACCCGAATCGCCGAGGTCATCAACAGCAACCTGGAACGCACACGCGAAATCGCCGATCGCATCGACACGGTCCGTGAGGTCGCCGAGCAGGCCGACGCCCAGGTCCAGACCGTCCAGGGCATCGTCGACGAGATCCGCGACGGCGCCAACCTGGTCGTGGAATCCATCTCTTCCATCCCGCGCGATCACCCGTAGGGACTGCTTCGGGAGTCCGCATCCTCCCGGGGCGGGCACCATCCGCGCGGGGACGGGTCTCACCAACGGCCCACACATCTTGGGGAGGCATCATGTCCTTCACTCGCACACTCTGGCTCGCCGCCCTGCTCCTGTTCTTGGCGCCGGCCCTGACACAGGCCGAGGAGCCCGAACAGGCGGTGCTGGCCGGCGGATGCTTCTGGTCCATGCAAGCACCCTTCGACACGCTGGAAGGCGTGCTTGAAACCGAGCTTGGATATACCGGGGGGCATACCCTCGATCCCGGGTACTGGCAGGTGGTCACCGGGCGCACCGGCCACGTCGAGGCCGTGCGTATCCTCTTCGACCCCGAGCGCATCGGCTTCAGCGAGATCCTGGAGGCCTTCTGGCGCAGTATTGACCCGCTGGATCCCCACGGGCAGTTCTGTGATCGCGGGCCCCACTATCGAACCGCCATCTTTCCGCAGGATGCCGCCCAGCGCGCCATCGCCGAAGCCTCACGGGCCGAGCTGAACCGCTCGGGCCGCTTCGACCAACCGGTCGTGACGCGCATACGGGACGCTGCACCCTTCTATCGGGCCGAGGACGAACACCAGAACTACTACCGCAACCACCCGGAACGCTACGCCGACTACGTGACCCATTGCGGCCTGGAGGAGCGCCTGCAAGCGCTATGGGGCGTACCGAACAGGTTGGGGCCACCATGGAAATGATTGGGTTTCCCGGGCCTAAAGTTAGGTTCAAGACCGCCGTTAACGCACTGTAGCCGCGAAACTTCGGCTGCATGATCCCGGCGGCATGGCACCGGGTACCGACAGGCCCGGTGACGGGCCGTGAGACCCGACAACATGGCCCAGGTGATCAACACGAATCTCCTGTCGCTCAACGCCCAGCGCAACCTGCGGCTTTCCCAGGGCGCCCTGCAGGTGGCCCTGCAACGCCTGGCCTCCGGGCGCCGCATCAACTCGGCGCGCGACGATGCCGCCGGAATGGCCATCAGCGAACGCTTCACCACCCAGATTCGTGGCCTGAACCAGGCCATGCGCAATGCGCAGGACGGCATCGGGCTGGCCCGCACCGCCGAGGGCGGGCTGGGCTCCATGAGCGGCAACATCCAGCGCATCCGCGAGCTGGCCCTGCAGGCGGCCAACGGCACCCTGTCCGCCTCCGACCGCCAGGCCCTGAACCGCGAGGCCCGGCAGTTGCTGGCCGAGACCGACCGGGTGGTTACCCAGACCACCTTCAATGGACGGACCCTGCTCGATGGCAGCGCCCCCACCGCGTTCTTTCAGGTTGGTGCCAACGCCGGGCAGACCCTCGCCGTGGACCTCGGCGACGGCATGGGCACGCGCCAGCTCGGCGCGATCGCGACCAGCCGGTCGGGGGATCTGACAGCGCTGTTCGCCAGCGGCCCGTTCACGGTGGCGGGCGACTTCCGCATCCGCATCGGCGAGCGGCCGGCGATCGACGTCCCGGACGGGGACTATGACTCGGTCGCGGCCCTGGCCACCGCCATCAACCGCGAGCTCGGAGACCCGAGCCGCGCCTCCGCCAGCTTCGATGGGCGCCTCGACATCACCGCACGCGAGACCATCACCATCAGCGGCGACGCCGGTCTCAATGCCCTGGACATGCCCGCCACCCGCGCGGTCGAGGGCCACCTCGCCGGGATCGACCTGGGCACCGCACAGGGCGCCAGCGACGCCCTCGCCCGACTCGACCAGGCCCTGGACCAGATCAGCGCCCGGCGCAGTCGTCTGGGCGCGGTGCAGAATCGCCTGGAGTCCACCATCGACAACCTGGGCATCGGCAGCGAGAACCTCCAGGCCGCGCGCAGCCGCATCCTGGATGCCGACTACGCCGCCGAGGTCGCGGCGCTCATCCGTGCCCAGATCCTCCAGCAGGCCGGAATCGCCATCCTCGCCCAGGCCAACCTGGCACCCCGGCTCGTCCTGCGCCTGCTCGCCTGAATCGCGTCCACCGTGCGCCCGCGATCTATCGACGGTCTGCCAGGAGCCCGGACCAAAGTTCCTCAAGGTCCGCGAACGGCCAGACGGAAGGATCCTCGCGCCCGGCAATCGCTTCCTTTTAGGTGTATCAGGAACGCCCCCGCAGCGTTCCTGGGGTACCGATTTGCCAGATCCGCGCTGCCGATCTGCAGAACGGTGTTCTGACTCACATGTACTACACTCGGGATACAGGCGCGGTCGCTTGGACGACTGGACATGCCACCCTGAAGCCGTGCCGCCTTGTCGCACAGCCGAAGGTGTAATAACCGGCCCGGGATTGGCCAAAGGAAGAGCGCGATGTCCAGGTTTCCCTCGGCCCTGCCCTCCACCGGTGGCATCCGCTACACCGACTACCTCGCGCGCACCACACTCCGTGCCTGGGTGGGCATGTCATTCGTGGGCGCTAGTCTGCTGATCCTCGGCGGGCTCGCCCTGTCCTGGCTGATCGTCTACACCGCGGGTGGCGCCGACAGTATCGTCCCGCACTTTTATTATGTGCCCATCCTGTTCGCCGCGGCGCGCTTCGGCGCGGGCGCCGCCCTGGTCGTGGCCTTGGTGGCCGGCGTGCTGGCCGGACCCATGACGCCGGTGGATGTCACCGCCGGCATCGCGCAGGAGACCGAACGCTGGCTAACCCGTACCGGATTCTTCGTCGGCATCGGCCAGCTGATGGCCTGGCTGGTCATCCCCGCGCTGCACCCGGTCACCGAGGAACTGCGGCGCATGCGCCAGGAGTTTGATATCCGGCGCGGGCTGCGGCACAACGAGTTTTTCCTGCGCTACCAACCGATTTACTCCCTGGCGCAGGAGCGCCATGTCGGCGTCGAGGCGCTGATCCGCTGGCAACACCCCATCCGCGGAGAACTATCCCCGGCGGAGTTTCTGGACGTGGCGGAGGATTCCACGTTAATCCATGACATCTGCGATCTGGCCCTGGACGAGGGCTGCCGCCAGGCGGCCGCGTGGAACGCTCTGGCCGCCGAACACGGCCGCCCCGCATGGTATGTGGCAATCAACCTCTCGGCGCACGACATCGTCCGCCCCGAAATGGCGGCCCATGTCGCGGCCGCGCTGGATCGCCATCGGCTACCGCCGGAGTTGCTGCACATCGAACTGACCGAAACGGTGCTGGCGATGGACGCGGCCACCGATGCCCTGAAGCAGCTCAAGTCACTCGGCATCCAGCTCGCCATCGACGACTTCGGCACGGGTTATTCCTCGCTGGCCTACCTCAACCGCTTCCCCATCGACATCCTCAAGATCGACCGCCAGCTGATCTCCGGACTCGGGATCGATCCGTCCGCCCACGACCTCTCGCGCGGCATGGTCCTGCTGGCCGAGTCGCTGGGCCTACGGACCATTGCCGAGGGCGTGGAGACGAAGGAACAACTGGCAATCGGCCGCGAACTGAAATTCGATTGCATCCAGGGCTATTATTTCGCCCGCCCGTTACGGGCCGAAGAGATCCCATCCCTGCTGCTTTCCGACACGCCGCACACCGGCCATCTGCACGCAGTGCGCTACTGACCGAAATAGTCACGCAGGAGCTGGGTCGTGCGGGCGGCCGGGTCCTCGCGGATGCGACGCTCCTCGTCCGCGAGGATGGTAAACAGGCCATCCAGGGCGTGATCGGTCACGTAGCGATCCAGATCGACGTCCAGCCCCGACAGGCCCGGAATGCGGCCCGCCGCGTCGCGCAGCGGCTGGTACACCCGATAGACGTCGGCCCGCTCCATCTGCTCCTGCACAATCGGCATGTAGCGCTCGCGCAGGGTGGACTCCGACGCATCGCGCAGATACTGCGTGGCGGCATCATCGGCCCCGCGCAGCACCCCATACACATCCTCCGGCCGCATCCCGCGGATGGCACTGACAAACACCGAAACGGCCTCCTGCGCTGCGGACTCCGCTGCACGATTCATCCGCCGCTCCAGATCGTCCACCTGGCTGGCAAACCCGACGCGCCGCAGCGTATCGCCGGCCTGCTCCAGCTCTGGCGGAAGACCGATACGGATCAACGCGTTGCCCCAGTAGCCGTCCTCGCGGCCGGTCCGCTCCACCGTGCGCTCGGTGCCCACCCGCAGGGCCTCACGGATCGCCTCGTCGGCACGATCACCACCACCCCCGTCGAGGCCGAAGTCGCGGACATCCAGCCCGGCGCACGCGGTCAGCAGAAACGGGATCAGCAACAGGGGCAAAAAAGGCAAAACCGGGATCTTCATGGAGCGTCTCCAGAACTACGAGTTACGGACATAACGAGCCAGCGAAGACGCAATCAAATGTACGTCCGAATCCGCCAAAACCGTGTCACTATGCGCGATAAATGCGGGCAGGGCCTTGGGGTTCAGCACCCATGCGTCGCTTTTCTTGGACTGAGCCGTGGGCTGGATGAACCAACCGGGGAACACGACAACCGGGCGCACCGGAACCTTCTTCCCCGTAGTTTCTTCGATCCTCTCACGCACCCAGGAAGCACAGGCTCGAGCCTGTCGGATCGGATCCCTTTCGGGCCGTCGCCCCATAATCTCGACGTGCTCGCCATCGAACACGATCTGCGGCTCACCTGTCACTGGCTTCGAATAAGCCTTCGTCTCAATGGCGTATACACCGCTTGGATGGACCACCACATGGTCCACATTGAAACCCTCCCCTGGAAAGTCATGAAGCACTTGCGCACCGTTAGCCCGCAGGCGTTCAAGATACTGCCCAACCGCTTTTTCTCCATCCAAACCCAACTTCATCGCCCGAACCTTCTTTTTTGTCCGGACGACCTTGTAGGCAGCAACCATCACAGCGACCAACGCCACGACGGAGAACACCCCAGGGATCGGCTCCGTCCCGGTAACGCTTCGGATCCACTCCAAAGCCGTGAACGCCAGAAGCACGAGAGCGAAAAGCACGTACTTCATCGCTTCCCGGTCAACTGTTTCATCGATGTGACGTGCCAACGACTCCCCAGGGTTACGCAGAGGCTTGGCTTTTAAAGGTGACTTTCCCGCCATCGTGAATTCCTTGTTCGGCGAAATCTCCATGTGCACTGTGCCTAGCAGGCTCCGAAAGAGAAAGCTGACCCGACCCTTGCCGAGGCGCGACACATGTCGGATGGTGATACGCCATGAGCCGCCGCACACGTCCAAAGCCTCGCCTGCGCACTCGCCTGATTGTGGTGGGCATGCTCGTCGTGCTGCCGCTAATGGTCCTGGCGGCCTGGCTAAGCTGGACGGAACAGCACCCGGAACAGGAACGCGAGCTGCGCATTGAAGTACAGGATCGCCTGCACGAGTGGTTTCCCGAGGCAATGGAGTTGCCGGAGGAACTGGTGGGTTTCGTGCCCCGCTCCGAGACATTCGGCACATCCGCGCCACCCGATGTATTGATGCTGCACGGCCTGGATGAACCCGGCAACATCTGGGACGAACTGGCGCAGGCCCTGGATGCAGCCGAGCTCAACGGCTGGGAGTTTCGCTACCCCAACGATCAGGCCATTGAGCACAGCACCGACCTGCTGGCCGAATACTGGGGCGAACTGGATCCGGACCATCCAGTGATCCTGATTGGCCACAGCATGGGCGGCCTGGTGATTCGCGACTTCATCACCCGCTACCGCCACCCAGTAGGCGCCGCGCCGAGCGCGAAGGGACCCCGCATCGACGGCGTGATCCTGGTGGCCACCCCCAATCATGGCTCCGAGTGGGCCCGGCTGCGAGTCTGGCTGGAGGTACGCGAGTGGCTGGCCGACATCCAGCAGCAGCGCTTCTCGCTGTTTGCCGGCCTGCGCGACGGCACCGGCGCGGCCAAGATCGACCTGCGCCCGGGCAGCCACTTCCTGGCCGAACTCAACGCACGCCCCTGGCCGGACGGCATACCGGTCCGCATCATCGGCGGCAAACTGCCCGAACCCACCCCCGCCATGCGCGAGAGCCTCGCCGCGCTGGACGAACAGATCGACCTCGAGGCGGTGGCCGGGCGCATCAGCGAATGGTGGGAGCAGACCGACGACGAACTGGGCGACGGCGTGGTGCCGGTCGAATCCCTGCACCTGGACGGGCATCCGGACCCGCTGATCCTCGAGGCCTCGCATCGTGGGCTGCTGGTACCCGGCCCGCTGACGGACGAACCCCCGGCCATCGACGCGATCCTGGAGATCCTCGATCAGTGGCAAGGCGACCCGTAAGCGCAAGTGCCCGGCGTGTCCCGCCCGCGCGGAACGTCTACCGGAATCCTGGCTCTCAAGGGGATGGATATCCCTCTGCTCGTCATCGGCGTCCTGCTCGTCGCCAGCCTGACCGCATTCTTTTCGGGCATACTGCCCTACCCGGTCGGCTGGATCATCCTGGGAATCGCCTTCATCGCCCGCCTGATCTACCTGAGCGGGCGATGAAGGCCCAACGGATCGCTCATTCTCGGCCTCTATCGGCGCGCCCGGGCTGTTGTATGGTCAACGTCACGACAACAGGGAAAGGTCCCAGATGACGATCTCCACCCTCAGTGGCCTTTACACCGGCCGCGTGGCCCCCGACTACGCCAAGGGCCGCGCCAGCGCCATCGACAAGCAACCCGTGCCAGGCGAGGTATCAGTGGATCGCCTCGGCCTGACCGGTGACGAACAGGCCGACCCTGACAATCACGGCGGTCCCGAACGGGCGCTGCTCCACTACTGCCTCGACCATTACGCCTGGTGGCAGACGGAGCACCCGGCGCGGGCCACGCGCTTCGAGCCCCCCGGCTTTGGCGAAAACCTCGCAAGCCGCGACATGGACGAGCACAGCGTGCACATCGGCGATGTCTATCGCATCGGCTCCGTCCGGGTGCAGGTCAGCCAGCCCCGAACACCCTGCTGGAAGCTGGACGTCCGCTTCGACATCCCCGGCCTGGCACGCCGGGTCCAGGAAACCGGGCGTTGCGGCTGGTTCTACCGCGTTCTGGAGCCCGGCACCCTTACTCCGGGCGACACCATCGAACGGCTCGAACGCCAGCCGGAAGGCCTCAGCATCGCCGCCGCAATGGCCGCGATCTATCGACAGCCGAACCACCAGCACCTGCAGCAACTCGCCCATTGCGAAGCCCTGGCCCCCAACTGGCGCGAGAAGGCCCGGAGAAAGCTGCGCCGCGCCCCCGATGCCAGCAGCCAGCAGCGCCTCGCCGGTGGGCCCGCCAATCGCTAATCCGCCCCCTAGGAAACGAGAGAACGTGCGTCCCGCCCGCGCGCGCCGTTGCAGAAAATCGCGCTTCGGCGACGACGAAGGTCTCGTTCCGACCCCTCAAGCGCCGCGACCATCCGCTCGAGCGATGTGACGCCTACGGTCGGAAGAAGCCCCAACCGCTTGTAGCGGCAAAACCCTCGGGTGCCATGGCCCCGTGCTCCGCCCAGCGCGAATGAAGCCGGGCGCCCGGCACACGCAATTCGGCACCCTCCGTAACAGCTGCAAGCACCACTTCACCTTCCGCAATCCCGCGCCTGCACGCTTGCCCATCATCACCAGCCATTCCATCCGCGCAGAGCACCCGCTCCAGCTCCACCCCCAGCTTCACGTGGGACTCGGTCCGCCCCGGCACCGAAACCTCGAAATGACATTCGACACGTGCAAGCGAAGCGCCTTCAGGATGCTTGCCGGCAACAGGCCGGCCAACAACCCCCCGACCGCGGATCTGAAGAGTTCCGTCAATCCGTGTTGCCGAGGTTGCTTTCTGCCGTTCTGCTCCCCCCCCCCGGGACAGCCCCCCGCGCCTGAGCTGGCGCCACCGATAGGCTCGGTTTAGAGTACCCATGCCCGGAACAGGGGTGTAACGGGCGAATCACCAAAAAAAACCAATAACGAACGTTGAAAACTCATCAAAGGAGACTCAAATGAAATATTCGGAATCCCCGGCAAGGAACCGCCGGGCTCCCGCCAGGCCGCGACCCCGGCTTCTGGCCGCACTTGCCTGTGCCGCGTTTGTCGGACTCGGATGGAGCGCATCCGCGGGGGCTTTCGAGCCCGAGGCCAAGGTCGTCTACCACGTGGACTATGGCGATCCCCAGCGGCTTTCTTCGATGCTTACCAGCATCAACAACATGATGACGCACTACCAGAACGAGTTCATGGATGTGGACGTGCGGGTCGTGTTCATGTCGGATGGCATCCGCTTTGCCACCGACGACAACCTTGAGGAAACCCCATTCGAGGTGGATGCCGAATTTCAGGAGGAGCGCGACGAACTGCGCACACGACTATCCGGCCTGCACCAGACGCATGGGGTCAAGTACGAACTGTGTGACATCACCCGGACCCGTGTCCGTCTGGATGCAAGTGACGTCCACGGCAACGTGGATCTCGTGCCATCCGGTGTAGTTCGGCTCGCCGAACTACAAAATGACAAGGGCTTTGCCTACATCAAGATCGATTGACGCAGGGCAACGCCCATCAACTCGCCGGGCCTCGGAAGAGACCCGGCGATTTTCCCGGTCACCAGGCTTTCACGTCCCGTTTTCCGATGGCCCGAGCAGGCGAGACAGGGATTGCCCTCATGTCCGTCCGCACTGGAATTCCATCATCGGCGTCGGAACCCCCTCCCGCCTGATCAGCCAGTTGCCCTCACTCGCATCCGCCCTCGCACGCCTGCGCTCCCTTGCCGGGCGACCACTTTATGCCGGTAGAGAACGGCCGAGACCATCGTCGCGAACTCATCCTTCCCGGGGTCGCGAGGAATCACGGGTAAACCCGGTTGGCCATCCGGGATACATCTTCCGCATCAGGGCGTAGCCCATTCGCCCGCCCGATGGACGCGTACCGGACCGGCCAATGATTCCGGACGCGCCAGGCCGTAGCCCTGCCCGTGAGTAACGCCAACCTCCGCGAGGCGCGCCCGGATGGCATCATTTTCCACGTGTTCCGCAATCGTGATCAGCCCCAGGATCTGTCCCACTTCGTGTATGGCACGCACCATTGCGAGATCGACCGGATCGGTGTTGATGTCCCGAACAAAGTCACCGTCGATCTTCAGATAATCCACCGGCAGATGCTTGAGGTAGGAAAACGAGGACAGGCCGCTGCCGAAATCGTCCAGCGCGAAGTGGCAACCCGTTCGCCGCATCTCGGTCATCAGCCGGGCGGTTCGCTGCAGGTGCCGGACCGCAGCGGTCTCGGTGATCTCGAAGCACAAGCGGTCACCGGGGAGGCCGGACCTCGCCACAGACTCCTGCAGAAACACCAGGAAGGCATCGTTATTCAGTGACGAGCCGGAGAGGTTGATCCCCATCACCGGAAGGGCACCACACCCGGCAGCCTGGAGTTGCTGCATGTACGCCAGCGTCCGGGACACCACCCAGCGGTCGACCTGCCCCATCAGGTCATAACGTTCGGCCGCCGGGATGAAGGTATCCGGCCGGACCAACTGGCCATCGCGGTCACGCAGGCGAAGCAGGACTTCGAAATAGGCATCCGTGTCATCCGCCAGCGTGCGAACGGGTTGTGCCCAGAGTTCGAAACGCTCCTGCTCGATTGCGTCCGGAATGCTGCTGACCCAGTGCAGTTCGCCCGCCCGGTCACGCAAGTCCTCGTCCTCCGCCCGGAACACGCGCACCTGGTTGCGTCCCGTGTCCTTGACCACGTAGCAGGCCGCATCCGCCTGCTGCAGGATCAACTGGGTCGACTCGCTCGCCCCGCTGACTTCGACCAGCCCCAGACTGGCGGACACGGAGAAGGTCGCCTCGTCCCAGTAGAAACGGAAGCTGGCCAGTTCACGGCCGATCTCCTCGGCCAGGGTTCGTCCGTCCTCGATGTCCCGGTCAACCATCAGGATCCCGAATTCATCCCCTCCGAGGCGCGCGACGATATCGCGTTCGTGCAACAAATGAAGCAACAGGGCCGAAATCTGCCGCAGGAGCTCGTCGCCCGCGGTATGCCCACGGGTGTCATTGATAATCTTGAACTGGTCGAGGTCGAGATAGCACAGGGTGTGCCGGGTGTCGTGCGTGCGCGCGGAACGTAGCTGTTCCTCGAGGCACGCCTCGAACGCCGGCCGGTTCAGCAACCCTGTCAGGGCATCGTGTGTGGCCTGATAGTCGAGCCGGCGCATCACCTCGCGCAGCTCGCTGATGTCACGCATCACGAGGACGCTTGCCTGGCTGTCGGCGGCGCGATTCAGGATCGGGGTAAAGGAAAGCTGGACCGGGCGGGTCTGGTCGTTCGCGGTGTGCAGGCGCATATGGGCAGGGTGGCCTGCTTCCGCGAGCACCTGACCACTGGATTCGAGCCGCGCGGACATCGAGTCCCCGCCGCTCTCGTCTTCCAGACATACCACCTCGTCGAGGGGCCGTTTCGCCAGTTGTGCCGCGGGCTCGCCCAGCAACAAGCTGGCCACCGGGTTGGCGTAGTCGATCCGCCCATGGTCGTCGGTGGTAATCACCGCGTCGCCAATCGACTCCAGCGTGGTTTGGGCCCGCTCCTTCTCGCGCCGGTTTTGTTCCCGTTCCGTGGCGATGATCTCCCGCTGGTGCATGTGGGTCAGGGTCATGCTCAGCCAGTCGGCGCTGAGTTGCAGGAACCGCCGTTCCAGCGCGTCCGGTGGCTTGCGCCTCGCATCGTCACGATAGAGCACCAACAAGCCACGCTGGTTGTCGGGAAGCGAAAGCTCCATCGTCTCCAGGCAAGCCGGAAGCGAATCCAGGCCCCGGGAGCGCAGTTCCTCGCAGGTACCGGACCGGCCTTCCTCAAGGGACAATGCCGAAAGCTCCTGTAGCGCACGTTCGGACAACGGCGAGGCGCGGTGCGGCGGGTAGTGCCGGAGTCGCCTTACGCTCACCCCGACCGGGTCCAATTCATAGAGGACAACCCCGTCCATCCGCAGCTGCTCGGCAACCACCCGCAGCAAATGCCGAATGGCCTCCTCGTGGTCACTGCTGGCCTGGGTCGCTTCGACAAAGGTATTCAGGAGGTCGGTCTGCGACCGAAGCAGGTGCATGCGCGCCAGCATGAACCCGAAAAGGATCCCGACAACGGAAGGGATCGCCAGCAAGCGCGACTCGAAACGATCGGCCCCATAGACAAACAGGATCTGGACCACCGCCAGCAGAGTGACGATCGCGACCGAAATGCCGATGAACCGCGCATAGGCCGGCCAGGTGTTCCGTAACCGGAGTTGTGCCCGCATCCCCCCTCCCCTTGCGTGTCGATGCGTCGTCTGGCATCAACGGGGCCTTCCCGCAATAGCGGTGGAAATGCCCCCCGATCATTGTGACTATAACGGGTGCCTGATCGGGCCGAAAGAAGGCGACCCGCGGAAAGGCAACAGCCCATCGGCTTCGGTACTCCGGAAAAGGCTTTCTGCACGTACCGGTGCGGCCAAGATCGACCTGCCGCCAATTGCCAAGCCCTGGTCCCCAACTGGCGCGGGAAGGCCCAGAGAAGGCTGCGCGGCACCCCCGATGTCAGCAGCCAGCAGCGCTTCACCAGTGAACCGCCGTCCGAATAACGCGTGCCACGCACTGGCCCACGATGCCCCCCCATCATCGCCCCGGAGCCACCCACCATCAGCCCTTGACCAGGTTCACCAGGGGGAACAGTCCGAACCAGAGCACATAGCCCAGGGATGCCGCCATCAATCCGTCAATGCGGCCCCTAGGGCCTTCGCGGTGCAGCGCACGCCACAGGAGCCAGACCAGCCAGGCGGCATACGGAACCACCACATACCCGATCCCGGCATAGGCCCCCTGCGCCCATCCCAGCGCATCGAACAACGCGCCGCTGGCGGCCGCCAGGATGGTGAACGACAACGCCACCCAAAGCGCACCGTCGTTCCCCAGGCGCACGGCCAGGGTGCCCTTGCCCACCGCGGCGTCCGCCTCGCGGTCGGGAATGCCGGATAGCGTGATCGAGGGCAGAATCGCCAGGAACAGCGGCAGGCTCAGCAGCCAGGGCAAGGGTGCGGCCCAGTCGCCCGCCAGGAACACATAGCCACACAGCAGCACACCCAGGCTGTGCGTCAGCGCAACGTCCAGCTCCCCCAGCCCCCGATAGCTAAGCTTCAGTGGCGCCGCCGTGTAGCCGATCGCCAGGACCGCCAGGACGGCCATCACCACCAGGATCGGCCCCGAATCCCCGGGTGCGGTCGCCAGCAACGCCACGAACGCGAGGGCGAAGCCCACCAGCGCGAGGGCAATCCCACCGCCCAGCTCGCGCGCGGACAACAGCCCCTCCACCAGCACGCGCGACCCACCGGTGAAGGGGCCATAGAACCGGTTTTGCCGGTCCGAGCCAAAATCCACGCGTTCGTTCACCAGCACCGTGGCCACTTCCAGTAGAAACAGGCACAGGTACCCGAGCCAGAACACCGGGTTGCCGAACACCCCACCCGCCGGGGCGGCGGCCAGCGCCCCCACCGCGTAGGCCACAAAGGTCATCGGATAGAACTGCAAGCGCAACGCCTGGAGCCAGGCACCGGCCTTGTGCGCGAGCCACTCGCCCGCACTTTCGCGCCCCCTGGCCAGACGCAGCCCTTCCTGGCCTGCGCGCTGCAACCAGGCCTCGCGCTGGGCCTCGTCGCTATGGCGCACCGAACCGAACATCAACGAGCGCACCGGCCGGACGCCGCAAAACCCCAGCGTGGCGCGCGCCATCGCATTGGCACCTGGCTGGCGATACACCAGCCGGTGGATCAGCGGCGGCGTATCCATGGTCGTGATCAATTGCGCCGAGCGGCCCTGCAGCAACCCTTCGTACCCGGTACCGCCCTCGCAGGAGCGAAAGGCGAATTCCGGCATCATGATCCGGTCCAGAAAGCCCTTGAGCAGCGCCGGCATGGTGCCCCACCAGGTGGGATAGACAAACACCAGATGATCGGCCCACTCGACGAGGCCGCGCGCGATCTCCAGGTCCTTTTCGAGTGGCTGCTGATTGGGCGAAGGGGTGTGGACGTGCGGATCAAACTCCAGGCTCGCCAGATTCAGGGACTGCACCTCGGTCCCGGCCGCGCGCGCCCCTTCGCTGTAGGCTTCGGCCAGCGCCCCGCACAGGCTATCGGCGCGCGGGTGGCCGAGGATGACGAGCACCTTCAAGCGGGGTCACCCCATGCGGTCGTCATACCTTCGTCCCCCAGCCAGCCGCGGTGACAACCACCGACGTCATGGGTACCGCAAGCCAGGCCCTGCCCGCGAATCGGATTCCACCCTGCCGACGACGTATCTCTGCATGACGAAACCCTCCGTACCGCGCTACTCATCCATACCCACGACCCCACACAAGTCCTCCGTCCACGCCGACCGACCATTTTAGGGCCGATCCCGCGAGTCGAGGAATTCGTCCACCACAGCGGCTCCACCCAGAACATAGCCCGCGCCAGAGAGGCTTGCTACCGATCCGTCATACCCGGAAGCGCCGTTCCGTTAGAGAGCTCACAAGATCCAGTCCACCGGAACAGTCACCGGGCGTACGAGAAGCGGTCGCGGCGAACTGCGTCTGCGGGTGGCTCAGCGACGCGGGTTACGGATTCCCAGCGCTTCGGTATCCCGTTGCGGTTCGGACGGCCGGCGCAGTTCTGCGACGATCATACGGAGCGATACGGCAAACAGAACCGTCCCCAGCACCAGCATGCCGTCGACCAGCCAGCCATTCGCCAGAAACGGAAAGATCGGACCGTCATTACCCCCGAGCTTTTCAGCCAGTCCCAATCCCAGCAGGAGCGACCCCGGCGTCTGCACCAGCGCCGCACGGTGAAAGGGGTGCATCCGCGCAGTCGACCGCTGTGCCGCGGCCACCGCGGACTCCTGGACGGCATCCGGCGCGGCCGATCTGGCCGCCTCCGGCGGCGGTGAGCCCGGCGCGATGCCCCTCTCAGCAGGGTCCTCGGGGACCCCTGCAGGGTGGCGATAGGCAAACACCCACCACATCAACAACGGGCTCCCAAGGAACGCGAACAGCACCAGCCCGAAAGCCCCCGCCCCGGATGCCTCGCCACCGTTCAGCGCATGCGCGAGCAATACCGTGGCAAAGGGCAGCGCCAAGGTCGCGAAGGCATACAACACCCGCACGCCAAGCGCGGCGCGCCGTCGCGATAACAGCATCACCAATGCGGCCAGTACCGCGAAACTGTATACAACCAGAAGAATCATGAACGCCTCCCTGCGTCATGTGATTGGAACGGTCCGTCGCTGCGGGGCCTGGCGACCCCGCCTGCCGATCCTACCGTCCTGGACCATCCGTTGCTCGTGACCGCCCCCTGCGCCTTGCCGGCCTGACCGCATTCTTCGCAGGCGTACTGTCCTGTCTGACCGAGCCGATCAGCCCGCGTCGTCCAGGCCTGGAAACTCGAGTTCGTAGCGCAGCTCTTCCTCTGGCTGCCGGATGAAGTTCCCCTGAACCAGGTCGATCTGGGCCTGCCACAACAAGGCCAGACCATCGGCATCCTCCACATAGCTGGCCATGGTGTAGGCACCGACCTCCTTGGCCTGACCCAGGAGGCCGTTGAGCCGTAACGAAGGCGTGGCGGAGTGATGCAGCCCCACGGTGAGTTCCCGCGCGATCTTGACGTAGTCGGGCCGCATTTCGGCAAGCATCCGGCGCGTATCGGCATCGGTACTGGCGCCAAAGTGTTCCAGGGCGATGCGGATCTCCAAATCCCGAAGCGCATCGCCAAAGGCCGAGAGCTGATCCATCCGGCCCAGCACATCGCCCTCGCGGAGTTGCAGAACCAGGCTTCCCGGCCATACCGGGTGCACGGCAAGTTGCTTGCCCAGCCAGGGCAAAAAGCTCGAATCGCCGAGCGAGCCGCGGGACATCTTCACAAACAGCCGCGACTGCGGATGGCTCACGGTTCGGGCATTGAGGATGCCAAGGGCATTACTGATGACCCAGCGATCGAGATGCCGGTCGAGCTCGAGCCGTTCCGCCATCTCGACGAACTGTCCCGGCAACAGGATCTTGCCATTCGGCTCGCGGATTCTCAGCAGCACCTCATGGCGTTCGATCTGATCGGACCCACTGATATTCGCGATCGGCTGAAACACCGGGAACAGTCGCTTTTCCTTGATGGCATGGGCAATGGTGCGCCGCCAGTGATTGCGCTCTTCGACCTCCAGATCCGGCGTCAGCAACTCCGGATCCAGTTGCACCCGGTTGCCGCCGCTGTCGCGGGCCTCGCTACAAAGCGCGATGGCACGGTCCAAAGCCTTGAGCGGACGTTCCCACATCACCTGTCCGACACCGATGCTGGCCGCAACGGTTCCACCGGGGAGACCGGACACAGCGGCACCGGCAGTCTGCTCATGCACGCGTTGCGCGAGTTCGACGATCTCCTTCACGTCCTTGCGTTGGGCAATCGCAATCAAGCCCGCCTCACCATGGCTCACCACCAGATCACCCGGGGCCATGGCCCCGCGAATCCGGCGCACGAACTGGTTGCGAGTCTGCTGGTAGTCGATCGGACCGAGGCGGGCGAGTAGCGCCCCCGGGTCATCGAACGCCCACTGCAGGACCACCGCGGCCCCCTGCGCAGGATCAAGGCCGTCGAGATGGCATAACACGAGACGCTCGAACTCCAGGGGATGCACCAGTGTCGGCGATCGGACACGCTCGGCCTGGCCGTGCGCCCGCGACCGAGTACGGCGGTGCCATGCAGCCCGCGCACGAACCCGGCAGACGATGTCCGCATCGGTACTGGCGGGCGGCAGGTAGTCGAGCATCCCATTGCCGGGCGAGCCATCCGGTGCCCCCGGCACATCCAAAGCCAACAGGGGGATATCCAGAGACATGTCGTGGGGCAACAACAGACGGCTGATCTCCTCCGCGGTGACCCCCGGCAAAGACCCGGCGATCACTACCGCCTCTGGCCGACGATCCGCCACTCGATCAACCACCTCCAGCGGGTCCACGCTGATGCCCACCTCCAGGCCGGCCTGCCGCAACATGGACGCCGGCTCCTCGACAGACCCGGTGTCCGCGCCGAGCATCAGCACCCGGTACGGGATCAGAAAGTCGTCCTGCACCAGCCCGCGTATGGCCCCCACCAAGTCCAGGTCCGTCACGGGCCGCTTCAACAGGGCATCGGCACCGGCGCGGAGCACATGCAGCTCGGCCTGTCCTGCGGCTCCTCCGCTGACTGGCGCCAGGATGACCAGCGGCACGCCCGGCAGCGAAGCGTCACGCAGATGGACAAGCCGCGACAGTTCGGCGTCATCCATCGCCGCCAGTTCGGCGATCATCACGTCGGGTGGGGTCGCGTCGCCCGGATGCGGCAGGGCTGCCTCATCGGCGCACGCAACAACCGAATAGCCGTGTATTCCCAGCAGCAAGGCGGTCTCGCTCTCCGGCGAAGCATCCGCCCCGAACAGGCATACCAGAGGCCGCTGGATCATCGGGCCCGACGCGGCCGTCTCGGCGTCGTCCGCGGCGAACGGCACTTCGCCGCGCACACTTTCGCGCAGCCGCAGAACCAGGGCTCCAATGGTCTCGAGATCGGCCGGGTTGGGACGCACCGTGGTGGCCGCATACTGCGCCAGCCGCTCATCAATCCGGCGAGCGGTGGTGAAAGAGTCAACCATGGCCGAGCCGGTCAGACCGCTCACCAAAGCCCGCGTTATGCCCCGGACATCCATCACGTCCTGTGGCCGGAACCCGCGCTGGCGCACGATGTACCAGCGGTCCCGGAGGTCATCGACCACCTTCGGAAGTTTCTTCAAGAAGTCCGTATCAAGGGCATCCGCGGCGCCCCCGGATGACTGGGTTTCGGAGTTCTGCATCATGTAGACCCGGACGTGAGCAATTCAGCGTCACTATAGACAAGTATCCACGGCCCATGGGGCCGAGCGTCCGGCCCTGACCTCCAGGACGCTGCGCGACCCTGCGAGCTCTTCGCGGGGCATAACGCCAAGGGGCCTTGTGGCAGCCTGATTCGGTTATTCCCGAACCGAGCCCCGGGTTAGGATGACGCCTTGCGCATAACGGGAGAGGGATCGTGCTGTTCTGGCTCACGTTGGTGCCGTTCGTGTTGCTGTTCGTGTGGCTGGTGCCGTTGCGGCGGCCGGCCTTTGAAGCGGCGCCCATCGCCTATTTCGCCACCCTGGTGCTGGCCGTTCTGGTCTGGCAGATATCGGGCACGGTGCTGGTAGCGAGTCTGCTGGATGCTGCCATCGTTTTCGTGGAGGTCCTGCTGATCATCCTGATGGCACTGCTGGTGCTGAACGTGATGATCGGGACCGGGCACATGAGTGCAATCCAGTCAGTCATCGCCAGCGTCTCGCGCGACCACCGGGTGCTGGCCATGCTGCTGGGGTGGGGGCTGGTCGGTTTCGTAGAGGGCATCGCCGGCTTCGGCACCCCCGCGGTACTGGCGGCACCGCTGCTGGTGTATTTCGGCATGCGGCCCCTGAAGGCGGTCGCCATCGCCCTGATCGGCAACAGCACCGCCGTCCCCTTCGGTGCGGCCGGAACGCCCGTGATCATCGGCTTCGCCGGCCTCGGCCTGGATGCGGAGACCACCCGCTCGGCCGTGTTGCAGACGGCGGTCATCCACACCGTCCTCGCACCGTTCATTACGCTATTCATGGTCTGGGTGGCGACCCTCGGCGAGGAACGCGGGCGCTTCCGCGAGTTCGTGCCCTTCGCCGTGCTGTCGGCGCTGGCGTTCGGCATCCCCTATCTGCTGGTTGCCTGGCTGGTGGGGCCGGAACTGCCCGCGATCATCGGCGGCGTGGTGGCAATGGCGGTGATTGCCCTGGCGGCCCATCGCGGCTTCCTGCTACCCCGGCACGAACGGCGCCCAGAGGTCGAGCGGGCCCCAGTCGGGCGCGTGCTCCTGGCCTTTGTGCCGTTCGCGGTCATGGCCGTGGCACTGATCGCCTCGCGCACCATCATGCCGCTGCGCGAGGCCCTGCAGTCCGTGCGCTGGTCACCGGGCGAGTTCCACGGCATTGAGCTGGGGCAAAGCCTCGCCCCGCTGTACACACCCTATTTCTACTTTGGCCTGGCCCTGCTCACCGCGCTGATCCTGTTCCGCGTAAGCCGCGCCACGCTGGGTCAGGCGGTGGCCGCCACCTGGGGCAAGCTGCGCGTGGCGGCCATCGTGCTGGCGTTCATCATCGCCCTCACCCAGCTCCTGCTGAGCTCCGGCTCCAACGCCGCCGGCCTGCCGTCGATGCCACAGGTGCTGGGGCAGGGCCTGGCGGAATCACTGGGCGGGACCTTCGTGATGTTCAGTGCCTTCCTCGGCGCCCTGGGCTCGTTCATGACCGGAAGCGCGACCGTCTCCAACCTGCTGTTTGCACAACTCCAGGCAGACACTGCCGATGCCCTGGGCATGGCGCTCCCAACCGTCCTCGCCCTGCAACTGATCGGCGCCGGGGTGGGCAACATGATCTCGCTGCACAACATCGCCATGGCGGCCGGGGCCGCCGGCCTGCAGGCCCGCGAGGGTCAGGTGATCCGCGAGACCATCATCCCGGTCATCGTCGTCTGCCTCGGGGCCGGCTTGCTGGCGCTCGCCTGGTAGGCGCGGGAGTGCCATATGAGCTCGGCCCACGTGAATTCTTGCTCATGGAGGATGATGGGTGCCCCCTTCTTCTCCTCGGGTCGCGTGCATCCGGGACTCACTGCAAAAACCGACGATGCAGTCCGCAAACAAGGTCATGGGTGTCTTCTTGTTTGCCGGCCGTGGTTTCCGGGCAAACTTCAGCAGGCATTCCCGCTTCTGACAGCGGCGGGTGACATGCCAGCAATGACCCGGTACGTAGTGGCGATGGGCTCGTCGCATGGGCCCCTCCCTGGAATACCCATTCGACGGCAGAAATTGCAGCTTCGAGCGCCAATGACACCCGATTTAACCTCGTTTCATCTCTATTTTCGACATTGCGCGTGTTCCGCCCCGTTTTGCGCTCAAACCTGACCTATAGTTCTTTCAAAAACCCCGCCGCGCCGCAGATCCCATGACCGAGACCTCGGACATCCGCAGGAAGAGCTTCGTCGCCCACATGGCGACGGTCTTCATCAACGCCCTCAACGACAACTTCTTCCGGCTGGTGGTCATCTTCATCGCCATCCGCGAGTTCGTCGCCGAGGGCGAAGGCACCTTCTACTACAGCCTGGTCGGTTTCGTGTTCCTGCTTCCGTTCGTGCTGTTCTCGCCATGGGCGGGCTACATCGCCGACCGCTACAGCAAGAAGATCGTGATCGTCTGCACCCGCATGGCCGAGGCCGCGGTGCTGCTGACCGCCGCGCTGATGCTGATCACCGACAACTTCCCCGGCCTGCTGGTGACCACCTTCCTGATGGGCCTGCAAAGCACGTTCTTCAGCCCGGCGAAGTTCGGCATCCTGCCGGAGCTGGTGCGCTACCCGCAGCTATCGCGCGCCAACGGACACATCCAGCTATGGACGTTCCTGGCGATCATCCTCGGCACCGCGCTGGCCGGCTTCGTGATGGAGTTCGCCGGCGAGGCGCTGTGGGTCCCGGCGGCCCTGATCGTGGCGCTGTCCGTCACCGGTCTGGTGACCAGCTTGTTCATCGCCCCGACCCTGGCCACCGACAACCCCGCGCCGTTCCGCCTGAACCCGTTCGCGACCGTCATGCAGTCGGTCACCGAGATCCGGCTACACCGCGTCCTGTTCATGGTGATCCTCGGCATCGCATGGTTCTGGGCTCTGGGCACGCTGTACCAACTCAACGTCCCACTGTTCGCCGAGGTCCATCTGGAGCTGGGCGAGCTCGCGACCGGCATCATCCTGACTACGCTGGCGCTCGGCATCGGAACCGGCAGCATCCTTGCCGGCTACCTGTCGCGTGGCGGCATCGCCATGCACCATGCCCCGGCCGGCATGATCGCGGCGGCCCTGATCAGCGCATTGCTGTACTTCGCCACCGACAGTTACCCCGCAACGCTGGTGCTGATGGCCCTGCTGGGCATTGCCTCCGGTTTCTTCATCGTACCGATCACCGCCTACCTGCAGGGTCACAGCCCCGCTGACCGGCGCGGCCGCTTCATCGCCGCCAGCAACTTCCTGGCTTTCTCCGCCATGCTGGTGGCACCGGTCCTGTTCTGGCTGCTTACCGGGCCCGCCGGTGCCACGCCCGCACATGTGTTCGTGATCGGTGGACTGGCCTCGCTACTGGTCGGGCTAACGGCCCTGCGGCTGTACCGCCGCCATCGCGCGGAGGCGGATGCCTGAGCCATCAGCCTGCATCCCGCAGCCGTTCGATCAGGCGCTGGACGTCCCGGGGCGCGGCGCCCTCGGCATCGTTATCGAAGTAGACATGCACCTCGCGCCCCTGTGCCAGCCACTGCCGCACGCGGTCGGCCCACTGGTCCAGCAGGCGGTCGCTGTAGGCCGAGGCATAGGTGCGGGTATGCCCGTGCAGACGACAGTAGACCAGCGGGCCCGCTATGGCCTCCCAGCACGGCCAGTCCGGGGCATCGGACTGGCAGATCCCCACTCCGGCCGCGTCCAGCTGCCCCGCCACCGCCACGGTAAACCAGCTGGGATGGCGAAACTCGATCGCATGCCGCACCTCCGGCCAGAAGCCCAGCGCGTTGGTGAACGCCTCCAGACGCTCCTGGTTCACCGCGAAGTTCGGCGGCAATTGCCACACGACCGCCCGCAGCCGGCTCCCCATCGGTTGCATGCGGTCGCGCAGCAGCCGAACCGGGTCCCCGGCGTCCTTCAGTCGGTGGATATGCGTGACGAAGCGGCTGCCCTTGATCGCGAAGCCGAAATCCGGCGGCGTCTGCTCCGCCCACCGCCGCACGGTCGTACTCGCGGGCAGGCGGTAAAAGGTGGCATTGATCTCCAGCCCGCTGAAATACCGCGCACAGTGGGCGAGCCACTCGCGCTGTGGAACCCCGCGGTAGAAGTCTTCCTTCCACGCCCGGTAGTTCCAGCCGGACGTCCCGACATACGCACAGGCCATCGAGACCTCCTTCAGGCTTGCCTGCAACGAGTGTAGCCACAGGCCTGACGCCCTATCCGGAGGGTGCCCCAATCTCGCCTGCACTCATGCAGTGGAGTCGCGTGCGGAAAGCGGGCGGCCCAATGTCCGCCCGTTCCCGGACGGCTCGCGCCCCCGGTCACGGACGGTGACGACTCGCCCCGGTCGTCACACCGCCTGCGATCATGTGCGCCACCCGCAGTGGTTCCGGCAACCGGCTATGGACGCGCTGGTCTTCCAGGAGCCTCTGCGCCGCCTCGGGACTCAGCCCGCAGCGCTGCACGTACAACCCCGCCAGCGGTTCCATGACGCCGGCGGCCTCGATCAGTCGCCACTTGCGCACGCCCCCTGGAACAGGCCCGAGCAGCGCGCGACGAATCGCGGGCAGATCCGGTGCGTGGCGCGCCACCGCGAGGATCGGTAACCCGGTGCGCGCGTGCAGCGCCGGCAGGTCCACCACGTTGAATCCGGCCAGGGTGATCCCCTGCAACAGGATCGCGTGCAGTTGCGGTGCAAACGGACTGTCCAGCACGCATTCGGCCAGACACGCGGTGGCGTTGGCTCCGTCACGGCGCACCCGCGTCGAGATCACACCGTCCAGCCGCATGCCGGCGAATACCGCACCGACCACCAGCACATCACCCCGATGTGGCCGCGCGAACGGCGCATCATCGAAACCCACCACGTGTGAAAGACGCTCCTGCATCCGCTTCCCGGTCTGCCGCCTCTCGCGCCGCGGCGTTTCACAATTCCACTGGTGTCCGCCCAGGCCTCGCCAACCCGGAGCGCACTCGGGGCGGGCCCCACCCGCATCGGCCCCGCCCGCTCCGGCGGCCCATAACGGACTCGCCTCGAAGGGCCACCGGTTGCAGAGGCGCCCGCAATACCCTACATCATGGCAGATACAAGCCCCGTTCCAGAGCAGACCGTGACCGACGAACTGCAACGCATCCGCTTCCTGATCAAGCGTGACGGCGAGGCCGCCACGCGGGAATGGGTCGAGCGCACATTGAACATCTACCGCGAAGCGCTGGCCGGTGCGGGCAATCACCCCCCGGCAGCGCACTACCGCTCGGAGTTCGAGCACTCCATCCGCCGCTTCGAACAGTGGCTGCACGGCAACATGAGGGACGACACGATGACGTTATCCGTCGAGGAGTTCTCCCGGGCGCGGGAGATGGTCAGCGGCCTGCTGGAGGAACTGCATTTGGCGACCTACACGTTCGATGTCGAGCCGCACGACGATGGCTGGGAGATTCGGGTCGAATGCGCCGCCGAGGACGGCTGGATGACCCAAACCTTCGCCGCTAGCCGCGAGGAGCTGCGGCGCGGCGACGACGCCGGTGTGCGTCAGCGGCTGCTTGATGCCTGGGCCGGGCAGCTGGCCGGATGTCGACGCACGCGCTGACTGGACGCCTGACCGTTCCCAAAAGGCACACACAGCCCTTGAATCCACGCCGGCCCGGGACATTTCGTACTTCTGCCCGGTCTCACCCAGTACCTGGACGACTGATCATTGACACCCCACATCTGGCGCCAACCTAGAGCGCACAAAGGGGGCTCGCCATGCGCCCGGACCTGATCACGGTATTTGGCGGCACCGGCTTTCTCGGCAGCGCGATCGTGCACGAGCTGATCGACGCCGGACACCCCGTGCGGATTGCTTCGCGCCGGGCGGCGTTACCCGCCGCGCTGGAACAACATGCCCAGGTGGAGCACTGCAGCGCCGATATCCGTGACGATGCCGCCGTCACCCGGGCCCTGGAGGGCGCCTGCGGCGTGGTGAACGCGGTCAGCCTGTATGTGGAACACCGCGACCTCCGCTTCACCACCATCCACGTGGAAGGCGCTGCCCGCCTCGCCCGATCGGCGCGCGAGGCGGGCCTGGCGCGAGTCGTGCAGATCTCCGGGATCGGGGCCGACAGCCAGTCGCGCTCCGCCTACATACGCGCCAGGGCCGAAGGCGAGTCGGCCGTGATCCGCGCGTTCCCCGACGCCTTGATCGTGCGTCCCAGCGTGCTCTTCGGCCCGCATGATGCCTTCCTGCGCAACCTGGCCGGCCTTGCGCGCCTGCCGGTGATCCCCCTGTTCGGCCGCGGAGAGACCCGCCTGCAGCCGGTGCACGTGGCCGATGTCGCCCGCGCCGTGGCCAGGCTGTTCGCCGCCACCCCGCCCGCACACCCGGTGTTCGAACTCGGTGGTCCCGACATCATGACGTACCGCCAGATCCTGACTCGGGTACTGGTTCACCTGGAACGCCAGCGCCCGATGGTGCCTGTGCCCTTCGCGCTCTGGCACGCACTGGCCCGGCTCGGCTCGCTGCTACCGAACGCACCCCTGACCCGGGACCAGATCTTCCTGATGCAGCACGACAACGTCGCCGACGAAACGGCGGGAAGCTTCGCCGACCTCGGCATCACGCCCCGCAGGCTGGAGGATTCCCTTCCGGACTGCCTCCCGGCGGAATGATTCCCGGATGCGCAGCCGCGCAGTGCGAAACCCAGGAAGCTGGGTGTCCTCTTCCTGCTCTCTTCCTGTCCTTTCCTGTTCGCCGGGGATGCGGCACGCCGGACCGCGGCTATATCCGGCGGCGCACACCTCACAAGCCCGCCAAATGTGCACCGCAATTGCACCATCGTTGAAACCGCCCTATGTTCCTGAAGATAACGTCCTGCAATCGTGGTGATCCGATGGCACGAGCGCACACCTTCAACCGAATCACTGTCCGGCCACTCGCGCTGTTAACCGCCCTGTGGCTGCTGGGCGGCGCCGCCGTCGCCGAGGACGACCCGGGCGCCCAAATTGCGCAGGAAGGCAATGATCGCGGCGCGACCGCCTGCATCCAGTGCCACGGCGAACAGGGCCAGGGCCAGGGACAGCCCCCATTCCCGCGCCTGGCGGGGCTCCCGGAGGCCTACTTGGTCGAGCAGATGACGGCCTACCGGGAAGGCCAGCGCCCGAATGCCACCATGGCCCAGATCGCCCAGCATCTGGACGATGACGAGATCGAGGCGGTCAGCCGCCACTACGCCGAGATGAAACCGGCGGGAGGGCCGCACCGGGTGCCCGAAGACCTGGTAGAAAAAGGGCGCGAGATTGCGCTCGAAGGGCTGCCGGAGCGAAACATCCAGTCCTGCGCCTCCTGCCATGGCGAACAGGGGCGCGAGCGCAACCCCAGCCTGCCACCGCTCGCCGGCCATCCCCCGCGTTATCTCATGGCACAGCTCCAGGCCTATGCCCAGGGGGCCCGCAAGACCGCCCTGGCCGGTTTGATGCAGGGCATCGCCCAGGAGCTGGAGGAAGAAGAGATGGCCGCCGTGTCGGCCTACTTCGCCTCGATTCCCGCCCGCGAGGAATGACCCCTTTGCTGCCGCCGCCCGGACCGGACATCAACGAGCCCGGAGGGCGCAGGGCCGTGGGGGCCCGACTTCCGTCCACCCCGCCGGCGGGCTCAATCCCTAGATATACCCCCGACGCGTAGCGAGCCTCGACCGCAGTGCGGAAATGTCCCGGAGTGGGTATCTTGTTGGCGCGGGACAAGGCAATCCCGCTGTCGGGTCTGGTCTCGCACGGCCCGGATGAGTCAAAACAGGGAGAGAAACATGCCAGGGAAACTGATCGTGGGCGGCCTCATGGTCGCCGCCGCCGGTGTCGGGTATTACCACTACGAGGTCCGGCAGGTCGAGCAGAAGCTCGACGACATGGTGGAGATGCTCCAGCCGCTCGGCACGCTGCACTACTCCGACGTCGGGTTCGGCCTCGGGGGCGAACTGCACGTCAACGGGCTGCTGTTTGAACCCAACAACACGGCCATCGGCCGCATGCGCGCTGACCGCATCACCCTGGAAGCCGGAAACCTGTGGCGGCTCGCCCGGCTTCGGCACACGCTGGATGCCCGACGCCTGCCGCGGCAGCTCGGGTTTTCCGTGCACGGGCTGACCCTGCCGGCCGGCATCGCCACAGGCGCGCAGGGCGACACGCCTGCGCTGTGGCTCGACACCGCCGGCTGCGGGGCCTATCAAGCCGCCCCGCCGGACGCCCTGATGGCCGCACTCGGCTATCGCGACATCCCGCTGGACTTCGGCGCCCACTACCACCTCGAAGAGGACCGCAACAGTCTGACCGTGCACAGCACGTTCGGCATGGGCCCACTGGGCCAGGGCTCCTCCACCGGACGCTTCGACATCCAGGCCGCCTCGAACCGGGCCCGCGATCTCGCTCCGGCGCTAATGACCGCCTCGCTACAATCCTTGACCGTGGGGTACGCGGACCGGGGGTACTACCCTGCACTGATGGAATTCTGCGCGAACGAGATGGAGATGGCTCTCGAGGACTATACCGAGCACCACAAAGGCGCCTGGGTCGAGGCCTGGCGCCCCTTCGGCGTGCAGCCCGGGCCCACGATGGTCGATGCCTACGGACGCTTCATCGAGGATCCCAAGGACGTTTCGCTGCGCATTGGCCCGATCGACAACCCGGCGCTGCTCTGGGCCAACGTCGACACCCCGACCCACCTGCTACGTCGGGTCGAGTCCAGCCTGACCGTAGCCGGAAAACACTACGGTCGCGTCGATCTGCGCCCCGTCACCCCGGGCCCCGCCAGACCGACGACGACCGAGAATACGAACTTGAACACGGGCCCGGCCGCCTCGACCACGGCACCCGATTTATCGCCTGTCCCGAACATCGCACTGAATGCCCTGGGCGACCACATCGGCCGCAATATCCGCATCCAGCTCGCCGACGGGCGCACCCGCGATGGCGAACTGCTCGGAATCGAGGAGGAGCACATCCGTGTGCGCCGACGCTTCGGCAGCGGCTACATGGTCGTGCCAATCGCGCTGTCCGACATTGCCGATGTGCGCCCACTCCGCTGAGGCCTGCGCGCCCCGCCATTGCAGAAAGCTGCTGGAGCACAACATGGCATTGCACCACGCCACACCCGGAGAGATCGTGGACGTTCGCCCCCTGGGGAAAGAACTGCGCGGGTCAAAAAGTGCAACGCTGCTGCGTTCGCAGCATTTGCAAGTCTTCCGCGTCGTGCTCCTCAAAGGCGAAGAGTTCAGTGATCACGCCGTACCCGGAGAGATCACGGTCCAATGCCTGGAAGGCTCGGTCGATTTCCGTATCGGGGAAGACAAGGTCCAGCGACTCACCGCCGGTGCCCTGATCTACCTGAATGGGGGTCAGCCCCATGCCCTCAAGGCGCTGGAAGACGCGTCAGTCCTGGTGACCATCTACCACCCGCGATAGCCTGATCAACCGATATTTGGCGTGATTCCACGCCACCATCCCGGACTGCACCGGGCCGGTTCCAGGCCCAGGCGCCACTCAGCGCTTGCTTGAGACGGAACCGACTGCCTCTGCGCGCTCGAGTAGAGCCCCCGGGCCCAACACCCCGCGCAGCGCTCCGCAAGTCTGACCGAGCCCATTGCTGTCGCCCGTACGACGCCTCATCTCGCGCGCGGCAAACGCCGCAATCGGAGCGCCCCTCGCCCTTGGCGCGCAACCTCATAGAACCTTTACGAAATAATGCGCAAATTCAATCTTAAGGCGATTTGCCGCATCCGCCGCCACCCGGCATTCCTCGTTAAATTCCTCGCTGAACGCACTCTTGGCTCGATGCAGCTTGCGCACACCCGCCGCCCCGATCCAGGCACCATCGCGTTCCAGACCGGCCTCCTCGTAGTACATACTTCCGCACTCGTTATATTGATCTCTAAGCTCGGATCGATTGCCTAAATAATGTTCGACCCTCGCCTGAACCCGCGCGCTCTGCTCCTGATCGATTCTTAGGCTAATCACCTTCCCAACCTCACAGAGAAGATCATCGTGGCTCAGCCCACTGCAATACTTTTCCTTGTAGGCATCGATTTCGCCGTCCTCGGTCGATCCTCTTTCGATCTCGATTAGTGCCTCGTAAGCCAACCGACAGTCTTCCGAGTCTTCGCGAGCCTGATGGCATTCAGAAGACCGATCATAGGCGGCCTCTCGGTCCTTGTAGGTTTCGGCGGAACCACCACAGCCTGCCAACAGGGCTGGAAGCATGATCAAAATGAGCCTGGGTTTCATCATGCATCCTCGAACAATCATACGTTTACCGACCAACAGGCCGTCTGGAAGAGGCGGGAGAGAGGCGGGAGAGAGGCGCGGTGCGGGCCCCGCACCATGACCAGCCCGGGTTGCCCCGGGACCATGGTCGGACTTTGGTAGCGCGTAGAGCGACGAAGTCGCGTCCAAGCGCTAGTCCGCGCGTGGCTGGGGCGGAACCGATTGCTTCTGCGAGCTGGAATAGACGCTCAGGGCGGTCACGGTCAGCAGGATCAGTCCCATGCCAAAGACCTGGAGTGCGCCCAGGGTCTCGCTCAGGAACACCACGCCGAACAGCGACGCAGTCACCGGCTCGACCATCGCCACGATGGACGCGACAGCGGGTGCCGTGTGGTTCAGGCCGATGATGTAGAAAATGAACGACAACCCGGCGCCCAGCACGCCCAGTATCACGAACAACGGCCAGCTCGGCGTGCTCAGCACAGCCACGGTCTGCTCGGGATCGCCCAGCCCGAACAGGATGACGACCAGGACCGCGAACGCAATCACCAGAATCGCCTGCGGGCTGCCGTGGGGTGCCGCGAACTTGAAGCCGAAGATGAAGACCGCGTAGGACAGCCCGGAAGCCAGACCGGCCCCGGCGGCGATCGGCGTCACGTCACCGGCACCGATATCGTAAATACCCGTCAGCAGCACCACACCCAGCATGACCATCGCGATCGCGACCCACTTGAACAGGGTGGGTTTTTCGAGCCCGAGTGCAAAAGAGACGAGATAAACGAATACCGGCGCGCAGTACATCAGTGTCGCAGCCACCGCGACACTGCCCTCGGCGATGCTCAGGAAGTAGAAGGTGAAGTTGCCCGCGACCCCCAGGCCGGCGATCGCCGACCAGAACCACATGCGGCCACTGGCCAATCCGCTGCCATGCGGGCGAATCGCAAGCCAGGCGAGCACGAACAGCAGCCCGATCGCGCCCCGGTAGAACGACACCACCACCGGATCCCAACCCTGGCCCGTGAGAATGCCCCCAATCCCGCCGGACAGCCCCCAGGAAAACGCCGCCAGGGCGACGAACAGCGTGCTCAGACCCACCACTTTTTCGGATGAAAGCGACCTCAGCGGGGTCGGTGCGCCCTGTGCCATTCAGCCAGTCCCTATCGTGGGTCGTGAGTGAGTCCCGACCCGTCGATCTGCTGGTCGGCGACATGTTTCGCGTTGACCCCGCGATGGGTCAGCGAAACGCCGCACAATATAACAGCGCCACACGTCGTGATGTTGTGAGACATCAACGAGCCCGGGACATTAGAGAAGCCCTTGCCGCTTGGGTGGAGGCGCGGCGCGAAAGGACGGCCTGAGCCCTTGCCGCCCTCGCGGCTCCCGGGCAAATCAGTCGTGGACGATGATGCGCGCGCCGGCGGGGTCGATATCGACGCGGGAACTCGAATACTCGCAGGCGTCCGCGATTTCCTTCAGCTCTGGCATATTGTTGAGCTCCGCCAGTTTCCGCAACAGGCCGCCTTCGCAGTCGCATTGCATCCCTCTGTCGGGATCGGCTGTGCACTTGAACTCACCCCCATCCACCGACCAGTCCATGCCCGATGGCATCTGCAGGATGACGGGCTCCTCGCGCATTACCTGCACCTTCACCCGATCCGTGTTCTCGCCACGCTCCCAATCCACGGTCGGCAAATTGTCTCTGGCCATCATGTCACTCCTTCCATCCGAATATCCCGCGTAGTGTCACGCGATCCATGCCCAGCGTACGAGGCGCCTTCCGGCCCTTGCTTTGATGCCAGGCCCCTTCCACTTTCCGCCAAAATGGGCTGATGTCAGGATGCAGTCCGTACGGTGTCAAACATAACGAAGATCGTTGGTGTCCTTTGTTGCTCGCACATCCATTGCGCCACTCAAGCCGACGGGGGGCCCATTTGTGCGGGAAATCGCCGCAGCTGCTCCCTTGGCGATGCCGGCCTGCTACATCCGAAGGTAGACCCCATAGCGCGGGCTCGCTGGCACTCAGGCCGACACTCCTGTACACAGGGGGCGCCTGTCACAAACACCATCCGGAGCTTGCATGTCCAGGAAACCGTTCCTACTGATCGCCTTGCCCCTGGCCGCACTCATGGCGGCCCCTGCTTGGGCCGACGACGGCGAGATCCAGCGCATCCTGGAGGCCAAGGGGGCCGCATGGGAAGCCGGCGATGGCGAGGCCTGGGCGCGCGACTATGCGGAGAACACCGGGGTGATCAATCTGGTCGGCACGCGCCTCGAGGACCGTTCGAGCAATGCACAACGGCATACGGACTTGCTGCAGGGCCCCTTTGCCGGAACCTCGCTAAGCGTCGACGTACAGGACATCATCCTGCTCGGCGACGACACCGCCTTCGCGGAGGTCATGTTTCGGGTTTCGGGCATTGAATCCATGCCGGAGGGCCTGCCGGACCGCGGCGACGGCGAGCTGCACACGCGCATGAGCTTCCTGTTCGAACGCCACGATCACCACGGCTGGCAGATCCAGTTCGGACAGAACACCGCCGTGCACCCATAACAGACGGCGGCGGCGACGGGGTCGGACCACGATAACCTACTGACTTAATGAACTTATATCGCGCCAAACTCCCTTTCTAGACGCTTATCCGCCCTGTTTGGTGGTCAAGACCGTGTATCCACCCGATAACCTGCGCCGGTTTAGGACTGGCCACCCACCCCGCGATCCACGACGTCACCCGCCATCTCGCCCTCCCCAAATGGCGTACCAGCAGGTGCACGCGCAGCGAGGTGAGCATGGCGTTCAGCACACACAAACCGTAGCGCTGCCGCGCGTCATACAGCCAGTACCGCCCGAGCCTGCGGTCACGGGCAAACTTCAGCAGGAACTCCTGCTTGAGACAGCGATGGACCACATGCCAGATTGGCCCAGCCAGTGATGGCTTCCCTCCCTGAAATAGCCATTTGACGGTCGAAATGGCGGCTTCAAGCCCGAATTCGGGCCCTGGTCCAGATATGTTCACCGCCGTTTCCAACCCTTACCCTGGTCCGCCCCCCCGATGCGCAGCCACTCTCGACGATTCAGCCCTTCAGGGTCGCGATGGCCTGCACCGTGTTCTCCTTCACCGGGCGCGGCCGCTCCGGCTTGAAGTTCCGGATGTACTCGACCACCTCGGGGCCGGTGAGCACGGGTACCGACAGGTCGGACGAACGCCCCAGCGAGACATCCGGGTGGGTGAACAGCACGATCGGCTGGATCCAGCGCTTCGCCTTGCGGCTCTTCAGGTATTCACTCAGCAACCACACCTGCTTCTTCACCTGCCTGATGGGATTGCGCATCTCCTTGCCATAGCGGTTTCCGCGACGCCCCGTCTTGCTCACGGTCCATTGCGGCCGGCTCTCGTCACAGTTGATCGCCCCGTTGTTGTGCTTCACCTCGATCACGAACACCGCCTCCGGTCCGGTCACCACCAAGTCGGTCTCCACCATCCCGGTGCGGGACTGTTCGCTGGGCAGATCCACCTGATTGAAGATCGCGAATGAATCCGGGAGCTTCGAAAGCCAGTCCAGGGCCGCATCCTCGCCGCGCGCCCCCGCCTCGATCACCGCGCTGCCACCGATGCTGCCATACAGGGCCGCCACGCCCGCAAGCGCTACGAGCCCTACGAGCGGATGAATGAAGAAGGCCGCAACCGCGACCGGAAGGCCCAGGATCAGGACCAGATTCCGCCCCTTCGCCTGAATCGCCTTCGACTCCTCGGTCAATCGATTCGCGGTCACGTACCGGGTATTCGCCATGGCCCCTTCCTTTTCATTTCCGGAACGAATCGAACGCCTCCACGATGCCAGATTGAGTCCGACTACTGGACCGGCTTCGTTCCGCGGCAGCCGGGATACTGCGTGCACCCCCAGAACTCCTGGCCAACCCTGGAGCCGCGACGTGCCTTCCGCTTCATCATCGCCTCGCCGCATTTCGGACAGGCCGGCCCGGCCGGGGCCTCATGCCGTTCGCGTAGCTGCTGCACGTGGGCCCGGTGCGTATGCCGAGAAGGCTCCAGCCGGCGACCCTTCAGCTGGTCCACCAGGGCCTGCACCTCGTCATCGCTCCACACCTTCGTGCGGAACGAACGGATGTAGCCGAGCAGCCCCAGGCCCCGGACCACGTTATCGGGCATCGGCGTCTTGAAACGACTGCCGCCGACGAAGACCACCACCGAATGGATCTTCTCGGGCTCGACCTGCAGCGCATCGGAAATCGCCCGTTCATGCCGGTAGTTCTGGCGCAGCGGATTCTGGAAGCGAAACGACCGGCGGTAGAAACGTTGCGTCCATTGAGCCTGCCGCGCACCGCCAAAGATCCACCCGCGCATGTTCTTCGTCTCGATGACGAAAATGCCGAAGCGGGACACCAGCACATGGTCGACCTGCGTCGTCCCGTCGCCCGTCTCCAGCGTGACATCGTGAAGCGCGTGCCCCGCCTTGCCGTCCAGGCCCACCGCCAGAATCAGGCGAACCACACGCTCACCCACCCAGCCCTTGACCATCGGCAGCCGACCGATGGCGAACAGCACGACCAGGATCCAGGCCCACCAGAATCGCAGCATCCCCTCCAGAAATGCCCCGCCCAGATTGATATCCATCACATCCCCTTCTTGGCCCTCCGGGCGAGTAAAGCTGAACCAAGCATCGGCCGCAAACAGATCATGCGTGCCCTCTTCTTCTTGGGAAGCCACTCATTCCTGCGCCAGATCCAGGCACAGCTGGATATCCGCGCCGTCGACCGCTCCGTACGCACCGAATCGGACGCTTCACACCTCGCCGAAGACCCCGCACCTTACAGCCCCACTCATGGCCGAAAATGGCCACTCCAAGGCCAAAACCCTTTGCCGATCAGGGCGCAACCTGTTCATTGCACCCTACGCCTGGAGGTCCGACCCGGCCACTCCGGATATAGACTTATGGTACCGGCGGGACTGGTACCGCTCATCTGACAGGAGAAACGCATGCTTCGCATCGCTGCTGTGTTGCTGAGTCTCCTGATGCTGACCAGCTGCATCAGCACCCAGAGCTGGGAGGCAACGCGCGTGCTCCAGGACATCGAGGCCGGCGCGGGACCGAGCACGCTGAAGGCCCGCACCCCCGAGCCCATGCGCCAAACGCTCACGCTCGAGACGGGCGAAGGTGACATCGCGGCCGACCTCTATCATCCCCAGCAGGATGTGGGGGCCCGCATCGTCCTCGTGCCGGGCTTCACGCCACAGGGCAAGGACGACCGCCGGCTGGTACAACTCGCCACTACGCTGGCGCGAGCGCGCTTCCTGGTGCTGGTGCCCGACCTGCAGGGCTCGAAAGACCTCAGTGTGCGCCCCGAGGATGCCGCTGCCATCGGTGATGCCGCGGCCCTTCTGGCCCGTCTGGAAGTGGAGCGCGCAGCCGATGAACAAGACGTGGGGGTCGCGGCGATCTCTTATGCCGTGGGCCTTGCAGTCCTGGCGACGCTGACGCCGGAGGGGGAGGAGGCCATCGACTTCCTGGTCGCGATCGGCGGCTACTACGACACGAAGAACGTGATCACCTTCTCCACCACAGGGGCCTTCCGGGAGCCCGGATCCGCCCACTGGCAAACGCGCACGCCGGACCCGCAGGCGAAGTGGATCTTCCTGCGCGGCAATCTGCACATGCTGAATGACCGCGAAGACCGCGCGATTCTCGAAGAAATCGCGCGCCGGCGCATGGGCGACCCCAAGGCCCCCATCGACGACGTGGCCGATGATCTCGGCGATGAGGGGCGAAGCCTATTGGCGTTAATCCTGAACGATGACCAAGACCGCGTCCCGGAGCTCCTGGATGATCTGCCGGCCAGCGCGCAGGCGGCCATCGAGATGCTGTCCCTGGCCGACCGCGACCTCTCGCATCTTTCCAACGGTGCCATCCTGATCCACGGTCGGACCGACGTCATGATCCCGCACACCGAAAGCGCGCGCCTCGCCCGTGCAATCGGCGAGGCCGACCTGCACCTGATCGACGGCTTTTCCCACATCGACCCGCAAGGCGTGGGGTTTATCGGCCAATGGCAGCTCATCCGCGCGGTGGCGGACCTGATCGCGCGGCGGTCGAATTGACCCTGTGGATGGTAACGAGGTCCGCCCCCGTCATGTGGTCATGAATCTTATCCTTTGGCAGATATGGCCCTGAGGGTGCTGGCGATTGGAATGGCTTCCCTCCCTGGAATGACCCATTTGAAGACAGAAATTGCCGCTTTAAGCCCGAATTCGGGCCTTGATCCGCCGATTTTCTTTTCCTGTTCCACCGTTGGCGTGGTCCCACGCCGCTCCTCCTATTCCCGGCGCCCACCAGCCCCGGGCCGCACAGGCGGCCCGGGGCTTTCGGCCGCTCCGGCGTTGCGGGTAGCCGCCACGACGACGAACGCGCATTCACCGCGCCCCGGCCGCAGGGGTTCGATATCCCGCATCCCGGCAAGCGGCCCCGCAAGGGTCTGTACCCACCCATCGATCGAGAAGCCGCCATGCACAAGCAGCTGTTCCACTTCGTCCGCGGAATGAAAAGTGGCGTCGCGGTAAAACACGCTCTCCGACTGATGCGCCAGGTACTCCTGCCCCAGTGGACTGTCGCGGTCGATAAAGCCGATTACCAGACGGCCACCAGGCCGGAGCACCCGCTGCGCCTCGGCAAGCATGCGCGCGGGAGAGTCGACAAAGCACAGGGTTGTCACCACCAGGGCATAGTCGAAGCTGCACGCCTCAAAGGGCATGTCTTCGGCCGTCCCCTCCACGATCTCGATACCCCGGGCAGCCGCGTGGGCCAGCATTGCCGGGGAGGGATCGAGGCCCACCTGCACCCCGAGCGGCGCGGCGAAGCGTCCCGACCCTACGCCGATCTCGAGCCCCCGGCCTACCCACGGCACAAACGCGCGCAGGGCCAGCAGTTCGGAGAGATAGGCCGGTTCGTGCTTGTCGAACCACGCCTCATAGCGCTGATGGTGCGCGTCGAATGGGGCCACCCTGGGCATCGGACAGTCACTCCCGCTAATACGTCGACGAATCTGCGATTGGCGTCCGGCAATGACGTAGTAGTACGCGTCTAACCGCGGCCGCGCGCGGTGGCGCGCAGCAGCTTCATCAGGATATAGCGTTCCCGAAACCGGGCTGCCAGCTCCGCGGCATCACGGGGCGCAACATCGGCCAGGAAAATAAGTCCGAGTGGGGCACCGGTGTCAGCCTCTGTCCCTTGGCCTGACTTCCTTCACTGGAAGTCCCATTTGATGACCGAAATTACCGCTCTAAGCCGTACTTATGCCCCTTTCCGACCGATTTTCTTCGGTTATTCCGCACGTTACCGTAGTCCGACCCCGCTATGTCTGACCTGGTCCGGCGTCCCGCCCCGGCCGCGCGCGTAGGAGCCCAGCCCCCTGGGCGATGCGGCACCGGACACACCACTCAGAGAGCCAAGTCATGGGTGTCCTCTTCCATTTCTTTACTGCCGAGCCTTCCAGAACTCCCTGCCGCTCTATGCCAACGAATGGGCTGCCCTGCCCCCAAGCTCGGACTAGCGCCGTGCGTCACGCTCGGGCCGAAAGCCCATGGGTGTCCTCTTTCTCCACCTCTTTCTCCGCGCCCGCTACACGGGCTCCTAGTATGTGGCCGCCAGTTCGGCTCTGCGGATCAATGCGGCGGCCTCGTCCCCGTCGAGCGAGGACACGGCGACTCCGATACGCGAGTCAAGCCTGCCTCCATCGATCTCGTCTAACGAAAGACTGCCAAGCACCTCGCGGATACGGTCCGCGGCGGCCATCGCCATGGCGGGTGAGTCGACGTCGGAAAGGATCATGCTGAACCGTTCGCCACCGCAGCGGCACACGGTATCGGCACCGCGCACCGATCGTGCCAGCGCCTCGGCTACGTGTTGCAGCACGGCGTCGGCCGCCGGCCACCCCCAGCGGTTCCGGATCCCCTCGAGCGGCTCGACGTCGACCAGCAACAGAGCGACATGCCGCCCCCTGCGCCCGGCCTGGAAAAGGCTTTCCGCCAGGCGTTCCGCCAGCACCGAGCGCCGGGGCAGACCGGTCACCAGGTCGTAGCAGGCGAAATGCCGCGCCCAGGCCTGCTGTTGAGCCTTGCGCATCGCCTGGCTCCGTGGGCGAAAATCTGCCCCCAAGGCGTCCGGCCGGAACGCCGGAAGCGCGCACATGCCCAGTTCCCATTCGAGGGTCCCCGCGCCAATCGAATCTTGCTGCCCCGCCGCAGGGATCGATGATTCAACCTTCCCTGATTGCCGGCTGGCCGAGCCCGAGCGCACCCGTCCGGCCGCAGCAGTGCGGTCGTCACCGGATCGTGACATGGATAATCCCCCTGTGAGCGTGTCAATCGTAGAACCAACAGGTAGTGTCAACTTTTCGTCGGTTCGCCGCCGAATGCACTTGTCCACTCGCTTTTTGTGGTTACTACCTGACCGAAAAAGCCTTCGGGTCTCCCCTCGGTTACAGTCGTTGCGGAGCGCCGTGGAATCGGCTGGAAGCGGCGATAGGTATGGGTTCCCCTTCTTCGCTTCTGCAACAATTGACGCCCTGCGGCGACCAATTATGGCCTTGGGCTAACGTGACGGGTACACGTCACCTGAAGGGAGAAGCGCATGCTTCGCATCGCTGCCGTGGGAAGGCCGGAGGCCGGGGTCGGACCTCGCTACCTGACTGTTTTAACCGACATTATTGTGCCCGCCCCCTGTCCATGAATGCCCTATCCGCCATTTTCATGGTCAATACCGCCCGTCCATGGCATAACTCGCGGCATCCTCACGAACACACGCGGTATCCCCCGCCTGTTCCACCTCGCGCCCCGGCGAACGTATCCCCAACGCCCTCTGCACTTCATCCACATACGGCCGGCTACCCACGGCGACGGACGTTGTCCAGCGATCGTCCCGGCTGGCACGATCCGAAGCCAGCGCCTCTTCCACCCACATTCGATGGCATTCCCTCAGCTCTGAGAACGAACCCATCTCCAGCGACTCCAGCAGCGCTTGCTGGTCCATTACGCGGTATCGATCCGGCGGGTCCTGGATCTCCCGATACCCGCTGGCTTCCCAGTCAGAGGGATGCTGCACCACCCCCGCCCGGACCATGTTCAGGTCGATGTACACCAGACAACGCGCCAAATGGGTGCCGCTCTCTACCGCCGTTGCGTGGTAGCGGTCCTCCCAGAACGCCCCCTTCCGACCCTTGCGCCGGTTGTAAGCCTGACCGACTCGCCCCGCGATCAACTGCATGGCCCGCAGGATCTCGCCACGGCCCTCATCCCGTAGCAGCAAATGCACGTGGTTGGACGTCACGATGTAATTCAACACACAGAGCCCGTAGCGCCGCCGCGCTTGGTACAGCCAGTACCGCCACAACCGACGGTCGCGGGCGAACTTCAGCAGCAACTCCTGCTTATGACACCGGTGAGTGATGTGCCAGACATGGCCCGGCAAGTGATGGCGATTCGCACGTGGCATGGCTTCCCTCCCTGGAAGTCCCATTTGATAGCCAAAATGCCTACGATAAGCCTCAACCACACCCTTCCTCGACCGTTTTCCTTCGATCTTTCCGAGGGTTACCGTGGTCCGACCCCGTCATTGTGCTCGAGCACCCAGCCGCGCCGGTGCTCGTAGTTCTTGCCCGAATAGAAATCCTCGCCACACAGGAACGCGCGGCGCACACAGCGACAAATACAGTGGTAATACGGCGTCGTCTCGACCGAGACGAGCTCTTTCCTGGCTCTCGTCATCTCCGGACCCTCCCTGGTCCATGCACTCCCCCTGAAACCTAGTCCGGCCCGCTCAGACCGTCAAGAATCATGGGTGTCCTCTTCTTCCCCATTTGAGCTCGAATCGCGCCCTTTCTAGACCGGTTTACCTCGGTTTTTCCGTAGGTTACCGAAGTCCGACCCCGTTATCTTGAAGTCCGACCCCGTTATCTTTTGATAGCGCTCCACCAACTCCTGCAGTAGCGCGATCACCGCATCGTCCCGGTCCGGTTGCTTGCGGTACCGCACCACCGACCGCGCAACCCCTGCCGCCTGACAGGCCCGGCGCTGACTCAGCCCGTGGTCCTGCGTCAACGCAGTGACCACACGGCGCTTATCGTCCGGGCTCAGAGCTTTTTTGTGATCACGTCCTTCAGGGCCGTGTTCTCCAGGGCCAGCTCGGCATACATCCGTTTGAGCCGGTTGTTCTCGTCCTCCAGCTCCTTCAGCCGTCGGACGTCCGCAGCCTCCATGCCACCGTACTTCGACTTCCACTGGTAGTAGGTCGCCTCAGAGACCCCGATCTCCCGACAGACGTCCTTCACCTTCCGGCCGCCTTTGACCTGCTTCAGCGTCTGAACAATCTGACTCTCCGTAAACCGACTCTTGCGCATCTCGGCCTCCTTTGGCTCTAGTGTGCCCGGAGACCTCCAGTTTTCAATGGACCGAATTTACGGGAAGTCGACAGAGAAGCATCCGCGTTCATGGCCAAAGAACCCATTCCAGGCTTCCAACAACTCCGGTTGCCGACGCTCGACAACCCCCGTATCTCCTCGCCCCGCTGTCGTCGCCGTTAGTCCTTTTTGCGGGCTTCGTCCACGTCGTCCGCCAGCCACGCCTTGATCAGGGATTGGTAGGGCATGTCGCGCTTGTTGGCTTCGATCTTGATGCGGTCGAGGAGCGACTCCGGCAAGCGCAGGGAGATCGTCCGGGTAGAAGGCTTGAGATTCGGGAGCTCAACCGCCGCGGCGCGGTTCCAATCGACGTACTCGCTGGAATCATGACTCTCCCAGAACGCCCGCTCTTCTGCCTCGTCCAGGAACTCAGGAATCTTCTTGGTCTTGCTCATAGATGGCTCGCTCTTTGCGGTGCATATCCCGGGCCGAAATCACACGGATTCTCGTGCTTCGCTCGCGCAGCGTGAACGTAATGTGCAGCCGGCGACCTTCATGAGTGATACCCAACGCGTGGTAGCGGGGCTCACTCCGACTGTGTACCTCGTCCGCCAGAACCAGCAGCGGGGTATTGAAGAACACCTCCTCCGCCTCTGACTGGCCCACACCATGTTTGTCCACGCTCTTCCGGGCATTTCCCTCGTCCCAGTCGAACCCGGTAATGTCCTTCCACTGGATCATTTTTGTATATTACCAACATATACAGCTTGCCTCCAGAGACAGCCCGCTTTTCCGTGTATGCATGTCGGTCTGCAACGGCGCCAACCAACGCGGAACAACCTGCGGCTTAAGGCGTACATGCCCGTCCGCCCGCACCTGAAAAGAGGCCCGCCGACACCCCGAGACCCTTGATAAAACACCGACCTGCCGATACCGCCGCGCTCCTCATGCACTCCACTCGCCCCAGCGCTGCCACATGGTGGGTACCCCGCCCCCTGCCGACATGCCGCACGAACTGCACCGGATCGATCTGGAGGCGCTCCAGGATCGGCGGTATATGCCCCGGGATGGCGCCGCGCTTGTCCTCGCGGATCGCGCGCCCGGCCCAGTCCACCAGCTCCAGGTAGTCCTCGGTCGTAAACACCACCGCATTGGCGTGTGGGTCAGCACCCTCCCCGCCCAGGACGGGCAGGCTGGGTTGGGCCTCGTCAGAAGCCTCTCTCTCCTGCCTGTCGCACTAGGAAGCCAACATTCGGATACGTTGCTGGATCGAAGTGAAATCGGACGCCTCGGGTGTGTCCGCCATCCCGGCGCGGACCGGGTTCAGATCCACGTAGCTCATGCAGGTCAGCACAGCCGCGTCGTCCAGTAGCGCCTGGCTCTTGTATCGGCCTTCCCAGAAGCGGCCCTTGCAGCCGTCTTCCGCATTGGCGCGCCGAGCCAGATGCTCGTTCAGGCTGCGTATGAACCACGAAAGGTCCTGCAAGCGCTCCCGACACAGGGCGATCTGCGCCTGCGCCCTCTCGCGTTCGGCCACCGTGCTCGTCTGCCCCGCCCGGTACCGCACCACCAGCAGCGGCAACGAAAACAAGCGTTCCCAGCGCTCCATCACCTCGCCCTCGCTCCACGCCGTCGCGCGGTCTGAATCCAAGCGCACCACCAGGTGATAGTGGTTCGACATCACCGCATACGCGCACACGTCCACCGCGAACACGCCCTGCAGCTCGCGCAGCCGCTCCAGCACCCAGCCGCGCCGGTGCTCGCAATTCTTGCCCGAATAGGAATCCTCGCCCCACAGGAACGCGCGGCGAACACAGCGACAAATACAGTGGTAATACGGCGTCGTCTCGACCGAGACGAGCTCCTTCCTGGCTCGCGTCATCTCCGGACCCTCCCTGGTCCATAAGCTCCCCTGAAACCTAGTCCGGCCCTCCCAGGCCGTCAAGAATCATGGGTGTCCTCTTCTTCCTCTGGGTGTCCTCTTCTTCCTCTGGGTGTCCTCTTCTTCCTCCTCTTCTTTTGCTGGAACCTAGTCCGGCCCGCTCAGACCGTCAAGAAGATCATGGGTGTCCTCTTCTTTTTCCTCCTCATCTTTTTCTCAAGTGATGAAAAACAGTACCATTCTCTACGTTACCGCATTAAACTCTGCCCGCGCTAACCAAAACCACTCGTTAGACCCCCAAAACATCGGAGACTAAACGTTGATCACCCGGACGATCGCCCTCTTGGCCCTACCATTCCTGATAGCATCCTGCTCCACATATAGCTCAAACGTCCGAGTCGGCAACGACCTCACATACGTTAGCCTATCCGACCAACGTGACGCATCCCTATCCGTTAACATTTACGACCAAACACCGGACCACGCAATTGTACTTGGCACCGTTGACGCCGGCCGTTGCCACCGTTCATTCGTTGAGACCAGCCCCAATGAAGATATCCTAATCCTTGACTTAAAGATCGCCGCATATGTTCTCGGCGCCGATGGTATAGCGAATATCGACAAAGAACAAACATCCGCGTTAACAAAGAACTGTTGGTATATGCGGAACGGAAAAGCGACCGCTTTTCGGTTTCACAGTGACGACTGAAACGACTAACAACCCAATACTTTATTAATGACTAATAGTATTACCACCAAGTCCAAATTCAGCACGATAGCGATCGATAACTGAAGGCATTTAAAACCCATGAACTTTGCAACCTCCACCCACCTTAAGACGTCGATCTTACTGATCTCAATGATTATATTATTAGCCGCGTGCGGCCCTACCGACGCCCAAAAGGCAGAATGGGCTCAACAGAGAGCAGAACAGCACAAAAAAGCATCTCAAGAACGGAATTCCGCATTGATCTCAGCAAGCGACGAGGAGCTCTACGAACTACTCCATGCATGCCGGACCGAAGTAGAAAAAAAGGGGGAGAAAAGCCTAACATCTTGGATCCTAAAGGAACATGACGGCGATATATTTCAAGTAGCTTTAGGAGGACTACGGGGCAGGATACGCGAGTATGAGTCCGACGATTATAGGATCGAGACCCTAAGGCAGCACACGGACCAACCCTCGACGTACCTTTCGCCGCTCAATACGCGATACGCGCTGTATCGTCTGCAAGACACTTTCAGTGGGCCAGTCAGAATCGTAGATCGCTATGAGTGCCATCTCGCGTATGACAAACGGCTAACTATCGCTGGCGTAAGACGCATTGAGCAAACCCTTTTAAGGTAACCCCAACTCGGGCTTACCACACTTCTTGACGCTCTCCACTCCAAAGCGGCGAGGTCGCCAGGGAAGATCACATCCCTTCGAGCACGTATTGATGAACAATACCTAGACAAATCAGTGCCTCCGGGCTCACGCACATGCGGAGCGTGCGCGGGCCCGCTTGGCTTCGCGCCACCGGCAGCCGGAGCATATAGAGACGCTCCCAGTCCTCCAGCACTCAGCCAAACCGGTGCTCGTAGTTCTTGCTCGAATAGAAATCCTCGCCGCACAGGAACGCGCGGCGAACACAGCGACAAATGCAGTGGTAATACAGCGTCGACTCGATCGAGACGAGCTCCTTCCTGGCTCGCGTCATCTCCGGACCCTCCCTGGTCCATGCACTCCCCACAAACCTAGACAGCCCGCCTCAGACCGTCAAGCAATCATGGGTGTCCTCTTCTTACTTCTCCTCTTACTCCTTCATCCTGGTTGGTTGTTACCAAAACCCCAATTACAATATTCAGCAGCCATCAGAGACTTAAGGTCATCCTTTTTTACCCGCACCCCGTCCAGCCCCATCCACCTCAAGACCCCTACCACTATCATGTAAGCCGCCGAAAATACGGCATGCCCCCTAGCTCCGGCTATTCCACCCAACTCCACCACATCCAGCAAACATACCTTCCGTCTCTGCCTCAACAACTCTCTTTTCGACCGCAAGACTTGCGAAGCCGAAATTGAAAATTGACCAGCACTCACACTCAAGGCGCCTGCCAAAGACTCGTCTAGCAGACCCTTTCGCCCCGCCACCAACAAACCATAATCAATTTTAACAAGCCGCCGGAGAACCGGCTCCATTACGTCCAGCCCGCACATTACCTCCGATATAAACCGATCGGCCGCTTCATCATAGTGAAGGGGGTACAATCGCTGGAACAAACGACGAAACACCTTCTCGACCAATAAATCATTCTCGAAGCTATACCCTTCCGTATACATAACCCTCGGATCCGAGATGCATTGCCCAACGATATGGTCATAATCTAGATCCACCCCATAAAATACTTTTTTTGTGTCGTCACCTGAGACCTGCGAGAACGCGTTCATCACAGAGCTTTTACCACCAAGAGGAAGGACGCGAACTCGATACCCAGGAAATCTGGCCGCCATGCGACCCTCCCAATATAGCTTGTCTGGACACCTACACGTGCTGCCACCCACCACATCGGATACAGATAGATCCACGCCACCACCTTCACAGAAACACACTAGGTCCACACCAAAAAACAGATGAAGATTATTCTGCCCATGAGGAGTACGACAAAAACTCACGATATAATCTCCGTCATGTTATGAACATCTTCTCCGTACCGCCCCACGATATCGGGACTATGAGTTGCAAAGACTATCTGAGAATTCTTGTTGAGGGCTCTGATGCTATCTACCAGCCTTGATTGCCATTCGACGTGCAACGACAATTCCGGCTCATCCGCAATAAAAATGGCGTTCTCCTCTCGTTGGAGCAACGCTTGTCCCAATACGATAAGAAGCTGCTTCTCGCCCGAGGAAAGATCCAAAAGAGTTAGATCTTTCCCTGAACGCGTTTTTACATACATATCATTATTATCGCGCACCTTTAGCTCTTTCCTCTCGAAAAGGCTATTTACAACCGAGAGAAACGCTTCCTGGAGCCGGAATATGCGCTCTTTCCGTTTGTCAAGATCGTGCCACTCGGAAACAATCTTATTCAACCTTAAACTGTTTGCTATTACATAAAAATCCGTTAAAGAAACCCCTTCCCCCTTCTCTGCTTTCCTAATACCTCGACGCAGATGAGAAAAATATTGCGAGATCTTTTTCTGTAATTTTTCACGCGGAATGTCAACTTCTTCAAACGCTCGAGCGAGCGATTTCTCCTCCTCGTCAAGATCAATTTCCTTAATACGGTTGAGAACCACTTCCTGTTTTTGCTCTGAGATCAAAGAGAGCACCAAGCTTTCTTGGAATTTTGCGACCTCTTCAGTTGCGCGCTTTTGAAGGATCCCGAAATACTGTGAAATACTCCCGGAAATCTCCATAAGCTTGGAGTCTACAGAAGTAAACTCCGATTGGGAGTCCTCAGGAGGATCCGAACCTTCCGCACGATGAACGGTCAACCAGCTGACATCACACAAATTAGCGATCCGGTTCCTTATTGGATAGCAAACGTCATGTTCTGTTGCGCGAGATCGCTGGCGTGCTATACGACCGCGCCGGCGGTACATCCAAGCGTAGTAATCTGATAGGTCGAATACTTCTGCCGCACCCCCTGCCTTTGGATAGACATGGTACTCAAGAGACTCACGAGCCGAATCATTAGATATTGCACGCCGAACCTCCACAATGGGCTTTGCATAAGGAGAGACTCGATGCAATTTTATTCTTATTCTTGAGAATGTCGCATACCCTAATGTCTTCAGATCGACCCTTAAGGCGGCGGCAACAAGATTTATTACGGTTGTCTTTCCTGATCCATTGGGTCCGATAAGAAAGTTAACCTCTCTCTTGAGAGGAAGGTTGACGTGATGATTACCCCAGAAATCTGTTATTTCAACGTGCTCGATGTATGACAGCATGCGATCCTCAGATTATAAAAAAGGGCGCCATATGGCGCCCTTTTTGGTTGCTGCACGGCCATTTCCCTGGCTCCGCTTCGTTGGGTCTCGGCCTCGCCGGGTCAGTCCCAGCTCAGCGCGCCCCCGGTCTGGTATTCCGTTACCCGCGTCTCAAAGAAGTTCTTCTCCTTCTTCAGATCGAGCACTTCGCTCATCCACGGGAACGGGTTGTCGGCACCCGGGTACAGCTCGGCCAGGCCGATCTGGGCGCAGCGGCGGTTGGCGATGAAGTGCAGGTATTCCTCGAACATCTGCGCGTTCATGCCGAGTACGCCACGCGGCATGGTGTCCCGGGCGTACTGCGCCTCCAGTTCGACGGCGTCCGAGATCAGGGTGCGCATCTCGTCCTTGAAGTCTTCGGTCCACAGGTGCGGGTTCTCGACCTTGATCTGGTTGATCACGTCGATGCCGAAGTTCATGTGCATGGACTCGTCGCGCAGGATGTACTGGAACTGCTCGGCCACGCCGGTCATCTTGTTGCGCCGGCCCATGGAGAGGATCTGCACGAAGCCGACGTAGAAGAAGATGCCCTCGAACACCACGTAGAAGGCGATCAGTTCGCGCAGCAGCTTCTGGTCCGCCTCCGGCGTGCCGGTGCGGAAGTTCGGATCCGCCAGGTGCTTGGTGAACGGCAGGGCCCATTCGGCCTTGACGGCGACGGAGGGCACCTCGCGGTACATGTTGAAGATCTCGCCCTCGTCCAACCCCAGGGACTCCACGCAGTACTGGTAGGCGTGGGTGTGGACTGCTTCCTCGAAGGCCTGGCGCAGCAGGTACTGGCGGCACTCGGGGTTGGTGATGTGGCGGTACACGGCCAGCACCAGGTTGTTCGCCACCAGCGAGTCGGCGGTGGAGAAGAAGCCCAGGTTGCGCTTGACGATGGTGCGCTCGTCCTCAGTCAGACCATTCGGGTCCTTCCACAGGGCGATGTCCGCGTTCATGTTGATTTCCTGCGGCATCCAGTGGTTGGCGCAGCCGTCCAGGTACTTCTGCCAGGCCCACTTGTACTTGAAGGGCACGAGCTGGTTGAGGTCCGCGTGGCAGTTGATGATCTTCTTGTCATCCACGCGGATGCGCTCGGCACCCATCTCGATGTCTTCCAGGCCGGTGCCGGTCAGGGCTTCTTCGTTCGGCTCGGCCAGCGGCTGGCCGGCGTTCTCCGGCTCCGGCGGGACGCTGGGCGCGGCACCGGCGGTGCTCATCAGGGCTTCGTTCTCCTGAAAGCCCATGCCCGGGCGTACGGCGGGTTGTTTCTGGCCTTCGCCTTTTACGGCGGCAATCGGATCGTCCCAGGAAAGCATAGTGTCCCTCTTCTTTCGGTGGCGGCCCGGCGCGGTGGCCGGGCCTTTGTTCAGTTTGCTTGGTCGTACGTATTCGGTGCCCGCTCGCGGGCGGGCCTTACTGGCAGGCCTCGCAGTCCGGATCGAGGATGGAGCACGCCTTGGGCGCCTCCGGCTCGGACGCCTGCTGGCCGCCGGAGACGGCGTTCAGCTTGTTGGCGCGCGAGGAGTCGGCCACGGTGCTCTTCTCCACGTGGGTCGCACCCATGGAGCGCAGGTAGTAGGTCGTCTTCAGCCCGCGCACCCAGGCCAGCTTGTACAGGGCGTCCAGCTTGGGCCCGGAGGGCTCGGCCATGTACAGGTTCAGGCTCTGCGCCTGGTCGATCCACTTCTGCCGGCGCGAGGCGGCCTCGACCAGCCAGCGGGTGTCCAGCTCGAACGCGGTGGCGTACAGGGCCTTGAGGTCCTCCGGCACGCGGTCCAGCGGCTGCACCGAGCCGTCGTAGTACTTGAGGTCGTTGACCATGACCTCGTCCCACAGCTCGCGGTCCTTCAGATCGCGCACCAGGTACGGGTTGATCACGGTGAACTCGCCCGACAGGTTCGATTTGACGAACAGGTTCTGGTAGGTCGGTTCGATCGACTGCGACACGCCACAGATGTTGGAGATGGTCGCGGTCGGCGCGATCGCCATGGTGTTGGAGTTGCGCATGCCGACCTTCTTCACCCGCTTGCGCAGCTTGTCCCACTCCAGGCGCTGGGTGGTGTCCATCTGCAGGTAGTCGCCGCGGGTCTCGGCCAGCTTTTCGATCGAGTCGATCGGCAGGATGCCCTGGCTCCACAGGCTGCCGGGGAAGCTCTCGTAGCGCCCGCGCTCCTCGGCCAGATCGGTCGAGGCCTGGATGGTGTAGTAGGACACCGCCTCCATGGAGGCATCGGCGAACTCCACGGCGGCCTCGGAGGCATACGGCAGGCGCAGCTTGTACAGCGCATCCTGGAAACCCATGATCCCCAGGCCCACCGGGCGGTGGCGCATGTTGGAGCGACGCGCCTGCGGCACCGAGTAGTAGTTGTAGTCGATCACGTTGTCGAGCATGCGCATGGCGGTGTTCACGGTGCGCTCGAGCTTGGCCTGATCCAGCTCGCCGTTGTCGCCTATGTGCGCGGCCAGGTTGATCGAGCCCAGGTTGCACACCGCGATCTCGTCGTCCGAGGTGTTCAGGGTGATCTCGGTGCACAGGTTGGAGCTGTGAACCACGCCGGTGTGCTGCTGCGGGCTGCGCAGGTTGCACGGGTCCTTGAAGGTGACCCACGGGTGGCCGGTCTCGAACAGCATGCCGAGCATCTTCCGCCACAGGTCGACGGCCTTCATGGTCTTGTACACGCGCATCTCGCCGCGCGCGGCCTTCTCTTCGTACTCGCTGTAGCGCTTCTCGAAGTCGGCACCGATCAGGTCGTGCAGGTCCGGCGCCTCGTTCGGGGAGAACAGGGTCCAGTCGCCGTCCTCGGCCACACGCTTCATGAACAGGTCCGGGATCCAGTTGGCGCTGTTCATGTCGTGGGTGCGGCGGCGGTCGTCGCCGGTGTTCTTGCGCAGCTCGATGAACTCCTCGATATCGATGTGCCAGGTCTCGAGGTAGGCGCACACCGCGCCCTTGCGCTTGCCGCCCTGGTTCACCGCCACCGCGGTGTCGTTGGCCACCTTGAGGAACGGGACCACGCCCTGCGACTTGCCGTTGGTGCCCTTGATGTGGGCGCCCATGCCGCGCACGCGGGTCCAGTCGTTACCCAGCCCGCCGGCAAACTTGGACAGCAGCGCATTGTCGCGGATGGCGCTGTAGATGCCGTCGAGGTCGTCCGGGACGCTGGTCAGGTAGCAGCTGGAGAGCTGCGGACGCAGGGTGCCGGAGTTGAACAGGGTCGGCGTGGAGCTCATGAAGTCGAACGAGCTCAGCAGGTTGTAGAACTCGATCGCGCGCGCCTCGCGGTCGATCTCGTTGATCGCCAGGCCCATCGCCACGCGCATGAAGAACGCCTGCGGCAGCTCGAAGCGGATGCCGTCCGAGTGGATGAAGTAGCGATCGAACAGGGTCTGCAGGCCCAGGTAGGTGAACTGCAGGTCGCGCTCGGGCTTGAGCGCGGCGCCCAGGCGTTCCAGGTCGTAGCGGGTCAGCTCGCTGTCGACCAGCTCCAGCTCGGCGGCGCGCTTGATGTAGGCACCGAAGTAATCGGCATAGCGCTCGGCCAGCTGGGCCTGGGTGGCCTCTTCCGGGCGGCCGTGCACGAAGCTCAGGGCCTCGCGGCGCAGCGCGTCCATCAGCAACCGCGCGGTGACCTCGGAGTAGTTCGGCTCCTTCTCGATCATCACCCGCGCGGCCATCACCAGCGCGGTAGAGACATCCTTCTCGGCCACGCCGTCGAACAGGTTGCGGCGGGCCTCGGTCAGGATCTTCTCGCCATCCACCTGCTCGATGCCGGCGCAGGCCTCGGCGACCACCGCCTGCAGGCGGTCCTCGTCCAGCGGGGCCAGGGTGCCGTCGGCCCGGGTCACGTTCAGCGTGGCGGCCTCGGCTTGTTCGTCCGCACCCTGCTCGGCGGCCTCGGCAGCGCGCTTCTGCGACTGCTGCTCGCGGTAGATCACGTAGGCCCGCGCGACCTTGTGGTGGCCGCTGCGCATCAGCGCCAGCTCCACGTGGTCCTGGATATCCTCGATGTGGACCGTCATGCCCTGGGTCCCGGCGCGGCGGAACAGGCTGTCCACCACCTGCCCGGCCACTTCCTTCGACACCTCGTGGATGCGACGGCTGGCCGCGGCATTGCCGCCCTCCACCGCGAGGAAGGCCTTGGTCACCGCGACCTCGATCTTGGAGGCATCGAAGCCGGTCACCTTGCCATTGCGGCGAATCACCTGGTGCTGGCCCGGGCTGGTCGCCAGGACCTCGGCCGACGGTTCGGCTTGCGGCGGGTACTGGGTGCCCTGCTGGGCTGTGGCAGTATGGGAATCGCTGTGCATGACGGGCCTCGCGCTGGTGTTGGATCGAACGTGAGATACTATAGATCGGGGATCGAGAACTGCATAGCCACTAGATATAGTGGCTCCCGGAAGAACAAACCGCGCACAAGCCGTGGGCAAGCTGTGGATAAAAACGCCCATTCCCCGTCCTGTCGCCATTCCTGGCGAGGCACCCCGGTTATCCACCAAACGCCGATGTAGTGACTCCCCGCCGGGTGCCCACGGCCCACGCGAACATGAAAATGTTTTATGGCCCGCGATTACCGAATCGGTATCGCGCGCGGGGACCGCTTTGGGGCATCCACGTCCGGCGTGGCGATGTTGGACAAAGACCCGCCGCGTCCCAATAATCCCCGCCTTATCGAACCCGCTTTTTTGCGTTGCCGGCCGGGCCGGCAACGCCAGCCGTATTCATCGTATCGACAGGGAGTACCGCATGAGCGACGCCAAGGACCCATCCGACAAGAAGAGCAAGCAGGCCGGCAAGAAGGACGCCCCCAAGGCCGCCGTCGCCACGGGTGCCATGCAGGCAGCCGCCGGCGCCGTCTCGCTCTCCTCCGGTAGCGACACCGCGACCCAGCCGAAAAAGGGCGGCAGCGAGAAGGCGCCGCGTCACTGCCCGCTGCTGATCCTGGGCTCCGGCCCGGCCGGCTGGACCGCCGCCGTCTACGCCGCGCGCGCCAACCTGAACCCGGTCGTGATCACCGGGCTGGAACAGGGCGGCCAACTGATGACCACCACCGATGTGGACAACTGGCCCGGCGACAACGAGGGCGTGCAGGGCCCCGAGCTGATGCAGCGCATGCAGAAGCACGCCGAGCGCTTCGATACCGAGGTGATCTTCGACCACATCCACACGGTGCAGCTGAAGGACCAGCCCTACCGCCTGATCGGCGACTCCGGCGAGTACACCTGTGATGCGTTGATCATCTGCACCGGGGCCTCCGCGCAGTACCTGGGGCTGGAGTCCGAGACCACCTTCGCCGGCAAGGGCGTGTCCGCCTGTGCCACCTGCGACGGCTTCTTCTACCGTGGCCAGAAAGTGGCGGTGATCGGTGGCGGCAACACCGCGGTCGAGGAGGCGCTGTACCTGTCGAACATCGCCTCCGAGGTCACCCTGGTGCACCGGCGCGATTCGCTGCGCTCGGAGAAGATCCTGCAGGACAAGCTGTTCGAGAAGGAAAAGAACGGCAACGTGACCATCGAGTGGAACCACACCCTGGAAGAGATCCTCGGCGACGAGACCGGCGTGACCGGTGCGCGACTCAAGAGCACCGAGTCCGGCGAGACCAAGGATCTCGAGCTGATGGGCGTGTTCATCGCCATCGGCCACAAGCCGAACACCGACATTTTCCAGGGCCAGCTGGATATGGCGGGCGGCTACATCAAGGTGCAAAGCGGACTGGAAGGCAACGCCACGGCCACCTCCGTGCCGGGCGTGTTCGCCGCCGGCGACGTGATGGATCACGTCTATCGCCAGGCGGTCACCTCCGCCGGCACTGGCTGCATGGCCGCACTGGACGCGGAGAAGTACCTGGACAAGCTCGGTTGATCGCGTGAACGCCGAGGGCGACACCCAGGCACCGGACCCGCCGGAGGACGCCACGGGCAACACGGCGGAGCGCGTCGAGCTGCGTGACGGCCTGGCCGAGGTGGACCCGGCCGCCTGGGATGCCCTGACCGGCGGCACCGAGCCGTTCCTGCGCCACGCCTTCCTGGAGGGCCTGGAGCGCCACGAGTGCCTGGGCCGGCAGTTCGGCTGGTTCCCGCAGCATGTACTGATCTTCCGCGAGGGCCAGCTGGTCGCGGCGGCCCCGGCCTACGCCAAGACCAACAACTACGGCGAGTTCGTGTTCGATTTCGCCTGGGAAGGCGCGTGGAACCGCCACGGGCTGAACTACTACCCCAAGCTGGTCGTCTCCGTGCCCTACACCCCGGCCACCGGGCCGCGCCTGCTAGTGCACCCGGAGGCGCCGGACTTCGATCACCTGCGCACCTTGCTGGTGCGCGCGCTGGCCACTCGCGGGCGCGAGCTGAACGCCTCCGGCGTGAACATCCTGTTCCCCAACCAGGACGATCTGGACGTGACCCGCGAGCTGGGCCTGGCCGAGCGCATGGGCTGCCAGTACCACTGGACCAACGCCCCGGACGGCGGTTACGCGGACTTCGACGCCTTCCTCGGCGCGCTCAGCTCGAAGAAACGCAAGAACATCAAGCGCGAACGCCGCCGCGTCCACGAGGCCGGGATCGTCTTTCGCACCCTGACCGGCGCCACCGGCGAGGCCGAGGACTGGGCGCGCTTTCACCGCTTCTACGTGGACACCTTCGAGAAGCACATGGGCATCCCGACGCTGTCGGAGGCCTTCTTTGTCGAGACCGCGGCCGAGCTTGGCGACCAGGTGGTGCTGTTCGAGGCCCGGCGCCCCAGCGCGACGGATCCGGATGCGACGGAACCGGACGCGAAGGGAGACGGCGAGACCATCGCCGCGGCGCTTTGCTATCGCAGCCACGACACCCTGTACGGGCGCTTCTGGGGCTGCACCGAGGAGCTGGCCGACCTGCACTTCGAGACCTGCTACTACCAGGGCATCGAATTCTGCATCCGCGAGGGGCTGGCCCGCTTCGAGCCGGGTGCCCAGGGCGAGCACAAGATCCCGCGCGGCTTCCTGCCCACACCCACCTACTCCGCCCACATGATCCTGACCGAGGGTTTCGAGCAGCCCGTGCGCGACTTCTGCGAGCGCGAGGCCCAGATGATGCGCGCCCAGTGCGAACGCCTGCACGAACACTCGCCCTATCGCCAGGCCCATCCCGATGATGTGCCCGACCGCTAACCCGAGCCCGGCTCGCTGCGGCCGTCATCCCGGCCACAGCGCCCCACCTCGTCATCCCGGTCGTAGCGCAGCGAAGAGCCGGGATCGCCCGACCCAGGCAACCGGCTCGCCAACTGGACCTTCTCCGCACTCCGGGATCCCGGATCGCCCTGTGGGAGCGGGCTTGCCCGCGAACCCCCTGCCCGTGCTGGACTCCACCACACCCCATTCGCCTGCAAGCAGGCTCCTACAGGCCCTGCCATGCCGCCGGGGTACGGCGAGCCGTCATCCCGGGCACAACGCAGCGACGAGCCGGGGTCTCCGACCCTCGGCGGCACCCCTGCCCGCCACACCGTGGGCACACACGAGGATCCCCGACCGCCCCGTAGGAGCGGGCTCGCCCGCGAAGCCCCTGCCCGCGCCGGGTTCCGCCACAGGCCGTTCGCCTGCAAGCAGGCTCCTACAAGACCCGGGCCTCCCATCTCGGGTCTTGCACGGAGGCGCCCCATGAATGGCGGCCCGCAGATCACCCTGCCCTGGCTCGATCCGGAGCATCCGGAGGCGCCGTTTCCGGACCCGGCGCAGGCGTTGCGCGAGCCCAACGGGCTGCTGGCCGCCGGGGGCGATCTCTCCGTGCCGCGTCTGCTGAATGCCTATCGCTCCGGGGTCTTCCCCTGGTTCGAGGCCGGGCAGCCAATCCTGTGGTGGAGCCCGGACCCGCGCGCGGTACTGGAGCCGGGCCACTTCCGCCTGCATCGCAGCCTCAAGAAGGCGATCCGCAATCGCGGTTACACGGTGAGCTTCGATCGCGCCTTCGAGGCCGTCATCGAGGCCTGCGCCGGCCCTCGCGACTACGCCGATGGCACCTGGATCACCACCAGCATGCAGCAGGCCTATATCGCACTGCACCGCTCGGGCCACGCGCATTCGGTGGAGGTGTGGGACGGCCCGCGCCTGATCGGCGGGCTTTATGGCGTCGCGGTCGGGCGGCTGTTCTGCGGCGAGTCGATGTTCTCGCGCGAGCGGGATGGCTCCAAGATGGCGCTGGCCTGGTTGTGCCGCCACCTGGTCGCCTGGGGCTGGCCGCTGGTCGACGTACAGATGGAGACCGCCCACCTGCGCAACCTCGGGGCCATCACCCTGCCCCGCAAGGCGTTCATCGACCGCATCCGCGAAATCGCCCGCGAGCCGGTCGAGCCAGGCCCATGGCGGACCGACCCGAACCTGAGCCCCCTCGACCCCGACTGGAACACCCCCCGGTAGGAGCCTGCTCGCAGGCGAAGCCCCTGCCCGCGTCCGCGACATCTCGAACGAACCGGTCGAACCAGGGCGTACGACCTGTACCCTTGCCCCCCCTCGATCCCGGCTGGAACACGCCCGTAGGAGCCTGCTTGCAGGCGAACGCCCCTGCCCGCGTCCAACAATGGCAGGGGCTTCGCCTGCAAGCAGGCTCCTACCGGGAGATCCGGCCTGGCGTCTCTCGGGCAGGGTCTCTCCCACAAAGACGGCCGGATTCGATGAACCCAGACACCACGTACGACGGCCGATTCCGGTGGCCCCGGACGGAGATCGCCGCGGCGCTGCCCGCCTCGCGATGACGGGCATGTGGGCGTGACGGGACCGCGTCTCCCCGCTCCCGTCACGGCGAGGAGGTGCAGCCGAAGTGGCAGTCCTTTCGGGGGCCACCCCGGCCCGGGGACCGCGTCGGGAGATCGCTTACAGCCGCTCGCGATGGCGGGTGACGCGACCCTGTCGTTGCTCGGCCCCGCAGGGGCTGCGGCAAGCTCCGGAAGCAGGCTCGGTGCACGGCGCGCCCATTGCCCTCGTCGCGAGTGCTTTATACTCGCGGGCCATTGGGGAACCGGGCGGGAGATTCGGGTGGACAAGGCAGAATCAAGGAAGGTGCGGCGGGCGGTCGTCGCCATTTTGCGGGCCGGGCTGCTGCTGGCGCTGGCAGCCATCACCGCCGGGTGTTCCATGCTGTCGCCCTCCCCGCCCGATGACCAGAGCAACATCTGCGAGATCTTCCGCGAGCAGCCGCGCTGGTACGATCATGCGCGGGATTCCAAGCAGGAATGGGGCACGCCGATCGCGACCCAGATGTCGTTCATCCAGCAGGAGTCCTCCTTCCGCAGCCACGTGCGCCCGGACCGCGAGCGCCTGCTGGGCTTCATCCCGTGGAGCCGCCCCTCCTCCGCCCGGGGCTATGCCCAGGCCCAGGACCCGGTCTGGGGCGAGTACCAGGACGATGCCGGAAGCCGCTTCGCGCGACGTTCGCACATGAAGCACGCGACCGACTTCATCGGCTGGTACAACGCCCGCACCCAGCGCATGACCGGCGTGTCGTTGTACAACTCGGAACACCTCTACCTCGCCTACCATGAGGGCCAGGGCGGCTATAACCGCGGCAGCTACCAGAGCAAGCCGCAGGTCCGGGCCGCCGCCCGACAAGTAGCGCAGCGCGCCGACCGCTACGAGTCCCAGCTACAGAGCTGCGAATCCGAGTTCCGCTGCCGGCGTTTCTACCAGGTCTGGCCGTTCTGCCGGCAGTAGCCGAACCGACGAACGCCATGCCTGCCCCGGGAGATCCCGGATAACCGCTGCGCGGTTTCCGGGATGACGGTGCTTTTGGACGCGGGCACGCGCCCCACGTCCAGCATCCCGTCATCGCGAGCGCCGCGAAGCGATCGCCCGACGCTGTCCCGGCGCCGGAGTAATCCCGACAAACTGACGCGTCGGCGGGGCCTCCTCGCAGTGACGGAACCCAACCGCCCCGCCCCAACCTCCGACGCGTGACGGCCGCACTTGAGGGAACCTCGCCGCCTGTGTTCCAGTCTTCCGGGACACCCCCTTTGGCCGAGACAAGGACGCACCATGAGCGACAATCCCACCGCAGGCTTTCGCTTCAACCACACCATGCTGCGCGTGAAGGACCCGCAGAAGGCGCTGGACTTCTACCAGCGCGTGTTCGGCATGGAGCTGGTGAAGACCCTGGACTTCCCGGAGTTCGAGTTCACGCTCTACTTCCTCGCGCAGCTTGGCGAGGACGAACCGCAGCCGCCGAAGGACGCCGGCGAGGCCACCCGCTGGATGTTCAGCCAGCGCGGCATCCTTGAGCTGACCTACAACTACGGCACCGAGAAGGACGCGGACTTCCACTACCACGACGGCAACGAGGAACCGCAGGGCTTCGGCCACATCTGCTTCTCGGTCCCGGACCTGGACGCCGCCGTGCGCTGGTTCGACCAGAACAACGTCGAGTTCGTGAAGCGCCCCGACGAAGGCGGCCTGAAGGACATCGCCTTCGTGAAGGACCTCGACGGCTACTGGATCGAGATCCTCGAACCCGCCCGCCTGACCGGACTCGGGCGCTAACCCGGCTATCGCGGGCACCCGCACGCCCGCGATCGGCGGGCACAAAAAAGGGGCCTTGCGGCCCCTTGCTCCCACCTGGGGAGAACGGCCCCGCCCGTAACCGGGCGAGGCTGCTGGTTGGTCCGGATCAGACCTTGGTGTAGCGCAGGTAGGAACGGATCTCCTCGAAGCCCTGCGGGAACTTCTTCTGCGCGTCCTCGTTGCTGACCGTCGGCGGGATGATCACGCGGGCGCCCGGGGTCCAGTCAGCCGGGGTTGCGATGCCATGCTTGTCACCGGTCTGCAGCGCATCGATCACGCGCAGGATCTCGTCGAAGTTGCGGCCCACCGACATCGGGTAGGTCATCATCAGACGGATCTTCTTGTTCGGGTCGATGATGTAGACCGAACGCACGGCGGCGGTCTCGCTCTCGCCCGGGTGGATCATCTCGTAGAGCTCCGAGATCTTCTTGTCGGCATCCGCGACGATCGGGAACTCCAGCGTGGTGTCCTGGGTGTCGTTGACGTCTTCAATCCACTTGTTGTGTTCCTCGACGGTATCCGTCGACAGACCCAGCGGCTTGGTGTTGCGGTCCGCGAACTGCTTGGCCAGTTGCGCGGTGCGGCCCATCTCGGTGGTGCACACCGGGGTGAAGTCGGCCGGGTGGCTGAAGAAGAAGCACCAGGAGTCGCCGATCCATTCGTGGAAATCGATCTTGCCCTTGGTGGTATCAATCTGGAAATTCGGTGCGGTATCGCCCAAACGCAGTGCCATGATGTAACTCCTTTCGGTTTAGATAGTGATTCGGAAGCTCATGGGGCCTTGCCTCCATGTACGTTCTACTTTATACGCCCTTCCGAATTTCGTGAATTACTAATTAATTAACGTCCCGATAGTTTGCCCCTAACGATGAGCCGGGCAGGGCTTGCGCCCCTCCGGCCCACCGCGCGCTGACTCACATGCGGCGGAACAGCTCCACGAGGTCCTCGCGCATGTCCTGGCGACCCATCTCCTCGGTCGTGAAGCTCTCGCCGTCGAAGTTCACACCCAGCATCACCGCCTGCCCCGCATCCAGGTCGGGCTGGAGCGCCACCATGTTGATCCCCTGAAGATAGTCGGCCACGGCCGTGTCTGCCTCCGCGACGGCCTGGACCTGCTTCTGCATCCAGGAGGAGATATGCAGCACCAGCGTGCCGTCCCATTCGGAGGCCGCGAGTTCCTGCAGATAGGCGTGGGCCAGGGCCACGTTTTCGTCACGCGCGAGATTTCCCCCGAGTGCGAGATAGGCCACGTCCTTGTCCGCGGTCACGCGCACCGCGGCCGCGGCGTCGTCAGCGGAGCGCAGGGTGGCGATGCGGAAGCCGGCCTGCGGATCGGCCGACAGCATCGACGCACCCAGCCCACCGGCCAGGGCGCCGCAGACGGCGGACGGGTTGTTGATCACGGCCATCGAACCGGCCCCCATCTCGTTCACGATGGCCTGGCCGATGCCGGCACTGGCCATCGAGCGGATGGTCTGGTGCTCGCCGAACGACAGCGGCTCGGCCGAGGCCAGCATCGGAGTGGCCAGCAGGACGGCGGACAGGGAGAGGGTCATTGCAGACTTTTTCATCAGAGACTCCAGTCTTTCGGGTGCATCGGTATATCGCTTTTTCCTGATTCTTCTGGCGGTATGCATGCAGCCCCGTCCTTGGTGACGGGCCGGTGCCGGACATCCGACCGCGGCCGCGGACGCCGCTTCAAGCCGGGCGGGGCGCGTTACCAAGCCCGCCCGGACGGGCAATTTCAGTCCCGTTCGTCGGCGTCGTCCTCGAGCTGGCTCAGGCGCCGGTACAGGCTGCGCTCGCTAATCCCCAGGGTCTTCGCCAGCGCCCGGCGGTCCCCGGGATACACCGCGGCCGCGTGCCGCAGGTATTCGCGCTCGATTTCGTCCAGCGGGCGCAGTGACTGCGGATGCAGCAAGCCGTCCAGGGCACCGGCCTCCGCCCCGCTCGGGGACTGCCCTCTTTCCCGCACGCGATCCGGAAGATGTTCCGGACGGATCGCCTCGCCGTCCGCCAGCAATGCCGCGCGCTCGAGGATGTTACGCAGCTCGCGCACGTTGCCGGGGAAGGAATACTGCTTGAGGATTCGCAGGGCCTCGTCTTCGAGGCGTGGGGGTACGGCCAGATCCAGGCGCTCGCCGAGGGCTTCTACCAGCAACGGGAGATCCTCGGCCCGCGCGCGCAGCGGGGGCACCTCGATCGGGAAGGTGTTGATACGGTAGTAGAGGTCCTCGCGAAACTCGCCGGCCCGGACCATGGATTCGAGATCGCGGTGGGTCGCACAGACCAGGCGGAAATCCGCCCGCCGCGACTCGACACCCCCGACACGGCGATAGGCGTGGGTCTCCAGCAACCGCAGCAACTTGACCTGCTGGCTCAGCGGGATATCCCCCACCTCGTCGAGAAACAGGGTGCCGCCGGCCGCCGTCTCCACCAGCCCGGCCTTGGCCGAGGTCGCCCCGGTAAACGCCCCCCGCTCATGGCCGAACAGCTCGCTTTCGAACAGGGTTTCGGTCAGGCCGGAGCATTCCACGGGCACGAACGGCAACTTCTGGCGCGGGCTCGCTTCGTGAATGGCGCGCGCGATCAGTTCCTTGCCCGTACCGGACTCGCCGAGCAGAAGGGCGGAGGCATTGCTCGGCGCCACCCGACTGATCATCCCCAGCATGGCATTGAAGGCCTTCGAGCGACCGACCAGCCCGCCACTCCCCGCCTGCGGCGCCGAGACGGGCATGTGGTGCAGCCGTTCGATCAGGTAGCGGATCTCGCCGCCCTCGCCCCGGATCGGCAACAACTCGACATCCACGTGCTCGCGCCCGGTCTCGGTGTGGTGCACATGCAGGACGCGTTCGCGGTGACCACTGCCCAGGGCCGCCCGCAGGGGGCAGGATTCGCCGGCCTCGTCGCAGGGGCGGCGGAAACTATGAGAAGCCTCGAAACAGGTGCGACCCGAGCCGTCTCGGTCAGTCCCGTAGACACTCTGGTAGGCCCCATTGGCGGCCAGGATGCGGTAGTCCGGCGACAGCAGGATCGCCGGCTCCCGGAACCCCTCCAGTACCTGCCGCAGGGTCTCGACATGCATGTCCTGCGGTTCCGGCGCTTTCTTCGTGATGCTCGTCACTTCGCCTCGCACAAGGGAGTCCAGGAATGCGGTTCCGATACTCGTCACGTCACCGTCGCGCTGCCCAATAGACACGTTCAGTCGAGTGATGTTCAACGGCATGGAGTCACTCCCATAGGTTGCGACAGCATTGAAATCCGGTCTCCGGACGGCGCCGGCGGGTCGGCCGCGACCCACCGGCGTGCTCGCGCGCGCCCGGACAGACCTAGTGATAGCCGGTCTCCGGGGTCACCTTCCCGCGGAAGACCCAGTAGGTCCACGCCGTGTAGCCCAGGATGATCGGGATCACGAACAGCGCGCCCACCAGGATGAACAGCTGGGCATCCGGCGACGAGGCGGCGTCCCAGAAGGTGTAGTCCGGCGGCACCACGTACGGCCACTTGCTCACCAGCAGGCCCAGGTAGGTCGTGATGAACAGGGCAATCGTGGCGACGAACGGGATCCCCTCGTCGCGCCGGCGCACCGCGCGAATCAGAATCCAGGAAGAGAGCAGCGCCAGGGCCGGGAGCACCCAGAGGTACTGCCAGGTTCCCATCCAGCGCTCCATCACCTTCGGATCGATGAACGGGGTGATGAGACTCACCGCGCCGAACACCAGCAGCACGGCCGCCAGCATCCAGGGCGCGACGCGGTAGGCAAAGGCCTGCGTCTCGCCCTCGGTCTTGACGATCAGCCAGGTGGCCCCCAGCAGGGCATAGCCCGCCAGCAGCCCGATCCCGGTGAGCACGGTGAAGGGCGTCAGCCAGTCCAGCGGTCCGCCGGCAAAACTGAACCCGTCCATCTCGAAGCCCTGGATGTAGGCACCCACGACCGCGCCCTGGGCGAAGGCCGCCACCGCCGAGCCGATCGCGAACGCGGCATTCCACAACCACTTGGAGCGATGCGCCTTGAAGCGGAATTCGAACGCGACACCGCGGAAGATCAGCCCCGCCAGCATCAGGAAGACCCCGATATAGAGCGCCGGCAGGAACACCGAGTAGACCAGCGGGAAGGCCGCCAGCAGCCCGGCACCCCCGAGGATCAGCCAGGTCTCGTTGCCGTCCCATACCGGGGCGACCGAGTTCATCATCACGTCGCGCGAGGTCTCCCCCGGGGCGAAGGGGAAGAGGATCCCCACCCCGAGGTCGAACCCGTCCATCAGCACGTAGGCGATGACGCCCACGGCGATGATGACGACCCAGATCAGTGTGATATCAATCGTGGTTTCCATGACTTAGCTCCTTTCACCGCTTACCGCGGCGTCATCGATCCAGGTATCGGCGGCCGACAGGGGACGCTTGGCGTGCGCCGCTGCATGCGTGGCATCGGCCGGTTCCGGGCCCTGGCGCACGATGCGCACCAGGTAGTAGACGCCCCCGGTGAACACCGCCGCGTAGACCGCGACGTAGCCGATCAGGGTGAACAGGGCCATGCCGCCGGTCAGCGCCGGGGTAATGCCCTCGGCGTGGTTCATCACACCGTACACCAGCCAGGGCGCGCGCCCCGTCTCGGTCACGAACCAGCCCGCGACCACCGCAAAGAACGGCGCCGGGATCATCCAGGACAGCCCCCTGAGGAACAGCGGGGAGGCGTACATCCGGCGGCGGAAGCGCAGCCAGGCACCGGCCAGGGCGAACAGGATCATCACCATGCCGATCGCGACCATGATGCGGAACGACCAGAAGGTGATGCCCACCGGCGGGCGTTCCTCCGCGGGGACCTCCAGCAGACCCGGCACCTCGCCATCCAGCTCGTGGGTCAGGATGAAACTCGCCATCTTCGGGATGCCGATCTCGAAGTGATTGGTCTCGTTGGCCGAGTCCGGGATGGCGAACAGCAGCAGCGGGGCACCGCGCTCGGTCTCCCACACGCCTTCCATCGCCGCCACCTTGGTGGGCTGATGCTCGAAGGTATTGAGGCCGTGGATATCCCCGACCACCAGCTGCGCCGGGGCCGCGAACAGCAGCACCCACATGGTGGTGCCCAGGGCCTTGCGATTCATCACCACGTCGCGCTGGCGCAACAGGTACCAGGCCGAGACCCCGGCGACCACAAAGCCCGCCGTCAGCAGCGAGGCCAGGCCCATGTGGAAGAAGCGCGGCCAGAAGCTCGGGTTGAAGATCGCGGTGATCCAGGAGGTGACGTGGAACACACCGTCCTGCAGTTCGAAACCGACCGGCGTCTGCATCCAGCTGTTGGCCACCAGGATCCAGAACGACGAGATGAACGTGCCCAGCGCAACCATCAGCGCCGCGAACAGATGCACGCCCTGCGGGACCCGGTCGCGCCCGAACAGCAGCACCCCGAGGAAGGCCGCCTCCAGGAAGAACGCGGTCAGCACCTCGTAGGACAACACGGGCCCGAGGAAATTGGCCGTGGCGTAGGAGAACGCGCTCCAGTTGGTGCCGAACTGGAACGACATCACCAGCCCGGAGACCACCCCCATGCCGAACACCACCGCGAAGATCTTGATCCAGAACTTCGAGATCTGGGTATAGAGCGTGTCGCCGGTCTTCCAGGCGCGGAATTCCAGAAACGCGATAAACGAAGCCAGCCCGATCGTGAAGACCGGGAAGATCGCGTGAAACGAAACAACAAACGCGAACTGGATTCGCGATAGCAGTATGGGGTCGAGCTCCATGGCCTTTCCTCCGTCGTCAGGGGCACGCCGAAATGACGTATCGATGAACCTCCTAACAAGTACCGTGCCAGACTGCCTGTTCGCACCACGATGGCTGGCTGCACGCTACAAACCGGTGTTTTCCGCCCGGCGGGCACAAGCAGCCACCGGCCCGTTTCTGCCATATTTGGCAGTCTGATCCCAGATGACTGCCATAACCGGCAGCTCGATCCCGCCCATACCGGCACACAAGGCCCAGTGGAGCGGCCTGCCGGTGTTGGCATGCAACTTGTAAGCAATCCGTCACACGAAGCGCCCGGTCGACGGCGCGACCATCGCAACTGACCCGCCCGGTCTCCGGCGCGGCAGACGGATACGCGGAGAGAGCCATGCATCATCCCGAAGACCCGAAGCATCCCGAGATTGAAAAGGCCCTGGCCCGTCAGGCCGACGAGACGCTGCGGGGCCTGTCCCGGCGCGATTTCCTGAAGATCGCTGGCGCCGCCGGCCTAGTGTCGGCGACCGGCGTACAGGCCGCCCCGGCCCGCGCGGCGGTCTCCAGCCAGGCCCGCATCGTGGTGCTGGGCGGAGGTGCCGCGGGGATGACCATGGCCGCCCGCCTCCGCGACCTGCTGGACGGGGCCCGGATCACGATTGTCGAGCCAAGCGAGATCCATCATTACCAGCCCGGCTGGACCCTGGTGGCCGCGGGCGTCTACTCGGTGGGCGAGGTCCAGCGCCGCAACGAACGCTACATCCCGCGCGGGGTGGAATGGATCCGCTCCGCGGTCGCGGCCATTGATCCCGAATCGCAGCGGGTCGAGACCACCGACGGCGATCGGCTGGACTACGACTTTCTGGTGGTCGCGACCGGGCTGCACCTGGACTACGAGGCGATCGAGGGGCTGCGCCGCGAGGATATCGGCCGCCCCGGCCTGACCAGCCTGTACGCCAGCGCCGAGGCCGCACGCGACGCCTACGAGCAGATCCATGCGTTCGGCGAGAACGGCGGGGTGGCACGTTTCACCATCCCCAATACGCCGATCAAGTGTGCCGGTGCGCCGATCAAGGCGACCTTCATCGCCGATGACCTGCTGCGCTCGGCCGGTCAGCGCAACGGGGCCGATTTCCACTATCACACGGCATCGGACACCCTGTTCAGCGTGCAGCGCTTCGACCACATGGTGCGCGACCTGTACGCCGAACGCGGCGTGAGCGTGAACGACGGTGGCGCCCTGGTGGCGGTGGACGTCGACGCCCGCCAGGCCCAGTTCGAGACCCGTGACGGCGGGCGCGAGACCGTGGACTACGACTATCTTCACGTGACCCCGCCGATGCGCGCGCACGACTTTGTTCGCGACGCCGGGCTGGCGGTGGAGGACGGGCCCCTGGCGGCCGGTGGCTGGTTGGCGGTGGATGACCGCACGCTGCAGCACACGGACTACCCGAACATCTTCGGGGCCGGGGACGTGGTCGCGACCGCGATCGGCAAGACCGCATCCACCGTGCGTTCGCATGGCGCGGTGATGCCGGACAACCTGGTGGACGTGATCCAGGATCGGGAGCCCTCGCGGCAGTTCGACGGCTACACCTCCTGTCCGCTGATCACCGAGGTGGGCAAGGCCGCCCTGGTGGAGTTCGACTACAGCCTGCAGGAGGTGCCGACCTTCAGCTTCCTCGACCAGGGGGAACCCAGCTGGATGTGGTGGCGCCTGAAGGTCCACATGATCAAGCCGCTGTACTTCAACATGCTGCGCGGGCGCTATCTGCGATAGTCGATGACGCAAGTGCCCGGAACAGACGCGGAGGCGACAGACGCCCGGACCTCGCCGGGCCCATGGCTGCGCGCGCGCCAGCGGCTGCACCGCCGCTGGCTTGTGCTAAGTGCCACCAGCACGCTGGTGGCGACATTGGCCACCATTGCCCTGGCGGGGCTCGTGGCCTGGGCGGTCCACGGCACCCTGTTCGCCCCCGAGGCCCCGTACCTCCCGGGCATCCTGCTCGCGGGCCTCGGGTTGCTCGCCCTGCGCTATGCCGCCCAGGCCCTGCGGGATCTGGCCGGTCACCGGCTCGCCTTTGCGGTGAAGCAGCAGCTGCGCGCCGATCTCCTGCAACAGGCCCGGGAAGCCGGACCGGCGCGGCTGGCCGGGCAGACCACCGCGGGCGCCTGGGCGGAGCAGTTCCAGACGCGGGTGGATGACCTGACCGGCTACTACGCCCGTTACCTGCCGGCGCGCCAGGCCGTCATCCTGACGCCGCTGGCCATCCTGGTCGCGGCACTCTGGCTGGACTGGCTCGCCGCCCTCCTGTTGCTGCTCGCCGCTCCGCTGATCCCGGCGTTCATGGCGATCGTCGGCATGGGCGCGGAACAGATCCACCGGCGTCAGCAGGAGGAGGAGAACCGCCTGGCGGGGCACTTTCTCGACCGTATCCGCACCTTGGACTGGCTGCGCCGGGCCCGTGCCATCGCCGCGACCGAGACGGAGGTCGTCGAGCGCAGCCACCAGCAACGGCGCCTGACCATGCGCACCCTGCGGGTCGCGTTCCTGTCCTCGGCGATCATGGAATTCTTTAGCGCGGTCGCGATCGGCATGGTCGCGATCTACATCGGCTTCGCCCTGTTCGGCGCCATCGACTACGGCCCGGCCGGCGACATCACCCTGTTCACCGGGTTGTTCGTCCTGCTGCTGGCGCCGGAGTACTTCCTGCCGCTGCGCCAGTTCGCCCAGAGCTACCATGACCGCGCCGGCGCCCTGGCGGCGGCGGAGAGCCTCGCCCCCGCGCTTGCATCACCCACCGGCCCCGAGGCGTTGGCCGAGGCCACCGAATTCAATAGCGAGGACGTGACCGGCCCCTGGCTGCAACTCGAGGGCGTCACGGTGCACTACCCGGGTCAGCGCACGCCGATCCTGAAGGCTCTCGACCTCGAGATTCAAACCGGGGCGCATCTCGCGCTGACCGGGCCCAGTGGCAGCGGCAAGTCCACCCTGCTCGCGGTGTGTGCCGGTTTCCTGCCACCCGCCGAAGGCCGCGTCCGGCGCCATCCTCTGGCCCGGCACTTCGCCTGGATCGACCAGGACGCCCATCTGTTCCACGGCAGCCTGCGCGAGAACCTGCAGCTCGCCCGCCATGCAACGATCGCCGATGCGGAGATGGCCACGGCGCTGGAGCAGGCCGGGCTGCCCGTAGATGCACCGGAGCTCCCTGACGGCCTGGATACCGCCATCGGCGAGGCCCGGCACGGGCTCTCAGGCGGTCAGGCCCAGCGGGTCGCCGTGGCGCGCGCCCTGCTCTCGGGGCATCGGCTCTGGCTGCTCGACGAACCCACCAGTGCACTCGACCCGGACACCGAACAGGCCTTGCTCGACACGCTGTTTCGGCTGGCCGAGGCCCGTGGCCTGACGCTGGTGATCGCGAGTCATCATGCCGCCATTCACCAGCGCTGCCCGCAACGCCTGGACCTGGCGCCGGCGACACCGGGGGCGCGCCATGCGTAACGGTCCCCGCGCGGAACTGGCCTTTCTGCACCGCGTATTCCGCCAGCGCCGGGGCTGGTACTGGGGTGCCTGGGGACTGCTGGCGCTGACCTGGATCGCCGGCATCGCCCTGCTGGCATTGTCCGGCTGGTTCATTACCGCCACCGCCCTGGCCGGCGCAGGCCTGCTGGCCACACTCGACCTCTACGTGCCCTCCGGCGGCATCCGTACCGCCGCGATCAGTCGCACCCTGGCGCGTTACTTCGAACGCCTGGTCAGCCACGAGGCGGTGCTGCGCAGCCTGGCCGACCTGCGCGGCCACAGCTTCCGCGGCCTCGCCGCGCTGCCCATGGAACGCATTCGCGCCTACCGCAGTGGCGACCTGCAGACGCGCCTGACCGGCGACATCGACACCCTCGATGCGATGCCCCTGCGGGTGGTCGGCCCCATGATCGCGGCCGCGATCAGCCTGGTGGTCACGCTGGTCATCGCCGTCTGGCTGGCACCCTGGCCCGCCGCGGTCGTACTCGCCACCTCCGGCGTCGCGACGCTCGCGGTCTCCGCCGTGCTCGCCCTTGCCGGGCAGCGCCGCAGCCACGCGCTGGTGCAGGCCCGGGCCGGCGAACGCGTCGGACTGTTTGACTACATCGGCGGCCTGGCCGAACTGCTGGCCTACGACCGTGCCCGCGAGCACGAGGCCCGCCTGCGCCGTGAAAACGACGCCTACGCGCTCCGGCAACGGACGCAGGAGGCGTTCGGGGTCGGCTCCGAGCAGATCGTGCAGGCCGTGGTCGGCGCCTCCGCCCTGCTGATGCTGGTGCTGGCACTGGGCTGGTATCGCGACGGGGTACTGAGCGCGCCGGTCGCGGTGCTGCTGCCGCTGATGACCCTGGGCCTGGGCGAGGTCCTGGGCAGCCTGCCCGGGGCATGGTGGCGTGCCGGAGAGAGCCTGGAGGCCGCCGGGCGGGTGCAGCATCTGGAGGCGGCCCCCACCCATACCCCCGCACCCGCCGAGTACGTGGACCCGACCCCGCCTGACGAGGCCCCGGCGCTACACGCACAGGGCCTGACCATTGGCTTTCGCCGCGAGCGCCCGTTGCTCGGCCCCCTGGACCTCGAACCCGCGCGTGGCTATCCCCTGGTGATCAGCGGGGCCAGCGGGCACGGCAAGAGCACGCTGCTGGACACCCTCGCCGGCGAACTCCCGCCCCTGGCCGGTACCGTAGCGCTCGGCCACGACGATCTGGCAAGAATCCCGACCGATGCCCGCTACCGCCACATCAGCTACCTGCCCCAGGGCCTGCAACTGCCGGACACGACTCTCCGAAGCATCCTGTCGCCGGCGCACAGGTCTTTGAGCGATGCCGCACTGTGGGAGGCCCTGGAACAGGTCGATCTCGCCGAGGCCGTGCGCGGTACCGACGAGGGTCTGGACTACCGCATCGGCGAGGGCGGCGCGTCCCTCTCCGGCGGTCAGCGCCGCCGTCTCGCCCTGGCGGCGGTCGTCCTTCAGGACCGACGGGTCATCCTGCTCGACGAGCCCTTTTCCGGTCTGGATACCCCCACGCAACAACGAGTGGTGGAACGGCTGCTGCCCTGGCTGCAGGACCGTCAGTGCATCCTCGTCACCCATGCCCCGGGACAACTGCCGGCCCGCTGGCCGCGCCTCGAGCTCGCGAAACCGCTCGGCCGGAACTGAGGCCGGCGACGGGACCTCGCAGCGAAACGTGCCCGACACACCGGCACCCGACTTTCGGTGGCCGCACGGACAGGTTCGGGTCACGAAGCAATGGGGGACGGGCTGGGGGACGAACGCCGGAGCCAGACGTGCGAAAGGGGCCACTCGGGCCCCTTCGCAGGATTTGGCGGAGAGTCAGGATTACGCCCGGCTGCGCCGGTCGCCCTTCGGGCCGCCTTCGCTACGCTGCGGCGTTCCGGTGTCGCTACGCGCCACCGGTCGAACCATCGTTCTTGTATCTCGGGTTCGAATCCCGGAAATCTCGGGGGCCAGACATGCGAAAGGGGCCACTCGGGCCCCTTCGCAGGATTTGGCGGAGAGTGAGGGATTCGAACCCTCGATGGGCTTTTGACCCATACTCCCTTAGCAGGGGAGCGCCTTCGACCACTCGGCCAACTCTCCGGAAACGCGGCACAGGATAAGGCCTTGGGCCTTCAAATGAAAGGCCCGGAAGGCTGATCGCAGCCTCCGGGCCTTTCGCTTTCCTTACGGGAGGTTCAGTCGTCGCGTGCGCCTGCCGCGGCACCACCCGCCCCAGTACCACCGCCACTGGAATTCTCGCCGCCGCCCTCACCACTGGCGACATTCGCTTCACGCTGAATGCGCTGAAAGATTTCCTCGCGATGGACCGCGACGTCCTGGGGTGCGTTGATGCCGATGCGGACTTGATTGCCCTTGACCCCCAGGACGGTGACGGACACATCATCGCCGATCATGAGGGTCTCGCCCACACGCCGAGTCAAAATGAGCATGCTCTTCTCCGCAGTGCCTGTGTCGGACGGAGTCGGTCGTCCGGTAACCGTTTTACGGTCTGTCATCCTTAACCGTCCTCCTGTTGACCGACTGGGGTCTGTTCGAGTTCAAACGCATCGTGCAATGCACGCACTGCAAGTTCGAGGTACTTCTCATCTACGACCACGGAGATCTTGATCTCCGAGGTGGAGATCATCCGGATGTTGATGGTTTCGCGCGACAGGGCCTCGAACATCTTGCTGGCGATGCCCGCGTGCGAACGCATACCGACCCCGACCACCGAGATCTTCACGATGTGCGTATCCCCGGAAACCTCGCGGGCGCCCAACGCCTTCGCGGCCGCCTGCAGGATCTCCAGGGCCTTGTCGTAGTCATTGCGATGGACGGTGAACGTGAAGTCGGTGGAATTATCCGCCCCGACGTTCTGCACGATCATGTCCACCTCGATATTGGCGTCCGCGATCGGGCCGAGGATGCGATGCGCGACCCCCGGCTGATCGGGGACGCCCTGAACCGTCAGCTGGGCCTCGTTCTGATTGAACGCGATACCCGCAACCAGCGCCTGTTCCACTTGCGCATCCTCCTCCGTGGTAATCAGGGTTCCCGGGCCTTCCTCGAACGAGGACAGCACTCGTAAAGGGACGTTGTACTTGCCGGCAAATTCCACCGCGCGGATCTGCAGCACCTTGGAGCCCAGGCTGGCCATCTCCAGCATCTCCTCGAAGGTGATGCTTTGCAGGCGGCGGGCCGTCGGCACCAACCGCGGATCGGTGGTGTAGACGCCGTCGACATCAGTATAGATACGGCATTCGTCGGCCTTCAGCGCCGCGGCCAGCGCCACCGCGGTGGTATCCGATCCGCCGCGGCCCAGGGTGGTGATCGCACCCTCCTCGTCCACGCCCTGGAAACCGGCCACGACCACGACGCGCCCGGCCTCGAGATCGCCACGCACCCGGGCATCGTCGATGCTGCGGATACGGGCCTTGTTGTGCGCACTATCCGTACGGATGGTCACCTGCGCCCCGGTGTAGGACCGCGCATCACAGCCCCGCGCCTCCAGCGCCATCGCCAGCAACGCGATGGTGACCTGCTCCCCGGTGGACAGCAGCACATCCAGTTCGCGACCGTCCGCGCGCGGATTCAGCGCGTGCGCCAGGCCCAGCAGGCGGTCGGTCTCGCCGCTCATCGCGGAGACCACGATCACCAGCTGATGGCCTTCCTCGCGCAGCTTCAGCGCGCGTTCCGCCACCGCCTGGATGCGTTCGGGCGAGCCCACCGAGGTGCCGCCAAATTTGAGTACCAGCAACGCCATTTCAAGATTCCGTTCCGTGCCCGGTCCTTGCGACCGTCCGGACAGGGCGCACCCCATCCATTAGCGTTTACTTAAGAAGCGGGCATTAAACACCAACTGGCCGCCGCATTAAAGCCCACCGCCCCGGCGAACCCCGCGCAGGGCCCCGCCATTGCGAGGCCCCAACCGGGCCATGGCAGCCTCCGTCCAAAACCACCGGATCCCGCCGAACCCTCCGGCACCCGGGCTGCCCGCGGAGATCGCCGCGGCGCTACGCGCCAAGCGATGACGGGGATCGCAGCATACGGGGCGGTCAGGCGCGTTCGCGCACCCAGGCCTCCACCGAGGCCAGGGCCGCGTCCAGCTTGTCCGGACTCTGGCCGCCGGCCATCGCCATGTCCGGACGGCCGCCGCCCTTGCCGTCGACCTGCGTAGCGACATGGCCCACCAGATCCCCAGCCTTGAACTGGCCGGTCTCGGCCTTGGTCACACCTGCCACCAGGCTGACCTTGCCCTCGCCCGTCGCGGTGCCCAGCACCACCACTGCCTTGCCGAGCTTCTGCTTGAGCTGGTCGACCATGTCGCGCAGGGCCTTGGGCTCCACGCCCTCGACCTTGGCAGCCAGTACCTGGATGCCGTCGACATCCTTGGCCTGCGAGCCGAGGTCGTCGCCGGCCTGGCTGGCCAGCTTGCCCTTCAGCTGCGTGACCTGCTTCTCCATCTCGCGAGTGCGCTCCTGCAGCTGGGCAACCTTGTCGGCCGCCTCGCCGCGCCCGGCGCGCAGGCGATCGGCGATCGCGTCCAGGTGGCCGATCTGCTCGTCCACCCAGCGCAGGGCGACCTCGCCGGCGACTGCCTCGATACGCCGGATACCCGCGGCCACCCCACCCTCGGAGGTAATGCGGAACAACCCGATATCGCCGGTGCGATCCACGTGCGTGCCGCCACACAGCTCCACCGAGGTGCCGATCTTCAGCACCCGCACCTGATCGCCGTACTTCTCGCCGAACAGCGCGACCGCGCCGGACTCCATCGCGGAGTCGATGTCCATGACGTTGGTATCGGTGGCCTCGTTGGCCAGGATCTCGGCGTTCACCTGGGCCTCGATGGAGTGCAGCTGTTCGTCGGTCAGCGGTTCCATATGGGTGAAGTCGAAGCGCAAACGATCCGGGTCCACCAGCGATCCCTTCTGTTGCACGTGGTCGCCCAGCTGATCGCGCAGCGCCTTGTGCAGGAGATGAGTGGCCGAATGGTGGCGGCGGATGTTCTCGCGGCGCGGGCCTTCCACGGCGGCCTGCAGGGTCTGGCCGCGCTCCAGCGTGCCGGCGCGGACCTGGCCTACGTGGATGTGCGCCGCACCCTGCTTGCGGGTGTCGGAGACCTGGAAGCGCACGCCGGAACCGCTGAGCGTACCGACATCGCCCACCTGGCCGCCGGACTCGCCATAGAACGGCGTGCGGTCCAGGACCACCAGGCCCTCGGCACCAACTTCCAGGCGATCGACGGCTTCGCCATTCTGGTACAGCGCCAGCACGCGGCCCTCGTCGTCCACCGTCTCGTAGCCGGAGAATTCGGTCGCGACATCGACCTGCGGCAGACCGCCGTCGTCCATCGAGAAGTGGCTGGCCGCACGGGCCCGTGCACGCTGGCCGGCCATGGCGGACTCGAAGCCCTCCATGTCCAGCTCCAGCTCGCGCTCGCGCGCAATGTCGCCGGTCAGGTCCACCGGAAAGCCGTAGGTGTCGTAGAGCAGGAAGATGGTCTCGCCGGGGATCACCTTGCCCTCGAGATCGCGCAGGTCCTCTTCCAGGATCTTCATGCCCTTGTCCAGGGTCTCCAGGAACTTGCGCTCTTCCTTTTCCAGGACCTTCTCGACCTGGGCCTGCGCCTCGGCCAGTTCCGGGAAGGCCTCGCCCATCGCGCGCACCAGGTCGCCCACGGTCTGGTAGAGGAAGGCGTCCTGCGCGCCGACCTTGAAGCCATGGCGCGCGGCGCGGCGGATGATGCGGCGCAGCACATAGCCACGCCCTTCGTTGGAAGGCAGCACGCCGTCGGTAATCAGGAAGGCGATGGAGCGGATGTGATCCGCGATCACGCGCAGCGAGGCGGAATCCTTCTCGGTCGCACCGGTTACCCGTGCGGCGGCCGCGATCAGGTCCTGGAACAGATCGATCTCGTAGTTGGAATGCACGCCCTGCAGCACAGCCGCCAGGCGTTCCAGGCCCATGCCGGTATCCACGGACGGGCGCGGCAGCGGGTTCAGCGTGCCGTCCGCATCGCGGTCGTACTGCATGAACACCAGGTTCCAGATCTCGATGTAGCGATCGCCGTCCTCGTCCGGCGAACCGGGCGGGCCACCCGCGACCTCCGGCCCGTGGTCATAGAAGACCTCGGTGCAGGGGCCGCAGGGGCCGGTTTCGCCCATCTGCCAGAAGTTGTCGGAACCGCCGTCAGGGTCGTCGCCGATGCGGATGATGCGTTCGGCCGGGACCTTGATCTCGTCGGCCCAGACCTTGTAGGCATCGTCGTCGGTCTCGTAGACCGTGACCCACAGCTTTTCCGGCGGCAGGCCGATGGTGTCGGTCAGGAACTGCCAGCAGTAGTGGATCGCGTCGCGCTTGAAGTAGTCACCGAAACTGAAATTGCCCAGCATCTCGAAGAAGGTGTGGTGCCGCGCGGTGTAGCCGACATTCTCGAGATCGTTGTGCTTGCCGCCGGCGCGCACGCAGCGCTGGCTGGACACGGCCCGGGTGTACGGGCGCTTCTCGCGCCCGAGAAACACATCCTTGAACTGCACCATGCCTGCGTTGGTGAACAGCAACGTGGGGTCGTTGCCTGGCACCAGCGGGCTGGACGGCACGATCGTGTGTCCGTGCCCTTCAAAGAATTCGAGGAAACTCCGGCGAATGTCGGCGCTTTTCATGCGGTTCCGATAGCAATGGGGTCAAACCCGGAATGCTATCACGCAAGCGCCCCACCCGCGTATTGCCGGGCCCCGTTTCCGGCCATGTTCCTCGTCATTGCGAGGAGCTCAGCGACGAAGCACTCGGTCAGGAGTCGCTAGCGTCGTCCTTCCAGGCGGCGAGGGCCTGGTGGGCGACGCCGCCGGGGAATCCGCGACCCGCGAGGTGGCGAAGATAGCGGGCCTCGTCCTCGCGGGTCTCGGGCGGATGACGGAAGTGGCGTTCGAGCTGACCACGGGCCTGGTCGATCCAGTCGATCTCCAGGGCATCGATGGCGGCGTTCACGGTGTCGTTGCCGATGCCATTGTGGGCCAGTTCGGCACGGATGCGCTGTTCGCCGTAACCCTGCTCGGTACGGTGGCGGGCCATGAAGTCCGCGTAACGGGTATCGCTCAGATAGTCGAGCTCGCGCGCACGTTCCAGCGCGGCGTCCACGGCATCCCGTTCGAAGCCGCGCTCACCGAGCTTGCGCGCCAGCTCCAGACCGGAGTGTTCACGCCGAACCAGCAACCGCAGGCCCACCTCAAGCGCAGCCTCGGGGTCGGCCGGGTCAGCCTTGCTCCTCGACCGGGGCATCGACCGGCACGTCCTCTACCGTGGCCTTGTTGCGCTTGGGCAGCAGGCGTTCGCGCAGCGTCTTTTCGACTTCCTCGGCGATGTGCGGGTTGTCCTTCAGGTACTGGCGGGCGTTTTCCTTGCCCTGGCCGATGCGCTCGCCGTTGTAGCTGTACCAGGCACCGGCCTTGTCGATCAGGCCTTCCTTCACGCCCATCTCGATGATCTCGCCAACGCGGGAGATGCCCTCGCCGTAGAGGATCTCGAAATAGGCCTCGCGGAACGGGGGCGCCATCTTGTTCTTCACGACCTTCACGCGGGTCTCGTTGCCGATGACCTCGTCGCCCTTCTTGATCGCGCCGATGCGGCGGATGTCCATGCGCACGGAGGAGTAGAACTTGAGCGCGTTGCCGCCGGTGGTGGTCTCGGGGCTGCCGAACATCACGCCGATCTTCATGCGGATCTGGTTGATGAAGATGACCAGCGTGTTGGAACGCTTGATGTTGGCGGTCAGCTTGCGCAGGGCCTGCGACATCAGCCGCGCCTGCAGGCCGACGTGGGAGTCGCCCATCTCGCCCTCGATCTCGGCCTTGGGCGTCAACGCGGCCACGGAGTCGACGACCACAACGTCGATCGCGCCGGAACGCACCAGCATGTCGGAGATCTCCAGGGCCTGCTCGCCGGTATCCGGCTGCGAAACCAGCAGGTCGTCCACGTTCACACCCAGCTTCTCGGCGTAGGTCGGGTCCAGTGCGTGTTCGGCGTCGACAAACGCGGCCGTACCGCCGGCCTTTTGCGCCTCGGCGATCACCTGCAGGGTCAGGGTCGTCTTGCCCGAGGACTCCGGCCCGTAGATCTCGACCACGCGCCCGCGCGGCACACCGCCGATGCCAAGCGCGATATCCAGTGCCAGGGAGCCCGTGGAGATTGCGGGGACGTCCACCGCCTCCTGATCGCCCATGCGCATGACCGCGCCCTTGCCGAATTGGCGTTCGATCTGCCCGAGTGCGGCGGTCAGGGCCTTCTTGCGATTGTCGTCCACGGTATGCCTCCCGATACTTGCTGCGATGGTTTCCGACCCGTTGCCCAAGACGGGGCGGATACGGGGCCGCAGTATCCCACAGGGCGGAGAGCGACCCAACCCGTGATCGTGCAGGGACAAAGGACTTGCACAAGACACACGCGGCGCGGGAGCCAAGCCGCCTGGCCTGCGGGCAGGACGCTTGGGTTGGCCCGGGTCACGGCCCCGGGCCAACGAATCGGGCACCCGTCACCGATCCATGGGGTTTCCGGGCTCGTCGGGACCCGCCGCGGGGGGCACGGCACGACGCCTCCGGGTTTCGTCGTCGTGCAGGTGAACGTCCATCTGCGGAAAAGCGATCTCGATCCCCTGTTCGCGGAAGCGCTTGATGATCGCGGTATGGAGCCCGCTCAGCGTGACCAACCGGTCCGCCATCTGGCAGACGAACACTCGCAGTTCGAAATTCAGCGCGTTATCGCCAAACCGGAGGAAATACACTACCGATTCGGGATCCTCCAGGACGTGCGGGTCTTCGTGGGCCACCTCCAGCAGGGTCTCCCGGACAAGATCAACATCGGACGCATAGCTGACCCCCACCGGGATCACCAGCCGCGTGGTGGTGTCGCTCAGAGTCCAGTTGATCAGATGGTCGGAGATGAACGTCTTGTTGGGAACGACGATCTCCCGGTTGTCCCAGTCAACGATCGTGGTAGCACGGCCCCGGATCTTCGATACCGTCCCGCTGTATTCGCCAACGGTGATGGTATCGCCCACCCGGACCGGGCGCTCCAGCAACACGATCAGCCCGGCAACGAAGTTGGCCACGACCTCCTGCAGACCAAAACCCAGACCGACGGTCAGCGCCGCCACCAGCCACTGGATCTCGCTCCAGCGCAGCCCCAGCAGCGAGAACACCACGATCACCGCCACCACCGCCATCAGGTAGCGCAGCAGCACGGTGAACGTATAGCGCCCCGGGGCGTCCATCTTCGTGCTGCGGGAGAGCAGGATCTCGACCAGCCCCGGCAAGTTGCGCGCGGCCAGCACGAACAATACGCCAAGGAAAGTTGCCAGCAGCAGATCCTGCAGCGAGACACTCGTGGTGATCTCGCTCTCGCCAATCTCGATGGTGCGCGACCAGAGCGTAATGCCGTCCAGCCAGGCCAGGGCCGGCAGGATATCCGACCACACCCACAGCAGGCCCACCAGGGTTCCGCCCAGGGCCGCCACCCGCAGCAGCGTGCGGCTCTGGGCATTCACATCCTCCATGCTCAGTCGCGGCTCGGGTACATCGACCCCGGCCTCGCCACCACTCGCGCCCTCGGTAGTCTCTTCCTGTTCGCGGCGTTCCCGGATCCGCAGCAGCGCCAGCCGGGTCTCGCCCAGCAGCAGCCAGCGGGCCGCCAGCCCGTAGCCGAGGCCCACTGCGATCAGCACGACCACGGTACCGATCAGGTGCCTCAGCAGCTCGGCCACGGTATAGAGGTAGCCCGCCAGGGCGAGCGTGACCAGACCCAGCATCCCGATCACGACCACCCCGCGCAGCAGCAGGCGACGGCGCTCGTCCATCAGGGGCTCGCCGGTCGCGTGGTTGGGTGCCAGGAGCAGCCACGCCAGCACCCCGAAGTTCACAATGACCGCCAGCAAGGCGAGACGCCCGTAGAGATCGAACACCGCATCGCTCGGATGGCCAAAGGTCAGTGCCACCAGCAGGAACAGGAACGTCTGCAGCGGAAGAAACCAGTGCAGGTGTTGATGCAGGCGGGTGATCAACGGCTCGGACCAGCCGAAATGCGTGGTTCCAACACCATTGCGACCGATGAAGAGCAGCAGCAGGTGGCCCGCGAGCCACCATACCGAGACGGTAATCAGGGTCCGGGACAGGACTTCCACCCCGAATCCCGTTTCCGGCACCGCATGCAGCTGGAATGCAACGGACAGCAACAGGAACGGCACCGGCAGCGCGCGCAGCACGCTCCACCCCAGGGCCCTGAGGGTGACGCCGATGCGATCCGTGTAGCGATGCTGAGTGGCTTCCGCCAGGCGTTCCAGATGGCGGTGGATGTTGCGCCCCGCGAGGTACAGCAGCCCCGTCACCAGGAGCAGGAATCCGATCACCAGCGGACGGTGCAACGTCTCGCGCAGGAAGGTCTCGCGCAGGTCGGCCCAGGCGTCCGGATCCAGCAGCGCGCGACTCGCGGCCGGCAGACGCTCCAGCCACTCGCCCCCCACCGGGGAGTGGCTCGGCCACCACAGCAGGGCTTCGCTCAGGGTGCGGTCGAGCTCCTCTACCAGTTCCAGCACCGACCGCAGGCGCAGGTCGGTTTGCCGCAGCTGCTCGGTCCGCGCCTCCTCGGTGTGCAGCTCGACATTCAGCGCCTGGCGCCGCAGGTCGCGCAGCGTTGACCGGACCGGGGCTTCCCATTCCATCTCGCGGGCGTCCGGGATGGCTGCCAGGCGCTCGCGAAGGCTGATGGTGCGCAACTGTGAACGCGCCAACTCGCGTTCCAGATCGCGCAACTGGAAACGCACCTGGTCGAGGTCCCGCAGTCGCCGCTGCTCCTCCAGGAAGACCCCGCCGAGCGCCTCGGTCAGACCACTGATCTCCAGCCGCTCGTGGACATGACCAAGGGACTGTTCGAGTTCACGCTCCACCCGGAGCAGACGGTCGCGTTCCCGCTGCAGCGTTCGGATGCGTGCCTGGGCCTCGGCGATGTGGTCGAAGGTCGCATGCAGCTCCTCGATCTCCGACTCGTAGTGCCGCTGTGCCTCCGGTTCGCGCTCCAGCAGCGAACGCAACGCGCCCCGCAGCTCCTGTAGCTCCTCGCTGGAAAGTTCGGTCAGCCGCCGCTCCAGCCGCCCCTGCAGGACGCGCTGCCAGCGCAGCTCGAGTTCGAGGCCGCGCACCAGCAGACGCAGGGCCTGCATGCGCGGCGGCAGGGTATTGGCGTCCATCCGGGCGGCCAGCAGGGCGGCATCCGCCCGCCTCACCCGGGCCTGCTGCACCGCCTCTCGTGCGTCCTCCCATTCGCCCCCCTCGGTCAGGGGGCGCGGCGCGCCCTCCAGTTCCTGGCGCTCCTGGCGCAGGCGTTCCAGAGTCTCGGCGCGAACCTCGGCCTGCTCCTCCAGTTGCGACAGACGGACACGCTGATCATCGAGCTCTGTCTCCAAACGCTCGCGGTCCCGCCCGAGGCGGCCCAGTTCCTCCTCCAGACGGCGGATCGAGACCTCCTCGCCGAGCCCCCGGGGGAATGCGCCAACCCCCTCCAGCGCCTGTTCCAGTTCATCCAGGCGTTCGGGCAGCGCCCGGGCGGTCGCCGCGCGATCGATTGCCCCCTGTACCCGTTCGACGCCCGCCTGCTCGACCTCGCGGGCCTCATCCCAGAGGGCTCGTTCCTCTTCTGCCCGCTCTTCATCGGCGCTGCGCTGCTCGAGTTCCGCGAGTGGACTGGCGGCCAGCCACGCCTCCGCCTCCTGCGTATCCACCGCATCCAGCAGTTCGGGCAGGCGGTCACGAAAGGCCGCGAGATCGGTTTCCAGGGCATCCACCTCCGCCGGGGTGACCGCCTCCGGCGTGTCCGGCGATGGCGCCTCCTCCGCCCAGGCATGGGGACCGCCCGAGGTGATCCACAGCAGCAGGGCCAGCGCATGGATCGCCCGCCTCCCGAACCCGCGGCGTTTACCGGATACGTGATTCCCGTTCATCGTTCCCTCGCCCGTTTGCCGGTTCGCCCAGCCCGAACCGCCCCGCGCGGCGGCCATACGCCGCATGTGATACCGGCCTGTCGGGGGTCTTGATCTCCAAACCACCAACATATACCGCCCGGCACCGTTTCGCCCGTTTGCGATCCGCGCAGTGGGGAACGCCATGCTGGACGGTGACGGGTGGCACAGGAGCACGACCCGGAAGTTGCAGCCAATCACGTTCCGGTGCCAAGGCCGTACGCGCAGGCGGAGTCTGTGACGGAATTGCGTTGTAATGGGACCGGGGAGCGAATAGCGTTACCCGCGAGCACCATCCCCCTGTGTGCTCCGCGCCCCGAGCCTTCCCCCAACAGGCCGGGGCGCTCTTTTTTCGGCTTGCCGTTGACGATCCGGCGGAAATCGGCAACCAGCACCCCTCCGGGAAGGGATGCAGGGGACTTTCGCCGAGCGTCAGGCCGCCTCGTGGGCGAGCAGCTCGCCCAGGGCGTGGAGCATCGACTGCAGCCGAACGGCATGGCGTTCGCCGTCGAAATGGCAGGTCTGAACCCGAGCGGGACCGCCGCGCGTCTGCCAGCCAAAGCAGACGGTGCCCACCGGCTTTTCGGGCATCCCGCCGCCCGGCCCGGCGATGCCGGTGACCGACAGGGCGTGATCCGCGTCGCAGCGGGCCAGGCCGCCCTCGACCATCGCGCGGGCCACGGCCTCGCTGACCGCACCGTGCTCCTCGATCAGTTCGGCCGGGACACCGACCATCGCAGTCTTCGCGGCATTGGAGTACGCCACCCAGCCGCATTCGAACCACTGCGAGCTACCCGGAATATCCGTCATCGCCTGCGCGATGCCGCCGCCGGTGCAGGATTCCACGGTGCACAGGCGTTCGCCCTTCGCCATCAGGCGCTCGCTCAGGTCATAAACCAGGGCCGACAGGCTCGGGGCGTCGGACTCGCGGAGGGTCAGGAGGGTAGTGCTCGATTCTGCCGTCATGGCGCGATCATCCCTCCGGATCGAAGGCGACCGCAACCCGCCAGCCGTTGCCGGATGCGCCCTCGACGGGGGCGCAGCGCACCACGCGGCCGTGGCGCTCAAGACCCTCCAGGCGACCGTCCGGGCTTGGCACCGAGACCGTAATGCCCACACCGGCATCGGTCTCGCGCTGCGCCACAAAGGCGCAACCCATGGCGGAGAGGTCCTCCAACTGCACGCTGATGGACTCGCCACTGGAGCGCCAGGTGACGCGCGCCGCCGTGCTGACCTGCATCCGCCGGTGATCGCGCCGATCCTCTTCCCCGATCATGCTCGCCTCCTCCCTGACATCGCGTCGCTTGCGCTGTCCCGAGTGTGGCACAACTCCCGCACCTGACCCAGCTGCCATGTCGGGCACTGCATCCGTATACTGCGCGTCTGCCCGGATCGAGCGCCGCCGGACCGATGAGCGCCGCCGCCCATACGCCGATCAGATGTCGCATTAGCCGGGCAAATCGCGGGCAGGCCACGCCACAGGGCCATGCCAGCCGCGCGAGCGCCGGCCCCCTGCTTGAGGGCGTTACAGGCAGGGGTATGGAGCGTTAGTTGGCCTGCTTGCGGTCCGCATGGGCGCGGGATAGCGTGACTGAAGAGCACCGCCCCCCTGTGTGCTCGGCGCCCCGTGCCTCCCCCCCTGAGGCCGGGGCGTTTCTCGTTGGGGTACGGAGCCCGCACGGGAGCACGGGGGATTGCCAACCGATGCCGCCGCGCGCGTGATACCGTGCGCGGCGAACCGCCGAGTATTGGACAAATGTCTGATTGCGAATCCCGATTTTCTGGACAGCCGCTAACAAGTGACTGACAAGACGCCACTTTCCGCACACACCCCGATGATGCAGCAGTACCTCGGTATCAAGGCCGAGTACCCGGATACGCTGCTGCTCTACCGCATGGGTGATTTCTACGAGCTGTTCCATGATGACGCCGAGCGCGCCGCGGGACTGCTCGATATCACCCTGACCCGGCGTGGCGAATCGGCCGGACAACCGATCCCCATGGCCGGGATCCCGGTGCACACCCTGGAAAGCTATCTCGCGCGCCTGCTGAAGCTGGGCGAGAGCGTGGCCATCTGCGAGCAGACCGGCGCGGTCGGAGAACAGAAGGGCCCGGTCAAGCGCGAGGTCGTGCGCATTGTCACCCCCGGGACGGTCACCGAAGAGGCCCTGCTGGAGGCCCGCAGCATCAACCGGATGGTCGCGGTGTGCCCCGCCGGCTCGGCCGCGATCAAGGGCCGCAAGGAGGGGTACGGGGTTGCCAGCCTGGAGTTCGCCTCCGGCCAGTTCCGCCTGCTGGAGGTGCGCGACGCGACCGAACTGGCCGCCGAGCTGGCACGGCTGGACCCGGTGGAATGCCTGATCCCCGACCAGGCCGCGCCCATCCCCGGGATCGAGGGCTTCGCCCCCCAGCGCCACGCGGACTGGCATTTCGACGGTGTCTCGGCCCGCCGGGTCCTGACCACCCACTTCGGCACCCGCGACCTCTCCGGCTTTGGCTGCGACGGCCTGGACCTGGGCATCGCTGCGGCCGGCGCCCTGCTCGCCTACGTGCAAAACCGCCATCGCGGGGATCTCGCGCATATCACCGGACTGGCGCACGAGCTGCGCAGCCAGATGCTGGTGCTGGACCCGGCCACCCGCCGCAACCTGGAGCTGACCCGCACCCTGGGCGGCGAACGCCACGGATCCCTGCTGGCCCTGCTGGACACCACCCGCTCGGCGATGGGTTCGCGCCGGCTGCTGCAGTGGCTGCACCAGCCACTGCGCGACCGCGCCATCATCCGCGAGCGCCAGACCGCGATCACCGGACTTCTGGAGTCGGGGGCCACCGCGCCCCTGCGCGAGGCCCTGGCCGGCAGCGCGGATGTCGAACGCATCCTGTCGCGTATCGTCCTCGGCAGCGCCCGGCCGCGCGATCTGACCGCCCTGCTCGCGAGTCTCGAACGCCTGCCGCCCCTGCACCAGACCCTGACTCCGCTGGCCGCCAGCGCAGCCTCCCTGCAGGCGCTGTACGAGGCCCTGGCGCCGGAAGACGAGCTGAGCGCGACCCTGGCCGCCGCCCTAGTCGAGGAGCCACCGCTGCGCGTCACCGACGGCGGCATGATCCGCGCCGGCTTCGATGCCGAGCTGGATCGCCTGCGCGCACTGGAGAACGATGCCGACTCGTTCCTGCGCGAGATCGAGGCGCGCGAGCGCGAGGCCACCGGCATCCCCACCCTGAAGGTCGCCTACAACCGGGTGCACGGCTACTACATCGAGGTCTCGCGCACGCGCTCGGCGGAGCTACCCGGGCGCTTCATGCGCCGCCAGACGCTGAAGAACGCCGAGCGCTACACCACCGAGGAACTCAAGCGCTTCGAGGACGAGATCCTCTCCGCCCGCGAGCAGGCCATGGCCCGCGAACGCGCCCTGTTCGATGGCCTGATCGCCGAGCTCCAGGGTCGCGCCCCGCGTCTGCGCGTGATTGCGGACGCGCTGGCCGAACTGGATGCCCTGGCCTGCCTGGCCGAGCGGGCCAGGCGCCTGGACTGGCACTGCCCGGAACTGGTCGACACGCCCGGCATCCGCATCGAACAGGGCCGCCACCCGGTAGTGGAGGCCGGCCTGGATGCGCCCTTCGTCGCCAACGACACCGCGCTGGACCCCGAAGAGCGCCGTCTGCTGGTGATCACCGGCCCCAACATGGGCGGCAAGTCCACCTACATGCGCCAGACCGCGCTGATCGTGCTGCTGGCCTGCATGGGCAGCTTCGTGCCGGCCGCGCGCGCGCAGATCGGGCCGGTGGACCGGATCTTCACCCGCATCGGGGCCTCCGACGACCTGACCTCCGGGCGCTCCACCTTCATGGTGGAAATGACCGAGGCCGCCAACATCCTGCACAACGCGGGCCCCGAGAGCCTGGTGTTGATGGACGAGATCGGCCGCGGCACCAGCACCTTCGACGGCCTCGCCCTGGCGCTCGCCTGCGCCGAACGCCTGACGCGCCACAATCGCGCCCTGACCCTGTTCGCCACGCACTACTTCGAGCTGACGGCGCTGGCCGAACGCGAACCGGCGGTCGCCAACGTGCACACGGATGCCATGGAACACGAGCACAGCATCGTGTTCCTGCACCAGGTCCGCGAGGGGCCGGCCAATCAGAGTTACGGCCTGCAGGTAGCGCAACTGGCCGGGGTACCGGCCGATGTCCTGAAGCTCGCGCGCCAGCACCTGCGCGAGCTCGAGGACCGCGCCGCCGAGAGCGACTCGCCGCAACTGGGGCTGTTCACGCCCAAGCCCGACCCGGCCAACGTGGCCGTACCCGAACCCGAGCCGTACGAAGCGGAGGCACGCGCCCTGAAGGCCCTGTTCGACACGCTGGATCCGGACGACATGTCCCCGCGCGAGGCCCTGGATGCCCTCTATCGGATGAAAGACACCCTGCGCGAAAAGTAGCCGCTGCGTCGGGGGTCAGTCGTCCGGATCCGCGGGCGTGACCGCCTCTTCCTTGGCATCGTCCGGATCGCCATCTTCCAGCACATCCGACGGGATCGCCGCGCTGTCCCAGCCGCCACCCAGCGCACGGAATAGCGTCGCGGTGGCCGCCAGCCGATCGCGCGAGGCCTCGGTCAGGGTCAGGCCTCGCATCCAGCAGGGCGCGACGCGCGTCCAGCACCTCCAGATAGCCCACGAAGCCGCCAAGATAGCGCCGCTCCGCCAGGTCAAGGACCTCGATCCGGGCACGCATCTCGCGCTGGCGTGCCTCCACCCGCTCGCCTCCTGCCCAAACAGGGCCGCCAGATTCAGGCTCGGCAACCATTCGGCCCGCGCCTGCACCACACGGGCCGCGGCGATCCCAGCGTCGAGGTCGTTCTCCAGGGCGTCGCGCACTAGGCGGTCGAGCTGCGGGTCCTCGAACCTCTCCCACCAGAACTCGGCATCGGCGGAGTTCTGGTCCATCTGCTCGCCAACCGCCCCCGGCCACGCCTCCGGGAGGGCGACCTCCGGGCGCTCGCAGTCCGGCCCCACCGCACAGCCCGCCAGCACGAGGGCCACACGGGGACGCCACCGACCCATCCCGTAAAGGCTGTTGCAGCCCATCGAATCCCGAAATGACGCCGGCCCGCGCCCGGGATTCACGACTCCGGTGGTGGAGGCGTTACAATGCCGCCATATCCTGTCGGCAGGGCCAGGGACACGTGCCGCCGCGACCATGACCGGGCCTCAAAAATCCCGGTCAACTGACTGAATTCAAAGGGAGACAAGCATGGCTTTCATCGTTCTCGATAACTGCATCAAGTGCAAGTACACCGATTGCGTCGAGGTCTGCCCGGTCGACTGCTTCCATGAAGGACCGAACTTCCTGGCCATCGACCCCGACGAATGCATCGACTGCACCCTGTGCGAGCCGGAATGCCCGGCCGAAGCCATCGTGCCGGAAGACGATGTCCCCGAAGACCAGCTTCAGTTCATCGAACTGAACGCCGAACTCGCCCGCACCTGGCCGGTCATCACCGCGCGCAAGGACCCGCCGGCCGACGCCGAGGAATGGGACGGCGTCGATAACAAACTGCAGTACCTGGAGCGCTGACCCCGGTCGAACCGGTACCCGTCAGCCGCTCAGCCCCGGGCGAGGCACGCGTTTAGGCGATGCACCGCCTGGGGAACGATCTCTTTGCCTGCCCCTGGCCCAGCACGAGGCCCATCCGCCCCGCTACCGCACCCTTCCCCAGGAAGTGCTCGACACGCGGCCGCCTCCACGGCGGGCCGCATCGGCCCGCGGACGGCACTCCTACACGTGTTTGATGATCGACCCGACACGAAAGGCCGGACGGCGATGCGGGGCTCGGAAGCGCCGCCTCAGGCAGCAGGGCGATCAGGGAACAGGTGGCGAGGGATCCACCACAGGTACACCGTCATTCCGATCAGCTCGACCAGGGACTGGAACACCACCACGACCACGGCGAGTTCCAGCCCCTGCGGCAGGGCGAGCGCGATGGGCAGGACCACGAAGGAGTTGCGCGAGCCGAGGCTGAAGGCGAGCACCCGCCCATCGGCCACCGGCAGGCCGAAGGCCCGGGCCAGCGCCCGCGCCAGCAGGGCCGCGACCACCAGGAAGCCGGCGAAGATCAGCAACAGCGGGAACAGCACACCGGCACCGTCCAGCACCGTGTTGAACTGGGAGGCCGCGATGACGAACACCACCACGGCCAGCAACGGGACCGGCAGCCAGGCCAGGCCCGAGATCAGATGCCCGCGGCCGGGGTCGTCGTTGGCCCAGCGTTCGGTCAAGTACGCCAGGATCAGCGGGACCAGGATCAGGCCGGCAAAGGCCTTCAGCACGTCCTCGCCGGCCAGCGCCAGGGTGAATTCGCCGCCGAAGAACAGCCACAGATAAAACGGCAGCAGCGCCAGCTGCATGAGCAGCGAGATCGGGGAGAAGGCGATGGCCCCGCGGGTATCGCCGCCGCCGAGATGGGTAAAGGTGATGAACCAGTCGGTGCATGGCACCAGCAGCACCAGGGCGATCCCCAGCAGGATCGCAGGATCACCCGGCGCCACCTGGAGGATCGCCCAGACCAGCGGCGGGATCACCACGAAGTTGCCGATCACCGCGGCCACCAGCAAACGCGGCTCGCGGAACGCCGCACCCAGGTGGATCAGCGGCGTCTGCGTGAATGTGGCGTACAGCAGCACCCCGAGTACGGGCCAGAGCACCACATCCAGCCACTCGCTGGCCCCCGGCGCGGCCACCCCCAGGAAGAGCCCCAGGACGATGGTCACCAGGTAGATCAGGACCTGGTACTGCTCCAGCCGCTCACGCATCCGCGAAGGCGGCTCGGGCACGACACAAGGCGTTTACCAGAGCCAGGTTTCGGGCTGCTCGATGGCGCGATTTTCGTTGTTGGCCAGCAGGCCCTTGATGCAGCGCACCAGCAGCCAGATCACCAGGGCGAGGAAGATCACGAAGCCAATGCCGATCGGCGTCGTGATGACCCCGAGCACGGCAAACAACAGCCCGATCCAGAACGTGCGGATCTGGTAGGTGAAGTGGGAGACGCTGACGGTATCGGCCTCGCCGCGCTTGATATAGGCGATGATCAGGCCGGCGATGGCGGTCAGCGCGGTCAGGAAGCTCACCAGATAAAGCACGTATACCACGGTGACCATCGTGCCATCCTTGCGCGGGCCGAGCGTGGGCTCGCTCACGTCGCTGCGCACAACTTCCGGTTTCGGATCTTCGGACACTTCGCACCTCCTGTGGCGTGAATGACGGGGACCAACTTATCAGACTCGCCCGATGCCTATCCGGGCCCGCCCAGCACGATGAGCAGGATACCGACAAGGGCAAAGAAGAACCCGGCCAGTTGCACCCGTGACATGCGCTCGGCCTGGAACAATCGCGCCATCAGCGCCGTCGGCGCCGGGGACAGCGCCCCGGCCACCGCGATGATCGACAACAGGCCCATGCGCACCGCGACCACGAAGGCTACGGTCGCCGCCGCCTGTAACAGACCTGCCAGCGACAGCAACACCAGGGTCGAGCGGCTCATCCCCAGCTGCGGACGGCGGATCAGCATCACCACCAGAAGGGCCAGGGCACCCACTGCCGAGGTTGCGACCACCGGCCACAGCGGCGAGCCGGCCTCGGCCTCGTTGAGGAACACGAATATCAGACCGAAACAGGCCCCCGCGATCGCCGCGTCGAGCAGGCCACGAACCGGATGCTCCCCCCTCGCCAACGCCATCAGGCCACGTACCGGTTGATCCAGGTTGCGCGGACTCGCCTTGCGCGCCCCGCCAGAGATCATCCCGATCGCGATCACGATCGCGGCGATCCCGAGCAACGCCAGCAGCCCCGGCTGTTCACCCAGCGCGAGTCCGACCAGCAGCGGCACCAGCGCCGAGATCACCCCGGTCACCGCAGCGACCAGCCCCATCGAACCCTGGGCCAGGCCGTGGTAGTACGCCAGCAGGCCCAGCGCCAGGGCAAGCCCCGCGGCGCCACCCCAGATCAGGGCCTGCGCTCCAGGCAGCCCGGCCAGCGGAAGGGCGATCACCAACAGGGCTGCGGTCGCAAGGATCTGCGAATAGCAGGCCACCACCAGCGCCGGAATGCGTCGCGAGGCCAGCCCACCGAAGAAATCGCCGGCGCCAAACCCCAGGGCCGTCAGCAGGCCCAGAAAGAACGCCAACTCAGACCCTGCCGCGGTTCGAACCCATCATGCGCGGGCTTACTCGTGCGCGCCGTCGAGCATGTCCTTCAGGGCCTCTTCGCTACCGGCATGGCCGACGCCGGTCACCACACCCTCGGTGTCCAGCAGGATCACGGTCACCTGCTCGCGCTGATGCGGCAGGAAGCCGGCATCGGCCGCGCTGGAGGTGACCACGATGGAGTAGTCCCGTGCCTGCATGCGCGGCAGCACCACGTTCTGCATCGGTTGCGGCGGCATCTCGTGGATATCGGCGATGTAGATAATGCCCAGCGCATCGCGCGCCTCGGCGCCCATGCCATCCAGCACCGCATTGGCCACACCAGCCGGCGCGGCCTCCACGGTCTTCAGGATCACGCGGGCATCGCCCGGCAGCTCCACCGGATTGCCGTGCTGGTCGTTCAGGGTGCGCTCGGGAAAGGGCTGGCCCTCGGCGAACTCGGGCTCCGGGCCACCGCCGGACATGCAACCGGCGACAAGCCCGGCCGCGGCCAGCAGGACGGCGGGCAGGAAGGATCGGGCGATACGGGACATGACAGTTCTCCTGCGAATCAAAATATGGAATCGAGCGCGCAGCACGGGCGCGGTTTAGCGCCGCCGATGGTAACGCATCGAGTGCGTCAGTAGACTGCAACGACCTTCACGACCGACGCCTGCATGCTGTATTCGCTGATCAAACTGCTGCGCCCGCACCAGTACATCAAGAACGGGTTCGTGTTCCTCGGCGTGGTGTTCGCGCACGAGTGGGGCGAGCCCGGCACCGTGCTGGCGGCCAGCCTCACCTTCCTCGCCTTCTGCGCGATCGCCAGCGCGGTGTACGTGCTGAACGACATCGTCGACGTCGAGGCCGACCGCCAGCATCCGACCAAGCGCGACCGCCCCATCGCCAGTGGCGCGATCAGCGTCCCCACCGCCTGGGCGATCTTCGCCACCGCGGCGATCCTCGCGCTGGTCCTCGCGGCGATGGTCAGCACCTGGGTCATCGCGCTGATCCTGACCTACCTGGTGCTGAACGTGGCCTATTCCTGGTCGCTGAAGCACATCGTGATCCTGGATGTATTCAGCATCGCGGCCGGCTTCATGCTGCGCATCCTTGCCGGCACCCTGGGCCTGGGGATCGAGCCCTCGCAGTGGCTGCTGCTGTGCGGCCTGATGCTGACGCTGTTTCTCGGCTTCGCCAAACGCCGTGCGGAGCTGGCCGACGACACCATCGAACGCCGCGGCAACGCCGATCGGCCGCGGCGCGTACTCGACGACTACAGCCTCAGCCTGCTCGATCAGTTCACCTCCATCAGCGCCGCCTGCACGGTACTCGCCTATGGCCTGTACACCGTCAGCGCGGAGACCATGGCCCTGCACGGCACCGACGGGCTGATCTACACCCTGCCGTTCGTGATCTACGGTATCTTCCGCTACCTGTTCCTGCTGCACGCCCGCGGCGGCGGCAACGACACCTCGCGCGACCTGGTCACCGACCCCCACCTGCTGGCCACCGTTGCGGTGTGGCTCGGGGTCACCATCGCCGTGCTCGCATGAGCGCGGTACGGCTCTCCGGCTGGCGCCTGCGCGCGGTGATGTTCTCGGTCATCGTGGCCGTCGCCCTGTATCTCGGGGTCGCCCTGTGGGCCGGTGCGGACGAGGTCTGGCGCGCCCTCAAGCTGGTGGGCTTCGGCGGACTGCTGCTGGCCCTGGCGCTGTCACTGGTGAACTACAGCCTGCGCTTTGCCCGCTGGCAGCTGTACCTGCGCACCCTCGGCCATACCGTCCGGGCCCGCGCCAGCCTGCACATCTACGTGGCCGGCTTTGCCCTGACCACCACCCCCGGAAAGGCCGGGGAGGCCCTGCGCGGGGTGCTGCTGAAACGTCGCCACGTACCCTACCCCGACAGCTTCGCGGCGTTCGTCTCCGAACGCCTGTCCGACCTGATCGCGGTGGTGCTGCTGTCCATGCTGGGGCTGACCCTGGTCGCGCAGGGCACCTGGCTGATCCTGATCGGTGCCGCCTGCGTCCTGACCGCGCTGGTGGTCCTCGCCTGGCGCCGGCCGCTGGCCTGGCTGCAAACCGTGAGCGACCGCCCGGGCCAGCGCCTGTGGCGCACCCTGCACCATCTGGTTACCGTCCTGCTGCAGGCGCGACGCTGCCACCGGCCCGCCCTGCTGGCCGGCGCCACCGTGCTCAGCGTGCTCGCCTGGAGCGCGGAGGCCCTGGCCTTCTGGTGGATCCTGAATGCCATGGGCTTCGAGGTCGGCTTCGCCTTTGCCGCCTTCGTCTTCGCCCTGGCCATGCTCGCTGGAGCGCTGAGCTTCCTACCGGGGGGGCTCGGCGGTACCGAGGCGGTGATGGTCGCCCTGCTGCTGTGGGCCGACATGCCCCCGGCCGACGCGGTCGCGGCCACCATGCTGATCCGCTTCACCACCCTGTGGTTCGCCGTGATCCTCGGCCTGATCGCACTGGGCACCAACCCCGAGGCCCGCGGCCACGAACTCCCGGACCCGCACCATGGCTAGGCTCGCCATGCCAATCCCGTCATTGCGAGGCCCCGCAGGGGCCGTGGCAATCTCCCGAGGCTGTTCCGGGCGTTGGGGGCAGGAGACGGCGATCACTCGCTGCGCTCGCCCGTCGGGCCGGCCTGCGGCCGTTCAACGGGCTACGCGCTTTTGTGCCGCGGCCCCTGCGGGGCCTCGCAATGACGGGTACGGGAAAGGCGCCGGAGGCCTTGCATGACCGCCAGCTGGAACCGCATCCCGCAGGCGGAACATGCGGCCGAGGTCGCGCTCGGTCGCCGCGGGCGGGCATTGCCCGACGTGCCGCGCCCGCTGCTCGCCCACGGCCTGGGACGCAGCTATGGGGATGTCTGCCTGAACCCGGAGGCCTCGCTGCTGCACACCCCGGGGCTGGATCGCTTCGTGGCCTTCGACGCGGCCACCGGAGAGCTCACGGCCGAGGCCGGAGTATCCCTGGATGCGCTGCTGCGCTTTGCCGTGCCACGCGGCTGGTTTCCGCCGGTGGTGCCCGGCACGCGCTTCGTTACCCTGGGGGGTGCGGTCGCCAATGACGTGCACGGCAAGAACCACCACCAGGCCGGCAGCTTCGGCGACCATGTACGCGCCCTGACCCTGCGTCGTTCCGATGGCCAGGTGCTGGAGGTCACCCCCGAGAACACACCCGACTGGTTCGCCGCGACCGTCGGCGGCCTGGGCCTGACCGGCCTGATCGAGACCGTGACCCTGCAACTGGCCCCGATCCGCAGTGCCTGGATGCGCGCCTGGTCGCAGCGCTTCGACTCGCTGGACGCATTCTGGGAGCTGAACGCCCAGTCCGAGCGCGAGTGGCCCTACACCGTGGCCTGGATCGACTGCCTGAACCCGGGAGCGGGCGGCCGGGTCGGTCGCGGCATCTACAGCGGCGGGCGCCATGCCACCACCGCGCCGCGCAAGGACGCCTGGCACGAACGCCGCCGCAGCATCCCGCTGGACCCGCCGGTGTCGCTGGTCAACCGCCTGACCCTGCGCGCGTTCAACCACCTCTACTACCGCCAGCCGGTGCACGCGACCCCGCGCGCGGTCCATCACCTGCCCTGGCTGTTCCCGCTGGACGCGATCCGGCACTGGAACCGGATCTACGGTCACGACGGGTTCTACCAGTACCAGTGCGTGCTGCCGCCGGCGGCTTCAAAGGACGGCGTGCAGGCCCTGCTGGATGCCATCGCCGCCAGTGGCCAGGGGTCGTTCCTCGCGGTGCTCAAGACCTTCGGCGACCGCGCCGCGCCGGGCCTGCTGTCCTTCCCGCGCCCGGGTGCCACGCTCGCGCTGGACTTCCCGGAAAAGGGCCGCGACACCGAACGCCTGTTCACGCGCCTGGACGCGATCGTGCAGGAGGCCGGCGGTGCCCTGTACCCTGCGAAGGACGCACGCATGCCGGCCGACGTCTTCCGCCAGGGGTTCCCCCGCTGGGAGGCCTTCGCCGAGTATGTGGACCCCGAATTCTCCTCCGGCTTCTGGCGCAGGGTGACGGCATGAACCCAATGAAGAACGTTGTCCTCTTTGGTGCGACCTCGGCCATTGCCTCCGCGGCGGCGCGGGAGTTGGTGGACACCGGCGCACGGCTGTTCTGCGTGGCCCGCGACGGCGAGGCGCTGGAGGCCCTGCTGGCCGACCTGCGGGTGCGTGGCGACGACCCGGACGGCGCCCGCATCCTCGGCGCCACGACGGATCTGGCCGACGTCGACGGCCACGCCGCCATCTGGCAACAGGCGCAGGAGGCCCTGGGCGAGGTGGACAGCGTGCTGCTGGCCTGGGGCACCCTGCCCGACCAGGCGGCCTGCAACGCCTCGGTGGACGAGACCCTGCAAGCGATCCACGTGAACGGCACCAGCGCCATCGCCCTGCTCGCCCGCATCGCGCCGGACTTCGAAGCCCGCGGCCGGGGCGTGATCGCCGCCATCGGCTCGGTCGCCGGCGACCGCGGGCGCCAGAGCAACTACGCCTATGGCACGGCCAAGGGCATGCTCGCGATCTACCTGCAAGGGCTGCGCAACCGGCTGTTCTTCAGCGGCGTGGACGTGGTCACGCTCAAGCCCGGCTTCGTGCGCACCCCGATGACCGAGGGCTTCAATCGCGCCGGCGCCCTGTGGGCCGAACCGGAAACGGTCGCCCGGGGCATCGTCCGCGCCATGCACCGTGGCCGTGACGTGGCCTACCTGCCCGGCAAGTGGTGGGTGATCATGACCATCATCCGCCTGATCCCCGAATACCTGTTCAAGCGCCTCAAACTCTAGGGAAACACTGATCCATGTACACACTCGCGTTGGTACCCCAGGTTTTCCGAGGCAAGGCGCGGTGCGCAGCCGGTAGTGGTTCTACCGGCCCGTTTTTGATGATTTCGCGCCGCAACGCAGGATCGGGGAACCTGGGGTACCAACCCCACAAGATGATGAACGAAGGGGCTCGGCCGCCCGTTGTTATCAAAAACGGGCGCGCGCACGGCGTTGCGGTTCCCTCGTGCAGAATGACTGCACGGCAGTCACCGCGCATTAAACGCACGCAAAAGCGACGAAGCAGCGAGCGTGTACATGGATCAGTGTTTCCCTAGCCATGTCCGCCTCCACCCGGCCCGGCCCCGCGCGGCAGATCGTGCTGTTCGACTTTGATGGCACCCTGACCCGGCGCGACAGCCTGTTCCCCTTCCTGCGCCACGCGCTGGGGACAGTGGAATTCCTGCGCCGGCTGCCGGACTGCCTCCCCGCCCTGACCGGCCTGGCGCTAAAGCGCCTCTCCAACCAGGATGCGAAGGAGGCCGTGCTGACCCGCATGCTGGCCGGCGAGACCCTCGCCCACCTGCAGGCCAAGGGCCGCGAGTTCGCCGAGGGCCGCCTGGACCGTCTGTTGCGCCCGGCGGGCATGCGCGCGCTCCAGGCCCACCAGGCTGCGGGCCATGACTGCGTGCTGGTGTCGGCCTCGCTGGATCTCTGGCTGCAGCCTTGGGCCGAGCGCCACGGCCTTGCCGGCGTAGTCAGCTCGCGCCTGGCGGTCGATGACAGCGAACGCGTGACCGGGCGCCTCGACGGTACCAACTGCCGGGGCGCGGCCAAGCCGGCCGCCATCGCCGCCTGGCTCGCGACCCTGCCCCCGGACGAGCCGGTCGATCTGGTCGCGGCCTACGGCGACAGCGAAGCCGACCAGCCGATGCTGGAGATGGCCCGCAGCGGCTACCGGCTGCGCCGGGGCCGTTTCCGGCGTGTCCACGGGCCGGCGTTGGAGGGCGCCCCCGAGTGAACACGGCAACCCCCTCCTGTCCCTGGCTCGCCCGTCACTACGGCGCGATCCTGCTGGCCGTGCTGCTGGTCAAGATCGGCATGGCCTGGGCCCTGCCGATCACCGGCGACGAGGCCTACTTCCTGATCTGGGGCCATAACCCGGATCTCGGCTATTACGACCACCCGCCGATGATCGGCTGGTGGCTCGGCGCCATCCTGCCCCTGTCGGACCACCCGCTGGCGATCCGCGCGCTGGGCATCTTCGCCTCCATGGCCCCGGCGCTCGCGGTCTTTCTCTGGTGGCGGCATACCGATCCGGTCCGGGCACGCCTGGTCTCCCTGCTGGCGCTGTTCATGCCGCTGTTCTTCATCGCCGTGATCACCGCGACGGACACCCCACTGATCCTGTTCAGCCTGCTGGCCACCGCCCTTGCCTGGCAGGCGCTGCGCACCGGGGCCGCACACTGGTTCCTGCTCGCCGGCCTGGCCCTGGGGTTGGCGTTCCTGTCCAAGTACTTCGCGGTCCTGCTGGGGATCGCGCTAGGGCTGCATATCCTGCTGTTCGCGCGACAGCACTGGCGCGGGCTCCTGCTGATCATCCTCGGCGTGGTGCCGGCGGTCGCCCTCAATCTGTACTGGAACTGGGACAACTGCTGGTACAACGTGATGTTCAACGTCGTGAACCGGCATGGCGACGGCGGCTTCGACCCGGGCAACTGGCTCACCTACGCGATCCTGCTCGTCTACCTGTTCACGCCCTGGCTGCTGTGGTTCTACGCCCGCCAGTGGCGCGCCCTGGCCGCCGGCATCCGCGAGCACCAGCTGGGCGTGTTCCTCTCCGCCGGGCTGATCCCGCTGATCCTGTTTGCCCTGCTCGCCCCGTTCAAGAGCATCGGGCTGCACTGGCTCGCCGCCTTCGCGCCCTTCCTGCTGCTGCCCGCGCTGTTCCTGGCCCGACGCTCGCTGACGCTCGGCGTCTGGCTCTCCGGGGCCCTCGCGGTGCTGCACGCCGTCGCGATCCTGACCCTCGCGCTGATGCCGGTGGAATGGCTGAAGGGCCAGGACCGCTACGCCGACGCCGTGTTCTACCTGGCCCCGGAATCGGTGGCCGGGGTGGTGGGCGAATACGACGCGGACTGGCACGTCTTCACCCGCAGCTACTCGCGCTCGGCGGTACTGGGCTACTACGCCGGCCGCGAGGTCGGGGTGTTCGGCCCCGGCTCGCACTATGGCCGCCAGGACGACCTGCTTACCGACTTCCGCGCCCTTGACGGCGCCAACCTGCTCTACGTCCCCACCCGCGGCGAGCTGGATCCGGCGCATGTGGAGCCCTTCTTCGACGAGGTGCGCGTACGCGAAGTCACCATCCGCGGCGTCGCCTGGACCCTCGCCGAGGGCCGCGGCTTCGACTACGCCGCCTACCACGACCAGGTCCTGCAGCCAGTCCTCGATCGCTACTACGACCTCCCGGACTGGCTGCCCGAGGGCCGCTGCGACTTCGTCGAGCGCTACACCCGCTGACCCACGGACGGGAGGGAAATGCGTCTACCGCGTCCCCGAAACCGAAGCCGGTTCGAGGCACCGACTTGTGCGGCGCGCTAGAGTAGGGGCGTCATTTCAATACCGGAGATACCTCGACTCATGCATACGGCCATCCAGTGTGTTCGCCGCGTCCGCCGCGGTCCCTCCATCGCCCTGCTTGCCTTGCTGCTCGCGGGCCTCGCCGCCCCGGGGGCGGCGCAGGACATGGGACAACCCGGCCAACCGCAGCAGCCCGTGCAGCAGGAGCCGGAAACCACCGTCTACCAGGACTGGGAGGTCGCCTGCATCGACACCCCGAACGGCGAGCGCTGCCAGATGCAGCAGACCCTGCAGATTCAGGACGAACAGGCGCAGGGACTGTTTCTGCAGGCCACCATCCGCCGTGAGGGTGACCAGCATGTGATCGAGGTGCTGGTGCCGCTGGGCGTGGATCTGCGACCCGGTATCCGCATGCAGGTCGATGACGCGGGCGAGGAAATGGATGCCGACTACGTGACCTGCGTGCAGCAGGGCTGTGTCGCCGGACGCGAACTGAATGACAGTCAGATGAGCGCGCTCCGAGGCGGGCAGGCCCTGACCGTGGCCTTCCGCGCCCTGCACCAGGAGCAACCGTTCGTCTTTGACGTGTCCTTGATGGGGTTCACCGACGCCAGCAACGAACTGAGATAAGAGCGCCAGGATCACCTCGACACCTTCGCCAGGCAGCGACTCGATGACGCCCGCGTCTCGCTCCTCGCAACCGAGCCCCGGCTTCCCCGGCCGCGCGCGGTCACGTGGCAGGCGGGCGATCGGGACTGCGGCCGCGGCCGCGCTGCTGTGGTGGGTGCTCGCGGGCCACGAGGCCCTGCTGGAACCGCTGGCCCTGCTGGCGATCGTTCTGGCCGGTAGCGCCAGCCTGCTGCTGCCGACCGGCCGGCCGCTCCCGTTACGCCTGCGCGCCCTGCCCGGCCTGCTGGGCTTTTTTCTTCGCAACTCGTTTCTGGGCGGCCTGGATGTCGCGCGCCGCGCCCTGGATCCGCGCCTGCCAATCCAGCCGGCGTTCGTCACCTACCGAACCGAACTGGCCCATGGGCCGCCGCTGACCCTGTTCATGGCGGTCATTAGCCTGTTGCCCGGCACGCTCAGCATTCGGCTGGAGGGCCGGTTGTTGACCCTGCATGTGCTGGATCGCGACGCCGACACCCGGGCGGCGCTGATCGCTCTGGAACGACGCATCCGGGCCGCCTTCCGCGACCCGCGTGACCACCGCGACAAACGCAACGGGCAAACCTCGTGAGCGTCTTCTACCTGGCCGCGGCGCTGTTCCTGCTGGGCACCATCCTGCTGGGTCTCGTTCGGGTACTGCGCGGGCCGGGTTCCGGGGACCGGATGCTGGCCGCGCAACTATTCGGCACCACCGGGGTGACGATCCTGCTGTTGCTGTCGATGACGCTGGAGGACTCCGCCCTGGTGGATGTGGCGCTGGTCTTTGCGCTACTGGCGGTGGTCGCGGCCGTGGCCTTCGTCCGCCAGCACGGCCTGCCGGAACCGCCGGATACCCCGACCCACCGCCAGCATCCCGAGTCCACGGAATCAAGGGAGTCGAACGATGATCGCTAATACCCTGACCGTACTCCTGGTCCTGGCCGGGCTTGTGTTCTTTGCCGCCGGCACTGCCGGGCTGCTGCGCTTCCCCGACGTCTACTCGCGCCTGCATGCGTTGACCAAGGCCGACAACGTCGGACTCGGGCTGGTGGTACTCGGACTGATGTTCCAGGCCAGCGGTCCGGCGGACATCCTCAAGCTGCTGCTGATCTGGCTTCTGGTCCTGGCCGCGGGGACCACCGCCGCGCACATGGTGGCGCAACGAACCTGGACCCACGGGGAGTTCGAGTCGGATCGATGAACGGGCTGCTGGTCCTCTTCGATCTGGTCCTGCTGGCCGGCATCGTCGGGGTGGCCTGGCGCTGCCTGGCGAGTACCGACCTGTTTCGGGCCGTGGTGCTGTTCATTACCTTCGGATTGCTGCTGGCGCTGGCCTGGGTGCGGCTGGAGGCCCCGGACATCGCGCTCGCCGAGGCCGCGATCGGCGCGGGCATCACCGGTGCCCTGCTTCTGGTCACGCTGGAACGCCTGCGCAGCATCATGGCCGAGCGGCGCAGTGGCCGCCCGCATTCACCCCCGCCCGACCCCACCGGGCCGCATGCCCTGCTGCGGGCGCTGCACGACCCACCGCCCGAACACCGGACCTTCCTGCCCGCTTTGTCCTTTGCCCTGGTGGTCGGCGGCCTGCTGGTCACCGCGCTGTGGCACCAGCCGCAGTCCGTGGGCCTCGAGCCGGTGGTGAATGCGCACATGGACGTCTCGGGCGTCGATCACCCGATCACCGCAGTGCTGCTGAACTTCCGCGCCTACGACACCTTCCTCGAGCTGGCCATCGTGCTGATCGCGCTGCTGGGCGCCTGGTCCCTTGGGCGACATGACCTGATCCCGGCGCGTCCGGCCCCGGGGCCGATCCTGCCCGGCACGTTGCGGCTGCTGGTCCCGGTCGCGATCGTCACCGGGGTGTATGTGCTGTGGGCCGGGAGTCACGCCCCCGGCGGGGCCTTTCAGGCCGGGGCAATCCTCGGCGCGGCCGGCATCCTGCTGGTCCTGGCACGGCCGCGCCAGCTGCCGATGGCGCCGGGCGGGCCGCTGCGCCTGGGCATCTCCGCCGGGGTCGCCCTGTTCCTGCTGGTGGGGCTGTACGGCCTTGCCGCCGGGCATGGCTTCCTCGGCTACGCGGAGGCCTGGGCCTATCCCCTGATCATCCTGATCGAGGTCGCGGCGACGCTCTCCATCGCCCTGACCCTGGTGGCCCTGTTCGTGGCCGGACGTCCGGCCGGGGACGATGCATGAACGGCCTGGCCGAAACGCTGGCACCGGGCCTGTTGTACCCCACCGCTGGCGCCATCCTGTTTGCCCTGGGGCTGTACGGGCTGATCCGCCGGCACCATCTGGTGCTGCGCATCCTGGCCCTGAACATCATGGGCTCGGGCGTATTCATGGTGCTGCTGGGTGTGGCGGCCCGTGGCGAGGGCCCGCCGGACCCGGTGGCCCAGGCGCTGACCCTGACCGGCATTGTGGTCGCGGTCAGCGCAACCGCCTTCGCACTGGCCCTGGTGGTGCATCTGACGCGCCTGACCGGCCACGCGGTGATGCTACCCGGGCCGCCCGATGACGACGCCCCGGTGGAGGACATCTCGCGCGAGGAACACCACGCCGATGGCGGCCCGGCCGATCGCGCCTCCAGCGAGGACCGGCCCTCGTGAGTCCCGACAGCGCCGCATGGCTCCCGGCGGGAGTCGCCGGGCTGGTGGGGCTGTCGCTGGCCGTGGCGATCCTGGCGACGGCCTGGCCGCGCCAGGCCCATCGTGTCGGCCTGCTGGGGGCGCTCGCGGTCACGGCCTGGGTGCTTGGTCTGAGCGCGCTGTTCCTGAACGCCGGGCCGGATCCGGAGGCCGCGGCCACGCGGGTGGCACTGGGGGGCTGGGAGGCCCCGCTGGGCCTGATGCTGCATCTGGACGGACTGTCCATGACCCTGCTGGTGCTGACGGCCGTCGTGGGGCTTGCGACCAGCCTCCACAGCCTGGGCTATGTGCATGATCGAATCGAGCGGCGCCAATTCTGGCCATTGTGGCTCTGGCTGTGGGCTGGCCTGAACATGCTGTTTCTGTCCGGCGATGCCTTCAACCTGTACATCACGCTGGAGGTGGTCTCGCTGTCGGCGGTGGCCCTGGTCGCCTTCACCGGAACGGCCGCCGCGGTCTCCGGCGCGGTGCGCTACCTGCTGGTCAACATCCTCGGCTCGCTGAGCTTCCTGATGGGCGTGGTACTGCTGTTCGGGGAGCACGGGGTCCTCGATCTGGTGCTGCTAGAGGCACGCACCGAGGCGGGCCCGACCGAGCGCATGGCGGCCGTGCTGATGACCGCCGGGCTGATGCTCAAGGCCGCACTGTTCCCGCTGCATGTCTGGCTGGCGCCGGCCCACGGTTCGGCCCCGGCGCCGGTCAGCGCGGTGCTCTCCGGGCTGGTGGTCACCGGGTCGTTCTACCTGATCCTGCGTCTTTGGATAGGCGTGTTCGCCCCGCTGGCCACCCCGGCCTTCGGCATCCTCGTCGGGCTACTGGGCGTGGCGGCGCTGGTCTGGGGTTCGCTGCAGGCCCTGCGCGCCGGCCGCCTCAAATCGATTGTGGCCTATTCCACCGTGGCCCAGTTCGGTTATCTGCTGGTGGCCTTTCCGCTGATGCTGGTGGATCCGGGCGCCTGGCGGGTGGTGGTGTTCTTCGCGGTTGTCCACGCGCTGGCCAAGGCCTCGGTCTTCCTCGCGGCGGGCACGCTGCAGCACGCCGCCGGGCATGATCGGCTGGCCGATCTCGGCGATGTACTGCGGGCGCGGCCGCGCACGGTCTTCGCCCTGGGGCTGGCCGGCGTCAGCCTGATGGGGCTGCCGTTCACCGGTGGCTTCATCGCCAAGTACCTGCTCCTGGAGGCCGGCCTGGGCACGGTCCTGGCCGGTAGCGTCATCGGCGTGCTGTGGGTGCTGGCGATCGCCGGCGGCGGCCTGCTCGCGGCGGCCTACGTGCTGCGCATGGTGGCCCCGTCCTTCCAGCGCGGACGCGCGGACGCCGGCGAGGCGGTCTCGCCGTGGATGGACTGGGTGCCTCTGGGCCTGGCCACGATCGCGGCGCTGGCCGGGCTGGCCGGCACGCTGACCCTGAACACGCTCGCACTGACGCCGGGAGCCCCCTGATGGATGGCGGCTGGCTGCTGCTCGCGATCCTGTTCAGCTCCCTCGGGCCCGGGATCGCGATCTTCTTCCTGCCCGAACATCGCCGGGGCCTGCGCACCGCGCTGAACCTGGGTGGGGCCGGCACCAAGTTGGCGCTGATCGCGGTCCTGCTGGACGGGGTGCTGCGCGGCGACGAGTACTATTTCAGCCTCCCGCTGATGCCGGGCATCGATCTGGTCCTGGCCGCGGACGCGTTGTCGCTGCTGTTCGCCAGCCTGTCGGCGGTGCTGTGGTTCGTCACCACGATCTACGCGATCGGCTACCTGGAAGGATCGCCCCGGCGCAGTCGCTTCTTCGGGTTCTTCTCGCTGTGCGTCAGTGCCACGGTCGGCATTGCCCTGTCCGGCAACCTGATCACCTTCCTGATCTTCTACGAGATCCTGACGCTGGCGACCTGGCCGCTGGTGGTCCACCGGGGCACCCTGGCGGCGCTGCGGGCCGGCCGGATCTATCTCGCCTACACCCTGACCAGCGGGCTGGTGCTGTTCACCGCCATCGTCTGGCTCACGCTCCTGGCGGGAGCGGAGGGCTTCACCCCGGGCGGGTACCTGGGCGGCCTCGCGGAGACCCACGCCACGACCCTGCAAGTCCTGTTCGTGCTGCTGGTGATCGGCTTCGGGGTGAAGGCCGCGCTGGTGCCGCTGCACTCCTGGCTGCCCATCGCGATGGTCGCGCCGGCGCCGGTCAGCGCGCTGCTGCACGCCGTGGCCGTGGTCAAGGCCGGCGCCTTCGGCATCATCCGCGTCGTCAACGACGTCTATGGAACCGAGCTGGCCATCGAACTGGGCCTGACCGCCGGGCTTTTGGTGGTGGCGGCGATCACCATTGTCTACGGTTCCATCCAGGCCCTGCGCACGGACGACCTGAAACAGCGCCTGGCCTTCTCCACCATCAGCCAGGTCTCCTACATCATCCTCGGCGTGGCGCTGGCCGGGCCGCTGGGCATCATCGGCGGACTGGTGCACCTGGTGCACCAGGGCATCACCAAGATCACCCTGTTCTTCTGCGCCGGCAACTTCGCCGAGACCCTCGGCATCCACCGCATCAGCGAGCTCGACGGGGTCGGCCGGCGCATGCCGCTGACCATGCTCGCCTTCACCCTCGGGGCGCTGGGCATGATCGGCCTGCCACCGCTGGCGGGATTCGTGACCAAGTGGCACCTCGGGCTGGGGGCGCTGGAGGCCGGCATGCCCTGGGTGCTGGGCGTGCTGGTCCTCAGCAGCCTGCTGAACGCCGCCTATTTCCTGCCGCCGGTGATCCGTGGCTGGCTCGGTGAGCGCCGCGAGCCGTGGCATGAACCGCTGCAGGCGCATGCCGGGCCGACCCGCTTCGAGACCCACTGGATGCTGCTGTTTCCGGTGGTCTTCACCGCTGCGCTGGGCCTGCTGGTGGGACTCTTCGCCGGGCTGGGGCTGAGCCCGCTGGGCTGGGTCAGCCTGATCGTGCGGCGCGACTATTCGCTGCCGGAGTTCGGGCTGTGAGCAGCGTCCTCCTGCTCGCCGTCCCACTGCTGCCGTTGCTGCTGGCGGTATTCATCGGCCTGCGCCCGGGGCAGGCGCGGCTGAACCGCCTGGTCCCCTGGGCCGCGCTCCCCGGGCTGCTGCTCGCCGCCCTGGCCCCGACCGGGCTGGAGGCGACCTTCGATAGCCTGCTGATGGGGACCCACCTGGCCGTCGACCCAACCGGGCGGGCGTTTCTGGCGCTGACTGCAGGTCTTTGGCTGGCAGCCGGACTATTCGCCCTCGGCGAGCGGCGTGACGACGCCCGGCGCGAGCGCTTTTACGTGTTCTGGCTTCTGGCCCTGGCCGGGAATCTGGGCCTGGTCCTCGCGCAGGACGCGGCATCGTTCTACCTGTTTTTCTCCCTGATGAGCCTCTCCGCCTACGGGCTGGTGGTCCACTCCGGAAAGCCGGAGGCGTGGCGCGCCGGGCGGGTGTACCTGATCCTCGCGGTACTGGGCGAGGTCCTGCTGCTCGCGGGCCTGCTCCTGGCCGTCCACGCCGCCGGGCAATCCAGCCTGGCCGCGGTGGCAGCGGCACGCCCCGAGGGCTGGGCGCTGGCACTGCTGGTCGTAGGTCTGGGGATCAAGGCCGGCATGCTGCCGCTGCACTTCTGGCTGCCCCTGGCCCACCCGGCGGCCCCCGTACCGGCCAGCGCCGTGCTGTCCGGGGCGATGATCAAGGCCGGCCTGCTGGGCTGGATGCGGTTGCTGCCGCTCGACGCCACCGGGCATGCAGTGCTGGGCGAGACCCTGGTCCTGCTGGGCCTGGCAGCGGCCTTCCTCGGGGTCCTGGTGGGCGTCCTGCAGCTACGACCGAAGACCATCCTCGCCTACTCCAGCATCTCGCAGATGGGACTGATGACGGTCGGCATAGGCCTGGCCCTGTTGCTGCCGGAGGCGCGCGGCTGGCTGCTGGCCGCCGTCACGCTGTACGCCGTGCATCACGGCCTGGCCAAGGGGGCCCTGTTCCTGACGGCGGGGATGCAGAACCAGTGGCCGGGTACGCGCCTGGCCCGGGCCGCGTTTGTCCTGCTCACCCTGTTGCCGGCCCTGGCCCTGGCCGGGCTGCCGTTCACCAGCGGCGCGCTGGCCAAGAACACGCTAAAGGGCCCGCTGGCCCCCGACGCCCTGCCCGGCTGGCTGGCGCATACGGAGTTGCTGCTGACCCTCGCCGCGACGGGCACCACCGTGCTGCTGCTGCGTTTCCTGTGGCGCTGGCAGGCCGGACTGCGAGCACCCGCCGACGGCCTCGACCGGCAACGGTGGTGGGCCTGGGGCAGTCTTGCACTGATGGGGCTGTTGCTCCCGCTCGGGGTCCTGGTCGTCGGGCCCGGCGGCCTGCCCATCGAGCTACGGGATCTGTATGGCCTGGCCCTGCTGTGGCCGATCGCCCTCGGGCTCGTCCTCGCCGGTATCGCCTACCGGCTGATCCGCGACCGCGAGACCCCGCGCGTGACGGAGGGCGATCTGGCCGTCCTGGCCGAGGCCGCCTGGAGTGCCGCCCGCCGTACCCACCGAAGCCTGGCCGTGCCACCACCCCGGCCGCACCGGATGCCGGCACGCCTGCGGGTACTGCGCCTGAAACTGCGCCAGCACCTGGAAGACGCCGAACGCATCCTGACCCGATGGGAGACCATCGGGCTGCTGTTCTCCGCCGCGATGCTCGGGCTCTACCTGACGTTGCTCGCAGGGTAGTCCTCCCCCACGCCGGAAACGCAAAAGGCCGGCCCGGGAAACCCCGGGCCGGCCTCAAGGTGCTGCGGACCCGTAGATGCTCGTTAGCCTGCGTCTCCCTAGGTCCCTTGCCGATCAGTTCTGATCGATGAAGTCCGCGGTGAAGTCGGCCACGTCATCCGCGAAAAAGTCGCGGAAGAAGTGATCGGCACCGTCCACGGTCATCAGGGTGATGTCGCCGCTGTCCTTCACCGCCTCGACCTTCTGCGGCAGATCCGGGACCACGTCGTCCTCGGACCCCACGATCACCAGCGTCGGGATCTGCATGCCGCGGATCACCGAGGGGGTGTCGTTCTGGCGAGTCGGTTCGTAGTAGCCAAGGAAGGCGCGCGGGGTCACGTCCAGCTCCTCGCAATAGAGGAAGCGCACGTCCTCCATCAGGGTCTCTTCCTGGTTCATGCGCTGCAGTTCGCGGGCACGATCCAGCATCACCTGTAGCGGCAGGCCGCTTTGCTCCTCGAAATCCGCCGCAGCCTCATCCTCGTCAAAGGTGGAGGCCGCCACCAGCACCAGGGCGCGGATGCCGTCCGGGTCGTGCTCGGTCAGGTAGCGGGCGACCTGATTGGCGCCACGGGAGTGACCGAACAGGGTGACCGGGCCGTAGCCTTCGTCCTGCAGCCACTCGTGCCACAGGCTGACCTCCTGCAGGTGGTCAGCGACCCCGTGACGCACCGGGGCGTCGCACTCGAACATCCCTTCACGTGCATCGATGCCGTAGCTCAGGTTGATCGACAGGGAGTTCAGTCCGTGCTCGGCCAGCAGGTCCTGGACCCCCGCCATCACCTCCATGCGACCGTGCGCCAGGGTGCCGTGCAGCATCAGCACCACACCGTCGGAGGGGCTCGCCCCCATGCCTTCCTTCATATGCCCGACCAGGGTCAGATCATCGTGTTCCAGCGTGACCTTCTCCGCGGCCAGCGCGGCCGGGGCCACCAACAATGCTGCGGCCGCAAGGGCGGCCGTGGCGATCCAACGGGACATGGGGAACCTCCTGGGTGGTTAGCGTGATCCAATAGACTCAGTAGCGGTGGGAAAATTCCTCCCGAACGGGCGGGCGTAGTCCTGACAGCGCGGCCTGCGCAGCGCATGATAGGCAAATCCGGAACGGCCCCGCCGCCGCCACCTTGACGGTAGACGCATGAGCAATCGTGACCCATCCCTCGACTGGCACGCCCTGAAGACCGACGAGGTCCTCAAGCGCCTGGAGGTGGACGAGCACGGGCTCAAGTCTCCGGATGCCGAACAAAGGCTGCAGGACGTCGGCCCCAATCGCCTGCCGGAAACCGCACGCACCGGACCCATCCGGCGTTTCCTGCTGCAGTTTCACAACGTGCTGATCTACGTACTGATCGCCGCGGCCATCGGCACCGCTTTCCTCGGGCACTGGTTGGATACCGGCGTGATCCTGGGGGTGGTACTGATCAACGCGATCATCGGCCACATCCAGGAGGGCAAGGCGGAAAAGGCGCTGGATGCGATCCGCCAGATGCTCTCGCCGAAGGCGCAGGTGCTGCGCGACGGCCAGCGCCGGAGTATCCCTGCGGAAGAGCTGGTCCCCGGCGACACCGTCTACCTGCAGGCGGGAGACCGCGTCCCGGCGGACCTGCGCCTGACCGGGGCGCACAACATGCGCATCGACGAGGCCGCGCTGACCGGCGAATCGGTCGCCAGCGAGAAGCAGACCGCCCCGGTGGAGCCAGAGGCCGACCTCGGCGACCGCGTCTCGATGGCGTATTCCGGCACACTCGTCGCCTTCGGCCAGGGGCGCGGCGTGGTGATCGGCACCGGGGCCGATACCGAGATCGGGCGCATCTCCACCATGATCGGCGAGGTGGAGACCCTGACGACGCCGCTGCTGCGCCAGATCGCGCAGTTCGGCCGCTGGCTGTCGGTGGCGATCGGCATACTGGCCGCGGCCACCTTCGCCTTTGGCTTCTGGGTGCGCGACTACGACCTGGTGGAGACCTTCCTCGCGGCGGTCAGCCTCGCGGTCGCGGCCATCCCCGAGGGCCTGCCGGCGATCATGACCATCACCCTGGCGATCGGGGTACAGCGCATGGCCGCGCGCCACGCGATCATCCGCCGCCTGCCGGCGGTGGAAACCCTCGGCTCGGTCACCACCATCTGCTCCGACAAGACCGGCACCCTGACCCGCAACGAGATGACGGTGAAGAGCATCGTCACCACGGGCGCGGAGTACGAGTTGACCGGGGTGGGCTACGAGCCGCACGGCGGGATTACCCGCGACGGCCAGGAGGCCGATCCGGAATCCGACCCGCTGCTCGCGGAGATCCTGCGCGGCATCCTGCTGTGCAACGATGCCGAGGTCTACCCGAAGGACGACGCCTGGACCATGGAGGGGGACCCCACCGAGGGGGCGCTGATCACTGCGGCGATGAAGGGCGGGCTGGACCCGAAGGAGGTCAACGAGCGCTATGTACGCGACGACGTGATCCCCTTCGAGTCGTCCTACAAGTTCATGGCGACCCTGCATCACGATCACGAAGGCGGGGCATTCGTCTTCCTGAAGGGCGCGCCGGAACGCGTGCTGGCCGTCTGCAGCCACCAGCGCACCGCCGACGGCGAAGAACCCCTGGACGCCGAACACTGGCAGCAGTGGATGGACGGCGTCGCCGCGCGCGGCCAGCGCCTGCTCGCCCTGGCCACGCGGAGCATGGAGGATCATCGCCGGGAGCTGGAGTTTGCCGACATCGAGGATGGCGGTCTCACCCTGGTCGCCGTCTGCGGCATCATCGACCCGCCCCGCGAAGAGGCCATCAAGGCAGTGGCCCACTGCCAGGAAGCCGGCATCCGCGTAAAGATGATCACCGGCGATCACGGCGTCACCGCGCGCGCCATCGCCGACGAACTCGGCATCAACACCGAGGGCGGCGTGGTGGTGGGCCACGAGCTGGGGAACGCCACCGACGAAGAGCTGGAGGAGCAGGTCCGCCACGTGGACGTGTTCGCCCGCGCCACGCCCGAGCACAAGCTGCGCCTGGTGCGCGCCATCCAGAGCCACCACGAGGTGGTGGCGATGACCGGCGACGGCGTCAACGATGCTCCGGCGCTCAAGCGCGCGGATGTCGGGATCGCCATGGGCATCAAGGGCACCGAGGCCGCGCGCGAGGCCTCCGAGATGGTGCTGGCCGACGACAACTTCGCTTCCATCGCCAACGCGGTGGAAGAAGGCCGCACGGTCTACGACAACCTGAAGAAGGCCATCCTGTTTCTGCTGCCCACCAACGGCGGCCAGGCCTTCACCATCGTCGCCGCCATCCTGCTCGGCCTGACGCTGCCGCTGACCCCGGTGCAGGTGCTGTGGGTGAACATGGTCACCGCCGTGACCCTGGCGCTGGCGCTGGCCTTCGAACCGACCGAACCCGGCGTGATGCAACGCCCTCCACGCCCGCCGCGCACCCCCCTGCTGTCCGGCTTCCTGATCTGGCGCGTGGGGTTCGTCTCGGCACTGCTGGTCGCCGGCACCTTCGGCCACTTCCTGTGGCTGGAACAACAGGGCGTGGCCGCCGAATTCGCCCGCACCGTGGCGATCAACACCCTGGTCATGGGCCAGTTGTTCTTCCTGTTCAACAGCCGCTACATCCTGGAACCGTCCTGCAATCGCGAGGGCCTGTTCGGCAGCCGCCCCGTGCTGATCGCCGTCGGCGCCCTGATCCTGCTACAGGGCATGTTTACCTACGCCCCACCGCTGCAGTTCCTGTTCGGCACCACCGCCATCGGCCTGGAGGAATGGGGCCGCATCCTCGTGTTTGGGATCGTCCTGTTCACCCTCGTCGAGCTGGAAAAGGCCTTCCTGCGCCGCCGCGGCTTCAACCCGCACCAGTAAATCCCGGTGCTGCGCAGGAACGCCATAACTAGGGGAAATCCGATCTGGAGGGATTGCGGCTTCAACCCGCGCTGACTTCTACCCGGTTGCGCCCGCCCTCCTTGGCGGCATACAGACCCAGATCAGCACGCTTGACGATTCCGCGTCTCTGATCACCCTCCCGGTATACCGCCACGCCGAAACTGGCGGTCACACTGCCGTAGTCACGGATCTCCAGGCCCGCGATCGCCGCGCGCAGCCGTTCTGCCAGGCGGGTTGCACCCTCGAGACCGGTATTGGCAGCCAGTACGAGGAATTCTTCACCGCCCCAGCGACCCGCAAGATCGGCATCGCGCATGAAGGTCGAGACGGTCCGCGCCACCGTGACCAGCACTTCGTCACCGGCATCGTGACCCCAGGTATCGTTGAAGCGCTTGAAATGGTCGATATCGAACATGACCAGCGCGCAAGGTCGCCCGTAGCGTTCGGCCACGGCGACCTCCTGGTCGATCGCCTCCTCCATGCGGTAGCGGTTCCACAGGCCGGTGAGATGGTCACGGGTGGCCAGGCGCTCGAGCCGCTGGTTGAGCTGACTGATCTCGCCGGCTGCGATCAGCACGGCCAGATCGCTGGCCAGGTCGGTCGCCGCACGCAGCTCCGCCGATTGCCACGGGACACTCTGTCCGCGCACGATTTCCTTCCAGGAGGCGAAGCTCTCGCGCGGCGAAATTCGCCCACTTTGTCGGTCGAGTGTCTTTTCGGGGTTGCCCGCCCAGATGCGCGTTTCGGCCTTCTCTGATCGAAAGAACAGCAGCCAGGCGTCACGCGGGTTCCGGATCGGCAGCGGTACCGCCAGCAAGCCCGAGGCCCGGGCGGGTTCGCAGAACCTTCCCAGTTCGGTCCGGCCGAGTTCTCGCGATGACCAGGCCAGATCGCCGGAGTGATGCCTGTTCAACCAGGCGACGATCCCGTCGATCGATTCCGCATCCGGCACCGTGCCCACGCCGGCGCTCTGATCACCGGCGGCCAGAACCGCGCCACTGGCCCGGAAGATCCGCAACCATTCCTTGCCGTGGCTTGCCAGCAGTTCTTCCGGTTCGGGAAACTCCCCACGCTGATCGACCAGGACGTCACGACTGTCGTTGGCCCGTTGAATCAGCGCGGCCTCCTCGCGGGCTTGGACCAATTCGAGCTGAACACAGGTGGTCTGCACCATGGCGCGCAGGGCATCACGCAACGCCGGCGACAGGATATTGCGTGCCGCTGCATGGCAGGCCAGCAACCCCCACAACCGTCCATCGAGGTGCAGGGCGATCGACATCGAGGCGACCACGCCCATGTTGGCCAGGTAGGTGACATGGATCGGTGCGACCGCCCGCAGGATGCCGCACGAAAGATCGAGGGGAGAAGCGTCGGCCGGGTCGCTTGTCGGGACGAGCGGCACGGCTGCCGCCGAAGCATCCGGGATGTCGCGCACCCGCATGATGCTGTAGAGCTGCCGCACCTGGGCGGGAATGTCGCTGGCCGGAAAGTGGTGACCCAGGTAGGTGTCGGCACCGTCGGCCAGGCTTTCGGCGACGACGCTGCCGTTCCAGTCCTCGTCGAACCGATAGATCATCACCCGATCGTAGCCGGCCAGTTCGCGCACCAGGGCGGTAAGCGCGCGCAGCAGCCCGTCACGGGTCGTGTGTCCGGACAGCTCGGTCTGCCAGTCGGCCATCGCGCCGAACAGCCAGCGTTCGGGATTGCCGGAAATCGGTTCGAGTTCGACCACCACGCGCGCACCACTGCGATACGACAGCAGGCGAAAACGCTGCGACCGGCCACGGCTACGCAGCGACACGATCAGCGCACCGTAACGGTTCCGTGAATCGAGCTGGATGCGGATCTGATCGAGCCAGCGGCGAGTGAACATCCGCTCGGGTGTCATGGCAAGGGCATCGGCCGGCGCCACACCGAGGATGGCTTCGAGGTTGGCGCTGACCTGGCGAACCTCCTGGAGCTGCTCGTCCATGGCAACCAGCGCACCATGCGGCTGAATCGCTCCCGGGATATGCACCGGCTCACGGTCGCAAGCCTCGAGCGCGGCATCCAGTTCCGGCTCGTCCATATCCTTCATCTCCTTCGCGGAGTGACAGCGGGCAATGAATTTATCGCAATTCGACAGCGCGTTTCCTGCTGTCGAAGGCATCCAGCTCGGCCTTGTAGTCGACGAACGCCTCTCGGGCGCCTGCTACAGCCCGCGCGAGAGCGTCCTCGACTTCCAGCTCGCGCTCGAGCGTCGCCAGCAAGCGACCAAAGTCGTCGGGCACGATCGTCTCACCGAAAAAACGGCAAGGCACCGTATCGCCCAGGCTGGAATGGATGCACCGGGCAATCACCGCACTGCCCTGACGCGATCCCTCCAGTACGTAAACCCGGCCCCACCAGGCCGCACGTCCATCCGAAAGGTCCGGCGGCGTCTGCGAGACCGGAGGGACGGGCTGGCCCAACGCGACCAGGTCCGCTTCCAGTCGCGCGAGACGTGGTAACAGCTCAAATCCCGACTCCGCATGATGGCGGCTTGCATGAACCTGCCACTCCAGTCGGGCATGCGGTCGGCACATGGCCGCAAGCGATTCCGCGTACTGCTCGCGGGTAAGCTCGCTACCGGTCAGCCGCTGCATCAACCGGTGCTGATCCAGCGCCTTGTGCGCGGGCACCGTGCCCCTACGCAAGGCCTGGTGCGCGCGTCCCCTTTGATACCTTCTCATTGCATGAATGGTAGCAGCTTGCGCCGAGCCTGTGCCGTCCAGCATTCCGAGTATTGGGGCTTTCGCGCCGATATTCCTCGAGCCCCGGCTTGATGCCTCCGGGTCCAGTCCCGGATGGCAGAAAGGAGGCGCAGTCGCATGTGGCACCGTCGCAGGGCCGCTGCGCTGCTCGATTCATGGGACGACCCGAGCTTTCCAGGGCGTACCAGTCCCCCCCACCCGCTCGTTGAACGGCTTGATCGCTTCATTCGACACACACCTACAAGGATCGCGGAGTTGCGGGGACCGCCCGCGGTGGAACCCTGGCAGTCCGCGAGACACGCCCCTGACCCCCTTGGGATGGTAAAGTGCCGACCCAGCGCGGGCCACGAGTGGCCGGCCCCCTCATCCAAACCGAATTCGTCGCAGGAGCACCATGGCGCAGTACATCTTCACCATGAACGGCGTGGGCAAGATCGTCCCGCCGAAGAAGTACATCCTCAAGGACATCAACCTGAATTTCTTCCCGGGCGCCAAGATCGGCGTGCTGGGCTACAACGGCGCGGGCAAATCTACCCTGCTGCGCATCATGGCAGGCGTGGATACCGACATTGTCGGCGAGGCGCGCCCGCAGCCGGGCATCCACATCGGCTACCTGTCGCAGGAGCCGCAGCTCGACGAGAACAAGGATGTCCGCGGCAACGTGGAAGAGGCCGTGGCCGCGGTCAAGGAGGCCCTGGCCGAGCTGGATCAGGTGTATGCCGCCTATGCCGAGCCGGAGGCCGACTTCGACGCCCTGGCCGCGAAGCAGGGCGAGCTGGAGGCGAAGATCGAGGCCGCCGACGGGCATAATCTGGAACGCAAGCTGGAGGTGGCCGCCGACGCCCTGCGCCTGCCGCCATGGGATGCCGACGTGAAGAACCTCTCCGGGGGGGAACGCCGCCGTGTGGCGCTGTGCCGGCTGTTGCTGTCCAACCCGGACATGCTGATCCTCGATGAGCCGACCAACCACCTGGACGCCGAATCCGTGGCCTGGCTGGAGCGCTTCCTGCAGGAGTTCCAGGGCACCGTGGTTGCGGTGACCCATGACCGCTACTTCCTCGACAATGTGGCCGGCTGGATCCTCGAGCTGGACCGTGGCCAGGGCATCCCGTTCCAGGGCAACTACTCGCAGTGGCTGGAACAGAAGGAAAAGCGCCTGAAGCAGGAAGAAAAGTCCGAGGCGGCCCGCGTGAAGGCGATGGAGTCCGAACTGGAGTGGGTGCGCTCCAACCCGAAGGGCCGTGGTGCCAAGAGCAAGGCCCGCCTGAAGCGCTTCGAGGAGATCGCCTCGACGGACTACCAGAAGCGCTCCGAGACCAAGGAGATCTACATCCCGCCGGGCCCGCGTCTGGGCGACAAGGTGCTGGAGGTGGACAACCTGTCCAAGCACTTCGGCGATCGCGTGCTCTACCAGGGCCTGTCTCTCTCCGTTCCGCGCGGTGCGCTGATCGGTGTGATCGGCCCGAACGGCGTGGGCAAGACCACCCTGTTCCGCATGATCGCCGGCCAGGAACAACCGGACGAAGGGACCATCGAGCTGGGCGAAACCGTGCAGCTGGCCTATGTCGACCAGAGCCGCGATGCCCTGCAGGACGAGAAGACCGTCTGGGAGGAGATCTCCAACGGCCAGGACATCATCCAGGTCGGCAACTTCCAGATGCCGTCACGCGCCTACGTCGGCCGCTTCAACTTCAAGGGCACCGACCAGCAAAAGCGCATGAAGGACCTCTCCGGTGGGGAGCGCAACCGCGTGCACCTGGCCAAGCTGCTGCAAAGCGGCGGCAACTTCCTGCTGCTCGACGAACCGACCAACGACCTGGACGTGGAGACCCTGCGCGCACTGGAAGAGGCGCTGCTGGACTTCCCCGGCTCCGTGATCGTGATCTCGCATGATCGCTGGTTCCTCGACCGCATCGCCACGCACATCCTCGCGTTCGAGGAAGACGGCAACGTGGTGTTCTTCGACGGCAACTACCAGGAGTACGAGGAGGATCGCCACAAGCGCCTGGGCGCCGCGGCCGACCAGCCGCACCGGGTCAAGTACAAGCGACTCGCCTCCTGATCCACCCCGAAGGCCCGGCACCCGCCGGGCCTTCGGCTTTCCGCCCCGGAACATTGGCCATATGGTCACCGTCAATGCCTGCTGCATCGGGCCGGCCCGCGCCGAGGCGGGCCGGCCCGCGCCGAGGCTACGGGCTAACCGGCCGAGTCTGCTCCAGGAATGCCTCCGTAAACCCTTCCAGCTCTGCATCTTCGATCAGCCCTTCGCGCCGCATACACCTGAACTGATCCAGCGCCTTCGAGCGGGCATGGCCATCGAAGATGAATGCAAGCCGCTCGTTCGCTTCGTTCAACTGCTGATAGAGACCCAGAAAGCGTTCGTGATTCGACCGGTCGTCCTGTTCCATCGTCGCCCGGCAATTGGCCAGGGCTCGTTCGCAGTAACGATCCAGCGCGGTTTCCTTCAACCGGCTGAAACGCTTCCAGTCCGACTCCTTGATCATTTCGGCCGCCTCCTGAAACTCGATACGTCAGGTGGTCAGGCGGGTGCGCGCCCAACCGCCCGAAAATAATGCAACGGCTGCGCTTGGCCCGCCAACCCTACCGGCGATCGCAGGTCGCGGTCAGGCGCCCGTCCACCGGCTCCCCCGTCATCTCCATATCCGCGAATCGGCCGTCGGCCTGCAGTTCGCTTCCGTCGATCTGGATCAGCGGCTCGGCAGCACCTCCGGCGGCACTAATCCACTGCTGGCCCATGCGGGTCCGATTGGCCTCCAGCACCTCGCCACCCGCACGAAAGTCCCCAAACTGCAGCGACACCGAGTGCGTCAGCATCCCCGCAACCGCATTGCGCGAGGCGAATACCCGCAGCGGGCCGCGATCCGTATCCGCGCGCGCCACCAGCGTCTGGTAGCGGTCATCCGACTCACCCGAGAAATCACAGACCTCCATCTCCAGCACGTACTCATCGCCCTCCAGGACCAGTGTCGCGGCCCCGGCCGCGTGGGCATTCCCGGAAACCAGCGCAACGGAAAACAACGAGACCAGACAGGCGGGCAGGACCAGCGCTCGACGCATACGGGAGCTCCTTCACATGGGTGGGGGTATGCCGGAAGCTTACCCCATCACCCCGCGAAGCTCCTGCCTCCTGCCATGCGGTCCATCCCGACGGCAGTGCCCTAGTTTCTGGGCGTTGGCCGGCGATGCGGATTCCCTTCGTTCGGGATGTGGTCCATATTCGGGTTAGCGGCCGGATTGTCCGGCCGGTCTGCCTTCGGGGCGGAGGGCGATGCAGGGATCCTTCGGCAGTACAGGAAGCGCGGGTTACGCGGACGGCCGCAAAGGGCAACAGGCCCAACCCGAGCGAATCGCGACTTGTCGCCTGCAGCTGCACGCGGGGTTCACGCTGGACGATGCTGCCGCGATTGTTCCCTATCTCGCGCGGCTGGGCGTTTCGCATGTCTATCTTTCGCCAATCCTGCAGGCGGTGCGCGGCAGCACCCACGGCTATGACGTGGTTGACCCCTCGCGCGTCAACGAAGAGCTTGGCGGCGAACCGGCACGCCAGCGCCTGTGCGCGGCGCTGGACGCCGCCGGGATGGGGCTGGTACTGGACATCGTGCCCAATCACATGGCGGTGGCCGGGGACCAGAACCCGTGGTGGTGGGATGTGCTGGAGAACGGCCCGTCCAGCCCGTTTGCGACGTACTTCGACGTCGACTGGGAGTCCTCGGAGGAGCGCTGGCCGAACAAGGTCCTGCTCCCGGTGCTGGGCGATCATTACGGCCGTGTCCTCGAGGCCGGCGAGATCCGCCTGCACTATGGCGCCGGGCTGTTCGACCTCGCCCATTACGAACACCGCTTCCCGCTGGACCCCTCTTCGCTCAACGAGCTGCTCGACCGCGCCTGTCGCGCCACCGGTATCGAACTGCTGGGCTTTCTCGCGGAATCCTGTGCCCGCCTGCCACAGCCGCATCTGATCGCACACCATTCGGTGGCACGGCGCCACCGCGACCAGGACGTGATCCGCCAGCTTCTGGACGACACGACCCGCCAGGACCCGGCGGCCGCCGAGGCAATCGCGGCCGAGGTCGAACGGATCAACGCCGCCCCCGATGCCCTGGACGCGCTGATCGAGAAGCAGAACTACCGGCTGGCCTGGTGGCGCACCGCCGGACGCGACCTTGGCTACCGGCGGTTTTTCGACATCAACGACCTGGCCGGGCTGCGCCAGGAGAAGGAGGAGGTCTTCCTGGCCGTGCATGCGTTGCCGGTGCGCTGGGTGGCGGAAGGCTCGGTGCACGGCCTGCGGGTCGACCATCCGGACGGTCTGCGCGACCCCGGGCAGTACTTCAACCAGTTGCACCGCGCCTGTCCGGACACCTGGATCGTCGCCGAGAAGATCCTCGAGCCCGGCGAACAGCTGCCGGGCGACTGGCCGATCGCCGGCACCACCGGCTACGACTTCCTCAACCGCGTGCAGGGGCTGTTCGCGGACCCGGCCGGCGAGGCCCCGCTGACGCGGCTGTTCGAGGAGCTCACCGGCGAGGGATCCGACTACCCGGGACTGGTCTACGAATCCAAGCGGCAGGTACTCAAGGACCTGCTCGGCAGCGAACTCAATCGCCTGAGCTCGCTGTTCGTGGATATCTGCGAACGCCACCGCCGCCACCGCGACTACACCCGCCACGAGTTGTACCTCGCCCTGCTGGAGGCGGCGGCCTGCTTCCCGGTCTACCGCACCTACGTCACCCCACGCGAAGGCGGCGTGACGGCGGCCGACGTCGGCTGCGTGGAGACCGCGATCCAGCAGGCCGCCGAGCGCCGCCCGGAGCTGGACAGCGAGCTGCTGCAGTTCCTGCGCAACCTGCTCCTGCTGCGCATCCCTGGCGAGCGCGAGACCGAGCTCGCCCTGCGCTTCCAGCAGCTGACAGGCCCGGCGATGGCCAAGGGCGTAGAGGATACCGCGCTGTACCGCTTCCACCGCCTGACGGCACTCAACGAGGTCGGCGGCGACCCGGGAAGCTTCGGGTTGTCGGTGGACGAATTCCACGAGGCCAGCGCCCGGGCCCGGGCGCTGCACCCCGAGGCGATGCTGGCCACCTCGACCCATGACACCAAGCGCAGCGAGGACGTACGCGCCCGCCTCCTGCTGCTCTCCGAGATGCCGGAGGCCTGGGCCAGGAGCGTGCGTCGCTGGATGCGTCACAACGGCCGCCACCGCAGTGGTGGGTGGCCGGACCCGGCCACCGAGTACCTGTACTACCAGACGCTGGTCGGTGCCTGGCCGATCGACGCCGAGCGCATGACGGCCTACATGGAAAAGGCCGCCCGCGAGGCCAAGCAGCACACCAGCTGGACCCATCCGCAGGAGGACTACGAGCAGGCCCTGCACGATTTCGTGGCCGGCACCCTGGACGACCCGGGGTTTCGCGAATCGCTGGAGTCGTTCCTGCAGCCGCTGGTCGGTCCCGGCCGCACCAACAGCCTGGCGCAGACCCTGATCAAGCTCACCGCGCCGGGCATCCCGGACATCTACCAGGGCAGCGAGCTGTGGGACCTGAGCCTGGTCGACCCGGACAACCGCCGCCCGGTGGACTTCGACCCGCGGACCCGCCTGCTGGAGGAACTCGCGCACCTCTCGCCGGCACAGATCAACGCCCGCGGCGACGAGGGCCTGCCCAAGCAGTGGGTGGTGCACCAGGCCCTGGCCCTGCGCCGCCGCCACCCGGAGTGGTTCCGCCCGGATGCGGCCTGTACCCCGCTGCGCGCCAGCGGCGAACGCGCCGGGCACGCGGTCGCCTACCTGCGCGGCGAAGGGGCGTTGGTGCTGGTGCCGCGCCTGATACTCGGGCTGGCGGGCGACTGGCGCGGCACCCGGCTTGCGGTTCCACCCGGCACCTGGCACAACCGCCTGTCCGGCGGGACGTTGCAAGGCGGCGACTACCCGGTCGCGGAGATCCTCGATGCGTTTCCGGTGGCCCTGCTCGAACGCGAGGAGGCCACGTCATGACCACCGTTAGCGTGTGGGCCCCCGAGGCGCATCAGGTCGAACTGGAGTGCGGTGGCAGCCGCATGCCAATGGACCGCCGCGCGGACGGCTGGTGGTCGCTGCAGACCTCGCGGGTGGTGCACGGCAGCGACTATGCCTTCCGCGTCGACGGCAACGGCCCGTTCCCCGACCCGCGCTCCGCCTGGCAGCCGCAGGGCGTGCACGGCCCGTCGCGCTGGCTGGAGCATTCCCGCTTCGTCTGGCACGACGCCGGCTGGCAGGCGCCGCCGCTGGCCGCGGCGGTGATCCAGGAGATCCACGTCGGCACTTTTTCCCCGGAAGGTAGCTTCGACGGCGTGATCGACCACCTCGATCACCTGGTCGACCTCGGCATCACCCACCTGGAGCTGATGCCGGTGGCGGCATTCCCCGGCGCGCGCGGCTGGGGCTACGACGGGGTCGACCTGTACGCACCGCACCACGCCTACGGGGGCCCCGATGGCCTGAAACGGCTGGTGGATGCCTGCCACCGCCGCGGCATCGCGGTGCTGCTGGACGTGGTCTACAACCACCTCGGGCCGGACGGCAACTACCTGGCGCAGTTCGGCCCCTATTTCACTGACCACTACCAAACCCCCTGGGGCGACGCGGTGAACCTCGACGGCCCGGACAGTGACCCCGTGCGCCGCTTCTTCGTCGACAACGCCCTGATGTGGCTGCGCGACTATCACATCGACGGCCTGCGCCTCGACGCGGTGCACGCGATCGTCGATACCTCGGCCACCCATTTCCTCGAGCAGCTCGCCGCCGAGGTGCAGCGCCTCGGGCGCGCGCTCGGGCGGCACCTGGCGGTGATCGCGGAGAACGACCGCAACGACCCGCGCGTGGCACGGCCGGTCGAGGCCGGCGGCTACGGGCTGGACGCGCAGTGGAACGAGGACTTCCATCACGCCCTGCATGCCCTGCTGACCGAGGAATCCGACGGGTACTACGCGGACTTCGGACGCCTGGCGGATGTCGCCCGGGCGCTGACGCGAGGCCTCGTCTATGACGGGCGCTACTCCCACTATCGCCGGCGTACCCACGGGCGACCGGCCTCCGACCTGCCCGGCCGGCGGTTCATCGGCTGCCTGCAAAACCACGACCAGGTTGGCAATCGGGCCCAGGGGGACCGAATCAGTGAAGGCGTCTCGCCGGGACTACTGAAGATTGGATCAGCCCTGGTGATGACCAGTCCCTTCGTGCCCATGCTGTTCCAGGGGGAGGAATGGGCGGCCGCGACGCCGTTTTTGTATTTCACCGATCACACGGACGCCGACCTGGGGCGCGCGGTGACCGAAGGCCGCCAGCGCGAGTTCGCGGCCTTCCGCCGGGGCACCGATCCCGGCAACGTCCCGGACCCGCAATCCATCGAGACCCTCGAACAATCCCGCCTGGACTGGGACGAGCTCGAACGCAAGCCGCATGCCGACATCTTGCAGTGGTACCAGGCCCTGATCGCCCTGAGGCATGCCCACTCGGCGTTCGGCGACGACCGTCTGGAGGCGATCGAGGCGCATTTCGACGAGGCGGCACGCTGGTTGATCGTGCACCGGTCGGGACTGCGGGTGGTGTGCAACCTGCACCCTGCCCCGCAACGGCTGGCGTGCCCGGGCGCCGCGGCCGGTCACCTCCTGCTCCAGTCCGATACAGGTATCGTGGTGGGTCCGGACACCCTGGAGCTGCCCGGCGAGTCCGTCGTGATCCTGGACGCGCCTGCCCCCTCCTGCCTGCCCTGCCAACCGTCCATGTCGAAGGAGTGATCCAGTGACCGTATCCGACCGCCCCGTACACCGCATCGAGGGCTACCTGCCGATCGAGGAGCACGGCCTGATCGGGAACTGCACGACTGCCGCCCTGGTCGGTCGCGACGGGGCCATCCCCTGGATGTGCGTCCCCCGCTTTGACTCCGAACCCTTGTTCTGCGCCCTGCTGGATCACCAGCGCGGCGGGGCCTTCACCGTGGCCCCGGAACCCCTGGTCACCTCGCACCAGCGCTATATTCCGGATACCGCCGTCCTGATTACCGAGATGACCGGACCAGAGGGGCGCGTCCGGGTGACCGACTGCCTGCCCCTGCGCGCAGGGGCCGACCTCTCCGAGGACGCACCCGCCGGACGGAATGAGCTGCTTCGCCGGATCGAGGTGCTGGAGGGCCGGGTACACCTGCGGGTCCGCGTCACACCCCGGGGCGGTGCGGATGTGTATCCGCACGGGGCCGGGCTGGGCCTGGCGTTGCACCGCCAGCCGGACCTGGAACTGGCCCTGAGCTCGTCCCTGCCGCTGGAGGACGCGGACAGCCTGCATGAACTGGAGGCCGGGGAGCAGCATCACGTGCTCCTCGGGTGGGGGCCGCATACGCATCGGTTCCAGCCCCGCACCCCGCAGGACCTGCTCGAGGCCACCCTGCTGGTCTGGCGACGCTGGATGACGCACTTCAGCTATGAAGGGCCTCGCGAGGACCTCGTCCGCCGCTCGGCGGTCACCCTCAAGCAGATGGACTACACCGCGACCGGGGCCATGATCGCGGCACCGACATCCTCCCTGCCGGAGGCGATCGGCGGCCCGCGCAACTGGGATTACCGCTACGCGTGGATCCGCGATGCGGCGTTCTCGGTCTACGCGATGAGCGATATCGGCATGACCCACGAGGCCGCCGGGTTTATCGGCTGGGCCCTGGACGCCGTCGATCGCGCGGGCTGGCCCCGAGTGCTGTACGACGTGGACGGCCACCTCCCGCAACCGGAACGCAGCGACCCGGACCTGGAGGGCTACCGCGGCTCGGGTCCCGTGCGTTGGGGCAACGGCGCGGTCGAGCAGCGTCAGCACGACGTGTTCGGGGAGATCCTCGACTGCGCCTATCGCTGGGTTCGCTGGGGCGGCACGCTGGACGATCACCTGTGGGCTCGCCTGCGGCGTCTGGTGGAATCCGCCAACACGGAGTGGAAGAACCCCGACCACGGGATCTGGGAAGTGCGCACGGCCGGACGCCCCTTTACCTACTCCGCCGCCCTCTGCGCGGTGGCGCTGGAGCGCGGTGCCGCGCTGGCCGAGCACAATGGCATGGAAGGGGACAGTGCCCTCTGGCGCTCCGAGGCGCGGCAGATCCGCGAGGCGATCCTGGAACAGTCCTGGGACCCCGAACTCCAGAGCCTGACCGAACACCTGGGCGGTGGCGGCATCGACGCGAGTCTGCTGGCGCTACCCGGACGCGGCGTCATCCCTGCGGATCACCCGAAGATGGTGGCCACTACCGAGGCCGTCGTCCGCCGCCTGGGTGCCGGCAACGGCCTGCTCTACCGCTATCTGCCGGAGGAATCCCCGGACGGACTGCCCGGGCACGAGGGCGCGTTTGTGCTGTGCAGCTTCTGGCTGGTGGACAACCTGCTGGGGCAAGGCCGCCTGGACGAGGCCGAGGCCCTGTATGAGTCCCTGTGCGCACGCACCAACCACCTCGGCCTGCTGCCGGAACAGATCGATCCGGCCAGCGGGGCATTCCTCGGCAACTTCCCGCAGGCGTTCAGCCACGTGGGGCTGATCGCCTCGGGCATCAAGCTGGGTCGGGCGCTGAAGCGAGACAAGGAGGGCTGAGGGCCGCCCCCCGCGGGAGCCCCCGATCCGAACGAGGTTCGAACCGTCGCTATCGGCGTGTTTAGTCGGTCGGCATCATCGACGAGTGATGGTGGACGATCTTCCACTCCCCGTCGCGGTTTTCGTACACAAAGGTGTAGCGCGCCGGGACGTCCTTCGTCTCGCCACCGTCGGTGACGCGGAAGGTGTAGGTACCGGCGTCGGTCAGCTTGTTGCAGCCAAGCTTCACGTTGCGGGTGTTGATCGTCCCAAAGGGCTTCTTCTCCAGGAAGTGCTCGAAGTAGTCCTGGATCTCGGCGTGCGTGGTGCGCGGGACGTTGGAGACGGTCGGGAGCAGCACAGCGTCCTCGGCGTAGCGCTCGGCGACCTTGCGCGCGTCACCCGTCTGCAGGGCGGCGTTCCAGCCCTCGAACAGCTCCTCGGCCAGGCGGCGGGTCGCCGGCGCACAGACCACGCAGCTCTCGTTGGCTGGGGTATCGATCGCGCCGAACCGGAGGTCACCGCCGGTCCCGGTCACCGGATGGTGCTGATCGCGGTGCGAGGCGCTCAGGCTCAGGCGAGCGCGCGGCGCCTGGTCGGCGTTGATGAACTGGGTGCCGCTGATACGCGGTCGGCTGCTCGTGGTCACTGACTGATCTCCGAGTTCGGCCGTTAGCGGCCGGGTAATCCGTGAATTGTAAGGTACGCTCCCGGGCCTGTCATTCCGGACCCGCCCCGCATGCCGCCGCTCTCAGCCAACCCCTGCAGATTGGACCGCTGCGCTCGCAATGACCGCTTGTGGTCAGCTCGCCTGGGCCTTGAAGGCCGCAAGGAGATCCTCGACCTGGCCGCGCACGCGCGCCTCGTCCTGGATCGCGAAGTCGAGAAAGGTCTGCGCGACCACCGACAGGACCTTCTGTCTGGGGTGAACGATGTGCCACTGGCGGTGAATCGGGAAGTGCTCCACATCTAGCAGTGCTACCGGCCCGCCCGCCCCCTCTGCACTAAGGGTGTGCAGCGACAGCACCGCAATCCCCAGGCCGCCGATCACCGCCTGCTTGATCGCCTCGTTGGACCCGAGCTCCATGCGCACCGTCGGGCTGATCCCGTGCTCCTGGAACAGCTTGAGCGTTGCCTCGCGGATCCCGGAGCCCGGCTCGCGCATCAGGAACGTCTCCTGTTCCAGGCGCTCGATCGGGATATTGCGCTGTCCGGCCAGCGGGTGATCGCGGCTGGCCATCACCACCAGCGGGTTCGGCGCGAACGGGTACACCGCGATGTCGGTCAGCCGCTCGGGCACGTGTCCAATGATGTACAGATCGTCATCGTTGTTGGCCAGGCGCTGCAGCACACGATCGAAGTTGCTGACCTCCAGCGACAGTTCGATGTCCGGATAGCGCTTGGCGAACTGCCCGAGGATCGTCGGCGCGAAGTACTGCGCGGTGGTGATCACCGCCAGGCGCAGCCGCCCCCGCTTGAGCCCGTGCATTTCCGCGAGCTTCATCTCCAGGTTGGTCAGCGCGCCGAGCATCTCGCGGCAGGTGTCGTACAGCAACAGCCCGACCTCGGTGGGGAAGGCCTTGCGCCCAACGTACTCGAACAGCGGCAGGCCGAGGGCGCCGGAGAGCTTCTTGATCTGGATGGAAACGGTGGGCTGGGTCAGGTAGAGCTCTTCCGCCGCACGGGTAAAGCTACCCAGACGCACGATCGCTTCGAACACCTGCAGCTGGCGCAGGGTGGCGTGCCGGATCAGGTGCGCCGGCAGTTCGGATTTCAGCATCACCTGCGGAAGGCCGGACTCCTTCTGCGGTGTCGTGCCGGTCCCTTTCCTGGCCATGCTAGTACCCGTGACCCCTACCGGGTGAGACCGGCGTACAGCATCGGCAGCTTTTCCGGGAGCCGTTCGATACGATCCAGCACCATGAAGTGCTGCGCCCCGAAGATCCGTTCGACGTACTCGTCGGCGTTCGGGTCCAGGCTGATGCAGAAGCTGTAGACGCCGTTCTTGCCCACCTCTTCCACCGCACGCTTCGCGTCCTGACGCAGGTACTGCGGATCGCGCACATCGGTATCCGCCGGCTCGCCGTCGGTCACGATCAGCAGCAGCTTCTTCTGCGTGCCCTGTTGCTGCAGCAGATGCCCTGCATGCCGAACGGCCGCGCCCATGCGAGTGGAAAGCTGACCCTTCATCCCGGCCAGTCGTGCCCGGGCGTGATCGTCGTAGGGGGCGCCGAAGTCCTTGAAGCGGTAGTACTCGACATCGTGGCGACCATCCGAGGCAAAGCCGTGGATGGCGAAGGGATCGCCAATCTTGGAGATTGCCCCGCTCAGCAGAGCGGTGGCCTCGCGCGCCAGCTGTACCACACTGGTCTCCGTACCCTGGACCATCTCGTTGGTGGACTCCGACAGATCCAGCAGCACCAGCACCGACAGATCGCGAACCTGGCGGATATTGCGCACGTAGATGCGCTCGTCCGGCTGGCGCCGCATGCGCAGATCGATCTGTGCATCAACCAGCGCGTTCAAGTCCAGCTCATCGCCCTCGGCCTGCTTGCGCAGGCGCTGGACACCCTGCGGTTGCATCGCCTCGATCAAGAACTTCAGGCGCGAGATCAGCGGCTTGTGCTTTTCGTTAATCGCGTCGATCTCGGCCACGTCACCCTTCTGCGGACGCCGCTCCAGCAGGGTGACCCAGTGCGGCCGTTCCAGCTGCATCTGGTAATCCCACTCATGGTAGTGATACGGCAGCGAGAGCGGCTCCTTGCCCTCCTGCTGGTTGATGCTTTCCTCTTCGCCGTCCCGGAACCATTCGGTCGCCAGCACCATGATCATCTGGGCATCGTCCCCAGCGCCAGGGACATCGAGGGTGTTGATCATCTCCATGGGGGTCACGTAGACGCGTTCCTGGTTCGAACCGCTGGCCATCAGCGTCTCGAAGTCGTCTTCCTCGCGCCCGAACGCCCACATGTAGCGATTGTCGTCACGGTAGAGCACATCCGGCGCGACCTGCCGCGGGTTCATGTAGCCCTGCTCCGGAAACTCCGGCGCCAGGGCCTCGGCCAGGGCGCGCGCCAGGCCGGGGGCCTCGAGATCCTCCGTCCGTTCGGCCAGCGCCGCACGGGCCCTGGTCACGAACGGATGGTCGTCGCGGTAGTCCGGGTCCAGCAGGGCCCGTGCGGTGCGGGCCAGCAGGGCCTGCGGCCCTTCACCGTCGTCCGGCGTCGCGGTATGCAGGGGTGTCCAGAGGTTGCGCAAACCCGGGAAACCCCAGCTTGCCAGGGCCTCCACGCGAGCATCCTCGAACAACTCGGTCAGCACGCCGGTCACGCCGCGCGGCGCCTCCTCTGGCTGCATTTCCCGCGTGTAGACCACATGGGCCGCGGCATGGGCCGCCGCCGCACGGTAGAGATCGAGCCCGGTCAGGCCTTCCCAGTCGTCGAAGGCATCCGGCAGGAAGATCGTGAAGCCCTCGATGTAGGGCTTGTAACCGTCGCGGGACTCAAAGTCGCCACTCGTCGGCCGCATGAAGAAATCGCGCGCCCAGAGCGAACGCAGGTAGAGGTTGATGCGCCGCTGCACATCCACGAACAGCGTGCCGCGTCGCTCCTTCTGGAATACCGAACGGGACTCGGGCGATTCCAGACCAAAATAGGCGATCTGTTCCTCGAGGTCGGTACGGTGGGCCTGCGCGCCCCAGGTCGCCCAACGGCGCAACCCACCCAGCGTCAGTTGCGAAAGCAACTCGTCGAGATGTTCAAGCATCGGCCGAACGCCGCGTGGCGCCTGCCCCAGCAGGTTGTCGACCAGGCGCAGATATCCCCCGAACAGGCGCAGGTCACCCAGGCGTCGCGCCGCAATCGGGCTGGTGGAGATCAGCAGGGTAATGACCGCCCCACTCGTCTTGGAGTACATCTTGATCGCCGAGCTCACCAGCTCGCCGACCGCATCCTCGCCCAGTTCCTGCGCCAGATCCGGCGCCTCCTGGACGAAGGCCACGACCATCTCCGAACCTCGCCCCAGAGAGTGCAGGCTGCGTGCGCCTTCCAGGTAGTAGCGCTTCAGACCACCTGTACTGAAGGCCCGCGTCGCCTCCTGCCACGAGGCCTCGAGGACCTCGGCGGCCTGCCCCCCGAGGTCCTCGAGGAGGTCCTGGTATTCCTCCAGATGGATGCTCATCGTGTTCGGCGCATGCGCCTAGAAGAACGTCGTGACGGCAGAGTCGAGCGCGTCGCGCATATCGGGGTCGTCCGTGATCGGACGCACCAGGGCCATACGGCACGCGGCCAGCGGCGCGACGCCCTTGGCAATCAACGACGCGGCGTACACCAGCATGCGGGTCGAGATCCCCTCGTCCAGCCCGTGGCCCTTCAGATTGCGCGCGCGCTCCGCGACGCTGACCAGCTTGCTGGCCATATCCTCGTTGACCCCGCCTTCGTGGACCACAATCCGCGTTTCGGTTGCGTGATCCGGGTAGTTGAAGTCCAGCGCGCCGAAGCGCTGCTTGGTCGACTCTTTCAGGTCCTTCATCAGGCTCTGATAGCCCGGGTTGTACGAGATCACCACCTGAAAATCCGGATGCGCCTCGACCATCTCGCCCTTCTTCTCCAGCGGCAGCATGCGACGATTGTCGGTCAGGGGGTGGATCACGACGGTCGTATCCTGGCGCGCCTCGACGATCTCGTCGAGGTAGCAGATCGCCCCGTGGCGTGCCGCCTGGGTCAGCGGGCCGTCCTGCCAGCGCGTGCCGTTCGCATCCAGCAGATAGCGCCCCACCAGATCCGAGGCGGTCATGTCCTCGTTACACGAGACGGTGATCAGCGGCTTGCGCAGCTTCCAGGCCATGTGCTCGACAAAGCGCGTCTTGCCGCAACCCGTGGGGCCCTTGAGCATCATCGGCATGCGCACCGAATAGGCAGCCTCGTACAGCTCCACCTCATCCGCCGTGGACTGATAGTAAGGCTCCTCGGTGATCAGGTGATCGCGTAGTTCGTCCTGCATGTTTCGACTCCTCAATCAGAAAGGCCGGGGCGCAGGCCCCGGCCACCGGCACGCATCGGCCTCAGTCAGGCCAGACCCGATCCGGATGCAACGCGCTGCCGCCCTTGTTCGCCTTCGGCTCCTTCTTTGCAGCCGGCTTTTTCCGGGCCGGAGTTGCCTTGGCCTGGGCCGACTGGGCGGTCGTCCCCGTCTTCTTGGTCGCTGCCGGCTTCTTGCGCGCCGTGGCCGCCTTGCGGGCCGGAGCCTTGCGGGTCTTGGTCGCCGCCTTCTTGGTGGCGGCCGCCTTGGTACTCGCGGCAGCCCGCGGGCTACTGCTCGCCGGCTCCTGGCTGGTGTCCTTCTGTGCCGCGGCCGGCGCGTCGGCCTTGGCCGTGCTGTCCGGGGTCTGGTCCTTGTCCTGGTCCTCGCGCGCGCTGCGCACGCCGGCTGCCAGCTTGTCTTGCAGATTGCTCATTGCGACACCTCCTCGATGATGGCTTCGATTTCCGCCGCCGCCGCCTCGCCCGGCTTGCCCAGATCAAAGACGGAACAGCCTTCCAGCGCAGAACGCCGATATATGGCCCGCCGGCGGAGTGACTGCTCCAGGGCGGGGATGTCGATCTCCATCAGTGCGTGTTTCATCGCACGCGACAGCGCACTGCGGACTTCGAGCTGATTAATGACGATGAAGGGGCGCAGGGCGGGATTCCTGAGCTTGGCCTCTTCGAGCCCGCGCCCCATACGGACGCTACCCCACAGATCCACCGGCGACGGAAGCACCGGGATCAAGACCTCGTCCGCGGCTGCCAGGGCACCGGTGACAGCCCCGCCCTCGAGCGTCGGCGGGCAATCCACCACGATGTGGTCATAGTCCTTGCGCAGGGCCTTCAACTCGCGGTCGAGGGGCCCGGCAACCGCGAACACCGACGCCGCAAACGGACGATCCTCGGAGGCCATGCGCGCCCATTGACCGGCCGAACCCTGCGGGTCGGCATCGACCACCAGCGTACGCCCGCGCCGGGCCAGTCCGGCCGCCAGGTTCATGGTCAGGGTGGTTTTGCCGGTACCGCCCTTCTGATTGACTACCGCGATTACCCTCGAACCCACGCAACAGCCTCCTGCGGAAGGGGACCGGGCTCGACCCGGCCCATCAAGAATCCCCCGGCTCAGCCGGTGGTGGCATCGGCCAGGCGGTCGACTTCAAGGGCAAAGGCCTTGTCGCCTTCCCCAAGCTGTTCGCCATCACGGGCGTCGATGGTGATATTCACGTAGGTCGTGCCGAAGCTGATGTTCGGATGATAACCATCCTGCTCCGACAGGTCGGCCACGTGGTCTAGAAACTTCCGCGTGATGCCGTAGCGGTCGAACGTGAACTGTTTGCTCATGGACGCCGAGGTCCCCTTGCCGGGTTCCCACCCGGCCGGAACCACGAGATCGGTATCCGCCATTGCCTACTCCGCTTGTGTTGCCGCGTCCGCGCTCGTCACGCGGTGCTGCCCTGGGCATCGATCTCGCGCACGTGTTCCAGTTCATCCTCGAGGATGCTCTCGAACAGCGCCGCATCATCCACCGCACCGACGCGCCGGCAATAGACGGCTGCTTCGTCGTACAGACGAATCGCCTCCATCTCCAGCTCGCGCGAGCGCGCCAATAGTTCGGCCATCGAGCGGCCAAGCCGCACCGGCGCCAGCTGGCTGCCGTTCGGCGCCACCCCATAGTGAAACATGCGAGTCATGAAGCGATCCGCATGATCCAGCTCTTCCTGGGCGTCCCGACGCAGGCAGTCGCTTACGTCGGTCATTCCCCACATCGCGGTCAACCGCGCCTGGGCCAGGTACTGCTGGACCGCCGACAGCTCATGTGCCACCGCCCGGTTCAGGTACCCCACGATCCGTGGATCGGACATGGATGTCGCCTCAGCTGGCCGAACCGCTGGCGGTCGGGGCCGTCGGCAGGATGCCTTCCACTTCCGAATGCACACGCGCAATGATGTGCGCAGCCACCAGGCCGTCACCCACACGCTCGCAAGAATCCGCGCCCGCACGCACCGCCGCGTTCACGGCACCGGTTTCGCCACGGACCAGCACGGTCACGTAGCCGCCACCGACGAACTGGCGACCGATCAGACGCACTTCGGAGGCCTTGGTCATCGCATCCGCGGCTTCGATCGCCGGGACCAGACCGCGGGTCTCGATCATGCCAAGGGCCACACCAGAAATTTCGTTAGCCATCATCTACCTCTTCTTGAAAAAGCCGTCGGGCCCATTACGGACCCGACGGCGTTCGACTACCGTGAGTTACGGCTTTTCCGGGAGGATGTTCTCCACCTCGGAATGGACGCGAGCAATGATGTGGGCAGCCACGAGGCCGTCACCGACACGCTCGCAGGAATCCGCACCGGCACGCACAGCGGCGTTCACGGCACCGGTTTCGCCACGGACCAGCACGGTCACGTAACCACCGCCCACGAACTGACGCCCGATCAGACGCACCTCGGAAGCCTTGGTCATTGCGTCCGCGGCTTCGATCGCCGGGACCAGACCGCGGGTCTCGATCATGCCGAGGGCCACACCAAAGTTTTCGCTAGCCATTACTCAACTCCTATCAAGCGTTACTGATGATTTACTTTTCAACCTGCTCGGGCAGGATGCTTTCCACTTCGGAATGCACGCGGGCGATGATGTGCGCGGCCACCAGGCCGTCACCCACACGCTCGCAGGAATCCGCACCGGCACGCACAGCGGCGTTCACGGCACCGGTTTCGCCACGGACCAGCACGGTCACGTAGCCGCCACCCACGAACTGGCGACCGATCAGACGCACTTCGGAGGCCTTGGTCATTGCATCGGCCGCTTCAATCGCCGGTACCAGACCACGGGTCTCGATCATGCCCAGCGCCACACCAAAACGTTCAGTTGCCATTGTCTTCTCTCCTGGATTTACGGTTTTTTAAAACAAAAATGACGCTCACGCCGCCTTGCGGGAACCAGCAGAGCGCTGTGCATCGGTCTGGTCTTGTCCTGCCTCGTCCTTCGACCCTTCCGTCTTCTTACCACCATCGTCCCAGTGGTCGATGATGCCGCCGATCGTGAGATCGGTCTGGATAGTGTTGTCGTCCAGCGCAAGCCGCGCGGCCGACCCGCTGATGGTGAACACCCAGTTGCCCGGATGCGCCCCGACCGGGTCCACGGCCACACTGAGCGCGCCCTTCTGGTCGACCAGCACGCGCAGCGAAATGGTGCTCAGCCCGTCGACGCGACGGGTTACCACCAGTTCATCCTGCACCTGCATGATTTCCATGGAGCTACTGCTCCTCCCAGTAATCGATGATCCCGACGATCGTCGCGTCACTGGGGTAGGACTTGTCACCGGCCGCTTCGCGCGCCGCCGAGCTGCCCACCACGATGACCCAGTCCCCGGGCACGCAGCCGACCGCATCGACCGCCACGGTGCGCGGCCCGCCCGCCTTTTCCTGAACCACCAGCAACGGCCGGTGCCCCAGATCGCGGATGCGGTTGGTCGAAACCAGCGTCTTCTCAACCTTGCAGATCTTCATTCCCGTTCCCGTGTGCGTCAGGCGGCCAGTGGTTCCAGACGGCTACCGCTGCGTTTGTCGCGGATCACCATGTGGCAGCCGATCAGGCCCTTTTCAGCCAGGTCGCGATAGCGATCCATGATCGTGTTGCGAATCCGGCGACAACGCGCCTCGACCCGCTCCCGCGATCCCGGCACCTTGCGGTCGTAGCGATAATGCACCACTACCGGAATCGGCAGGCCGCGCTCGACATTCAGCTTCCGAAAAATCTTGTTCACGCCGACATCCATCCCCTCGGCGCCCTCTTCCATCGTCTCCAGGTGGGCAAAGTACGCGAAGTTGCGAACCTGCATCTCCTCGATCTCCTGGCCCACGATGATCACGCGCTCGCGGTGGCCGACATCGGCGTAGTGGCCGCCGTGATAGCGCGCCACATAATCCAGCTGCGAAATGTTGCTCAACAGCAGCCGCGAGATCAGTCGCAGCATCCCTTCATGCGGCGCGCCGTTACCGCGTCCCCAGCCCTGCTGGTGAATCGCATCCTGGATCGCCTGATACACCCGCAGCGATGCGGTCTGTTCGTCCAGTCCCTGGGTCGCCCGGTACAGCTCCGCGCTTTCCACGAAGCGGTACAGGCTCATGCGCGTGTCCGCATCCGGGATGTGAATCTTGATCGCATCCGTATCGGTATCCACCCCGATCAGGAGCGTGTCGACCGAGGCCCCACAGCAGTAGGTGTTCTCGATCGCCTGACGAAACGCGCGCAGCTGGTGCAAGGCACCGTCCGCGGCATCGCGCTCGCTGTTGCCGTGCGCCGCGCAGCCCTGGTGCAGCGGATCCGCGCCACTGTAGTGGTAGGCCGCAATCTTTAGATAGCGACTGGGGACATCGGCCGTGGTCGGCCGGCCCTCACGAAAGCGCAGCAGTTCGCGCTTGGTCCAGTGACGCACATCCTCCTCGATGTCGAACTGCGCCCCGGCGTAGCTCTTTACCCGTACCGCGAGATCAGGCAGGCGCAGGATGAAGCGCCGCAGGCCCAGCAGGCGCCCGTCCGAGCAGGGCGAGATGTCCACTTCGTGGAAGTCGCAGTCGAGGAAATACGCAATCGCGCTATCCGCTTCGGCCACCAGGTCATCCCGTCCCGCCCAGTATTCGTTGACCACCTGATCGAACAGCTCGAACGTTCCGTGCAGATACAGTTCGCGCGTATCCAGATCGTTGATCCAGGCATCCTCCAGCGCCTTTTGCGGCAGCTGGTACCCCAGGCGCTCCTCGACGATCGCCTGCGCCCGCGCCTCGAAGTCGCGCTCGTGCTGCAGCGCATGCACTTCCTTGAGCACTGGAACCAGCTGCGCAAAGCGCTCGCGGAACCCCTGCTCGAAGGCGTGCAGCCGTTCGTTCATCGGGACATCCGCCAACGCATGCCCCGCGGTCAGTTCACGCGTCATGTCCGGACACGACGAGCCGCAGGCCGGCACCGCGGACACCGGGTCCGCAGTGCTCGGCGCCGCTGCGCGCGCAGCCGCAATCCGGGACTTCGCGAAGCGTGAGCCCATGGAGCTGTTTTTGCGGCGACCACGCACCATGACGTTCTTCAGAGTCCTCGCCTGTCCTTAACCGCGCGCCCCGCCGGACAGCGTCACCAGAGAACCGGCGTCGCTGTTCCCGGAGGAACCCGTGATCCTGCTCGGGGGCACTTCCTTGCGCTCGAGTTCCCGATTGATATACGCGCTGCGGCCTTCACCACGCGGATTGCCCTTCTGCGTCTGGTTGCGCCGCGTCGAGAGGCCCTCGGTCCCGGTCACGTGGTCACCGCGCCCCCAGTCGTCGCCGGTAATGGAGACGCCATTGCTGCTGCCGTTCACGGTCACCCGGTTGGCGCCGACCTTCTCGCCTTCTTCCACCGGCTCGACGACCGCTGCTTGCTTGCTGGCGCCATACCGGAACTCTTCGGTGCCGGACACCAGACCCATCGCCTTGTTGATGGACCCGGTCACGCTCCCGCTACTGCCGTAGGCGGTCCCCGTCACGCGCTCCCGACGCTCTGCGGCGACCCGCGCCGGGGTGTCCACGCTGAAGCCGGCGTTGGGCATCGGGCGAGAAGCGGCTTGCGCCACTGGCTGGGCCGGCGCGGCCTGCATGCCCATCCCTTCCGGGCGCAGACGCGGATGGAGACTGCTCGCGGCACTGGCGCAGCTCTTGGCAAATTCGTTACCGCCCACATACGGGGAACCGGACACGTCCTGACAGGCGCCCCGTTCGGTACCGGTCACGCGCTTGTCGTAACCCGGCTGGCTGCCGGACACCGAATGCCCCGGCGTGGAGTGCCGTTCGGCCACCCGCGTACCGGCCGCGTTCGAATCCTGCGTGTCGCAGAACTGGTCATACTGATCCGGACCGATATAGGCCGTGCCGCTCACCGGCTTGCAGGCGCCATATTCGTCACCGGTGACGCGCGAGGAACGCCCGATCGCCGAGCCGGACACAATTTGCTGATTCCAGGTACGACCCACAGTCACTTTCTCCGGGCTGGCTTCCGGGCGATGACCGCCACAAAAGGCGTCATAGTGCTCGGAGCCGGCATATTCCGTGCCGGTGATCGGCTTGCAACCACCATATTCGTCACCCGTCACGTGGATCGAATGATCCACCTGGGTACCGGAAACCTCGCGACCTCGCAGGGTGTGCATTACGCCCACCTTGGGGACGCCACCGGCGTCCGGGCGCTCGCACAGATCGCCGAAGTCGGACTTGTTGTAATACGGCGTACCGGTCAGCGAGGCACAGGACCCGCGCTCGTCACCGGTTACATGCCGGCTACGTCCCACGGCCACACCGGTCACGCTCTGGTCTTCCATGGTGTGCGACTCCTGGACCTTGGCCGCTGCGGGTTCCGGGCGCGTGCCGCAAAAGCCCTGGAACTGCTCGGTGCCGAGATATTCGGTTCCGGTCACTGGCTTGCAGCCGCCATATTCGTTGCCGGTGACGTTGACGGAGCGTCCGACTTCGGACCCGGTCAGTTCACGACCGCGAAGCGTATGCATTACGCCAACCTTGGCCGGCGCCCCGTTCGACTTTCCCGTGTTGCAGGGAACCTCGCTGTTCGCGGTGTTCAGGTATTCGGTACCGGTCACATCGCGGCAGGCGCCGGCTTCGTCGCCGGTCACGCTCGGGCTGCGCCCGACCGAAGTGCCGGACACGCCCTCACCGTGACGGGTGACCATCACGCTCGTGCGGGCCGGACCGGCCTGCGGACGCGTGCCGCAGAAGCCTTCGTATTGTTCGGTACTGAGATACTCGGTGCCGGTGATCGTCTCGCAGGACCCACGCTCGTCGCCGGTCACACGGTTCGACCGCCCAACTTCGGTGCCACTGACCGACTGACCGTGCGCGGTGTGCGACGTGCCAACCTTCGGCGGATTGCCGGCCGGGCGCGCACCACAGTACCGCTCGTAGTGCTCCACCCCGAGGTATTCGGTGCCGGTGATCGAAGAGCAGCTGCCTGCCTCCGTGCCGGTGACGCCCGAGGTGCGCTCGACCTGCGTGCCACTTACATGGCTGCCGGCCAGCGTGGTGCCCTCTTCAACCTTCGGCGGCGCATCGCCCTCGACGGGCCGCGGCCGGCCACAGGGACGCCCCGGCTCGGCCGAGCCACGGCCCAGCTTGCACAGTTCTTCACGGCGCTGCCGAGCGACTTCGCGGGCGGACATCCCTTGGCGCTTGGCGGCCTTCCAGGCGCCTTCCTGCGGCATGGTGCCGCGAGCCTGACCGCCGTTAAAACGCCGACGCTGGGCCTTCTTGCCGCTCTGCGCCATGGCATCCCGGCGCGCCATGCAGATCGCGCGAACCTCCGAGATCATCGGATGCGGGCCGGCGGCCTCGCCCCCGGAGTCGACCTTGTGGCACAGCTGGTCCAAGCCGCTCTCGACCACCGCGGCGTCGCGGCTCGGGGCGGTGTTGACCGACGCATCGCGCTCGGCCTTCTCGCCCTTGCAGCCGCAACCACAATCCTTCTTGGATTCCTGGGTGGGCGCAGCCACCGGCTCCGATCCCTTGATGCGATCCCCACGGCGCGGTTCCGGCGCAACGGCCTTCTTGCCTTCCGTGGAGAGCGCCTGACGCCGCAGGCGGCAGATCTCGCGACCGCTCATGTTCGAGCAGTCGACCTCGACGTTCTGCGACTGGGCCAGGGCTTCCAGCTGGCGCGAACGCTCGGCGCCGGCGGGGGCCATGCCACCCGCGGCCTGGGCACGCGTATTGGTTCGGCCCACAGCCTTCTTGCCCTGGCGCGCCATCTTCTGGCGCCGCTCAAGGGCGGCCTGGCGCCCATTCGAGACACCCGTGTGCGCGCCCGGTTCCGGGCGGCGCTCGGGCGTGGTTTCGCGGGTCTCGACGGAGACCTGCGACGAGGATTCACTGGAGTGCATCTCCGGCTCCCGCGCCTGGGGTGCCGGGGCAGGGTCCGCCTTCGCCTGGCGCGCATCTCGCGCAGCCCCAGCGGAGCGGCTGCTCCCTTTGGTTTGGTCGGTCGACTTCACGGCAGCCTTGCCATTGCGAGACATGGCTTTGCGCCGTTCCAGGGCACGTTCACGCCCCGAGAGACCTTCAGACGCAGATGTCGGATTACTCATGGCACTTCCTTACAGTTGGCGGCAGCAACGGTAAATAACGCTTTACTGAACTGCCGGGCCCGAAGGCGGACCCGGCAGGTACCGGGCCCTAATTAGCGACCGCGATCGACCACGAAGGCCGTGCCCTGGCTCTGGGCATAGTTATCGTAGGCGAGGAAGCGAACCATCATGCCGGGGTTGGCACGGCGGCACTGCTCGATCTCGCTCAGCACGGCCTCGACGGACTGCTCGCCGAACATCGGGAGCTTCCACATGTACCAGTAGTTGGACATGGCGTGTTCTTTTTCGCTGTACTCGACCGCCGGGTTCCAGCCCTGGGCAATCGTGTACTCGATCTGACGGCGAACCTGATCGGCGTTCATCTCGGGCAGGTAAGAGAAGGTCTCGTACTTCTGCACCGGCTTGAAGTTCTGAATATCGGACATGTCGTTAATCCTATGCGCTTGTTCTCTGAAGGTGCGGGCAGCCACTCAGGCCGCCCGCACACGGACGATCACTTGTGTTGGACGTCCAGCTTGTCGGTGGTGTCGAACTCGAACTTGATTTCCTTCCACGTTTCCATGGCGATCTTCAGTTCGGGACTGTGCTGGGCGGCCTGGGTCAGGATCTCCTTGCCTTCCTTCTCGATCTCGCGACCCTCGTTGCGCGCCTGGACGCAGGCTTCGACGGCCACGCGGTTGGCGGTCGCGCCCGGAGCATTGCCCCACGGGTGGCCCAGGGTGCCGCCACCGAACTGCAGCACGGAGTCGTCACCGAAGATGGCGACCAGGGCCGGCATGTGCCAGACGTGGATACCACCGGAGGCCACGGCGAACACACCCGGCATGGAACCCCAGTCCTGATCGAAGAAGATGCCGCGCGAGCGGTCTTCCGGGATGAAGGATTCACGCAGCAGGTCAATCCAGCCGAGCGTCGCCGCGCGGTCGCCTTCCAGCTTGCCGACCACCGTGCCGGTGTGGAGGTGGTCGCCACCGGACAGGCGCAGGATCTTGGCGAGCACACGGAAGTGGATACCGTGCTTCGGATGACGGTCGATGACCGCGTGCATGGCACGGTGGATGTGCAGCAGCATGCCGTTGTCGCGGCACCAGTTGGCCAGGCCCGTGTTGGCACAGAAACCGCCGGTGATGTAGTCGTGCATGATGATCGGCGCGCCAATTTCCTTGGCGTACTCGGCACGCTTGTACATCTCTTCCGGGGTCGGCGCGGTGACGTTCAGGTAGTGACCCTTGCGCTCGCCGGTTTCTGCTTCGGCCTTTTCGGTCGCTTCCTGGACGAAATCGAAGCGGTCACGCCAGCGCATGAACGGCTGGGAGTTGATGTTCTCGTCGTCCTTGGTGAAGTCGAGACCGCCACGCAGGCACTCGTACACGGCACGGCCGTAGTTCTTCGCGGACAGACCCAGCTTCGGCTTGATGGTGCAACCCAGCATCGGGCGGCCGTACTTGTTCAGGCGATCACGCTCGACCTGGATACCCATGGGCGGACCACCACAGGTCTTCACGTAGGCGATCGGGAAGCGCACGTCTTCCAGGCGCAGCATGCGTATGGCCTTGAAGCCGAACACGTTACCGACCAGGGAGGTGAACACGTTCACCATGGAGCCTTCTTCGAACAGGTCGATCGGGTAGGCGATGAACGCGTAGAAGGACTCGTCGTCACCCGGGACGTCCTCGATCATGTACGCCCGACCCTTGTAGTAATCCATGTCGGTCAGGAGGTCGGTCCACACCGTGGTCCAGGTACCGGTGGAGGACTCGGCTGCCACAGCGGCGGCAGCTTCTTCGCGGTCGATACCGGGCTGCGGGGTAATCTTGAAACACGCCAGCAGGTCAGTATCCAGCGGCGTGTATTCGGGCATCCAGTATGTTTCGCGGTAATCCTTGACGCCCGCGGAGTACTTCTTGGCGGCAGACATGTGGCCTTCTCCTACGCGTTGGTTAATCGTGATGGTCGCCTAGATTAGGGAGGGCAATCACTAATAACAAATAAATAATCTAGATGCGACCGATAGACAATCGTTTATATAAAAGCCGGACAGCGGGAGGGCCACTGACCGGCAGGGGTTCGGGTTCGCAATGGTGCAGCCAGGCATCGAAACACCGACCGCGACGGATTGCGGAGGTCGATTGTAGTCGAAGACCGTAGCCTGTGCATGCCTTTGGCGCGACCCACCGCACAGGCCCTGTGACGGGCCGCCGGGAACGCCCCGTCACACAGCCCACGAGTCCGGGCATCAGGACGTGGCGGCAGTGGCAGGCTCTCCGTCACCGGCGGCATGGTAATCCCGCGCCAGGTAGAGGTAGATGGCGGGCACCACGAACAGGGTGAACAGGGTCCCGATCGCCATACCGCTCGCGATCACCAGGCCCATCGCGAAACGCGAGCCGGCGCCGGCCCCGGCGGCCATCAGCAAGGGCACCATCGCCACCACGGTCGCGGTGGTGGTCATCAGGATCGGCCGCAGGCGCAGGGCCGACGCCTCCTCGATCGCCTCGCGCAGCGTCCGCCCCTGGCGCTGCAGCTGGTTGGCGAACTCCACGATCAGGATGCCGTGCTTGGCAATCAGGCCGATCAGGGTCAGAAGGCCCACCTGGGTATAGATATTCAGCGAAGTCACCCCAAGGCTGATGAAGATCAGTGCCCCGGCGATCGACATCGGCACCGTGGTCAGAATGATCAACGGGTCGCGGAAGGACTCGAACTGAGCAGCCAGGACCAGGAAGATCACCAACAGGGCAAAGAAGAAGGTGACCACCAGCTCACTGCCCTCGGCCTTCAGCTGACGCGACTGTCCGGCATAGTCGACACTGACATCCGGTGGGAGCACGTCGGCGGCAATCTCGTCGACGATGTCCAGCGCCTCGCCCAGAGTCACGCCCGGCCGCGGCACGCCCGACAGGGTCACGGCATTGAGCTGCTGGAAGCGCTTGAGCGAGCGCGGGGTCACCGTTTCTTCCAGTGTCACGATGCTGGACAACGGGATCGGCTCGCCGTCACGGGTACGCGTGAACAACTCTTCCAGCTGCTCCGGATTCAGGCGTTCGCTGCGCTGCACCTGAGGAATCACGCGATAGCTGCGGTTCTCCATCGCGAAGCGCCCGGCAAACCCGCCAGACAGCATGGTTGCCAGATCGGCATTGAGCGTGGCCATGTCGATCCCGAGCTGGGCGGCGCGTTCGCGGTCGATCTTGAGATCCACCTGCGGCTGATCGAAGTCGAGATCGGAGTCCATGAAGATGAAGCGCCCGGTCGCCATCGCCCGCTGCATGATCTCGCTGGCGAACTGCTCCAGCTCCTCGAACGAACCGGTGGAACCAAGGACCACACTCACCGGTGCACCGTCGCCCGGAGTGGGCAGCTGCGGCGGCTGGATCGCGAACACCTCCAGCGCCGGGATGCGGTCCAGGCGTGGCTGCAGCTCCTCCTGCAGGATGGTCTCGGTATCCCGATCACGCTGATCCCAGGGTGCGAGGACGAAACCGCCCAGGGCCTGGTTGCCGGCACCGGCGATCCCCGGGCCGCCGCCAAAACCGTTCACGATAAAGATGTTATCGAGCTCCGGGATTTCGTCGAAGAAGCGGTCGGTCAACTCGGTGTTGCGTTCCAGCCAGTCCAGGCCCATGTAGGCGTCGCCCTCCATGATGGAGAACGCGAAGCCCTGGTCCTCCGGCGGCTCCAGCTCGCTCTGCGAGGTGACGAACAGGAAGTAGCAGGACACCAGCACGATGGCACCGAACACCGCGATGGTGAAGCGGTCATTCAGCGCCCCATGCAGGCGCCGACGATAGCGTTGCTGGAGGGAGTCGAAGCGTGCATCCAGCCAGCCTTCGATCCGTCCGCGCTTCTCGGTGGCGCCATCGCGCAGGATCTTCGAACACATCATCGGCGACAGCGTGATCGCGACAATGCCGGAGATCACCACGGTCGCCGCCAGGGTAAACGCGAACTCGATGAAGAGCGTCCCGGTCAACCCGCCAATGAAGCCCAGTGGCAGGAACACCGCCACCAGCGTGGTCGACATCGCCACGATCGGCCAGGCCAGCTCGCGCGCACCCTGGATCGCCGCGTCCATGCGCGACATGCCCTCCTCGATATGCCGCGAGATGTTCTCCAGCATGATGATGGCGTCATCCACCACGATGCCGATCGCCAGCACCATCGCCAGCAGGGTCAGCAGGTTCAGGGAGAACCCCATCAGCAGCATCAACATGAAGGTGCCCACCAGCGATAGCGGCACCGCCACGGCCGGGATGATCACGCTGCGCAGCGAGCCGAGGAACAGGTAGATGACCACCAGCACGATCGCCAGGGCGAGGCCGATGGTCACCAGCACCTCGTCGATCGCACTCTGGATGTAGTCGGTGGAGTCATAGACGATCTCGCCCTCCAGCCCCGACGGCAGCCGCGGCAGGATGCGCTCGTCGAATACGTCGCGGACTTCGGCGATCACGTCCAGGGCATTGGCGTCCGGCGCCAGCTCGATGCCGACGAAGGTCGCGGCCTGGCCATTGAAACGCACCGAGGTGTCGTAGCTTTCCGAGCCCAGCTCGACCTCGGCGACATCGCCGAGGCGCACCAGGTCACCGTCGGCCTCGAACAGGATCAGCTGCTCGAACTCCTCCGGCCGCTCAAGATCGGTATCCGCGGTCAGGTCCAGCCCAACCATGGAACCCCGCGTCTGCCCCACGGCGGACAGCACATTGTTGCGCTCCAGAGCCTCGCGCACGTCGCGCCCAGTCACACCAAAGGCGGCCATGCGATCGGCATCCAGCCAGGCGCGCATCGCAAAGCTTTGGGCACCCAGGATCTCGGCACGCTGCACGCCGTTGATGGTCGCCAGTTCCGGCTGCACCTCGCGGATCAGGTAATCGGTGGTCTGGTTGTTGGACAACCGTTCGGAGTAGAACGACATGTACATTGCGGCCACGTCCTGGCCCACGGACAGATCCACCACCGAGTCCTCGGCCTCCGCCGGCAGGTCGCTGCGAATCTTGTCCACCTGGGCGGCGATCTGCGTCAGGGCCACGTTGGGGTCGTAGTCCAGCTCCAGATGGGCCTCGACGATGCTGATCCCCGCGCGGCTGGTGGAGACGAGGTAATCGATCCCCTCGGCCTCGGCCACCTCGCGCTCCATCGGCGTGGTGATGAAGCCCTGCACCAGATCGGCATCCGCGCCGATATACGCGGTGCTGACGGTCACCACCGCGTTCTGCACCTCGGGGAACTGGCGCACGTTCAGGTCAAATACCGCGCGCACCCCGAACAACAGGATGAACAGACTCACCACCGTGGCGAGCACCGGCTTCTGGATGAAGATATCGGTAAAGCGCATGCCAGCGACCCCGCTCTAGCGGTTCGCCGGGCGCGGGTCGCGCTCGGCGTCGGGCTGGGCATCCTCGGTGATCTCGACCGGGGAGTCGTTTTGCAGCTTGAGCAGGCCACTGGCCGCGATACGCTCACCCGGCTCCAGCCCGTCAAGGACCTGCGCCAGATCACCGCGGCGCGCGCCGGTCTCGATCAGGCGCTGTTCCACCCGCAGCTGGCCTTCGTCATCCTCCGCGATCACGAATACCGATTGCCCCCAGGGCGCAAACCGGATCGCGGTCTGCGGCGCGACCACCGCCTCCTCGGACTCGCCGCGATCCAGCGTCACCCGGGCGAACTGCCCCGGACGCAGGCGACCCTGTTCGTTGCCCAGGACGGCCTGCACGCGGAACATGCGCGAGGCCGCGCGGACCCGCGGCTCGATGGCCGTGACATTGCCGGTGAACTCTTCGCCAAAGGCATCCACCTCCACACGGACGTCCTGACCCAGGGCGATCTCGCCCAGGCGGCGCTCCGGCAGGGTGAAATTCACATACAGCGGCTGCAACGCCTCCAGCACCACGATCGGATCCCCGGGCCCGACGAACTGCCCGACGCTCACCTCGCGGATACCCAGCTCGCCAGCGAACGGCGCGCGCAGGCTCTTCTGCCGGATGCGCGCCTCCTGCGCCCTCACCGAGGCCTGGGCCTGCTCGGCCTCGGCGACCCGGCGCTGAAATTCCGAATCCGAGATGTCGTTGCGCTCGATCAGGCCCCTGGCGCGCTCCAGCTCGCGGCGCGCCAGGCGCTCGCCGGCCCGCAAGTTTTCGAGCTCGGCCTCGTCCAGGGTGGTATCCAGGTCGACCAGTGGATCGCCGGTCTCGACCCGCGCCCCGTTCTCGAAGTGAATCGCCTGGACAATGCCCTGCGCCTCGAAGCTCAGGGTCGCGCCCTGCACGGCCTCCAGGCTACCGATCGCACGCACCTGCGGAGTCCAAGAGTCCGTCGTGACCTCGGCGGCGTTGATGGTCACCACCGGCTCCGGCATGTCTTCGAAGTACTCTGCGACTTGCTGATCGACAAAGGCCTTGAAGCCGAAAATACCGCCGAGCACGATGGCCACCGCCACCAGCATGAGGATAAAACGCTTCATCAGGGTCTCCTGGAGACACCGGCGGGGGCATTCCCACCGGCATCATGAAATGAGTTCAACAGACTCGCCCGTCGCCGGACTCTAAACAGCGCCCGGGTCGCAGAGACCTGCATCGCGCAGGGCGGCACGCACGCGCGCCGTCTCCGCCCGAACCACCGTGGGCTCGTCCGGATCCAGCCGCGGCTCCCAGCGCCAGCCGGTCATCAGGGCATGGAAATGCCGGATGAGGTGGTCATAGGGCCGATGGATGTCGTAGGCATCCAGCAACCCCTGCGCATTGGCAAGGCTCTGCATCCCCACGTTCAGCGCCCAGGGGCCCAGCCCCATCTCGTCTTCGGAGATCTCGCGGGCCGGCGGCAGGTCGCCGCGGTCACGCGCCTCGGCCACCACCGCATGCACCGCCTCGCTGATCGGCTTCCCGGCCTCCAGCAATGCCATGCGGCGCGGAGCCGACACATTGGCCCAGACCACCTCGGTCACCAGGTACTGGGTCAGGCGATAGTAGTCGGGGTTTTGCGCGGCAAAATCGATGTCGGTCAGCACGATCGCCAGCATGCGCGAGCGCGTGCCGAGGGAGAGCTCGGGGATGGCCCGGAAAAGCGCCGCCCGTTGCAGCGTGGTGCGTGCCGCGACCGCCGCCAGCAGGTCCTCTTTCGACTCGAAGTGCTGGTACAGCGTACCGGTCGCGTACTCGCAGTCCGCCGCCAGCTTCGACATCTGCAGGGCCAGCAGGCCGTCCTCGCGGATGCGCTCGTGCGCCCGCTCGATGAACAGCGCCTCGCGCGTCTCGCGCTCGCGGCGTTTGCGATCCCCGGTAGTCATGGCGCTCAGCATATCGAACCCACTACGTTTTTTGAACCCGATTCGAGTTAGGTCCCGAAAAAGGCCGGGGACAGCATGCCCCGGCCCCCCGATTCGAGTATTCAGCCCGTCTCGCGCAACAGCCGCACGATCGCGTCGGCGACACTCTTGCTGGACTGCGGGTTTTGCCCGGTCACCAGCTTGCCGTCCACCACCACGTGATCGGCCCAGTCGTCGGCGGTATCCACCTCGCCGCCGAGCTCCTGCAGCTTGTCCTGCAGCAGGAACGGCATCGCAGTGTCCAGCTGCACCGCCTTCTCCTCGCTGTTGGTGAAGGCCGCCACCTTGCGCCCCTTCACCGCGGAAGTGCCATCCGCCAGCATCGCACCGACCAGACAGGCCGGCCCGTGACAGACGGCGCCAACCACCTTGTCGTTGTCCATGAATTCCGCGACCAGGCGCTGGACATGCGGGTTGTCCGGCAGATCGAACATGGTGCCGTGACCGCCGGGAAAGAAGATCGCGGCATAGGCCCCATGGTTCGTGTGGTCATTCAGCGCGATGGTGTCATCCAGGGCCTCCTGCGCGGCCACCGCCGCGGAGCCCGCATGACTGGCCTCCAGGCTTTTCGGATCCAGCGGCACGGGGCCGCCCTTCGGACTGGCCACCTTGACCTCGAAACCCGCCTTGCGAAAGCGATCATAGGGCTCGGCGAACTCGTCGAACCATACGCCCGTCGCCTGGCCTGGAGCGATCTCGCCGTGACTGGTTACTACCATCAGGATCGTCTGGCTCATCCCTTGTCTCCTTGCATCCATGTCTCCGGTGGACTCGCCGGCCGGCTACAGGTTCCTGGTGTGCAAGGCTTGGGTGAACGAGCAGCGAGTCTGACGGCGAAAAACAGACGCGGAAGGATCAAGCAAACGAGAGAGCCGAAGAACCACGCGGCCGGATGGCCGCGGGCTGGGAATCAAAGGCGGTAGTACTCGCGATACCACTCGACGAAGCGCGCAATGCCGTCTTCCACCGCGGTCGCGGGGGCATAGCCCACGTCCTGACGCAGGGCCTCGACATCCGCATAGGTGTCCGGCACGTCCCCCGGCTGCAACGGCAGCAGGTTCTTCTCGGCCTTCTTGCCCAGGCAGTCCTCGAGCACCTCGATGTAGCGCATCAGCTCCACCGGCTCGTGGTTGCCGATGTTGTACAGGCGGTAGGGGGCTGCGCTGGTGGCCGAGTCGGGCTCGGCCCCGTTCCAGTCGGGATTGCGCGGGGCCACGTGATCCAGGGTGCGGATCACGCCCTCGACGATGTCGTCGATATAGGTGAAGTCGCGCCGGTGGTGGCCGTAGTTGAAGACGTCGATCGGCTCGCCCGCCAGGATCTTCTTGGTGAACATGAACAGCGCCATGTCCGGGCGGCCCCAGGGGCCGTAGACAGTGAAGAAGCGCAGTCCGGTCACCGGCAGGTCGTAGAGATGGCTGTAGGTATG
>NZ_KB906949.1:0-170925 GCF_000381705.1 Thioalkalivibrio sp. AKL7 | reverse complement strand
GCCGCCCGCGAAAAGCCTCGGAGCGAGGGAAACCCCGGCCCGCGCAGCGGGCCGGGGTCGCGGCAGTCGGGCGTGTTTCTTGGGTACTTCTTTGCACGAGCAAAGAAGTACCTCGCGGTGCGCTGGCGAGAGAGCGCCTGGCAGGCGGCGGACCGGAGCCACCGTAAACACCGGTTGCCGAACCAGGCCTAGCCTCGACGTAAAAGGCTATCTTCGTACGGATACGATTCGGGACCCTGCGGGTTTTCTGTCAGGGCTAGGCGGGGGCGTTCGCGGGCAAGCCCGCTCCCACAACGCGCGTTGTGGCGGATTCGATTAGGTGCAGAGGAGGTGTTCGGGGTAGGGCGAGCCGTCGAGTTGGCGCAGGACGGGGCCGGTCGCGCTGATTTCCAGGTAGCCGGGGTGTTCATCCCAGGCGGGCAGCACGCAGCGCTGCCGCGGCTGGCCGTCGACGGTTAGCTTGTGGATCGCCGGTCTGTGGGTGTGACCGTGGATCATCAGCGGGACGTCGGCGTCGCGGAAGGTGTCGGCGACTGCCTCGGCATTGACGTCCATGATCGCGGCGGCCTTCATCTGGCCGCTGTCGCGGCTGGCGGCGCGCATGGCTTCGGCCTGGCGGATGCGTTCTTCCAGCGGATGGGCGAGAAACGTCCGTTGCCATTCGCCACTGCGTACCTGCTGGCGAAACGCCATGTGCTCGGTGTCGTCGGTGCACAGGGAGTCGCCGTGCAGGAGCACGGCGGGTCCGCAGGGCAGTGCCGCATGCAGGGGGTCGGGAGCGAGCTGCATCCCCGCGCGCGCGGCGTAGGCCTCGCCCACGAGAAAATCCCGATTGCCATGGATAAAGGCAACCGGGATGTCCAGTGTCTTCAGGCCTGCGGCGAGCCGTTCGGCGGCGGGAAAGCCGGCGTCGTCGCCGACCCAGTACTCGAACAGGTCGCCGAGGATGTACAGCGAGGAGGCCGCGCGCGCCGGCCCTTCGAGGAAGGCGAGCGTGGCCTCGAGCAGGGGGCCGGGTTCGCGATCCAGATGCAGGTCGGAGATGACCAGGGCCGGCGCGCGGGCACTCACGAAGAGGTTAGTCCTCGACGCGCTTGACGCTTTCCATCACGACCGGCTCCTGCGGCACGTCCTGATGCATGCCGGCGCGGCCAGTGGGAAGGGCCTCGATCTTGCGCACCACGTCCATGCCCTCGGAGACCTTGCCGAACACGGCATAGCCCCAGCCCTGCGCGTTCGGCGCGGTGTGGTTCAGGAAGTCGTTGTCGTTCACGTTGATGAAGAACTGGGCGGTGGCGGAATGCGGGTCCTGGGTACGCGCCATGGAGATCGCACCGACCTCGTTCTTCAGGCCATTGTCCGCTTCGTTGCGGATCGGCTCGCCAGCGGACTTCTGTTTCATATCCTTGTCGAAGCCGCCGCCCTGGACCATGAAGCCCGGGATCACGCGGTGAAAGATCGTGCCGTCGAAGAAGCCATCATCCACGTAGGAGAGGAAGTTGGCGACCGTCTCCGGGGCGGCTTCGGCGTTGAGTTCCAGCACGATGCGGCCGTGGTTGGTTTCGATTGCGACCTGCGGATGGGTGTCGGCCATGAGGGCTCCTGATGTGAAAAGGGTGATCAGCAGGGTGGCCAGCACGACGCCGAGCCGGGTGCGGAAGCGTTGCATTGGACTGACCTCCGGAAGATTAAGACCGGCAATGGTACCCGCCACTGGCAAGGCCTGCCAGCATGCCGGATGTGTGTGTGGGCGTGAGGGCGAGGCGCTGGTGAGCCGGTGGACGCTCCGCTACCATGCGCGTGATGACGAACTCGATAATCCGCACCCGCTTCGCCCCCAGTCCCACCGGCCTGTTGCACCTGGGCAATGTACGCACGGCGCTGTTCAGCGCGCTGCGGGCCCGTTCGCGCGGAGGGCATTTCCTGCTGCGCATCGAGGACACCGACGCCGAGCGCTCGCGCCCGGAGTTCGTCGACGCGCTGCAGCGCGATCTGCGCTGGCTCGGGCTGGACTGGGACGAAGGCTTTGGCGCCGGGGGCGATGCCGGCCCCTACGCGCAGTCCGAGCGCGGCGAACTCTACGCGGGCTATTACCGGCAATTGACCGAACAGGGTCTGGCCTACCCGTGCTTTTGTTCGTCCGCCGAGCTGGAACGCGGGCGCAAGCGGATGCGCGCGCAGGGCAAGCCGCCGCGCTATCCCGGGACCTGTGCCCAGCTGAGTGCCGAGGAGGTTGCCCGGCGCGAGGGCGAGGGCCAGAAGCCGACGCTGCGCTTCCGTGTGCCACTGGGCCGGACGGTGCGTTTCGAGGATGGCGTGCGCGGCGCGGTCAGCTTCCGCACCGACGAGATCGGCGATTTCGTGATCCGTCGCTCCGACGGCACGCCGGCCTTTTTCTTCTCCAACGCGATCGATGATGCCCTGATGGGCGTGACCGACGTGGTGCGCGGCGAGGACCATATCGCCAACACGCCGCGGCAGATGCTGCTGCTGGAGGCGCTGGGCCTCGCGGCACCCGCGTATCACCACCTGCCGCTGGTGATGGGGCAGGACGGGGCGCCGCTGTCCAAGCGCAATGGTTCCGCGAGCGTCGAGGAGTTGCGGACGAAGGGCTATTTGCCGGTCGCGATCCTGAACCACCTGGCGCGTCTTGGGCATCGCTACGAGAGCGATGCCCTGCTGTCGCCCACGGAGCTGGCGGCCGGATTCAGCCCCGAGCGTATTGGTCACAGCGCGGCGCGGCATGATCCGCAGCAGCTGGATCACTGGCAGTCAGAGGCCCTGCGCAGCCTTTCGGATGCCGAGATGCAGGCCTACCTGGAGGCGGCGGGGGTGCTGGAGGCGGTGGCCGCCGAGCAGCGCCCGGCGCTGGCGCAGCTGCTGCGCGACAACATCACCCGCGCCGAGGAGGCGCCACTGTGGGTGGCGGCGTTCGCCGCCGATCCGGCGCCGTACAGCGCGGCCGCGCGCGAGGAACTGACGGCCGCCGGCGCGGAGTTCTTTAGCGCGGGGCTGGAGGCGCTGGATGCGGCCGAGGATTTTCCCGCCCTGGCCAAGGCGGTGGGGCAGGCCACCGAACGCAAGGGGCGCAAGCTGTTCATGCCGTTGCGGGCGGCGTTGTCCGGGCAGACCTTTGGGCCGGAGCTGCCGCGTATCTGGGAGTATCTGGGGCGCGAACGCGTGCGGCTGCGCCTGGAAGCCGCGCGTCGTCACGCAGCGGGCTGAACCCGCGAGAAGCAAGCGCCCGCAGGCGGGCGTTGGACGCCATTGTTCAGGCCGCTTCGTGGGTCCCGAAGGCGCGGGCGCGCAAGGTGTTGTCCAGCAGCATCGCCACGGTCATCGGGCCGACCCCGCCCGGCACGGGCGTGATCCAGGCGGCCTTCTCGGCAGCGGCGTCGAACTCCACGTCGCCGGTCAGGGTGCCGTCGTCGCGGCGGTTGATGCCGATGTCGATCACCGTGGCGCCGGGCTTGATCCAGTCGCCCTTGACCAGGCCGGGCTTGCCGACCGCGGCGACGACGATGTCGGACTGTCGTGCAATGGCGGCGGTATCCGGGGTGAAGCGATGGCAGATGGTCGGGGTCGCACCGGCCAGCAGCAGTTCCAGGGCCATGGGTCGGCCGACGATATTGGAGGCGCCGATCACGCAGGCCGTGCGGCCCTTGAACGGTTCCTCGATATGCCGCAGCAGCTGGATGACGCCCCAGGGGGTGCAGGGGCGCAGGCGCGGCACGCGCGCCACCAGGCGGCCGACGTTGTACGGATGGAAGCCGTCCACGTCCTTGGCCGGGGAGATGCGCTCGATCACCGTCTCGGGGTCAATGTGATCCGGCAGCGGCAGCTGGACCAGGATGCCGTCGATGGTGCGGTCGGCATTGAGCTGGTCGATCAGCGCCAGCAGATCGGTCTGCGGCGTGCCCGCCGGCAGGTCATAGGAGTGCGAGACCACGCCCACCTGTTCGCAGGCCTTGCGCTTGTTGCGCACGTAGACCTCGGAGGCCGGGTTGGTCCCGACCAGCACCACGGCGAGACCCGGCGGACGCAGGTCGCGGGCGGTCATGGATTCGATCTCGGTCGCGATTCTTGCGCGGTGGGTCTGGCCAATCGCGCGTCCGTCGATGATCTGGGCCGTCATGGGGTCTCGCCTCCGGGGGAACGCCCGCGATCTTCCCATGGCGGGCGCGGGGGCTCAAGCGATTTGCCGGGCGGGATCTGCATGGGGGCGAGGCGGATGCCTCGACCAGCGGAGGTGCCTGGCTACAGGGCCGCCGAGAGGCCGCTTGCGGGCGCGCTGGCCTCGCAGCGGTTGCGCCCGTCCTGTTTGGCGCGATAGAGCGCGTCGTCGGCACGGGCAATCAGGGTCTCGGCGGTGTCCCTGGATTTCGGGTTCGCGTCGAGGCTGGCGATGCCGACGCTGACCGTGACCGTCAGGGTATCTGGTGCGCAGGGCGGGGCGGCCTGGTGCCCGGTCAGGGTGATCGGGTGGCCGGATATGGCTTCGCGCAGCTTCTCGCCCAGCGCCATGGCTGCCTCGAGGTCGGTATGCGGGGCGACGACGACGAACTCCTCCCCGCCGAAGCGCGCGGCAAGGTCGGAGCGCCGCAGGACTTGCTGCATGCGTTCGGCCAGGGTCGTCAGGATGTAGTCCCCGATCAGGTGGCCCAGGCGGTCATTGATCGGCTTGAACTGGTCGATATCCAGCATCACGACGGACAATGGCTGGCCGTAGCGCCGGGCGCGGGATACCTCCTCGTCCAGCCGGCGATCCATGTGCCGGCGGTTGAACAGGCCGGTCAGCGGGTCGGTGATGGATTCGTGTTCCAGCCGCGTAATGTGGCGGATCTTCTCCACCGAGCTGTGGGTCAGACCGACCACGGTGCAGACGAAACACCCCCCGAGGAGGAAGATGGCCGGCACCAGGAGGTCGGGCAGGCCCTCGTAGAGCCCCCAGTTCAGCGGGATATAGCCGAAGTAGCCGAGGGTAAAGACCGGGACCAGAAAGAACATCATCTTCCAGCCGGTACGGACCCGGCTCTCGGGGAGCTCGCGCAGCAGCCGGGCGAGTGTCCATTGGGCATACAGGAGGCCGCTTGCCCCCAATACAATGGCTGTGTTGGCTACCCAGTCGAGCATCCGTCCCCTCCGCGCTCGCGACCCTGCGAACGTCCCGAGCCGACGTTAGCACGGAGCCGCGCCCGAGGGGAGTGCATTGCAGGCGAAGACTGTTGATGAATGTTGACCGCGAACCCCTCGCGGGGCTACCATCCTGCGCTCGCTGTGTAGGCCCTTTAGCGGGGACGGCTCGACGGGGTATAGCGCAGTCTGGTAGCGCGCCTGCTTTGGGAGCAGGATGTCGGGGGTTCGAATCCCTCTACCCCGACCATGGCTCCCGGCCACGGTTTTCCGGCAGGCTCGGATCAGGCGCCATGGCCTCAATGCTCGGCGGTAACGCGCTCGTAGCTCAACCGGATAGAGCATCGGCCTTCTAAGCCGACGGTTGCAGGTTCGAGTCCTGCCGGGCGCGCCAGGGCCGCCCTTCGCGCAAGTAGCTGTACAGTGACACGGTGGTGACCGTAGCTCAGTTGGTAGAGTCCCGGATTGTGACTCCGGTTGTCGTGGGTTCGAGTCCCATCGGTCACCCCACCCCCTTTTTTGTTCAGGGGGCCGTTAGCTCAATTGGTAGAGCAGTGGACTCTTAATCCATTGGTTGTAGGTTCGATTCCTACACGGCCCACCATTTCTTTCCAGATCCTTGCATACCTTGTTGACGCTCGATTGATCGGGCTCGAAGCCGTGTGGGTGCGCATGGGGCATGAGCCCGCGTTTCGTGGCGGCTCTCTCTTCTTCCGTCTGATCTGTGTCTCCTTGAGGTGCCCGTCGCGGCGATCCCCCTGTGGGATGCGGAAGGTATTCTCCGGCTCTTTCGGAGGGACGTCCGGATAGCGTGACGACGCCCTCAGTCGCGTCCCCTACAGCGTGATTCCCCCCCCAGATGTCCGGTGATTGCACTGGTAGCCTCCCTTCTCGCTTGCGGCGAACGGCGACATGAAAACGTCGTTGTTCTGCCTCGTGATCCGATCGATGACACGAAGGGAGGCCATACGATGGCGCTACTGGATCGTAGTCTTGAAAACCTGCTGCAGCTGCCGCGTGGCGCGAAGCAGGGGTTGATGGTGCTGGCAGACAGCGCGATGCTGCCCCTTGCCCTGTGGCTGGCGTTTGTAATCCGCACGGGGCAGCCGCTTCCGGCCATGATGGTCGAGGCCTGGTGGCTTTTCCCGCTGGTTTCGGCGGTCGGTATTCTGGTGTTTGCCCGACTGGGGCTCTACCGGACGGTAGTGCGCTTCATGGGGGCGCGGGCGTTCAAGGCCGTGATCGTCGGTGTGCTGGCGCTCGCGGTGATGATCTGGGCGTCCACCGAGTTGACGCAGACACCCGGCTTCTTCGGAGCGATTTCGGTGAACTTTGCCCTGTTGGCCTTTGCCCTGGTGGCGGCCGGGAGATCTCTGGTGCGTAGCTGGTATCAGGCGGTCTCCGATGCGCGATCGGGGAGTGAGCGCGTGGTGGTCTTCGGTGCTGGCGAGGCGGGTATTCAGCTGGCCTCCGGGTTGCAGTCCAGTGGACGCTTCCGCGTGATGGCGTTCATCGACGAGGATCCGGCGGTCCAGGGGCGTGCCATTGACGATATCCCGGTATGCGGGCCCGCGGCCCTGGAGACTCTTGTGGACCAGTGCGGTGTCGCGCGCGTGTTGCTGGCCGTTCCATCGGCGAGTCGAGCCGATCGCCGGCGTATCCTCGAATGGCTGGAACCGTATCCGTTGCATGTGCAGTCGGTGCCGTCGCTGGAGGCGGTGGTGTCGGGGCAGGCACCGCTGGATCAACTGGAGGATCTCGATATCGCGGATCTCCTTGGGCGCGATCCGGTGCCGCCCAACGAGGCCCTGCTGGCCCGAAGCATCCGGGGGCGTGTAGTGATGGTGACCGGTGCCGGTGGTTCGATCGGTTCGGAGTTGTGTCGGCGCATCCTCAGCCTTGAGCCGGCCGCGTTGGTGCTTTTCGAACGTAACGAGTTCGCGCTCTACCGGATCGAGCAGGAACTCGCGGAGCGTCGTTCCGGCATGCAGACGGAGGTGGCGGTGCACGCCGTGCTCGGATCGGTCGCGAACCGCGCGCGGGTCGCCGAGGTCCTGCGCGAGCACGGTGTGCAGACGCTCTATCATGCCGCCGCCTACAAACATGTGCCGCTGGTTGAAGGCAACCTGCTCGAGGGCCTGCGCAACAACACGCTGGGTACGGCTGTGGTAGCCGATGCAGCGATCGCCGCGGGAGTCGAGCGCTTTATCCTGATCAGCACCGACAAGGCCGTGCGTCCGACCAACATCATGGGTGCAAGCAAGCGCCTGGCCGAGATGGTCCTGCAGGATCGGGCGCGGCGCCAGCATGCGACGGTCTTCAGCATGGTGCGGTTTGGCAATGTGCTGGGTTCGTCCGGTTCCGTGGTCCCGCTATTCCACCGGCAGATACGCGAAGGGGGGCCGGTGACGGTCACCCACCCCGAGATTACCCGTTACTTCATGTCCATTCCGGAGGCGGCCGAGCTGGTGATTCAGGCCGGCGCGATGGCCGAGGGTGGCGAGGTCTATGTCCTCGACATGGGGGAACCGGTCCGGATCATCGACCTGGCCCGGCGCATGATTCGCCTGCATGGCCATCAGGTGCGCGAGGGCGAGGCCGCCGGGGGAGAAGGCATCGCCATCACCTGTACGGGCCTGCGTCCCGGCGAAAAGCTCTATGAGGAGCTGCTGATCGGAGATAACGTGGAGGCGACGCCTCACGCCAAGATCATGCGAGCCCGCGAGACCTGCGTGGCGGCGGATGTCCTCGCCCAGGCATTGCAAGCGTTGAAGCAGGCTGACCACGAGCGGGATGCCCGGGCCGCGTTCGAGACACTGCGCCGGGTCGTGGATGGGTACAAGCCCGGGAGCGAGGAAGAGGCAACGCACAGTGCCCCGGCGTCGTCCTGCCCGCCACGACCGGTTCCGGCTCCGGTGCGCCCTGCAGTGGTGACCTATGCGCGAACGGCCGCGCCCGCTTCGCGGTAGGTGATGCGGCGGATCACGGTTCGGTGGTCGTGCACCTCGCATACCGTCGTGGATGACTCGCGGCCTTCGGTGCGGTCACGCGGGTTGCCAATGCACTGGCGTTGGCACCTCCGTACCTTTCCAGTGCCATGTCCGTACCGCTTGCCGGTCCGCGGATGTGTCTCGGAAATAACGTCCGGGTGGCTTCGCGGGCGGGCTGTCGCCAGTCGCCTTTCCGCCCCATTTTGGCCACGGTGCGCAAGGTGAGAGGCCCTGTGGTGGCGCGATATAGCGTGGTGGCAGGCCGAGCGGATCCATTCGGGGGGGCGCGTTGGCGCCCGATTCTTTCCAGGACCGGGTCTTTCCAGGACCAGGCGCGGCGTCCCGGCAAGTGGGGTCGACTCTTCCGCGGCCGTGCGGATGGATCCACGCCCCCCTGGGGGGGGGGCGAGTGATGTTCTCCGGGCCCGCATACTTGCAGGAAGGGAAGTGCGAGAGAAACGAGCAGGGCTCTTGCGGAGCCGCGTTTGTCGGGCGGCAGTCAGTAGCCGGCGGCGGGATCGACCGGCGTGATCGGGGCGTGGCCCTGTTCAAGCGCGCGGGCGTTGCGCACGAAGATCTCGAGGGCGCGCTCCATATAGTGCGGCGAGGTTCCCGAGACGTGTGGAGTGACGAGGACATTCTCCCGGTTCCACAGGGACGAGCCCGCGGGCAGGGGCTGCTCCTCGAAGACATCCAGTGCGGCGCCGCGCAAGTGGCCCGTGTCCAGGGCCTGGGTCAGGGCCCGCTGATCCACCACGCCGCCACGCGATATGTCCACCAGAACCGCGCCGGGCTTCAGGTGCTGCAACTGGGGCTCGGCGACCAGGTGGTGAGTGCCCGGCGTGAGGGGCAGGCAGACGACCAGGTAGTCCACTTCGGATAGACGGTCTTCCACAGCGTCCAGCGGGATGACCTCGCTGGCATGGTCATGGGCCCGCGGGTTGCGCTGGACGCCGATCACACGCATGTCGAACGCCTGGGCGCGGCGGGCTACCAGCGCGCCGATGTGCCCCATGCCGAGCACCATGACGGTGCGTCCGGTCAGTTCCCCAAGCCAGCTGCGCTCCCAGCGTTTCTGGCGGCTTTGCTCGTTGAAACGATCGAAGTGCTTGGCGAAGTAGAGCATGGCGCCGATCGCATACTCGCTCATCGGGGCACCATGGACGCCGCTGCTCTTGGTCATCATCAGGCCATCCTTGGGGAAGGGCATGTCCCAGATTCGCTCCACCCCGGCGGACAGGAAATGGATCCACTGATAGCGCGACAGGCGGTTCAGGGCCTCGGGCAGCCAGGGCAGCGTGGGGGCGATGACCGCGTCGACCTCAAGCCCCTCGGGAACGGCGTCGGGCCCCCCGGCGAAGGTCAGCGCGGTGTTGGGAAATGCCTCGCACAGGCGGCTTTCGATGAGGCCCTGTTGTTGCCGCAGGACGTCAGGCTTCTGCAGGAACAGCGTCCGGCTCAGGCGCATGCCCGACTCCGGTTGTGCAGCCGGGCCGCCAGCCGGAAGATGCGGCTGCGGACCTCGTCGCGGTTCTCCCCCAGCTGTTCCGGCGTCGCCGCGCGAAACCGTTGTTCCGCCGCTTGCAGGCGTCCCAGTTCGCCGCGCAGGCGCGCGGCCCCGGTGGCCGGGTCTTCCTGACTGACGACCTCGCGGAATGCGCGCGAGAGGATCACCCATTCGGAGCCGAGGCGGACATGCTCGCCCAGAATGGATTCCGCCGGGATCTCGCCTTTGCCCACGGCCCCGACGCCTCCAAACCCGAACGCGACGCCGGCCTCGCGGCACAGTGCCGCAGGGGCCTCGAGCATGCCGCCGGCCAGGGGTTCGAACAGGAAATCGAGCCCGGTGGCCAGGCTGAGGTCATTCAGGCCGATGTGAATCTGGTCGTCGGGCCCCAGCAGCGGCAGGTAGGAGGGGAGCCGGATCAGTGCCTGGGGTGTCTCGACCAGCAGAGCGACCGGCACTTGTCCGCCCACTGCGTCGAGGAAGAGCGCGACCTCGTCGATGTGGGTGAACATCGGCAGCATCAGCCGGTCGGCGCCGGCTTCGATCGCCTGGCGGACTTCGGAGGGCGTTTGCGATGCCGGGGGGTTGATGCGAACCATCAATTCGGCGCTCGTCAACGCGCCGGCAATGCGGCGCACATCCTCGAGCGTGTGGCGCGCCTTGTGCGTGTCCATATGGCCCTGACGCTCGGCCTTCCCGCGGACTTCCATATCGACAAAGATGCGCGCGATCCCGGCTGCCTCAGCTTGTCGGGCGACGTTGGCGGAGGCGGTGATGAACATGTGTTTCAGGGTCGAGTTCATTTCGTGTCCCCTTGCTGTCGGTTACGCAACGAATCGCGATAGGTACGCCAGTTGATGCCGGCCTCGCCGTACACCCCCTGGCCGGTCAGGACTACGTAAATGGTCCGCAGGATTAATCCCAGGTCATACAGCAGGTGATGCTGCGCGGCGTACTCGGTATCGGCCTCGAGCTGCTGGATCCAGCCCAGGGTGCGGCGACCGCGGACCTGGGCCAGGCCGGTCAGGCCGGGCCGCACGGAAAAACGGGAGGCGTAGGAAGGCGGGACGACCTCCACCTGCTCCGGCAGGATGGGGCGGGGGCCGACCACGCTCATGTCTCCACGCAGGATGTTCCAGAGCTGTGGCAGTTCATCGAGACTGCTGGCGCGCAGCAGCCGGCCTGCACGCGTGATGCGCGGATCGATCCCGGTACTGACGACCTGCTCGTGGTGCTGGTCGATGGTGTCCGGGTCGCGATCCACCATGGTGCGGAACTTGAGCACCCGGAAAGGCTGGCCATGGAGGCCAATACGTCGCTGGCGGAACAGGATCGGGCCCGGGCTGTCGAGGCGGATTGCCGCGGCGATCAGAAACAGGACCGGTGCCAGCAGGATCAGGGCCCCCATGCTGGACAGGACGTCGAACAGTCGTTTGAGAGTCGCGTTCATGTGAGCTCCATGGACCGAAGAATCACGCGATTGACCTGTCCAACCTCGTATTTCGCTTCCACCCGCTCACGCGAGGCCCCGGCCATCCGGGGTAACAGTTCCGGCTGATCCAGAAACCGTTGCATGGCCTCGGCCAGGGGCGCAGTGGTTCGGGGCGGGACGAGAAAGCCGTTCTCGCCATCCAGGACGGTTTCACGGCAGCCAGGGGCATCCGTGGTGATGATCGGGCGCCCCACGCTCATCGCCTCCAGCACCGAGCGGGGCGTGCCTTCTCGGTAGGAGGGCAGGACGAAGACCGAGGCCTTCTCGAGCCAGGGCCGAACATCGGTAACGCCGCCTGCGAACTCGACGATGCCCTCGCGCTTCCAGGCCTCGACCTGTTCTGCCGGGATCGAGTGGGGCAGGTCCGGGTTGTGGGGACCGACGACGACGAACCGGGCGCTGGGGGATTGCTGGTGGACCTGGCGCGCCGCCTCCACGAATTCGAGGATGCCCTTTTCGGTCAACAGGCGACCGACAAACAGGAACAGTGGGTCGCCCTCGGGCAGGGGCTGCCGCGCGAAGCGCTCCACATCCACGCCGGATCCGTTGATGCGGACCACCCGTTGGGTGTCGGGCAAAACCCCGCGGTCGAGGAAATCCTGCAGGTCATCCGGATTCTGGAAGAACACGCGATCGCAACGAGCGAGTGCCGTTCGGTACAGACGCGAACTGATGGTCCGCAACACCCGTGTCCGCCAGGACTCGGTCGTGAAGGCATGCCCCAGGCCGGTGATCATGGCGTATACCCGCGGAACGCCGGCCCAGTGTGCAGCCAGGGAGCCGTACACGACGGGCTTGACGGTGTAGCTGAACACCGCCTCCGGGCGCAGCCGCCGAATCAGCCGCGCCAGGGACATTGTGGTCCGCAGGTCTTCGACCGGGTTGACTCCGGTCCGGCCCAGGTCGAAGGGGTAGATCGGGATACCCAGGTCCTCGACCTCGGGTAGATAGTCCTTGCGCGGGACTGCCGCGGCCACGCCATGCCCTCGCGCCTGAATCTCGCGGATCAGATCACCGCGGTTGGCGATCAGCGAGCGGGCGTTGGCGGCCACGATCAGCAGATCGACGCTGCAGCGTTCGCGTACCGCGCCTTGACGGGCGGTCTCGGCAGCACTGGAGGTGTTGCCGCGCAGGGGCGATACGATTCGGCGATGCTCGGTTTCCTGCATGCGTTGCGCTCCTGTCTCGAGGGTGCTTCGCCCCCCTCCGGGGTGGCGGCGTTCAGGCACCTCGTAAGTCCGTGTGCATGAGGGCAAAAGGTAAACAAGACAATGGTTTATCGCCATCTTTCCGGGGGCTCAAAGTGTGCGAGACACCCCGAAAAGACAGCGCGAACCAAGAGGGATTGAGCGTTTATAGACGCAGGTCACTCGCCTCCGGCGGGAGCACGGATTTGACGTCGAAGATCACCGCGCGCTCGCGTGCGAACTTCTGTACGCCCTGCGGGCCCAGTTCCACGAACTCCCAGTGCGGGACGGCGAGGACGATTGCATCGTAACGAGACGGCTCCGGGGTATCGGACAGGAGGTCCAGGCCGTACTCGTGATGGGCCTCGGCTGCGTCCACCCAGGGGTCCCAGATGTCGACGTTGGCGTTATAACCGTGCAGGTCATGGACGATGTCCACCACGCGCGTGTTGCGCAGATCCGGACAGTTCTCCTTGAAGGCGAGACCCATGATCAGGATGCGCGAACCCACGACCGGGAACCCCTTGCGGATCATTGCCTTGATGGTGCGGTCCGCGATATGCCCCCCCATGCCGTCGTTGGTGCGGCGTCCGGCGAGGATCATCTCCGGGTGGTAGTCGACGGCCTGCGCCTTGTGCGTCAGGTAGTACGGATCTACGCCAATGCAATGCCCGCCCACCAGGCCGGGCCGGAACGGCAGGAAATTCCACTTGGTCCCGGCCGCGGCCAGTACCGCCTCGGTATCCAGGTCCAGGCGCTCGAACAGCATGGCGAGTTCGTTGATCAGCCCGATATTCACGTCGCGCTGGGTGTTCTCGATGACCTTGGCCGCCTCGGCGACACGGATGCTGGCCGCCGGATGGGTGCCTGCGCGGATGATGCGGGTGTAGAGCGCGTTGACGAAGGCGGCGACCTCGGGGGTGGAGCCGGAGGTGACCTTGACGATGTCGGGGATACGGTGTTCCTTGTCGCCGGGGTTGACCCGTTCCGGGCTGTAGCCGAGGAAGAAATCCCGATTGAGCTCCAGCCCCGACTCGGCAGCCAGCACGGGGGCGCAGTCCTCCTCCGTGGCTCCGGGGTAGACCGTGGACTCGTAGATCACCACGTCGCCCGGCTTCAGCACGCCCCCCACCGTGTGGCTGGCGGCCAGTAGCGGGCCCAGATCGGGGCAGCGATGCGCATCAATCGGGGTCGGCACCGTCACGATGAACACATTGCATTCCCGCAGCCGCTCCCTGTCTGCGGTCAGCTCCAGATGTTCGGCGCCGGCGAGTTCCTCGCGCGAGACTTCGCGCGTGCGGTCATGCCCCCCACGCAGTTCCTCGACCCGACCCGTATCGATGTCGAAGCCCAGCGTGGGCAGGACCCGTCCGAACTCGGCCGCCAGAGGCAGGCCGACATAACCCAGACCAATAATGGCCAGACGCGGGGCGTCCGGTGCCGCAAATTCCGCCATCTTTCAATCTCCTGTGTGAATGTGCGTAGGGGCCCCGGGAGTGGGGCGGGTGCGCGTGGGGTGCGCGGCAAATCAGGGCGAGGCACGCCGCGGGTGCGGCAGGCTTGTATCGGAAGATTCGGGTGGATCGGTGACATTGTCGGTCGTCGCTGCACGCCTCCCGGTGAGCCGTTGCAGGCGTTCCCAGCGCCATACGCGGCGGCCGGCCAGGCCCGCGGCCAGGGCAATCAGAATTCCGAGGAATTTCGCGCGGTGGCGGGCGGCGGTACCGAAGTTGCTGGTGCCCCAGGCGAAAATGATCGTGAGCACGACGAACATCACCACCAGCAGTCGGAAGTCCTTGCGTTGCCACCAGTGGTGGCGATAAACCGCCAGCAGCAGCACCAGGGACAAGTAGAACAAGCCCTCCAGCATGCCGATCAGGTGAACCGGGGAGCGCACCTCCCACAGCGGGGGGCCGAACAGCAGATAGCCCATGCGGACCGGCGTCAGGACCAGCGCCTGAAGATCATTGGAGGGAATGAGAAAAGACGGATAGGCGGCGCCGCCACGCGCGCTGCGCTCGGCCCGCTGGTCCAGGGTCTCGGTCTGCTCCATGACATCGCCTAGCTGACCAATGGAGGAGAAACGCATGTCGTCCATCACCAGGAAGCCCAGGACACCGGCCGCGCCGAGCAGGATGCCGCCGAACAGCAGGCCTGGGCGCATGCGGCCCAGGTCCGAGGCGCGCAGAAACTCCTTGATCGACCAGCCGACCAGCACGACCGCAATGCCGGCGATCGCAAACACCGCGGCGCCATGCACGATCGCCGAGGCCAGCAAGACCCCCACCGCCGCCACCAGAAAAACGCTGCGCTGGCTTTGCACCCAGCGCACCAGCCAGAGCACCCCGAGCAGGAAGAAGGCGGTGAACCAGACCTCGCGCAACGGCACGGCGGCGTTCACGATCAGGATGGGGAACAGCGCGGCGATCCAGGCGGCGCGCACCGCAGCCTGGCGGTCCCAGAGCTGTTCGGCGATGCGCGCGATCAGGTAGACCGTCAGCATGCCCAGGGCGATATTCACGGCCTGGAAGGCGAAGGGCGCGCGGTCGACGCAGGCATAGATGTTCGCGATCAGCCAGCTGTGCAGGTAGGAACTGCCCATGCTGAAGTGATCCCCGAGATTGCCGCAGCCGCTTTGGGCCCAGAACCAGGCGCGGCGTTCGAAGCTGATCGCATCGGCGCCGCCCTGGGGCAACGGGAACAGGAAACGCTGCACCAGGGCGGCGCCGATGCGGGCAAGGAGGGCCGCCAGCAGTGGCCACAGATAGCCCTCCCGGGTGCGGCCCGTCCACAGCACGGCGACCAGCACGATGATCAGGAAGCTGCCCGACAGAAGCAGTTCCATGAAGGTGAACGGGATCGCGGTATAGCTCATGGCGAGACGGACGCGGTGCCTGCCAGGGCATCCTGGAACAGGGCCTGATAGCGCGCGCTCACGGCATCGAGGGCGTAATGCGATTGCATGCGTGCACGAGCCTTGCCCCCGAGACCGCGCAGGCGTTCACGGCCCTGGCCAACGGCGTAGCGAATGGCGTCGGCCAGGTCCGGCGGCTTTGGGCTTGCGGAGACAAAACCGGTCTCTCCGACCACGGTGGCTGCATCGCCGATGTCCGTGACCACGGCGGGGACGCCGCAGGCCATTGCCTCGCCTACGACGTTGGGGAAGCCCTCGCCCCAGCGCGATGGCAGCACCAGCAAATCCAGGCCTGGATAGAGGGCCTCGGGTTCGGGGGTCGGAGGCAGCAGTGTTACGTGCCGGGCCATCCCGTGCTCGCGCATGGCCAGGGCCAGGGGATTGTCGTCTGCGGAGACCCCGGTGCCGACCATCACGCAGTGCACGTCCACCCCGGACTGGACCAGTTGCGCCAGGGCGGCCACCAGTCCGGCATGGTTCTTCATCGGATGGGCGCGGCCCACCATGCCCAGCAACCAGGTTTCCGCACCAATGCCCAGCTGCGCGCGCAGGCCACCGGGCGCCTCGGGTTCGGGGCAGAAACGCCCCAGATCAAAGCCGTTGGGCAGCACCACGCGACCGCTGGACGCAAAACCCAGGGCCTCGTGCTGCGCGGCCGCGGCCGCACTGTTGTAGACGATGCGCGCCGGATGCCGCGACAGCCACGCCCCGGTCCGGATCACCCAGCGGGTTCCGCGTTTCTCGTGTGCCAGGTCGTGCACCGAGTGGCGTACATTCCAGAACACCGGACCGCGGTGTCCAAGGCGCCGGGTGAGCGAGGCGGCAAGGTTGCCGTGGTACATCCAGCCCATGACGCCATCCGGCTGATAGGCGTCCAGTGTCCGGCGCAATGCCGCGATCCATCCCACCGAGAGCGGGCTGCGCAGTCCTCCGGAATACACCGGGATGCCGTGCGCGCGGATGGTCCCGGCCATTACGCCGGGCTCCTTGAGTGCGAAGACCGCCCCGGTATCCGGCGCGGCCCGTAGCAGGTTCCCTAGCTGGCGTTCCGCTCCGCCCTGGCCGAGCCCATTGATCACATGCAGGATCTTCACCGCCGATTCTCCCGCAATTCGCTGATGACATGCAGGTGCTTCCCGCTGGCCGAGGGCGGGATCGTGCCCACGCGTTCGATATCGAGTCGGGTGCTCGCGCCCAGTTGCTGGTGGATGGCGGGTTCCAGTCGCTCGCGCAGGGCCTGCTCGCGCTCGCTGTCGGACCTGTGGTCTGCAGGGATCAGCCGCAGGCGGAGGTGATCCTCCGCGTGCTGTACCCACTGGTACTGCCCGATCCAGTCTTCCGGGTACAGAAGCTGGCGCAGCCAGCCGCCGAATACGACTGCACCGTTGGCGCCGCGCAGGTGATCGGTCACGCGCCCCCATACACCCTCCAGCAGGGGCCACTCACGGCCACAGTCGCAGGTCTCCCTCGCCCAGCTGGCCAGGTCGCCGATCGCGTAGCGCAGTAGGGGCATGCTGTGATTCGTGAGCGAGGTGACCACGACGCGACCCGGGGTGCCGGGGGGTGCCGGCCGGCCCTCGTCGTCGAGGATCTCGAGGAACTGTGTCAGGGGGTTCACGTGCAGGCCTCGGTGGCATTCGCATTCGCAGGCCATGTCGCCCACCTCCCGCGAGCCGTAGCGGTTGAACACAGGGGCGGAGAAGGCCTCCTCGATGGTGTCGCGCATATCGGGAAAGAGGGTTCCGGCCGAACTCAGCACGCTGCCGATACCCTGAATGCGGATCCCCCGGCGCAGGGCGTGCCGGGCGAGTTCGTGGCCGCTCTCCGCGTAGACCTGGAGCTGCGCGGGCGGTGCCGCGCGCAGCTGCTCCAGGTGTGCATCCATCGTGGCCGGATCCATGCAGTAGGCGTTCAGAAGGGTGCGATTCTTCATCCGCTCGGCCAGTCGGCGCACGCCGCGCCCGGCGGTCAGGTCGCGTGAAGCGGCCCAGAGCACGGCCTTGCGGTGTCCCGGCCGGTAGCCGGTCCAGGCATCGAACAGGGCCTTGGTGGCGCGGCCCCAGCGGCGGTAGGCGGTGTCCTGGTAGAACGTTGCGGGCTCGCCGGTCGACCCGCCGGAGGTGTTGCGCCGCAGTCCGGGGCGTGGCCGCTCGGAACACAGGCGCTCGCCTTCGCGGCGGATGGTGTGCTTGTCGAGAATGGGCAGTGACAGCAGGGCCGCAACCGGATCAGTCGCGATCACGTTCACCGGTGGCAACAGGTCGCGGTAGTACGGGACCTCGTCTCGCGCCTGCATCAAGAGACGGGCCAGTCGTTCGGCCTGCAGGCGTTGCAGGGCAGGGAGTGAGAGCCGCTCGGCGCGGCGCAACGCGGCATATTCGCGCGGGCCGGACAGCCAGGGAAGGAGGGCACCAAAGGCGAGGGACATGGCGTTTGCGTCTCAGGCGCCGGCGGTGCGCATCAAGCGCAGGCTGGAGCGTGCCCGGCGTGCGAGCTCCAGGAGCGGCCCCAAGCGCGAATACTGGATTGCCCGGTTCGACTCGCGCGAGAAGCGGCAAGGCTGGCAGTGACCACAGGGCCGGCCCAGGATCGGCGAGTGGCAGAACCAGGATTGTTCGAGCAGGGGCAGGAAGCCCTTGGCCTCGGCATCGAACTTCATCGCCTCCTTGGTTACTGACAGCAGCGGGAAGCGGTAGTACTGGAACAGCTCCCAGGCGAAGTCGTCCTCGCGAAAGCGGTAATCGCCGCACTGCGGATTGCGGAACAAGCGTTCCTGCAACTCGGTTCCGGCCTCGTGACCGGTCAGCGACAGTTCGAGGTCACGCAGGCCCTCCTGTGCGCACAGTCGTGCCAGCCAGTCGTACTGGGTACCCACATGCACCTCGCTGGCCAGGCGCTGATAAAGCGTGGTGATGTCCGGGTTCGCGAGGATGTCGTCGCGCAGGTAGACCCGGACCGGCGCGACCCGCCCGCGGGCTTCCGGGCGGGACTCCAGCCCTGCCCGGATGGTAGCCATGGCGCGCAGCTCGTGGACATAGGACTTGCGTCGCGGGTCCAGGACATAAATCGGTTGGACCCGGTGCTGGCGGTGCAGCGCCAGGTCCAGAAGGCGGTAGCTGGAGTCCCAGCCACCGGTCCACAGCAGTTTGATCGTGTGCATGACGTCCTCGTGATTGCGGCGGGCTGGGTTAGCGCGGATAGCCCTGTGGGACCGAGGGCAGCAACGGGCCAAAACAGGACTCGTTGCGCGACCAGGCCACTTGCTCCGCATTCCATTCCAGGATCACGGGCTTGCCGTCGGCCTGGATGCAGACGTCCCAGCCGATGAAGCGCAGATAGGGGATGCGGCGGTGGGCGTTCAGGCAGAGCTCGCGCACGGCGCCGAAGTTGGGGATCCGCAGGCCTTTGACGTCAGTGCCACTGTCCGGGTGGACCGAACCGATGCTGACGCAGACCGGGTCGCGCAGGTGGCCATCCAGCCAGCCTCCGCCGTCCACGCCGACGAAATAGCCGCCGGTGGAGACGTTGTCGGTGCGCTGTCCTTCGCGCCCGAGGCGCAGAAAGTGGTTCAGGATGCGCAGCTCGCCGGATTCGGGATCGAGGAAGGTCAGGACCCGCAGGGTGTTCACCGAACTGGCATTGATTCTCGCGATATCGGCGTGCTGCTCGATCAGGGGCTGCACGATGCAGTTGCCGGGAATCCGGGCGAGTTCCTCGGCGACGCGGTCGGCGGGCGCAAAGGTCACGCCGAGGCCCTGACGCCCCTCGTCGGGCTTGAGGACGTAGCTCTTGTCGTCTTCGAGACGGGCGAGGGCGGCAGCCAGCGGTTCCGGTGTGCCCCGGGCGTCCAGATACTGGCCACCCACGCGCACGAAGATGGGCGGTACGACGCTGTCCGGGAACAGGCGGGAGTCCATCGTCTTGAGTCCGCTCAGGCGGCGGATGTCCTGGCGGTTCCACAACGGATTGAGGTGTTCGGTGTAGTAGTCGTCGCCGATCCAGCCCTCGATGAACTCGCGGCGGACCTCGGTGTAGGCCGCCAGCCATGGCCACCAGGAATCGCTGCCGTAGGTTTGAGCGGCGTAACGCTTGATCTGTTGTAGGACCGGGCGCGTCACCACCGATTCGCCATGCGCGCGGATCAGCTTTTCGCGCCACTGGATCGCGATCTTGCGCGACTTCTGCAGGTGGCGCAGGTGCACCGCACGCGCAAGGGTGCGCGCGAGGCGTCCGCTGTTCTTGATCTGCAGGGGCTGGGATTGAACGTGTGTCACGGGCATTTCCTCGGTTTGCATCGGCACGCCGGCTTCAGCCGTGGGTGCCGGAGGGCGCAGCGTCGGTAATCGACTGGACCGGAGACTCGGTCGTCCCGGGTTCGGTGACCAGGTCGTCGAAGCGGCCCACTGACGTGAACGAGCCGCGCTCCAGGTGGGCGACCTGATCGCAGGCCCGCACGGTGCTCAGACGGTGGGCAATCAGGATGATGGTCTTGCTCTGCGCCAGGGACTCGATCGCCTCCATCACGGCGCGCTCGGTGGTGGTGTCGAGGGCGCTGGTGGCCTCGTCGAATACCAGGACATCGGGGTCGTGGTAGAGGGCGCGGGCGATGCCGATGCGCTGGCGTTGACCGCCGCTCAGGCGCACGCCGCGCTCGCCGACCATGGTGGCGTACTGCTCCGCCATGTCCTGGACGATGAAGTCGTGGACCTGCGCCATGCGGGCGCAGCGTTCCACCCGGTCGTGGTCTATTTGTGCGGCCGGGATACCCAGCGCGATGTTCTCGGCCACGGTCGAATCCGTCAGGAAGATGTCCTGGGGCACATAGCCCAGGGACTGTTGCCACGCGCGCAGGTTGGCATCCGTGACGGGCTGGCCATCCACCAGGATGGCGCCCTGGGTCGGCCGTAGCAGGCCCAGAAGCACGTCCACCAGGGTCGTCTTGCCGGACCCGGTGGTGCCGATGATGCCCACCGAGCTGCCAACCGGGATTTCCAGATCAATGGACTGCAGGGCGGGCTGGTGGGCGCCCGGGTAGGTGTAGTCGATGCCCTTGAGCTGGATGGTCTGGCGTGGGACCAACGGCTGCGGTGCACGTCGATGCAGCTCCGCGAGGGCCTCGCGTTCACGCAGGTCGGCGGTCACGCTTTCCACGGCCGCAGCGCCGAAGCGCAGTTTGGCGAGGCCGGCGTAGATGTGCTGCGCGGCGGGCAGCAGGCGATAGCCGGCAAAGGCATACAAGCCGATGATCGGGAGGATCTCGCCGAGGGAATCGGTACCCGTTCCGCCCTGGGTGTGCAACAGGATCAGGGTCAGCGCGATGATGCCGCCGAAGCCGATCGCCTCGATGAGGAATTTGGGGACCTGGGCGATGGTCTGGTTGGTGGCCTGGTGCCGGGCCTGGCGCTTGGACGGCGCGTCGAAGCGCGACAGGTAGGCGTGCTCGCGGCCCAGTAGCTTGATGTCCTTGATGCCGCCCAGGGCCTCGCCGGCGGCGGTGAAGCGCTCCTTGTTGGCGCGCGAACGATCGCGCCCGATGCGTCCGAGCAGGCCGCGCACGAACACAAAGATCGTGCCGTACACGCCGCCAATGACGACCGCGACTCCCAGCGCCAGCCACGGGTCGACGATGACGAGCAGCGCCGCGATGGCGAGGGTGACCACCAGGTAGGCCACCATGGTGATCCCGGGGCGGAAGACATTGAGTACCAGCTGGTCGACCTCCGAGAGGATGCTTTTGGCCATGTCGCCGCTGTGGCGATTCAGGAAAAATGCATACGGCTGGCGCAGGTAGGTCTCCAGGAGTCGCTTACCGAGGCTGTGGCGGCGCATCTCGATGAAGCGGTTCATCGCAAAGTGCGTGAGTGTGCGAAACACCGCCGAGAACAGGATCAGTGCGAAGGCTGCGGCGCCCAGGGCAAAGATGAACTGGTCCACCGAGGTGAAGCCCAGCCCGGTGTAGAGCTGGTTGAGCACGGGGTTGGTGTGGACCAGTTCAGGGTTTCCAAGCACGGACAAGAACGGCATGACCGATGCCACGCCGGCGGTTTCCAGTATCGCCATCACCATCACCATGCCGAGCACCAGGGCGCCCCGCCGTCTCTCGGCCGGGGTGAGCAGTCGCAGGGTCTTGCGGTAGATGCCCATCAGGCGGCCGCCCGGTAATACCCCAGGTACCAGTCCACGAAACGGGCGATGCCATCCTCGACGGTGGTGGTTGGTTCGTAGCCGGTATCGGCGCGCAGGGCCTCGACGTCGGCGTAGGTATCCGGCACGTCCCCCGGCTGCAGCGGCAGCAGGTGCTTCTGGGCCTTGCGACCCAGGCAGTCCTCCAGCACCTCGATGTAGTGCATCAGCTCCACCGGACGGTGCGCGCCGATGTTGTACAGGCGATAGGGCGCGGAACTGCTCGCGGAGTCCGGGGCCGCGCCACTCCACTCGGGGTTCGGGGCCGCGGGCCGATCCAGGGTGTGGATCACGCCCTCGACGATGTCGTCGATGTAGGTGAAGTCGCGGCGGTGTTGGCCGTAGTTGAAGACGTCGATCGGCTCGCCCGCCAGGATCTTCTTGGTGAACATGAACAGCGCCATGTCCGGGCGGCCCCAGGGGCCGTAGACAGTGAAGAAGCGCAGTCCGGTCACCGGCAGGTCGTAGAGATGGCTGTAGGTATGTGCCATCAGCTCGTTGGCCTTCTTGCTGGCGGCGTACAGGGTGAGCGGGTGATCGACATTGTCGTGCACCGAGAACGGCATGGTGGTGTTGGCGCCGTAGACCGAGCTCGAGCTGGCATAGACGAGGTGCTCGACGCCGTTATGGCGGCAGCCCTCCAGGATGTTGCCGAAGCCGACCAGGTTGGTGTCGACATAGGCCGCCGGGTTCTCCAGCGAATAGCGCACGCCGGCCTGGGCCGCCAGGTTCACCACCCGCTGCGGCCGGTGCTCGCGGAACACCCGTTCCACCGCCGCTCGATCGGAGATGTCCTGCTGTTCGAACACGAAGTGCTGACGGGCGCCGGGGAAGGCGCGTATGTGATCCAGCCGGGCCCGCTTCAGGCTCGGGTCGTAGTAGTCGTTCAGATTGTCGACACCGATCACGGTGTCGCCACGTTCCAGCAGGCGCAGGGCCAGATGGGAGCCGATAAAACCTGCCGCGCCGGTGATCAGGACTTTCATGTCGCCTTTCCCTCGTCGGATGAATGGCGGCTGTTTCCGGACCACAAGCCCGCTGTAGGGCGGTGTGATGGAGGTCCGGGACAGTCGCAGATGGACGGAACGCGATGGATTCAAGCACCCCCATTCAGGGCCCTGCAACGCCGTTTCCGGGAAACGTGAGGTCGATCCGCCGAAGCTGTGAACAGGCCCGTAAGTTTCGTGTTTGGGCGTTGTCCCCCGGGGGGGGTGCGCCGATATTCTGCGCCAGTTCGGCGACGATCCTGCTCATTCGTGACAGGGTTACCCCGCTTGAGGCCCAAGCCGCCCGGGTTCGCCACGATCACTGGAAGCCCCGCAGCTGCTGGCACGGCAGGCGTTGCGGTAATGCGCGAAAGAGGATGATCCATGAACGAGACAACCCCCATTCGCTGGGCCCTGTCGCTGGTCACGCTACTGGCGCTGAGCGGTTGTGCCTGGGCACCTGGCGGGCATATCTCCGAGCGCAGCTCGAGTGCCCCGGTCGAAGATCTGGTCGACATTGAACCGATTACGTTCGGTCTGATCCGGGCACAGGAGCAGCGCTCGGTACCGCCGGACCTGCGGCGGGCGAGCGATGATTTGGTGCGGGACGTCGACGAGTACGACTACCGCGTGGGTCGTGGCGATGTGCTGGCGGTCATTGTGTATGAGCACCCGGAGCTGACCATCCCGGCCGGGAGCGAGCGGTCGGCGGTGGAATCGGGCAACACCGTGCATTCGGACGGCACGATCTTCTATCCGTATATCGGACGGGTGCATGTGGAGGGGCGCACGGTCGCGGAGGTGCGCGATCTGATTGCGCGCGACCTGGCGGCCTTTGTGAACGAACCCCAGGTCGAGGTGCGGCTCGCCGCGTTCAACTCGCAGAAGGTCCGGGTGACGGGCGAGGTGCGCGAGCCGGGTGTGCAGCCCATTACGAACGTCCCGCAGACGGTGCTCGATGCCATCCACCACGCCGGTGGTCTGGCGGACACGGCCAACTGGCATGAGGTGATCCTGACCCGGGACGGGGAGGAAATCGTCGTCTCGCTTTACGAGATGCTGCGCCATGGGGACATGTCGCAGAACCGGCTGTTGCGTGATGGGGATGTCCTGCACATCCCGGACACCGCCGGCCAGCAGGTCTATGTGATGGGCGAGGTGGGTGATCCTCAGCGCCTGCCCCTGGGCCGTGGTCAGGTCACCCTGATGGATGCGCTGAGCCAGGCTGGAGGCTTCAACGAAACCCGGGCGGATGCCAGCGGGATCTTCGTGATCCGCCGTGCACCACCCGAGAGCGACAAGCTCGCGACCGTCTATCAGCTGGACGCGCGCAATGCCTCGGCACTGATGCTCGGGGCCGAGTTCGAGCTCGAACCGCTGGACATCGTCTATGTCACCACCACGCCCCTCGGGCGCTGGAATCGCGTGATCAGTCAGATCCTGCCCACCGTGAGCGCGGTCTATCAGGCATCGCGGACCACGCGAGATGTTCGAAACCTCAGCGACGACTTCTAGCCATGTTCAATCGGATTCTGGTGGTTTGTACCGGCAACATCTGCCGCAGCCCCATTGGGGAAGCCCTGTTGCGTAATCGTTTGCCCGAGCGCGCGGTGGAATCCGCCGGCCTTGGGGCCCTGGTCGGGGAGGGCGTTCACCCCGAAGCCCGGCGTCTCGCCGAGGCCGACGGCCTGGATGTCTCGGCACACGTGGCGCGTCAGGTGGAGCCGGAGCTCCTGCATCACGCCGACTTGGTGCTGGTCATGAGCGAGCGGCAGAGGCAGGCAGTGGGGGCGCGCCACCCCGAGGTGCTGGGCAAGACGATGCGCTTCGGTCACTGGCTGGAAGATGGCCGGGGCCGTGATGTTCCTGATCCCTATGGCAAGAGCCCCGAGGTATTCGGGCAGGCACATGCCCTGCTCGTGGAGGCTGCCGACGCCTGGGCGCGGCGGCTCAATCGATGATCTTCGACACAGGTAAATCCCGATGACCCAGAATCATTCTCCCGGGGGGCCGGAAGGCGAACTGGATATTGGCCGACTGCTCGGTCAGTTGCTGGACCACAAGTGGTGGATCGTGGCGATCACGGTCCTGTTCGCAGTGGCGGGCGCGATCCATGCGACGCTGTCGACTCCGATCTACCGGGCCGATGCGCTGGTGCAGGTCGAAGACATGGGGCGTTTCAGCAGCCCCCTGGCCAACGTGCGTGAAATGCTGGGGCAGGAACCCCGGGTCGAGGCCGAGCTACAGATCCTCCGCTCCCGCATGGTCCTCGGACGCGCGGTCGACCAGGAGTCGCTGGACCTGGTGGTGCGCCCGCACCGCATGCCCGTGGTGGGGGACTACCTGGTGCGGCGCGGCATGGAGCGCCCTGCCTTTGCAGGTTCGAGCGTCTGGGCGGGCGAGTCCCTCAATGTTGGCGACTTCCGGGTGGCCCGTGCATACGAGGGACACACCTTTACGCTGGAGGTCCTGGATGACAACCACTATCGCCTGTTGGGCGGCGATCGCGACCTGGGCGAGGGCCGGGTCGGCGCGGACGTGGAGTTTCTTGATGGCGACGTGCGGCTCCGGGTGGCCGAACTGGAGGCGGCCCCTGGGGCCCGCTTCGATATCCAGAGGCGTTCCCGCCTGGCCGCGATCAATGGCCTGCGCGCCCAGTTCGATGTCGGACAGCAGGGTCGGGAGAGTGGCGTGTTCAGCCTGGCCCTGACCGACCCGGACCCGGACCATGCGCGCCGCATCCTGAATACAATCAATCAGATCTACCTCACGCAGAACGTTCAGCGCAAGGCGGCCGAGGCGGAGAAGAGCCTCGATTTTCTGGAGGAGAAGGTTCCGGATGTTCGCGAACAACTGCAAACGGCCGAAGACGCCCTGAATGAATACCGGATGGAGCGCGAGAGCGTGGACCTTTCGCAGGAGACCCGCACCGTGCTGGACCGGCTGGTCAACCTTGAGCGTCAGCTCAATGAGCTGGAGTTCGAAGAGGCGGAGATATCCCGGCGGTATACGCCCAGCCATCCGACCTATGCGGCACTGATCGAGAAGCGTCAGAAGTTGCGAAGCGAGCGCGGCCGGTTGAATGAAGAGATCGGTGCGCTGCCGGAGACCCAGCAGCAGATCCTGCGCCTGAACCGCGATGTCGAGGTCAATCAGGACATCTATGTGCAGTTGCTGAATCGCATGCAGGAAATGGATATTGCCCGGGCCAGTACGGTCGGGAATGTCCGCATCCTGGACGATGCGCAGGCCGGCCTCTCGGCGGTGGAGCCGCAGCGCAGGATGATCGTGATGTTGTCCACGGTCTTTGGCGGTGGCCTGGCCATTGCGCTGGTGCTGGTCCGCGGGATGTTGACGCGCGGTGTGGAATCCCAGGAAGAGATCGAGGGTATCGATCTGCCTGTGTACGCCAGTGTTCCCCGGTCGCGGCAGCAGGAGAACCTGCTGCGCAGGGTCAAGCGGCGGCGTCAGCCGCGCGGCTTCGACGTGCCGGGTGGCGTGCTCGCCTCCCTTGACCCGGCCGACGACGCCATCGAGGCGCTGCGCGGACTGCGCAGCAGCCTGCACTTTGCGATGCTCGAAGCCGGAGACAATCGCCTGGTGATCACCGGGCCGAGTCCGGATGTCGGCAAGAGTTTTGTATCGGTGAATCTTGCCGCGGTCTGTGCTCAGGCGGGGCAGCGGGTCCTGGTCATTGATGCCGATCTGCGCAAGGGGCATGTGCATCATGCGTTCGGGCAGCGCAGTGACGGGGGCCTGTCGGAGTATTTGGCCGACCGCGAATCGCTGGACGGGATCCTGCGAGGCACCGAGATCGATGGGCTGCACTACATCGCCCGCGGGAGTGCTCCGCCGAATCCGTCGGAGCTGCTGATGGGGGATCGTTTCAGCCGTCTGCTGGAGCAAGTCAGCCGCGACTACGACTTGGTGCTGATCGACACGCCCCCGATCCTGGCGGTGACCGATGCGGCCGTGGTGGCACGTCAGTGCGCGACCACCCTGATGGTCGTGCGTTTCCAGCTGAATCCGCTGCGCGAGATCGAGTCGGCCCGGAGGCGTCTCGAAGCGGCCGGGGTCGACGTGCGCGGTTGTATCCTGAACTCGATCGAGTACAAGGCCTCGACCAGTTACGGGTACGGTTACTATCACTACTCCTACAAATAGCGCTTCCTGACAGGGATTGGCGGTCGCGAACGCGCTAACCCGAGGCCCCGGCTCTTGCCGGGGCCTTTTTGTGGCAGGGCGGGTCGCCGGAATCGATTGCGGCCGTGTAGGTGCAGAGGGTCGGTATCACCGGCCTCGCGAGACTCCGTGAAGGTCGAACTCAAGCGCAAACGGGGGAGAGTGGGCATTCAGAAGGCCCGACATGGGAATAGACGGCCTGCCCGGCTGGCATCCTGGCACGGGCCCCGCGCCGCCAGGGGGTTGTGCATGCGGCCGGGCTGAGGCTGGACTGGTCGCTCTGCCAGCGCAAAGGGCGGCGGGTCTGGTGGAAGCGGTATCCGGGCCCCGAGGGACCCGGATACCTAAGAGTTATCGCCAGGTGGCGCCGGGCTCGTCCCAGTAGCGACCGAGTTGGCGCTCCTCGGTGATGTCGAAGAGCTGATGGCGCCGGTTCAGGCGCGCCCCACCGTCGCGGGTCAGCGGCTGCCAGGCGATGTTGGCCCGGTTGCGGCTGGAGGTGGAGAAGAATGAATCGTAGGGGATCGACAGGTACAGACCCTTGTCGAAGCTGCCTTCGCCGAAGTCGTCGCCGGCGTCGGTGAAGGTCGACCAGGCACCAACCACCACGCCATTGTCGAACTGGCGCGAGAAGTCGAGTGTGGTCCCGAGATCCCCTGCGAGATAGCGGCCTACGCTGACTCGGGCATGGATGTCCTGGATACCGGTATCGAGATAGGAAGTGACGTGCCCGGTCACCTGTTCATAGTCGCGCAGGCCGAACTGCTGGTCGAACTCGCGCTGGCGGACCCAGTTGGCATCGACCCCCAGGGCCCAGCGGCTGTTGAACGGCCGGTACAGGATCTCGCCCCCGATGCCGGCGTACATGGTCTCCAGCAGGCCGCCGTAGGCCATTGCGTACCAGTCCTGGCCGAGACGCTGGGTATGCGTGGCTTGCAGGTTGGAGACCCCCACGCCGGTCTCGGCCAGGTAGTCCCCGATGTGCGTGCGCACGCGGGGCAGTTCGGAGTCGGCGATGTAGTCATAGTTCTCCAGGTTGTCCAGCAAGGTGGTGGAGAGCATCGACGAGATCCAGGTGCCCTGGCTCAGGAAATAGCTGGCGTCCAAGTAGGCCGAGAGGCGATAGAGATAGCCATCCGGTCCGCCAAAGTTCTGCTCCAGCGAGGGCCCCATGCCCCATTCGAACCGGCGCGGTTCGGCTGCGTAGAGCACCTCGCCGCGATCGTTGTCGGTGGGCTTGGCATCGCGTACCCGCACACTGTGGCGGTAGTCGGTTTCGTGATCGGCCGAAGCCAGGGCACGGCCGAAAGCCTCGCGATCGTGCAGGCTCTCGCGCAGATCGAGACCGAGGGTCTGCCAGCGATACTGGAAGGTATGAATGCCAGCTTCGGCCTGGGCCTCCAGCAGGCGGTTGGCGCGCCCTTCGGACTGCTTCAGGTCGCGGAAGCGGCTGGGCTGGCCGGTCACCTGAATGGTGTCGCCGACCTGGCGAATCTCGGTCACATGAATCCCGGCGTTGGCATTGAGGTCCGCGGCGACCGCGTCCCAGTCGCGGCGGTCGAGATGCGCGGGTTCGACCGGGGGTGGATCATCGGCCTTGGGCTGCGAGAGTCGAGCCAGATTGGTCGTGAAGTGCAGGCCGACCATCGCGGTGTTCCCGCGCTGCCAGCCGGCATGCAGTTCCACGTTGCTGGTCAGGCGCAGGCGGGCGCCAAAATTGAAGCGCGAGTCCTGTTCCTGGGCATTGCTCTGGGGCTCTTGTTGATAGGTGTTGCCCTCGTACTCGACCTGCAGCAGCAGGCGATCCCAGGGGGTCTGGTATTCCACCCCGCCGAACAGCGCGGCGGGACCGCGGAACATCTGGTGCGTGGCGACTTCGCCCCCCTGGCCGCCGCCGGCGGACCGCGGGCGGCGGTCGAAGCTGTCGTGGATCCAGCCCAGCGGCGATTCGATGTCTCCGTGGTTACCGAGGTAGCCCCAGCCGAGCCCGAGGGAGAAGTCGAGGTTGTTCCAGCGTTTGCTCGCGACCAGATATTCGCCGCCGAACAGGGTCGTGCCGCCGAGATCCTGAAAGCCCACGGCCACCTCCGGGATGTACCGGGTCTCCTGCTTCAGGCGCAGCTTCATGTCGACGCCCTTGTCGATGTTGTAGCGGTCATCATCACCGGCCGCGAGGTAGGCCCGGTTTTCCACCTGGACGTAGCGGAAGCCCAGTTCCATCCAGTCCATGGGCTGGACGAAGACACTCCAGCGGCGATAAGGGAAGGTGCGATTCCAGCCTCCCGCGAAATGGCCGGCATCGCCGGTGCGGGCTGTCGGGGTTTGCATCAGGCCGATGCCACCGGTGTCCCGCTGGCCCAGGCCGAGTCCGAAGTCCTCGGCCTGGGCCGAGGGAATGCCCAGGCCGACGAGTACGGCGGCCACCAGGCTGCGGCGGCGCAGGCGCGAAGCGGTAATGTTCATGGGAGGGTCCGTAATGTGCAGTTGTCACCCGGCAGGCGAGTGGCGAGAAAGCGCGGCAGACGATGGTTGAGCAGGTCCCCCTCCAGGGTGCCTCCAAGGTCGCGGATGTTGAGATGGGCCATCACCCGGGTGCCGGGGGCGATCGTATTGTCTTCCCTGTTCCAGGCCGCGACCCCGAACACATGGACTTCGCCAAGCGGTGTCACTACGGCGGCCGTATCGGAGCCGCGCACCGCGGCGCGTGGCGGACGTGACAGGAGGTCCTGCAAGGTCATGCCCGGGTCCCATTCGTGGCGCTGAACGCCGTCCATGGACCACAGCTCCACCCAGTCGGGCGGGTCGCAGTAACCGATATGTTCCAGGTCCGTCGCCGTCGGGGTATGCCGCAGGTTGGCCAGGAGCCAGGGCAGATCGAGACGTTCCGCGCTGCGCGCATGGGGGGTGGGCTCCATCGACTCGACCGTACGGCTCCAGTTGTCCAGCGCTTGCGCGACGTGTGGGCGCCCGGCGATGTCCATGGTTTGTGCGATCAGTTCAATCTCGGCCAGGAGCCGCCTGCGTTCGTGGTCGACCGGGCGCATATCGCGGCTGCGCAGGCCAAAGCTGTAGGCCCAGTCGATTGGCGCGGACAGCTCGCCTTGCCAGGCCACCCAGTGATCGGTGAGCGGGGTCTCGGCGGGCGAACGGTCGGCCAGGCCCGCGGACGGAGCCGCGGCCAGCAGACACAGGGCCAGCCAAGGGAAACGGATAGGGTGTTGCATCAGGCCTCCTGCCGGGGCTACCACCAGGGGCGAGCCACCTGCCAGGCGATCATGGGGCCGCCCGGCCAGGCCTGGCCGTCGTATGCCCATAGATCGCGGGTTTCGGGGTCGCGCCAGAGTTCGGCACGGGTAGTGCCGTCCCCTTGCCAGTCGATTCGCTCGCGGCAACGCTCGAGCTCCAGGGTCGCCAGGGGAAGGTCCCGCGCCGAGGGTGCGGCACACTCGAGGGTGCCCTGGCCGACGTGGCGCACCACGGTTCCCGAGTCATCCCGGACATGGCGTTCGATCCGGTAGCCTGCGGAGGCCTCGCCGCGCCATGGGGGCGTTTCCAGGTCGGGGTGGTGGGTGCCAAGCAGGTCGGCGCCGAGGCCGGCGGTGGCAAACAGGCCCCCGTCGTGCAGTTGGAGCGACAAGCCCTCGGCACTCGGCCAGTACGTGTGTCCATTGGACATCGCCCCGAGGATCAGCAGTCCCCGGTGATGTTCGGTGTGGACCGCGAGCGAGGCGTAGGGGATTTCCTCCGCGCGGGAAGACGCATCCGGGCCACCGGATACCATGCTTTGCAGGGATGCCCCCAGCGGTGTGGGACCGCCACTACCGCAGGCCGTGATCAGGCTCACGAAAATTCCCAGGCCCAGACATGCGAAAGCCGCCCGGAGGCGGCCTTCGCGAAGGAAGAGCGGATTGGTCCGCATGGGCGTGCGTTACCGGGTGCCCGTGGCCGGGGTGGTACCGCTACCCGGAGTGGTGCCCGTGCCCGGGGTGGTCCCGGTGGACGCGATCAGGCCGACCAGGCGGCCGGAACGGGTGGCGATGCGCGAGACCGCGCCGGGTTCGGAGCGGGCCGCAGCGGAGATGCCGCCCGACGGGGAGCCGCCGGCGACCGGAGAGTTGGGGGTGCCCTGCGGGGCACTGGCGCTGGCGCCCGCACTGGTCCCAGCGGAGGGGCCTCCCGCGCCCCCGGCCGACTGGGCCATCAGGGGGCTGGATGCGAAAACGCTGGCAACAATTGCAGTGGCGAATATCTTCTTGATCATGGTCACGTTCCTCACTTCACCGGGGGTGTCGTTTACCGAGGGACAGTGTAGGAATGGATGTCCGCCGGGAACAGCAGACGGGGTTGATTCTGAGAGGTGAATGGGAGGTTTCGCGCACGTGTCTTGAACCAGTTGGAAATTTTGCCTCCTGGAGGTCACATTCGTGGGTGGTTCTTGTCCCGCGGACCCTTTCACGAAGCGTTCAGCTTGGCCGGTCTAGGCTTAAGGAAACACTGATTAATGCGCACACTCGCGTTGGCACGCCAGGTTTTCCGAGACAAGGCGCGGTCCGCAGCCGGTAGTGGTTCTACCGGCAAGGGGTGCAACGCAGGATCGGGGAACCTGGGGTGCCAACCCCACAAACCATGAAAAGCAGGGGCTCGGCCGCCCGTTGTTGATCAAAAACGGGCGTGCGCACGGCGTTGCGGCTCCCTTGTGCAGAATGACTGCACGGCAGTCACCGCGCCTTGTTCGCACGCAAAAGCGACTCGAGCGCGAGTGTGCACATTAATCAGTGTTTCCTTAATGGCGAGACCGAATCGCGCAGCCCCCCGGGCCGCGCAATGGAGGCAGAGATGACAAAACTAGTGCTGTTCCTGGTGGCAGCGGGCCTGATTTTGCTGTTGTCGGGGTGTCAGACGGTGAGCAAGCAGCAGACGGGGGCCCTGATCGGGGGCGCGGCAGGCGGTGTTATCGGCAGTCAGATCGGGGGCGGGCGCGGGCGTACTGCGGCGATTATTGCCGGGACCCTGGCGGGTGCGGCGGTTGGCGGTTCGGTGGGGCGGAGCATGGATGACGTAGACCGGATGCGCGTGTCGCGTACGCTGGAGACGGTCCCGGATCGCCAGAGCTCGACCTGGCGCAACCCGAATACCGGGCATCAGTACCACGCCACACCGACCCGGACCTACCGCTCCTCGGGGCAGGACTGCCGCGAGTACCAGGTGCAGGCCACCATGGACGGCTACCCCGAAACGATTAACGGCACGGCCTGCCGTGATGCCAGCGGGCGCTGGGTGGATGTTTAGAGGGAACCCCTGGGGCCCCGGGCGACTTGTCCGGAGGCGGGTCACCCGGAAGACGGCCACAAAAAAGCCCCGCATGAGCGGGGCTTTCTCGTTCCGGGGTTGCCCCCGGAAGGGGGTGCGAACCGATCAGGACCTGCGGTACATGTCCTCGGTGGTCGGGACGTAGCCGAGGTTGTCCTCGCCGATGCCCTTGACCTTCGGTTCGTTGAGGTCGCTGATGCGCACATTACCGTCCTGGCTGCGCAGGTAATCGGCGACGCCGTCCCAGATGTCGACCCCGACACCGCCGGGCACGCTCTGTTGCACGCTGGCCCAGCCGGCGACGACGTATTCCTTGTCGGCGTCCAGCTTCCTGCCGTCCAGTTCCATTTCGGAGATCCGGTTGCCGGCACTGGCGCTCGGGTCGATGGCGTACTTCAGGCCGCCGACACGGACCATGTCGCCGCCCTGCTGGTAGAACGGATCGGCGTTGTACAGGTTGTCGGCCACGTCTTCCAGGATCTCCTTGATCTGGGCACCGGTAAAGGCGTTGCGGGTCATCTCCGGGTAGGTGAGACCGGTCTGGTCCATCACGTGCTCGAAGGTGATCGGCATGCCCGGCAGCACGGTGGTGCCCCAGCGGAAGCCCGGGGAGAACGAGATCTGCGCATCGTTGTATTCAATCAGGCCATCGCAGATCAGCTGGTCGAAGGTGCCGTTGAAGTTGCCGCGGCGGAACAGCAGGTCCTCGGTGACCGCCAGTTCCTCGGACAGCTTCTCCTCCATGTTGAAGGTCTCGCCCTTCCAGGTGACCTCGCTGTTGCGCATGTTGTGGATGTAGGTCGCCATTGCCGGGTCTTCCGGCAGCATCTCGGCGAACACCGGCACGAGGCGGTATTCCCAGTCCTTGATTGCGCCGTCGCGGAAGTCGAAGTCCAGCACGCCGACGAACTTGGCGTTGGAGCCGGCATTGGTGACCAGGCAGGTCCCGCCGTCGGGGCGCTCGACTGGCAGGGGCTGCGGCACGGCGTCATGGGTATGGCCGCCCATGATGGCGTCCAGGCCCTCGACCATGCCGGCCATCTTGATGTCCACGTCCATGCCGTTGTGCGACAGGGCAACGACGATCTCGGCGCCTTCGGCACGCGCGTCGTTGACGGTCTCCTGCATGTCGTCCGGACGGATGCCGAAGGACCACTGTTCGACCATCCAGCGCGGGTTGGCGATCGGGGTGTAGGGGAAGGCCTGGCCCACCACCGCCACGTTCACGCCGTTCATCTCGCGGATCACGTAGGGCTTGAAGATGCGGTCACCCCAGTCCACGTCGCGCACGTTCTGGGCGACGAAGTCGATGCCGGCATCGGCGAAGTCGCCGTTCACGACCTCTTCCACACGGTCGGCGCCGTAGGTGAATTCCCAGTGACCGGTCATGACGTCGATGCCCAGCAGTTTCTGTGCATCGACCATGTCCTGCGCGTTGGTCCACAGCGCGGAGCCGGAGCCGCCGCCCCAGGTGTCGCCGCCGTCCAGCAGGAGGGCGTTGGGTCGCGAGTCACGCAGCTTGTTGATCAGCGTCTTCAGATGCGCAAAGCCGCCTACGCGACCGTACTGTTCGGCCGCCTCCATGAAGTTCAGGTTGGTATAGGCGTGGGCGTAGATGCTGTCGCGTTCGATGTCGTAATGCTTGAGGAAGTGCTCGCTCACGATGTGCGGCGGACGGTTACGCATGTCCGCCACGCCGAGGTTGACGTTCGGCTCGCGGAAGTACACCGGCTTCAGCTGGGCGTGGCAGTCGGTGTAGTGCAACAGGTGCACATTGCCGAAGCGATCCAGGGTGTCGTAGGGATCACCCGCAGTACCGCCCTTGTTGTTGCTGCAGGCGGCGGTGCCCAGGGGGAAACCGGCGGCGCTGGCGGCGGCCAGTAACTGCATGAATTCTCGGCGTGAGATGTGCATGAGGAGTTCTACCTCTCTTGTCCGGGTGAATTGGTGGTGGGTTTTCGGGCAGTTCTATGACTGTCGGTAGACGAATGGTCCTGCGGGAACATTCCCTGCGTACGCGGTTTCTATCGCCGGTCCTCGCGCGCCTCGCGTGCGGTCTGTCGGGCCGTGTCGCGCTTGTCCTCGATGCGTTGACGGTCGCGCTCGCTGGCATCCGAGGCGTCCATCCCCGCCTCGAACTGGCGCACGGCCTCCTCGTACTGGGCGCGATGGAAGAAGTATTCGGCCATGGCCTCGCGGCTGATTGCAATATACCCGGCCGCGTCCGCGATGTCCGCCTGCAGGCGCAGGAGCTCCGGATTGGGGGCCGCCTCGCGGCGGATCATGTCGGACAGGATGCGAATGGCGCGGTCGGGCTGCCCGAGGTCCCGGTGGACCCGGGCCAGGCGTTCGCGGATCACCGGGTGGCCGGGATACACCGCGTCCAGATCCTCCAGCCGCTCCAGCGCCGCGCTGTGGTCGCCTTCCTCGCGCAGCAGTGCTGCGAACGCGAGTTCGAGGGTCAGTCCGGGGGCGTCCGCCGCATCGAGGCGTTCGAGCTGTTCGCGGGCGCGGCCGGGTTCGCCGCGTTGGAGATAGGCGACCGCCGCCCCGTAGCGCTGCTGGGGCGAAGGGGTGTCCGTTGCGCGGAAGCGTTCCAGGGTTCGCCGTGGATCCTGCAGCGCCTGCATGCGCGCCTGCATCCACTGGAATTCGGGGCCGCGGTTGCGGGTGTCGCTGGCAGCCATCTGGTTGGCGCGGTTGCGGGCGTCGGTGATCCGGTCGAGGGTGACCGGGTGCGTACGCAGGTACTCCGGCACCTGGTCGCCGACCCCGCGCGAGAGTTCTTGCAGGCGCTCGAAGAAATCGGCCATCGCATTGGGGTCGAAGCCGGTGCCTTGCAGGATCTGCATCCCGGCACGATCCGCCTCGGCCTCGTTTGCGCGGGTGAAATTGATCTGTTGCTGGATGCCGCCGGCCACACCCCCGGTAATGATGGCCGAGCCCAGGGTCGGATCCACCGCCGAGGCAAGGATGCCCGCCAGGATGGCGAGGCCGGTGGTGAAATTGATGTCGCGCCCGCGCGCGAACATGCGCGCGAGGTGCCGTTGGGTGACGTGGGCGATTTCGTGTGCGACCACGGCGGCCAGTTCGGCCTCGTCGCGGACCTCCAGCATCAGACCCGCATGGATGCCGATAATGCCCCCGGGCATCGCGAAGGCGTTCACCTGGCTATTGTCGATGGTCAGGAAGTAGAACGGCCCATCGGCGCTGGGTGCGTTGGCCAGCAACTGGCGTCCCAGGGAGTCGACATAAAAGACGATCTCGGGATCGGTCACCAGGGGGGCGCTGCGGCGGACCTCGCGTAGCAGGGAGCGGCCGAGCTCGCGTTCTTCCGCCGGGGTCAGTACGCCGCCGGAGGCCTCGCCCAGGTCGGGCAGGGAAACGCCGCTGGAGTGGGCGGGTGGTACCGCCAGGCTCGCCACCACCAGAAGGGCGGCGAGCAGGAAATGGACAATAGAGGGCATGCCGCGAGGGCCGGCGGGCGCCGGCCCTCTGGTGTGGGCATGCCGGGGGCGGTCGTTACTTGCCAAGCCCCGGGGCCGACGAATAGGTGCGCATGCTGTCGCGGGTTTCCCACAGCTTCGGCTTGAGCATCGCCGCAGGCACCATGAACTTCTTGCGGTCCAGCACCTTGTGGGTGCGGACGAGCTTGATCACGTCGTCGTAGTCCATCTTGAACAGCAGGCCCACGTCGCCGCCGGAGGTACGCCGCGCGATCATGTAGTTGTCCTGCATGTCGTGCACGTAGATGTTGGCAGGGCGCAGCTTGCCGTTTTCGTCTTTCAGCGTAACGGCATAGTGGCCGTCCACCTGGAATTCGCTCTTGTCCACCGGGATATCCTCCGCGAAGCAATGAAGCTGATGAGTCTGCATCAGCGTTTTCTTAAGCGTGGGCGACGATAGCAGAACTTTTCGTCCCGGGCGACCATCCACCTCTCCTCGCTTGGTCTTGTTTGCATTTCCGATCGGTTTCGCTATGCTCCGCGCCCACTCCTTGCGTAGAGCGGCCGCCGGTCAGAGCTCACGCGACGAGTACGGCATCCCCCGCAAGTGAACGACCCGGAGCGCAGCGTGTACGGATTTACCGAGATCACCCCGGACGAACTGGAACAGTGGCGCAGCGAGGGCAAGAGCTTTCGTTTGCTGGATGTGCGCTCGCCGGGCGAGACCGGTCGCGGCGTTATCCCGGGGGCCGAGCTTGTCCCGCTGGCCACCTTGCCGCTGCGCAAGGACGAGTTCGCCGGTAGCGATGCGCCGGTGGTCATTTACTGTCAGAGTGGGGCGCGTTCCGCCCAGGCCTGCGCCTTTCTCGCCCAACAGGGGGTGGACTGTGCAAGCAGCCTGCGCGGCGGCATTGTCGGGTGGGCCCAGACCGGAAAACCGGTGGTAAGCCCGGATTAGAATTCGGTTGTATTCCGATGCCGATTCGCCTATAAGGGGGAATTCGGTGGATTACCGTTCGGTAATGGCTGCAGTGCACGGGGCCCAACCGGACCGCAGTACACGACTGATAAAACGCACTCAAAGGAGAGAAACGATGGCCAACTTTGACCAAGAACTCGATGCTTCCGGCCTGAACTGCCCGCTGCCGATCCTGCGCGCCAAGAAGGCGCTGGCCGCGATGGACGCCGGCCAGGTTCTGCACATCATCGCGACCGACCCGGGCGCCGTGAAGGACTTCCAGGCGTTTTCCAAGCAGACCGGCAACGAGCTGATGGAGCACAAGGAAGAAGGCGGCAAGTTCTACTTCCTGATCAAGAAGGGCTAAGGCGCTTCAAGTGCTTGATTCGGGGCGGCAATTCGCAAGGGTTGCCGCCCCGAATCCTGAATAACGATGGTTGCCATGCGGTAACTGGATTGGTGCCTGGACGAGGTCTAGGCTGGCTGCGCAAGGTTCACAAGAAACCTGCATCGCCTAAAGCGAAGAGGTGTGAGATATGGCGACATACGCTGAGATGCAGCAAATCTTCGACGATATTCGTGGAGATTTTCGCTACGACCACGAGCTTAACGGCTGCCTGAACTGCGGCATCTGCACGGCCACGTGTCCGTCCGCCCAGTTCTACGATTACTCGCCGCGCGAGATCGTGCAGCTGCTCTGGACCGAGAACGTCGAGCAGATCTACGACGCGATGCAGGAAAAGATCTGGGCCTGCGCCCAGTGCATGACCTGTGCGGCGCGCTGCCCGTTCAAGAACTCCCCTGGTGGCCTGGTCGCGATCATGCGCGAAGTGGCCATCAAGCACGAGATGCAGTCCGCCAAGGACGTGCTTCGTCCGTTCGGCCGCGTCATGCTCAAGCTGATCACCACGGGGAACCAGCTGTCTCCCGATATGATCCAGCCCGATCACTTCCCTGACTGGGGCCCCAACATCCAGAAGGTGGAAGGTGATCTGCGCATCCTGCGCAAGGCGATTCCGGTGAAGACGCTGCAGACGGTCGAGACCGCCTGGGAAGTGTCCCTGAAGACCTCGGTGGAGATGTACACCATCTGGGAAATGACCGGAGTCCTGAAGTCCCTCGAGCTGATGGACGAGAACCTCTTCGACGTGATCGAAGACTTCATCGACGAGAAGCGCGAGGACTACGAAGACTGGCTCGAGGAGCAGGAAGAGGAAGACGACGAGTAAGTCGTCCACCGATTCCCGCATCCAAGACATCAGGAGAAGCGTTATGAGTGAACAGACCCCAGGCAATCACAACCAGAATGGTGAAGGCGCTGGCGCCGGCACCATGAAGCCCGGTTCCCACAACACCGACGGGCAGGGCATCGCCGGTCACGGTTCGTTCTTCCAGTCGACCGACCTGTCGAAGGAAGACGCAGTCAAGGCCACCGACTGGGTGCGCAAGCACGTCGACCGCCGCACCGTCGACCTTGGCGACCGCATGGACGACGTCCGCGAGCATATGTACGAGCTCGAGAAGGACGGCCAGATCATTATTCATCGCATCAACGATGAACACGAGCCGATGTCGGTGAAGACCCTGTTCGGCTGGGACAAGAAGATCCCGACCAAGCAGCTTTGGCACCACAAGTCCTGTGGCCAGTGCGGGAACATCCCTGGCTACCCGACCTCGCTGTTGTGGTTCATGAACAAGTTCGACTTCGAGCCGGGCAAGGACTACCTCGACGAAACCGACCAGACCTCCTGCACCGCGTGGAACTACCACGGCTCCGGTATCGGGAACGTCGAATCGCTCGCTGCCGTGTTCCTGCGCAACTTCCACCAGGCCTACGTCTCCGGCAAGCAGCACGGCCACGAGCTGGGTCATTTCTTCCCGCTGGTGCATTGCGGCACCTCCTTCGGCAACTACAAGGAGATCCGCAAGTACCTGATCGAGTCCGCCGAGCTGCGCGAGAAGGTCACCAAGATCCTCGGCAAGCTGGGTCGCCTGGTCGACGGCAAGCTGGTCATCCCGGAAGAGATCATCCACTACTCCGAGTGGGTGCACGTGATGCGTAACCGTATCGCTTCCGAGCTGCAGACCATCGACGTCTCCAACATCCGCACCACCGCTCACGTGGCCTGCCATTACTACAAGATGGTCCACGAGGACGCGGTGTACGATCCGACCGTGCTGGGCGGCAACCGTACCGCGATCATCACCTCCACCGCCCAGGCTCTGGGTGCGCAGGTGATCGACTATTCCACGTGGTACGACTGCTGCGGCTTCGGCTTCCGCCACATCATCTCCGAGCGCGAATTCACTCGCTCGTTCACGATGGATCGCAAGATCCGCGTGGCCCGCGAGGAAGCCAACGCCGACGTGATGCTGGCCAACGATACCGGCTGTGTCACGACCATGGACAAGAACCAGTGGATCGGCAAGGCACACAACCAGAACTTCCAGATCCCGATCATGGCGGAAGTCCAGTTCGCGGCCCTGGCCTGCGGTGCGGACCCGTTCAAGATCGTCCAGCTGCAGTGGCACGCGTCGCCCTGCGAGGACCTGGTCGAGAAGATGGGCATGTCCTGGTCCGAGGCCAAGAAGACCTTCCAGGAATACCTGAAGGAAGTCGAAGCCGGCAATATCGAATACCTCTACAATCCTGAACTCGCTTACGGGGGCAAGGTCTGATGCAGCAAGATACCGTTCTAGTAGTGGGTGGTGGGCCGGCCGGTCTGGCCGCTGCCGCCAATGTCAACTCGGCCGGCTACAAGGCCGTGGTTGTCGAGAAGGAAGACGTCCTGGGCGGCGCCCCGATCCTGTCGGGTTACGCCAAGCTGGTGCCTTCCGGCGAGTGGGCCAAGGACGCCATTGGTCGCATGGTCAAGCGCGTCGAAGACGACGCCAACTCGACCGTGCACAAGAGCGCCAAGGTCGAGAAGCTGGAAGGCGAGGCGGGTAACTTCACCGCCACGCTGACCAACGGCGAGTCCGTCCAGGCGGGCGCCGTGGTTCTGGCCACCGGCTTTACCCATTTCGACTCCATCAACAAGCCGGAGTGGGGCTTTGGCACGTATGAAGACGTGCTGACCACCACCCAGATGGAACAGATGGTGGGCAGCGGCAAGATCGCCTGCCCGTCCGACGGCCGCGTGCCGGAGCGCGTCTGCATCCTGCTGTGCGTCGGTTCCCGTGACCGTCAGATCGGCCGCGAGTGGTGCTCCAAGATCTGCTGTACCGTCTCCGCCAACCTGGCGATGGAGATCAAGGAGATCTCGCCGGAAACGGACGTGTTCATCTACTACATGGACATCCGGACCTACGGCCTGTACGAAGACAAGTTCTACTGGAAGTCCCAGGAAGAGTTCAAGACCAAGTTCGTCAAGGCCCGTATCGCGGAAGTGACGGCCTCGGGCGATGGTCGCCTGCTGGTCAAGGGTGAAGATACCCTGGTCAAGCGCCCGATCATCATCCCGTTCGATATCGTCGTGCATGCCATTGGCATGGATCCGAACGCCGATAACCCCGAGCTTTCTCAGGTCTTCGGTATCGGTCTCGAGAAGCACGGCTTCATCGAGAAGGCCGAGCAGTACACCAACACCTGTGGCACCACCCGCAAGGGGGTCTACTCCTGTGGTGCGGCCTACGGTCCCGAGACGATCGACGACTCGATCGCCCAGGGTGCCGCCGCGGGTGGCCGCGCGGTTGCGGATCTGCATGCGCTGGTTCAGAAAGCCGGCTGAGGTCGTCAGCGACGACGCGGCTTCGGGGCTGGTCCCGGAGCCGCTTGAGGTTACCTTTGACAAGGAGATCCTCGCGTCCAAGCTCTCCACCCTGAAAGAGGCCATCGCCGAAGCGGGCGGGGTCGATGGGCTGGAGACGTTCATCGAGGCCTTGCGTTCGAAGCACGAAGTCTTTGCGGCGATCGTGGCCAAGGGCGACGAGATCGATGCAGAGGATGTTCGGGCCCTTGGGGGGCTGATATTTTCGGTTCGCCGGAAACTGGTCACCCTGATGGCGGAACGGCAAGGGGCCCTGGTGGACGGGGTACGTGCCCTGGTCCGCCCGGATGTGGATGTCAACGACCGCCTGGCCGCATTCGCGGACCTGGCGGCGGATGACAAGAAGCTGCGCCGGGCGATCTGGGACTTCGGTGCCGAGATCCTGCATTTTGCAGATCCCGACGCCGTGCCACTGGCTTGTCGCTGGGTCTGGGATACGTCGACCACGACCGGGTCGTTGCGCGAGTTCATTCGCGCCAACGACACGCTGCGGTCGATCCCGATCGGGGAGTCGGTCGGTGCGATCGAGGGAGCGCGGCGCTGGTTTTACGAGGCGCTGGCGGAAGAGGGCTTTTACCGTGACCTGCCGTTCGTGACGGATCTGGTCTGGGTCCAGGCCTATTCGGACTACGCCCGTTCGCTATCGATGAGTTTAGGGATGATCGACAACCAGTTTGGTGGCAAGCAGGATCCGCTGGAGCTGGCGGTGAAGATGCTGGGGATCGATTCCCCGGAAGGTCGCCTGAAAGGAACCGATGCGTCGCTGCATTGAATAACGGAACGAACTTGAGCCTGGCAAGACAGGTTTTCGGAGAGACGTCATGGCAATACATGAAAAAGCACTGATCGAGGACGAACGACTCCAGCAGCACGACGAGCTGGTGGTCGACGGGGTGGATGTTTCCGGTCACTGGAACACCATGATTGCCCCGCGCACCGTTCGCGATTACGACGACGATTTCGAGACGAAGATTCAGACCTACACGGGTGCGGAGAATGTGCACCGCTGCTGGCAGTGCGGGTCCTGCACCAACTCCTGCACGATGTACGCGCAGAATGTGCAGTTCAATCCGCGCTACTGGATCTACCTGACCCGCCTTGGCATGAAGGAAGAGCTGGTCAAGGACAAGGACATCATCTGGCAGTGCGTGTCTTGCAACAAATGCACGAACATCTGCCCGAAGGACGTGAAGCCGGAAGGCGTGATGAAGGCGCTGGCGCACTGGATGGAAGAGGAAGGGATCACAGAAAAGACCCCGTCCAGCATCTTTGATGAAGAGTTCGCCGATCAGATCTACAAGACCGGCCGCATCGAAGACGGCAAGGTGATGCAGAACTTCTTCAAGAAGACTGGCCAGCCGCTTCTGCAGGAATGGCTGAAGGTGTTTGTCTTCCGCATGATGAAGCACCTCCCGGTGAAGCACCTGATGGCGATGGGCTTCAACACGATTCATACGCCGCGCACCAAGTCCTGGGGCAAGACCGGGGACGTGCTGAAGAGTTACGTGCGCGAACAGAAGGAGGCCGCTCATGGCTAAGGTTGCTTACTATCCGGGTTGCGCACTTGAGGGCTCCGGTGGGCCGTATGACCGCTCCACCCGTGTGCTGGTGAAGGCGCTGGGTCTCGAGATGGAAAACCTGCGCGACTGGAACTGCTGTGGCGCGATGGAGGTGAAGAACGTTCACCCCATGCTGCAGACCTACCTGTCCGCACGGAACATGGCGATCGCCTCCGAGCAGATGGGCATGGACACCGTGATGGCCCCCTGCAACGGCTGCTATCACAACCTGAAGAAAGCCGAGTTCGAAACTGCCACGTCGGAAGACGCGATGAACACCGTGCAGGATCTTGCGCGTCAGTCGGATGACCCGGTCTACAGCGGCGACGTTCGCACCCTGCACCTGCTCGAGTGGCTGATGGAAGAACTCGGCCCGGAAGGCATCAAGCAGAAGATGACCAAGAGCCTGAACGGTATCAAGGTCGCGAACTACTACGGCTGCATGTACACCCGTCCGCGCCAGATCTTCCCGGAGAAGGACAATGGCCCGGGCTCCGACTCCAGCTATCAGCCGCACTTCATGGATGACCTTCTGGGTGCCGCGGGTGCCGTGAACGTCGAGTATCCGTTGAAGACGTCCTGCTGCGGGGGTGCGCACACGTTGTCCGATTCCGATACCTCGACCCAGCTGGTGCTGAACCTGCTGCAGTCGGCGGAAGACTCCGGTGCGGAAGTGATCGCCACCGAGTGCCCGACCTGCCACTCCGGTCTGGAGATGCACCAGGTGCGTGCCGAGACCGAGTTCGGCATCAAGACCGATGTGAAGGTGTTGTACTTCACCCAGTTGCTGGGTCTGGCCATGGGCCTGTCTGCGCGGAAACTGGGCATTCACGAGAACGTGAGTGATTCGATTGGCCTGTTGAAGGAGAAGGGGGTCATTTGATCCCTGGACCCATGCCCGGCATGGCCCATCGATGAGTTTGGAAGACGGGCGCCTGGCGCCCGTTTTTTTGTGTAGGCACGGGTCCCCGCGGTCCCGGGAATGAGGCGAAACATGGATTGCAACGGCTGCGAGTTTCACCCTGAACTGTTCTACGACGACGAATTCCAGATCTGGCTTCGTCGCGAGGACGACGACACCCTGACCGTGGGGATGACCGACCTGTCGCAGACGATTGCGGGCAAGATCATCCACGTGCGGGTGCGGCGGCCGGGTACGCGGCGACCGCCGGGCAAGCCGGTTGCCACGATCGAAAGTGGAAAATGGGCGGGTCCGATCCCCAACTTCATCGACTGCAAGATCGTCGAGGGGAACGAGGAAGTGCTGGAGAACCCGGTGCTGCTGAATTCCGATCCCTACAATGCCTGGATTGCCCGAGTCGAGCCCACCAACGGGATCGAGGCCGCGCTGGAGGTGTTCCTGACCGGGGACAAGGCCGAGGAAGGCTACTGCAAGCGGGCCAAGGACGATGACATCCAGTGCCAGCGCAAGCTGCGGTGAGCGGGACCATGGCGGATATCGACAACGATTATTACCTGGACAACGACGAACAGACGGTCGTGATCATCATGACCTCGGGTCCGTCGACGCCCGGCCGTTGCGCCACGCCGTTCTATCTCGGCGCGGTGATGGCCTCGATGGATGTGGACGTGCACATCTTCTTCACCATGGAGGGCGTGCGCCTGATGGAGCAGGGTGTAGCGGATGATCTGCGGGCCATGGAAGACGGCAAGCTGATCAAGGACTTTATCCAGGACGCAAAACGTGCAGGCGTGCGCTTGCACGTTTGCCAGCCCGCTCTGCCGGGGTATAGAATCGACGCGTCTTCGGATCTCATCGACGATGTCGATGAAGTGAATCGGGCGAGCGAGTTAGCCGACCTGATACTACGCAGTGATAAAACGATAACGTTTTAATTTTCCCGCTTTATTTGAATATTCCTGGAGGAAGACATGGGTGCAGTTCGGGGTTGTGATATTCCGGAAGATCTGATGTACAACGTTGAAAACAACGTTTGGGTGCGCAAGGAAAGCGACGGTACCGCCACCGTCGGTCTGACGTCCTACGCCTGTTCGCTGGCGGGCACGATTGTGTCCTACACCCCGAAGAAGGTCGGCAAGACGGTCAAGAAGGACAAGTCCTGCACCACCGTCGAATCCGGCAAGTGGGTGGGTCCGGCGAAGACCCCGGTCACCGGTGAAGTCACCGAGACCAACGACAAGGTTGCGGGTAACCCGGGCCTGATCAACGAAGATCCCTACGGCGAAGGCTGGCTGATCAAGCTGAAGCCGGAAGACTGGGATGGCGAAATCGGCGATCTGAAGACCGGTTCCGACGCCCATGCGGCCTTCGAAGCCAAGATGGAAGCGGACGGTTTCGGCGGCTGCTAAGCCCCGATCCGGTCCGGGCCGCTGACCCGTTGCGGTTAGCGGCCTCTTTTTTTCGGTAATACCCGAGTAAAACCTTCAAGAAATGCGCCGACCCGGAGACCGCCGATGATAAGCTGGAACGATGTAATCCAGCGGGTAGAGCCCCTCGAGGACGTCCCCGTCGATCCGTTGCTGGTTGATGACCTCCAGCATAGCCTGCAAGACGCCGGGGATCCGGGTTCGGTGCACTTTTATACCCCGACCTTCAAGTCCTACCAGTCCAGCGAGCTGGCCGATTGTGGCAAGAGTGCGTGGCCTGCGATGTCCATCACCGGTGGCGATTGCAAGCTGGCCTGTGATCACTGCAAGGCGAAGATCCTGGACCCGATGATCCCCGTCCGCACCCCGGAGGATCTCTGGCGCCAGGTGAATGGCGTGATCGAGTCCGGCGCCCAGGGCATGCTCCTGACCGGTGGCTCGAATCATCGCAACGAGGTCGAATACGACCCGTATTACTCCACCATCCGGCGCATCAAGGACGAGTTCCCCGAATTCCGCATTGCCATGCATACCGCCCTAGTGGACGACGACATTGCGCTGTCCATGGAACAGGCGGGAATCGATGCGGCGATGATGGACGTCATCGGTGCCCAGGACACCATCACGCAGGTCTATCACCTGCGGCGCAGCGTGGACGACTTCGAGCGCACGCTCGAAAGCCTGGTGAACACCAACATGAAGGTGGTCCCGCATATCGTGATCGGCCTGCACTACGGCAAGCTGCTGGGAGAATGGAATGCGCTCGAGATGCTGGCGCGCCACCTGCCGGACGCCGTGGTGCTGGTGGTAGTCATGCCGTTCTACGCGCCGGCCAGTCGCCCGTTCGAGACCCCGGATGTGCATGCTGTAGGCCGCTTCTTCCACGACGCCCGCGCACGCCTGGGTGATACCTCGCTGCTGCTGGGCTGCGCCCGTCCGCCGGGCGAGGCCAAGAGCCAGATCGACAGCTATGCCGTCATGGCGGGCCTGTCCGGGATCGCTCACCCGGCGGAAGGGGTGGTGGAGCTCGCCGCGCGCCTGGGCAAGAAGGTGCGCGTGACTCCGGCCTGTTGCTCGATCGCTGTCGGTGACGAGGTGATGGCCGAAGACGCCGGCGCCGCCAGTGGCGTCGAACTGGACCTGGACACCATCGTGGCGGAGGAAGCCCGGCGTCGCGAGCAGGAGCGCAAGGCGCGCCAGGGCCTGGGCGGCATTCGCATCGTCACCGAGGGGGGCGAGGTTGCAGCCGGAGGTGGATGTCATGCCTGAGCGCGACCAGACGGCCCTGCGCATCCTCGACACTGGGCTGCGCCCGGCCGCCGAGAACATGGCGTTCAACCGCGCCCTGCTGGAATGCCATCAAGAAGGCGCATCGCCGCATACCCTGCGCTTTTTGCAGTTCCAGCCCTGTGCCCTGGTGGGGTTCCACCAGAACGTGGACCAGGAGATCAACACCGAGTACTGCCAGAAGAACGGCATTGCCATCCAGCGCCGCATCACCGGCGGTGGTGCGATCTATTTCGATGCCACCCAGCTCGGTTGGGAACTGTATCTGGACAAACGCTTTCTCGGTTCGGCCGACATGGCGCAGATTGCCGCGCGGATCTGCAACGCAGCGGCGGCCGGCATGCGTTCGCTGGGCGTGGACGCGCAGTTCCGCCCGCGGAACGATATCGAAGTGGATGGTCGCAAGATCTCCGGTACCGGCGGCGCCTTTGACGGCGATTCGATCATGTACCAGGGCACGTTGCTGATCGAGTTCGATGTCGAGGACATGCTGCGCATCCTGCGCATTCCGGCGGAGAAGCTTTCCAACAAGGCCATCGAGTCCGCGCGCGACCGGGTAGTGAACCTCGCCACGCTGCTCGACGAGATGCCCGCACTGGACGTGGTCAAGGGGGCCATTGCGCGCGCCTTCGCCGAGGAGTTCGGGGTGCGCACCGAAGCCGCCGGCCTGCTCCCGGAAGAGCGCCGCGCCTTCGACGAGGCGCTGGCCGACATCGATACCGAAGAGTGGGTGTATCAGCGCAACCGTCCGGCGACCGATGCCCCAATGTTCGAGAGCATCTCCAAGTCCGATGGCGGGCTGATGCGGGTGGGCGTGGCGTTGGACCCGGAGCGCAAGCGTCTGAAGCAGCTGTGGATTACCGGGGACATCTTCGTGAAGCCGGCCCGCACGATCGCCGATCTCGAGGCGGCCCTGCGGGATACGCCGCAGGCGGAGATGGAAGAGCGCGTGCGCGCCTTCTTCGCCGAGCGCGACGTCGAGATGCTCCAGCTGAGCGCGGATGACTTCATCGCCGCGATCCAGTCGGCGCTGGCGCAGGCCGAGGTCGAAGCGGTCGCGGAATGATGAACGGAACACGAGGTTTTCGCTAATGCTGCCCGCCGCGGTGGATGTGCTGGTCGTTGGTCTGGGCCCGGGCGGGGCCTCGGCCGCGCGTGTGTGTGCCGAGGCCGGGTTGTCGGTGCTCGCGGTCGAGCGTAACAAGGCCTTCGGCGAGCCGGTGCAGTGCGCCGAGTTCATCCCCAACCCGATGGGCGCGTACGCGCAGCCCGACGGCGTGTTGCTGCAGCGGATCGACGCGATGCAGAGCTTCCTGCCCTCCGGCGCGGTGGAACATTCCGACTTCCCGGGCCTGATGGTGGATCGTGGCGAGTTTGATCGCGCCATCATCCGTGCCGCCGAGGCGAACGGGGCGCAGCTGGTGACCTCGACTCCGCTGGTGGCGGTGGACGCGGAACGTCATACCGCCCGGGTGAAACACGCCGGTGCCGAACACGAGATCGGCTACCGCGTGCTGATCGCGGCCGATGGGCCGCATTCGCCGGTTGCCGAGTCGCTGGGCCTGCCGGCCCTGCCGACGGTGCAGACCCGCCAGTACACCGTGCCGCTGAACAAGCCCTACACCGCCACCGATGTCTGGCTGTCCGATGACTACCCGGGCGGCTACGCCTGGCTGTTCCCCAAGGGCCAATGGGCCAATCTCGGTCTGGGCGCGGACAAGCGCATTGCCGGTGACCTCAAGGCGCCGCTGGAATCCCTGCATGCCCAGCTGGTCGAACAGGGACTGCTGGGCGAGGAGATCCGCTACCGCACCGGCGGGTCGATCCCGGTCGGCGGCCTGCGCGACTCGCTGGTGGCGGGAGACGTGCTGTTCGTCGGCGACGCGGGTGGTCTGACGCACCCGATTACCGGTGCCGGTATTGCCGCCGCGGTGGTTTCGGGCGAGGCCGCCGGCGAGGCCGCGATCGGCCACCTGGAGGGCGACGCCGAGGCCCTGGCCGACTACGACGAGGACATGCGCGACCAGTATGGGCCGGCGCTGGATCGCGCCTGCGAGCGGCGCGCCTTCCTCAACGAACACTGGCGAACCCCGCGGGCGCAGGAAGATGTCACTCAGCGCCGCGGATGGATTGCATTTTCCGAGTATTTCAACGATGGTGACCGGGCCGCGTAATCGGCCCCGGTCGACGGATGCCTGGCATCCCCGAGACAACGCTGGAGGAATTCCATGAGTGCAAGTGCAGAGGAGATGGTCGCGCCGATCAACTTTTATCGGCCCGACTATCACATCAAGACCCCGGACATGCGTTCGCCGGAGTACGTGCAGATGTCCACCGCGGCCGCGATCACGCTGGGCCTGGTGCCGGGCACCATGCATCGCACGTCCTGCACGCACTGCCTGAACCTCCTGGTCACGTACCCGGAAGGCTGCCGTGCCAACTGCTCCTACTGCGGCCTGGCCCGCCACCGCGAGGAATCGCGGGATTACGCCGACCGCAACTTCATCCGCGTCGACTGGCCGACCGCCAAGTACGACGAGGTGATCGAACGCGTGAAGAACCACGCCGACGGCGGCCAGTTCGAGCGCATGTGCATCTCCATGATCACCCACCCGAACTCCGACGCCGACACCGTCGAGCTGCTGGAGCGCTGGGTCGCCGAGGTCAACCATATCCCGGTGTCGATCCTGTCCAATCCGACCACCATGAGCTATGAAGACCTCCAGCTCCTGCGCGACAAGGGGGCGGACATCTTCACCGTCGCACTGGACGCGGTGACCCCGGAGATCTTCGAGCGCACCCGCGGCAAGGCGGTCGAGAGCCCGCATAGCTGGGACAAGTACTGGCAGTCCATCGAGTGGGCCGCCGAGATCTTCGGTCCGGAGAAGTTTGGCGCGCACCTGATCTGCGGCATGGGCGAGACCGAGGAAGAGATCCTGCAGGTCTGCCAGCGCATCCGTGACCTGGGTGGCCACAACCACATGTTTGCCTTCTTCCCGGAAGAGGGCTCGCTGATGGAAGACTGGAACCCGGTCCCGCGTGACCAGTGGCGCCGCGTGCAGCTCGGCCGCTTCGTCATCGACTACGCCGGTGGCCGCATCGACGACATGAAGTTCAATGCCGACGGCCAGGTGGTGGACTTCGGTCTGCCGCAGGCCGAGGTGGAAGGACTGATTGCCTCCGGCAAGCCGTTCCAGACCTCCGGCTGCCCCGGCAAGTCGGACGAGGAGGTCTCAGCCTGCAACCGCCCGTATGGCGATTCCAGCCCGACGGACATCCTGTCCTTCCCGTTTGCGCTCAACTCGACCGATGTCGGGTTCGTCCAGCGGCAAATGGCCGGGGAGGATGTCGGCACCTTCGACTTCGACGCCGACGAGGCGGAAGACGAGAAGACAGCCTGAAATCGATAGTGGTAGTATCCAGCGAAAGCCCCGGCACCCCCGGGGCTTTCGCACGTCAGGGGATCAATAAGACTTTTTGAATATTCAGGTTTCGAGCGGGGTTATCAAGGCCATTCGTCCGAGTGCCCTTGAACACACCTGCCGAAAAACTCGCGCCACGGTCGGTCACCGTGACGCGGGCCGTGGGAACACCACCAAGACCGGACCGGCGGCGATACAAGGGGGCCGCGCGGAACCGGGGTGTTCGCGCAACACAACAAGAAGACCACCAAAGGAGATAAAAGATGGAAGCACGCTTCATTCGCCGCAGCCTGGTGACGATCGCGGTCGGCCTGGCCATGGGCTCCGTCGGCGTCGCGCACGCCACCAACGGCTACTTCGCCCACGGCTACGGCACCAAGGCCAAGGGCATGGGGGGCGTCGGCATGGCGATCTCCCAGGATTCCTACGCCCCGGGCATCAACCCCGCTGGCATCGCCGGCATGGAAACCCGCATCGACGGCTCGTTCGCCTACTTCCGCCCCGAACGTTCGGTCACCTTTGAAAATCAGATGGGAGCCATGACCGTCGATTCTGGTAGTGAAGACTTCTTCATTCCCTCGTTCGGCTACGTGCAACAGATCGATCAGAACCGCTCCTGGGGTATTGCGCTGCTGGGCAATGGCGGCATGAACACCGATTATCCCGGCTACATGACCGGTAATGCGGAGTGTGACCAAGGGGGGGGCGGGATCTTTTGTGGAGGCCCGGCTGGAGTGGACCTGGAGCAGCTGGCGATTATCCCGACCTACGCTCAGCAATCGGCCAACGGCGGTTTCAGCGTTGGCTTCAGTCCGATTATCAGTTACCAGCGATTTAGTGCGAAGGGTCTGGGGGCGTTTCAGGGGATGAGCAGCGACCCCGACAACCTCACTAACAAGGGGACGGACACTACTTGGGGTTACGGCGCGCAGATTGGTTTCCAGGCTGAACTTGCCGAGACCGTGACTTTGGGCGGTAGTTATCGCACCAAGATTCGCAACAGTGAATTTGATGACTACAGTGGTCTCTTTGCAGACGGCGGGAGCTTTGATATCCCATCGACCCTGGGTCTGGGCATTGCCGTTGACGTAACCCCGAGTATTACGGTTTCCGCAGACTACACGCGCATCAATTATTCCGAGATTGATTCGATTTCCAACTCGAGCATGACCGGTATGCCCTTCGGCGCCGAAGGTGGCCCCGGTTTCGGCTGGCGCGACATCGGGGTATTCAAGATTGGTGCCCAGTTCGAAACGGCCAACGACTGGACTTGGCGTGTGGGCTACAACCGGGGACAGAACCCGATCCATGCACGTGACGTAACGCTCAATATCCTGGCGCCGGCCGTGATGGAAGATCACTTCACCGCCGGATTCACCAAGGCATTCGGTCAGCATGAGCTGAATTTCGCGGCCATGTATGCTCCGAGCAAGAGTGTATCCGGGGCACACATGATGCAGCCGGGAACGGACGTGAAGATCGAAATGGAACAGTACGAGCTCGAGATCGGGTACGCGTACCGGTTCTGATCGGGAGGCTCGGGGCGGTCGTCTGACCGCAGCGGGCCTCGGTGTTGTGCGCCCGGGAGGGGCGCCCGGCCTTGAGGGGAAGGCCGGATCCGCCGGGGAGGGCGGGTGACCCCGAGGTTCGTGACGCACTGGGGGGTGCGTTCCGGGCCCTTCTTCCTGCCGAGCATTCCGCTCGAACCTATTAGTGAATTCAAAGGAGGATGCCATGCGAGCAATCCACGCCTTGCGCGGGAGCGTCCGTGCGGTCGGCATGGTCGCGGCGGTTGCGCTGTTCGCGGCGAGCCAGACCGTGGCGGCCGATACCTATCGCCCGTTTGTACTGGCCTACACCGGATCGGGGACCGATGTCTCCGGCGAGGCTGCCAGTGTGCGGGAACGCCTGGAGGGGGCCGATTTCCGGTTCCTGGGCGAATACCCCGTCAGCAATGACCGACACGTGGTCGTGGTCACCCACGATGACCTGCTGTCCGTCGCGGGCTCGGAGGAGCGGGGTGGCTATATCGCCCCGATCCGCGTGGCCGTCACCGCGGTCGATGGCGAGTTGCAGGTGAGCTACAACAACCTGGAGTACTTCCGTCACGCCTATCGCCTGGATCGTCCGGTAACGGGTGTCGCCAACCGCCTGTCCAGCACCCTGGGTGCCGAACGCGAGTACGGTTCCGAGGACGGGTTGAGCGAACGTGATCTCAGTCGCTATCGCTATACCTTTGGCATGGAGCGCTTTGATGCCCCGTACGAGCTGGCGAGTCATGGCTCCCGGCGGGCGGCGCTGAGCGAGCTGGATGGCAATCTCGCGTCCCGTGTCGCCGGGGTCAGCGAGGTCTACCGGGTGGACATCCCGGGGCAGGACGTCACCGTGATCGGCGTGGCCGTGCGCGAGGCCGACGGGGCCGCCCAGGACTCGGCCGACCTGCACCAGCTCGGCATCGTGGATGTGGGCGAGTTCCGCCATACCGCGACCGTGCCGCTGGAGATCATGGTCCGCGGGGGCGAGGTGGAGGCGCTGCACATGCGCTTCCGCAAGGCGCTGCATTTCCCGGATCTGCGGATGCTGGGGGACAACAGCTTCATGCGTCTGCGCAGCTCGCCCGGCGCGCTGGAGGAGACCCTGAAGGCGGTCGCCGGCTTTGAGGAACCGGAGGACAGCGGATTCGAGTGGTAACCCCGCTATAATCCGTACGCGCCACGGAACGGCGCAAGGGGTGGCGGAATTCCCGCGTACCCCACTCAAGAACCCCGGTCTGCCGGGGTTTTTTTACGGCCCGGGCACGCAGTTGTTTTATGCTCCCGCAACACTCGCGGCAGGATGCACATCCATGAAATCGATGAAGATCGCCAATATTGGCGAGATCCGCAACGAACTCAACAAGTACAAGAAGGGCAAGAAGCTCGATATCCATCAGTTCAACCAGGTCGCGCGCCTAGCCTGGCTCGGCAAGATCGTGATGCAGCCGCTGGACCTGGAAGATGCCGAGTGCAAGTCCTTCCTGGTCTACATCCAGGAGCCGGAAGAGCTGGCCGCGCACTTTCTCGATACCGACCAGGAGCTGTCCGGCGGCATCCATATCATCGATGGCGAGCAGGCCATGGCCATGGTCGAGATCATGCGCAGTGGGGTCGAGGAACGCGCCAAGCTGTACGAGGACCTCTCGCGCAGCGACTTCTATTTCCGTTACTTCTACCAGCCCGGCCAGGAGGACAAGGCGGACGATCCCGCTGCCGGCCAGGACAAGACCGAGGGCTGACACTTGGTCGCATCGACGGTGACCCCGGAGTGGATCGACGCCGGGGCTCGCTCCGCCGAGGAACTCCACGCGCTGTATGCGGGGCTGGCGAGCATGACCTCGCCGGACGCCCCCCCGCGCGTACTCTGGACGCACGCCCGCGAGCCACATATATCGGTCGGCGCCAGCCAGGATGCCGCGTCCGATCTGGACCTTGCGGCCTGTGCGGAGCAGGGCGTCCCGGTGGTGCGGCGCCCGCTGGGCGGTGGCTCGGTCTGGGTGGATGCCGATCAGGCCTGTTTCTTCCTGATCCAGCCGCGTCATGTCCTCGCTCGGGGGCATCGCCACTTGTTTGCCATGGGCCTGGGCATTGCGATGGATGTCCTGCGCGAGCTTGGGCTGGAGGGCGTGGAGGCGCGGGGTCAGGATGTCTGGGTCCAGGGGCGCAAGATCATGGGTACCGGCGCGGCCACGCTCGACGAGGGCTGCGTGTTCGGGGCCAGCTTCCTGCGGCACTTCCCGGTCGAGCGTTTTCTCGCCTGTGTCCATGCCCCTAGCGAGGGCTACCGCGACTGGCTGCGCCCGGCGCTGGAGACCGGCATGACGGATTGCGCCCGTCAGTGCCCGGAGCCGCCCGAGCCCGCGCAGGTCGAGGCCGCCCTGCGCGCGGTCCTGGAGCGCCGTTTCGGCGTGCCGGTGCGGGTGATCGAGCCGGACCGAGACACCATCGAACAGTGGCTGGCGGCCGGGCGCGAGGAGCTCGAGGATCTGGCCGACGGGCAGGGGTCGCCTGCGGTGCGCGACGGGATTCGGGTGAACCGCGACAACCACGTGTTCGAGACCCGCGGGGCCTGTGGGCGCCTGCGCCTGCACGTCGAGGGCTCGCACATCGCACGGGTCTGGTGCGAGGACCCGGCGACCACCGCCATCCTCGAGGAGCACCTGGTTGGCGAGTCTCCGGAGCGCCTGCGCGTGCGCTCGCGCCTGAATGGCCAGCTCGACGCCCGCATGGTCGACGAGATCAGTGCCCGCATCGACGGGCTCTATCGCGGAATCGCGGCGGCCTGACCCGCCCATTTCGTTACCCACGAACGCCGGAGATGCCCTATGTCCGAACCGACGATCGAACGCCGCCTGGAGAAACGCGTCATCCTGATGACGCAGGATGCCGGCTTGACCGAGCACATGCAGGCCCAACTGCCGCAGGGCTGGCAGTTGCACCGGGTGACCGACCTCGATGAGCTCGGTCCGTGGAACGAGATCCTGCTGTATCGCTTCCTGCTGCTGGATCTGGAGGAGATCGAGGCCTTCGACCCGCTGGACGTGATCCGGATGCTGCGCATGGAATACCAGATCAATCTTCCGGTATTCTGCTTCGGCGGGGATCAGGACATCCAGGACGAGATGCGCCTGGCCCGCGCCGATCGTTTCTTCGGGCGCGACGAAATGATCGACAAGCTTCCCGAGTTCATTCGCCAGTACGACTGGTAACGGGCCCCGGTCCGGCCCGAGGGTCGGACGCAGCGTTACAGGGAGATCGTGGCATGGAACCCATCATCCGGGTGCGCGAGTTGTACAAGGTCTTCGGGCCGAACCCGCAGGAAGGCCTGCGCCTGATCGAGGACGGCCTGGACAAGGACACCATCTTCGAGCGCACCGGCAACACGGTGGGCGTGAAGGACTGCAACCTCGATATCGCCGAGGGCGAGATCTTCGTGGTGATGGGGCTGTCCGGATCGGGCAAGTCCACCCTGGTGCGTCTGCTCAACCGCCTGATCGAGCCCACTGCCGGCACCGTGGAGGTCCGTGGGCGTGACGTCACGCGCATGAGCCAGCGCGATCTGATCCGGCTGCGCAGCGAGGATCTGGCGATGGTGTTCCAGTCCTTCGCCCTGATGCCGCACAAGACCGTGATCGACAACGCCGCCCTCGGCCTGGAGATCGCCGGGGTCGGCCGCGCCCGCCGCCGTGAACGCGCCCAGGAGGCGCTGGACCAGGTGGGTCTCAAGGCCCATGCCCGCAGTTATCCGGATGAACTTTCCGGCGGCATGCAGCAGCGCGTGGGCCTGGCCCGTGCGCTGGCCACCGACCCCTCGATCATGCTGATGGACGAGGCCTTCTCGGCGCTGGATCCGTTGATCCGCACCGAGATGCAGGACCGCTTGCTGGACCTGCAGCGCGAGCAACGACGTACGGTCGTGTTCATCTCCCACGATCTCGACGAGGCGATCCGGATCGGGGATCGCATCGCCATCATGCAGGGTGGCGAGGTAGTGCAGGTCGGTACGCCGAAGGAAATCATCACGCACCCGGCCAACGAATACGTGCGCTCGTTCTTCCACGGCGTGGACATCACCCAGGTATTCCAGGCCTGCGACATCATGGACAGCGAGAACATCCCGGTACTGGATGCCGATACCACGGCCGGTGAGGCGCGCAACCGCATTGCCCACGTACCGGGTAACGAGGCCGTGATCGTCGATGCCGGCGGGCGCTTCCAGTCCGTCGTCCAGGCCAAGCGTCTGGGCGAGCTTACCCTGGATCGCGCCGCCAGCGAGATCGCGGTGGAGGTGGAGCCGGTCCCCGAGGATACGGCGCTGGCCGACCTGCCGCGGCGCGCTGCGCAGAGCCCGGTATCCATCCCGGTGGTGGATGGCGAGGGCCGGTTCCGCGGCCTGGTAACCCTGCAGCGCCTGGTCGAGGCCCTGGACCGCAGCCGCAACGCGGCCGCCGCGAACGGAGATTACTGACATGGAGGGGCGCATCAATATCCCGGTGGGCGACTGGATCGAGAGCGGAGTCGACTGGATCCTCGATAACCTGGAGCCGGCGCTGGACGGTATTGCCTGGTTCCTGGGGCTGCTGACCAATTCCTTCGAGGGGGCCTTGCTCGCGATCCCCGCGTGGCTGCTGGTGCTGGTGCTGGTGGGGCTCAGCTGGTGGCGGGTCAGCTGGCGCTTCGGCATCTTCGCCATCGTGGCGCTGGGCCTGATCCTCGGGATGGACCTGTGGGAGCCCACCATCAAGACGTTGTCGCTGGTGCTGGCGGCCACCGCCGTGGCGCTGGCGATCGGTATGCCGGTCGGGGTCGCGATGGCGCGCAGCGACTGGCTCGAGGCCTCGATTCGTCCGGTGCTGGATCTGATGCAGACCATGCCTCCGTTTGTCTACCTGATCCCCGCCGCAATCTTCTTCGGGCTGGGCACGGTGCCCGGCGCGATCGCCACGGTGGTGTTCTGCATGCCGCCGGTGGTGCGTCTGACCAATCTCGGCATCCGGCAGGTGAATCGCGAGCAGATCGAGGCCGGGCTGGCCTTCGGTTGCAATCGGCGCCAACTCCTGACCAAGATTCAGTTGCCTCTGGCGATGCCGTCGATCATGGCCGGCATCAACCAGACCATCATGCTGGCGCTCTCCATGGTGGTGATCGCGTCGATGATCGGTGCCGGCGGGCTTGGCAACACCGTGCTCACCGGTATCCAGCGGCTTGATGTCGGGCTGGGGTTCGAGGGCGGCCTGGGGGTCGTGATCCTCGCCATCCTGCTCGACCGGATCACTCAGAGCGTAGGACTGCGGCGCAAGGCGAGCAGTTGACCGGCCCTCGCGTCGCGCTATCCGTTTCACTCGAAGGAAGGAGTAGCACGATGAACAAGACACTGACTTCAACCCTGCTGGGCGGCGTGCTGGCCGCCTCCATGGGCCTCTCCACGGCCCAGGCCGACGATATCCAGATTGGCTGGACCGCTTGGTCCGATGCCGAATTCGTGACCAGGCTGGCTGAACGCGTCATCGAGGACGAGATGGGCTACTCGGTCGATCTGATCCAGACCGATATCGCCCCGCAATACCAGGGCCTGGCCTCCGGCGACATCGACATGATGCTGATGGCCTGGCTGCCAGGGACCCATGCCGACTACATGGATCGTGTGGGGCAGGACGTGGTGAACCTGGGTCCTCTGTACGGCAACGCCCGCCTCGGCTGGGTGGTGCCGGACTATATCCCCGAGGACGAGCTTGGCTCCATCGAGGACCTGAAGAAGGACTCCGTGCGGGACAAGCTGAATGGCCGCATCACCGGGATCGACCCGGGCGCTGGCCTGACGCGGCTGTCGGAAGAGGCCATGGAGACCTACGGCCTGGATGGCTACAACCTGCAGATCTCCTCCGGGGCGGGTATGACCTCCGCGCTGGAACGCGCCATCCGTCGTGACGAGTGGATCGTGGTGACCGGCTGGAGCCCGCACTGGAAATTCGGCGCCCATGATCTGCGTTACCTCGAAGACCCGGAAGGGGCCCTGGGCAGCTTCGAACGGATCCATGCCCTGGCGCGTGAAGGCTTCGCCGAGGAGTACCACGACGTGGCGATGATGATCTCGCGTATGCACCTGGATCTCGAGGTCCTGGAAGACGCGATGTTCTACGCCCAGGAAAACTCCTACGCGGAGGCCGTGGATCGCTTTATCGAGGACAACCCGAAGTACGTGCAGTACTGGGTGACCGGCGTGATCGACTGATCACCGCAGGTCATGGCCATGCCCGAAAGCCCCGCTCCGGCGGGGCTTTCTTCGTCTGGGGCCCCGACTCCATTGTTAACCGCGAAGCGCACGAAGATACGAAGAAGGGCCAAGGCGATCACACCACGGAGGACACAAATCAGTACGCAGAAGCGCGATTAGGGGGCGGGCGACGGGTCGATCGGAACACCTTGTCGGCATTCTCCGGTCACCATGAAGACGCCCCTCCCTCGGCATCCCGGAAACCGCGCAGCGGTTATCCGGGATCGCCACTGCTGGAGATCACCCGGACGTCCGGGGGCTCGCCCGGGAGATCCCGGCTCTCCGCTTCGCTGCGTGCGGCCGGGATGACGAGGGGGTATGCGGCCGGGGATAACGAGGGGCATGCGGCCGGGGATGACGAGGGGCGTGTGGCAGGAGATGGCAAGGGACGGTTGTGGCTGGACCCGAAACGCGAAAGGCCCCGGACAGGTTGCCGCGGGGCCTTTCGCTGTTGCCGTCCCCGATGGAGCGGGGCCGCGCTAGCCGGACTGGATCAGCCGATCCAGGCGTGTTCCAGCACGTCGATGCGGACCTTCTCGTGGAAGGTCTCGCCATTGCCCTCGATCACCAGGTCGCCAATGCGGGTGCCGGCGGTGTCGTAGCTGAACTTGCAGTCGAAGGTGCCCGGCAGGGACACGCTGCCCTCGCACAGGGTCTCGCCTTCCACGGAGAACGAGCACTGGGCGCTGCCGGAGCCGTTCAGCACGGCCTGCAGCCGGAATTCCTCGTTGACCGGACGGCGGTAGAAGTTCGGGTCGCGGTTCGGGTTGTACTGCAGGTTGTTCAGCTTGACGAGCTTGACAAGTTTCATACCGGGTCCTCTATTGAAGCGCTGAATCCGAGTGACGGGCGCATCCGCAAGACCAACCCCGCAGCCGTGGGGCGTTTGGTTCATGCAAGTGCGCAGGTTCGATAGAATAGAAACAGAGAATGATACAACAAAGCCTGCGGGAACACGATTGGCGGCCCGCCCAACGCGCAGCAGGGTAACGCCGCCCCCGCGCATACACCAGTCCCGGCCCCGCGGTCAGTCCCGACCGCGCGGTCGACATCGGAGATCCCATGAAGAACCTGATCAACCGCATCCGCGGTGTGGAACGCGACGTCATCGAGAAACCGGGGGACGCGGGCGACGCCCCGTTCTACAAGCCCCAGCGCGACGAGATCGAGATCTTCAAGGCGGCCTACTCGAAGCGCCTGCCGGTGATGCTCAAGGGGCCGACCGGTTGCGGCAAGACCCGCTTCCTGGAACACATCGCCCACGTCCTGGGCCAGCCGCTGGTGACGGTGTCCTGCCACGAGGACCTGACCAGCTCCGACCTGGTCGGCCGCTTCTTGCTGGAGGGCGAGGAAACCGTCTGGCAGGACGGCCCGCTGACGCGCTCGGTCAAGGAGGGTGCGATCTGCTACCTCGACGAAATCGTCGAGGCGCGCACCGACACCACCGTGGTGATCCACCCGCTGACTGACCACCGCCGCCAGCTCCCGCTGGACAAGAAGTCGCAGATCATCGATGCGCATGAAGACTTCATGCTGGTGATCTCCTACAACCCGGGCTATCAGACCGTATTGAAGGACCTGAAGCCCTCCACCAAGCAGCGCTTCGTCGGTATCCACTTCGACTACCCGGCGGAGGACGTCGAACGCGAGATCGTCGCCAAGGAATCCGGCGGCCTGGATGCCGATCGCGTGGAGAAGCTGGTCGCCGCCGGCCGCAAGGCCCGCGCGCTGAAGGACCACGGTCTGGAAGAGGCCACCTCCACCCGTGCGCTGGCCTACGCCGGCGAACTGATGCAGGCGGGCTTGAGCCCGCGCGTCGCCTGCCGCGCCGCGATGATCGCCCCGATCACCGATGACCCCGAGCTGATCCAGGCACTGGAGGAGATCTTCGACGCCCACTTCCCCGAGTCCGAAGCCGCGTGAGGGACCCCGCGACCAACGGCGGCGCGAAACCGGAGGCGGAAGAACTCGTCGAGATCGAGGAGATCCTCCAGCACCTGGAGGACATCAGCTTCGTCGCGCACCGCGATACGAAGGAGGCCCTGCCGGCGATCCGTCCGTTCGGGGCCACCATCGCGCGGCGCTGGATCGAGACCGCGCGCGACCTGTTCTTCCATGACCGCGAGGCCGGCAAGAGTTTCATGCGCCACTCGGCCCGACTTGCCGAGCACATGCAGACGGTGGAGCTGTGGCTGGAGCAGGCTGCGCGCTTTCAGGAGTGGGTGAACTCCAATTACGCCCTGGAAGGCTTCATGGCGCAGGCCGACCGGGTGTACGCGGAGTGGGGCGAGGCCGGCGAGCGCGAGTGGGCCGAGATCGGCCTGCGCTGGTGCGCACGTAGCCTGCCGGATGCCCGTGCCTATTTCGAGGCCCCATTCGACAAGCTCTCGGGCGGGCGCGGCATCGAGGGCCTGCGCGCCCTGATCGAGCCGGCCGAAAAGCTGTTCGACGAGCGTGGCCTGACCCTGGACGCCTACCTCGAGGGTGCCCCGATCGCGCGCAACCTGGTCGGTGACGCGGGGCTGCTTTCCTGGGCGCGGCGCGGGGCGGACTTGCTGAAGGCCGGGCGCTCGCGCGGCGAGGCCTATTTCCGCCTGGAGAGCGACGAGAGTCTGAAGCTCCTGCTGGAGGCGCTGCCGGGCTTCCGCCCGCGCATGAACGGGCGCTTCCTGCGCCTGGTGCTGATGGCCTGGCTGGATGCCGACATCCCGCTGGCGGATTCGAGCTGGAAGCCGGGCGAGGGCCGCCCGATGCTCGAGACCGACGGGCGCCGCCTGTTCATGCCGGCCGTGATGGACTCCCGCGAGGAGGCGATCGTCGCCACCCAGCACGCGGCCGCGCATCTCGCGTTCGATACCTACGCGCAACCCGATGTCGAGCGCCTGTTCGAGCGTGCCGGCGCCGAGCATCCGCCGCTGGACGACAAGTCGCGCATCACCTGGCGCCCGTTGTTCGCTCAATTCGAGGCGCGCATGTTCAGCTTCCAGGTGCTGTTTGACCTGGCCGAGGATCTGCGCGTGAACGCGCGCCTGGCCCCGCGCATCCCGAACTTCCTGTCGCGCCTGGTGGAGCTTGCCCGCGCCCACGAGCGTCCGGAGGGTGCGGCCGGCATCTACTACGACTTCGCCCTGCGCGCCCACGAGGCCCTGCTGCGCGGTGAGGCCCAGGACCCGCGCCTGGCGCGCATGCTGGAGCCGGACGCCGATATCGTCACTGCGTGGGCCGTGGGTGAGGCGCTGTTCGCCGACGATACCTTCCCGGACATTACGATCGAGGAGCGTGCCGAGGCCTATCTGCCGGGGCTGTCGCTGAACCAGTCGCTGCCGGTCTACCCGCAGCGCAAGCGCGACGGCATCCTGGCCGATTTCCGTGACCACGAGGCGCACGACGAGCACAAGCTCGAGCACCAGAAACAGGAAGAACAGCCCCAGCAGGCCCCGGAGCAGGCGCAGAAGGATCCGGACGCGGATATCCAGACCCCGCAGCAGGAGACCTCCGGCACCGGCGGGCGCATCGGCACCGGCATACCGCAGCCGGCCCAGGTGGCCAAGCGCGGCGTACCCTATACGCCACGAAAGGACGGCATCCCGTATCCCGAGTGGGACTACCGCGAACAACGCTACATCTCCGACTGGGTGAACCTCTACGAGCGTGTGCTGGACGACGAGAACCCGGAGCTGGCGGCGACCATCCTGTCGGAGAACGCCGACACCCTGAAGCGTCTGACCCGCGGCCTGGAGATGCAGCGCCCGATGCGCCTGGCGCCGCAGCGCAAGCAGCTGGACGGCGACGAGCTGGATACCGAAGCGGTGATCGACTACATCGCCGACAAGAAGGCCGGGCTCTCGCCCAAGGCCTTCATCTACCGCCGCCGCGCAGTGCAGCACCGCGACACCTCGGTGCTGATGCTGGCGGACATGTCCACCTCCATCATGGCGCGCCACCCGAGTGGGCAGGGCAAGATTGTCGACCGCGTGCGCGAGGGGATGATGCTGTTCGCCGAGGCCATCGAGAAGGTCGGCGACCCCTATGCGCTCGCCGGCTTTGCCTCCAAGCAGCGTGACCAGGTCAATTACTACTGGTTGAAGGATTTCAACGAGGACTTGAACGACACCGTGCGCGCCCGCATCGCCGGGGTGTCCGGGCGCCTGGCCTCGCGCATGGGGGCGGGCATCCGTCACTCGCTGGAGGCGTTCAAGCGCAACTCCAGCCAGCGCCGCCTGTTGCTGATCCTCACCGACGGGCGCCCGGCCGACTATGACGACGGCGGTGACCAGCGCTATCTGCACGAAGACACCCGCATGGCGATGAAGGAGGCGGTGGATGCCGGTATTCACCCCTTCTGCATCACCCTGGACCCGTCCGGGTCCGAGTACCTGCCGGCCATCTTCGGCCCCGGGCACTACACCATCATCGACCACGTGGACGAGCTGCCGCGCCGTCTGCCCGAGATCTACCTGAGGCTGCGCCAGTGAATGCCACCCCCGAAGCCATCGATCAGGACGCCACAGCCCCGGGGTCGGAGCGCGCTCCGGCCCGGCGCCACGCGACCCTGCTGCATGCGCCGCGCTATCGCGGGCACAGCTACGGCGACAACCATCCCCTCGGTATCCCGCGCGTCTCGCTGACCATTGACCTGATCGAGGCCTATGACGCGATCACCCCCGGGGAGATGGCCGTCACGCGCCGTGCGCAGCCGGCCGAGCTCGAATGGTTCCACACCCGCGAGTATGTCTCCGCGATGCAGCGCGCCGAGGCGCTGGGCAAGGTCTTCCAGCGCTACCGCGACCGCCACAACATCGGCAACTTCGAAAACCCGTTCTTCGCCGGCTTCTTCGCCACCCCGGCCACTGCCACCTTCGGCTCCATCCAGGGCGCCGAGGTCGTGCTGGGCGGGCAGATGGCCTTTAATCCGGCTGGCGGCATGCACCACGCCGCCCCCGACCAGGCGCGCGGTTTCTGCTACTTCAACGACCCCGCGCTCGCGATCCTGCGCCTGCGCCAGGCCGGTCAGCGTGTGCTCTATCTCGACATCGATGCCCACCACGGCGACGGCGTCGAGGCAGCGTTCATCGATGACCCGGATGTCATCACCGTCTCCCTGCACATGGACACCGAATACGGCTATCCCTTCGAGGGCGGCCGCATCGAGGACACCGGTCCGCTCGGCAACGCCGTGAACGTGCCGCTGCCGAAGGAGACCAACGACAGCGAATTCCGCGCCGCCTTCACCCGGGTCTGGGGCGCGGTGCTTGATCGCTGGCGGTCGGACGTGATTGTCGTCCAGGCCGGCACCGATGCCCTGCTGCCGGATCCGCTGGGCAAGTTCGGCATCTCCACCCAGTGCTTCCTCGCCTGCATCGACGACGTGATCGAGACCAGCCCGCGCCATGTGGATGGCACGCCGAAGCTGCTGGTCCTCGGCGGTGGCGGTTATCACCCCCTCGCGCTCGCCCGCTGCTGGACCGGCGTCTGGGCCCTGCTCACCGGGCGCGACCTGCCCGCCGCGATCCCCGCGGCCGGCCAGGCCTTGCTCCGCGAGGTCGACTGGGACATGGACGAGGAAGAGGCGTGGTACGCGAACCTGTTCGTCTCCCGCCTGGACGCCGATCGTTCCGGCCCCGTGCGTCCCGAACTCGAGGAGCGCCTGGAGCGGCTTTTCCATACACACCCGCTGTTGCGCGGGTAGTGGAGAGACGCTGAACCATCACCGGCCCGTGACTGCGGGCACAGACGATACCGAGCCTGGATTGCGGCTCCGTGTCTCCTGGGGCGCTCATCGGGTGTAAAGCTTTCCGACGGGGTTTCGGGCCGATTTCCAGAAAAGTGTCGGTATGGTTTACACGAGGCCCTTCGCGGTGAATCGGACTTGCGAAAAACTCACGATAAAACAGGGATGTAGCGGCTTTGGCGCGTGTCTTGCTTCGTAGTTGCTCGAGAGGGCGAAAGGCGCCCTGAGCGGTCAAAAGGCCGGGACCCGGAGGTGAGTGTGATGCGCAAGTGGTGGAGTAAGCAGGTGGTGGTGCTAGCGGGCGTAATGCTCGCAGGCTCGGTGGCGAACGCGGCCATTATCGAGCTTCCGGACGTCGACGCGACCTATGACGGGATCCCGGTCGCCATTCAGTACAACGATTTCTATTCTTACTCCGGCTCGTTGCTGAACCAGTGGGGTTTCCTGTCCAATGACCAGTTTACCGGGCAGGGCACCGGCACGCTGGATCTGATTGTGGGCACGGGTGCTGGTGGCGCGGATAACCAGGGTATCGGGCCCGGCGGCAGCTACAATTTCGAGGACCCCATGCCCTTGCCGGGTGGCGGTACGACCGACTTCACTGGTGACTGGGGGCTGGGCACCCAGGCCAACGGGCCTGTGCTGGTGGACAACCTCCTGGCGTACCTGGATGCGATCAACCCGGGGGCCACAATCCCCACGTTCATCTTCGACCACAACCAGACAGGCTCAGCCCCCGATCTGTGGGTCCAGGCCGAGGTCTTTATCTACGACCCCGTCACCGGGGAACGCGTGGCTCGCTGGATCTTCGACGACGGCAATGGCGGCCCGGTTCTCTCGCCCGGCGAGGTCGAGGTGATTGGCGATTCGGGCGAGGTGTACGAGGCCGATGCCAACAAGGGCAGCGGCAAGCTGGACTACATCGTGTTTGCCCCGACCATGGATCTCGGCCTGTTCTCCGGCGAAGGCTATCTGTTCGGGATCGATTTCTTCTTGGATGACCTGAACAATGGCTTCGAGGAGCTCTATCTCAGCGGACGGTTCACGACCACGACCGAGGTCCCGCTCCCTGGGCCGGTCTGGTTGATCGGGCTTGGGCTCGTGATGCTGGGGGCCTTCCGCCGCTATCGGCATTCGGCCCCGGGCCTGTAGCCTCTGCTGCTTTCCTCTGCCGCCCCCGGCTTCCGGCTCGGGTCGGCCTCTGCCCCGCGCCCTGGCACATGCCAGGGCGCGGCTGTTTGTGCGGCCGTACAATGCCGCCGGTAGTGGCCCGCTCGCGTTGCGGGTTTTCGCAAATCCCGTCCGCTGACGTACGATTCTCCCCCTCATCGGGTGGGTGAGGGTTCGGGGCTTCCCGGAGTCCGTCACCCGGGGCCCGCGACCAATCGAGGAGACGCATGCAGCCCGTGCAGAAACTGATACCCGGATACGCCAATGCCAAGGCGACGCGTCGTTACGCAGAGCAGTTCGTGTCCGAGGGCAAGGCCGCCGAGGGGCATTACAGCGAGTTCTCGCGCGCGAAGATGCGCCTGTCGAGCCTCGGGATCGGCACCTTCGGCGGGGCAGCCACCGCCGAGGTCGACGCGCAGATCTCCGCGATCGTTGCGCGTGGCCTGGCCGAGGGCGTCAACGTGGTCGATACCGGCGCGCACTACCGCTACGGCCGGTCGCTGGCCGCGGTGGGGGCCGGCGTGCGTACCGCGCTGGAGGCCGGGGTTCCGCGCGAGGCGATGTTCCTGATCTCGAAGGGCGGCTTCCTGACCCTGCGCGGTGGGCCTCCGGACGATATGGAGGCCTGGTTCCAGCGCGAGATCGAGGCCCAGGGCATGGGCACGAAGGATGATCTGGCCAAGGGCGCGCATCTGCTGACGCCGGAATACCTCCACTACCAGATGGAGCTGTCGCGCTCGCTGATGGGGGTGGAGACGCTGGACGCGTTCCTGATCGATCAGCCCGAAGTGCACATCCACGAGATCGGCAAGGAGCCGACCAACCGCAAGCTGGAGCCGGTGTTCGAGATGCTGGAGCGGGCGGTACTCGAAAAGAAGATCCGCACCTACGGCATCTCCACCTTCGAGGGCTTCCGCGAGGAGACCGACGCGGCGGTGTTCCAGTCGCTCACCTCCATGCAGGGCCTGGCCGAACGCGCCGCGCAGACGGTGACCGGCGACGACCATGCGCGGCACCACTTCAAGATCGCCATGCTGCCGTTCAACCAGGTGATGCTGGAAGGCTTTACCCGCTTCAACACCGCGACCGGGCAGGGCAATGTGGCGAGCCCGCTGCAGGCCGCGCACCAGCTGGAGGTGTACATGATCGCCTCGCATTCCATGCTGAAGGGGCATCTGGCGAAGCAGTCGGTGGAGGTGGTCGAGCAGCAACTGGCGAGCCTGCCCAACCCGGCGCAGCGCGCGTTGCAGTTCAACCGCTCCACGCCGGGTCTGGGCACCTCGCTGGTCGGCATGAGCACGCCGGAGCATCTGGACGACATGCTGGCGGTGATGCGCGAGCCGATGATGGACAAGAAGGCCTATCTCGGCATGTTCAAGAAGGCCGAGGAGGAATAACGCCTTGTAGGAGCGTGCTTGCACGCGAAGCCCCTGCCCGCGTCCGACTTTGGCAGGGGCTTCGCCGGCAAGCCGGCTCCTACAAGGGTTCCGGAGCCTCTGCGGTGGTGGAGATTTCATACACAAGGGTATGCCATGCAGGTTGATCTGAAGGCCCTCGAATTCCCCGCGATCCAGCGTCTGCTGGAGCGCCTGACTGCCACGCCCTACGGCGCGGATGCCGCGCGCGGGCTGGAACCGGCGCCGAACCTGGATGCGGCGCGGGCGTTGCAAAAGGCGGTGACCGTCGCACGCCAGCGTCTGGATGCCGGCACGCTGCCGCGGCTGGGCCAGCTGCCGGATGTGCGTGCCGCGCTGCGCCAGGCGGCCAACCCCGGCGCGGCCCTGCCAGTGCAGGCGCTGCACAACCTGCAGGTCATCATGCGCCAGGCCCGTGAACTGGCGGATCGGTTGGCCGACACCCCGGAGATCTATCCGGCGGACCTGAACAAGCTGTACCCACCCGAGGCGCTGGAAGAGCGCCTGGCTGCCTGCCTCAACCCCGGCGGCTCGCTGCGCGAAGACGCCAGCGCCGAGCTGGTCGAGGCCTTCGGGCAGCGCGGGCGGCTGCGTGACGAGGTCGAGGCGGTGGTGAAAAAGCGCCTGGCGGACTCCGATTTGGCGCAGAAGGGCGAGGATGCGCTGAAGGTGCAGTGGCACCAGGAGCGCGCAGTCATGGTGCTGCGCGGCGACGCGGCCGGGGCGGTCAAGGGTGTGCGTCGGGGCACCGCGATGGGTGGGCGTGACCAGATCGTGGAGCCGATCGAGGCGGTCCCGTTGAACAACCAGCTCGATACGGTCAACAGTCAGATCAACACCGAACAGCAGCGTCTGTTGCGCGAGCTGACCGATGGGGTGCGCCAGCATGGCGAGCCCCTGGATCTGATGCTGACCGCGCTGACCTGGATTGATCTGGCCTCGGCCGCCGCACAGCTTTCGGCGCAGATGAATGCCCATGCCCCGAGGCTGGAGCCCGAGGCCGGCGTGGAGCTGATCGAGGCCTACCACCCGCTGCTGCTGTTGCAGTTCGCCGAGGGGAACGGCCCGCAGCCGGTTCCCCTGTCGATTCGTCTGGATGGCGAGCAGCCGCTGTTGCTGATTACCGGCCCGAACACCGGCGGCAAGACAGTCGCGCTGAAGACCCTGGGCCTGCTGGTCACCATGGCCTGGTGCGGGCTGCATATCCCGGCCGAGCAGGACTGTCGCATCGGTCGTTTTGATCGGGTCATGGTCGATGTCGGTGACCACCAGAGCCTGTTCCACCATCTGTCGACCTTCGCCGGGCATGTGGAGGTGCTCAAGCGGATCCTCGACCATGCTGGCTCCGAGAGCCTGATCCTGCTGGACGAGCTGGGTACCGGTACCGACCCCGACGAAGGTGCAGCCCTCGCCATGGCGATGCTGGACGAGCTGCGCGCCCGCGGTACGCGCGGGATTGTGAATACCCATCTGGCACCGCTGAAGGACTACGCGGCGCAGCATGCGGGCATCGTGAATGCCTCGATGCAGTTCGACGCGGAGACCCTGTCGCCCACCTATCGGTTGCTGATCGGCGAGCCGGGGGTCTCCTTCGGGTTGACCATTGCCGAGAAGAACGGCCTGCCACCGCAGCTGGTGGCGCGGGCCCGCGAGCATTTTGCCGAGTTGCCCACCGCGCAGGCCGGGGGCGAGCACAGCTGACCTACGGTGTCGGCTCGGTCCGGCGCCGGGGCCGCCCGCGGAGATTACTCGCTGCGCTCGCCCTGCGGGCCGGCCTGCGGCCGTTCAACGCGCTCCGCGCTTTTGTGCCACGGCGCTTCGCGCCTCGCGATGACGGTGCTTGTTGCCCCCGTCATTGCGAGGCCCCGCAGGGGGCCTGGCAATCTCGTGGGAGCGGGCAGGGCGGCGGGGTCGGTTAGCCCCGTGTGCCGATGGCTACGTCGCTGGTTCCCCGCGAGGACCGGCGCGTGCCCATCCGCTTTATGGCGTGAAATGGGGGCGATTTCATATTAGGATGGTGGGCTATTTTGATTTGTGGTGCGTGATCGCCCGACGATCGTGCACAAGCCCCCGGTAAGGAAGTCGACCACCATGTCCGAGTCCGCAAGCTCCGCCACCGCCATCACCGGCGCCGAAATCTTCTGTCGCAGCCTCCAGGCCGAGGGCGTCGAAGTCGTATTCGGGTATCCCGGTGGTGCGGTACTGCACATCTATGATGCGCTGTACCGGCAGGACAAGGTCTCCCACGTGCTGGTGCGCCACGAGCAGGGTGCGGTGCACGCGGCCGAGGGCTATGCCAAGTCCTCCGACAAGCCGGGCGTGGCCCTGGTCACCTCGGGCCCCGGCGCGACCAACGCGATTACCGGGATTGCCGATGCCTACATGGATTCGGTGCCGCTGGTGGTGTTCACCGGGCAGGTGCCGACCAGCATGATCGGCAACGACGCCTTCCAGGAAGTGGATACCGTGGGGATCACGCGTCCCTGCGTGAAGCACAACTTCCTGGTCAAGGACGTGAAGGACCTGGCGACCACGATCAAGAAGGCCTTCTACGTGGCGACCACCGGGCGCCCCGGCCCGGTGGTGGTCGATATCCCGAAGGACGTGACGGCCGATACCTGCGTGTTCGAGTACCCGGAGAGCATCCACATGCGCTCCTACAACCCGACCACGAAGGGACATACCGGCCAGATCCGCAAGGCGGTGGACCTGATCCTGTCGGCCAAGCAGCCGATGATCTACACCGGCGGCGGCGTGATCCTGGGGCGTGGCTCCGAGGCCCTGACCGAGTTCACCCGCCAGCTCGGCTATCCGATCACCAACACCCTGATGGGGCTGGGTGGCTATCCGGCGTCGGACAAGCAGTTCTTGGGCATGCTGGGCATGCACGGCACCTACGAGGCCAACATGGCCATGCACCACGCGGATGTGCTGATCGCCATTGGCGCGCGCTTCGATGACCGCGTGACCGGCAACATCGAGAAGTTCTGTCCGCATGCGAAGATCGTGCATGTGGACGTCGATCCGTCCTCCATCTCCAAGAACGTGAAGGTGGATGTGCCGATCGTCGGCGAGGTGGAGCCGGTGCTGCGCGAACTGATCAAGGGCCTGAACGAGGCCGGCAGCAAGCCGGACGCCGAGGCCCTGGCCACCTGGTGGAAACAGATCGCGGAATGGCAGGCGCAGGACTGCCTGAAGTACGACCAGACCTCTGGGCTGATCAAGCCGCAGTACGTGGTGCAGAAGTTCTGGGAGCTGACCGAGGGCGATGCCTACGTGACCTCCGATGTCGGCCAGCACCAGATGTGGGCGGCGCAGTTCTATCGCTTCGACAAGCCCAATCGCTGGATCAACTCTGGTGGCCTGGGCACGATGGGCGTGGGTCTGCCGTTTGCGATGGGCGTGCAGTTCGCGCATCCGGAGGCGACGGTGGGCTGCATTACCGGCGAGGCCAGCATCCAGATGTGCATCCAGGAGCTGTCGACCTGCTTCCAGTACCAGCTGCCGCTGAAGATCCTGAACCTGAACAACCGCTACCTGGGCATGGTCCGGCAGTGGCAGGAGTTCTTCTATCAGGGCCGCTACGCCATGTCCTACATGGATGCGCTGCCGGACTTCGTGAAGCTGGCCGAGGCCTATGGCCACGTCGGTATCCAGATCACCCAGCCGGGCGACGTCGAGGGCGCGATCCGCGAGGCCCTGGCGCAGAAGGACCGCCTGGTGTTCATGGACTTCATTACCGACCAGTCCGAGAACGTGTATCCGATGATCCCGGCCGGTGCCGGCCAGAACGAAATGATCCTGGTCTGAGCCGGGTACAGGGAAGAGCCGTATGCGTCATATCATTAGTGTCCTGCTGGAAAACGAATCCGGTGCCCTCTCGCGGGTGGCCGGACTGTTCTCCGCGCGTGGTTACAACATCGAATCACTGACCGTCGCGCCGACCGACGACCCGTCGCTGTCGCGCATGACCATCGTCACCAGCGGTTCCGACGAGATCGTCGAGCAGATCACCAAGCAGCTGAACAAGCTGATCGACGTGATCAAGCTGCTGGACATGACCGCCTATCCGCACATCGAGCGCGAGATGGCGCTGGTCAAGGTGCGTGTGCCGGAGGCCGCCGAGCGCGAGGAGGTCAAACGCCTGGCGGATATCTTCCGCGGCCGGATCATCGACGTGGCCCACGACAGCTACGTGATCGAGATCACCGGCGAGGGCTCCAAGCTGGACGCCTTCCTCGTGGCCCTCGACGCGTTTACCGTCCTGGAGGTCGTACGCTCCGGCGTGATGGGCATCGCCCGGGGCGACGTCGCCCTGCAAATCTGAATCCCCGGGCCCCGCCCCCGGTTGCGGGGGCGGGGCCCGTTTGTTTGCCATGGGCCCCGCTGGGGGCTGATATCAAGGAAATTGCGATGAATCTCTATTACGACAAAGACGCCGATCTCTCCATCATCAAGGGCATGAAGGTGGCCATTATTGGCTACGGTTCGCAGGGCCACGCCCATGCGAACAACCTGAAGGACTCCGGTGTGGACGTGACCGTGGGTCTGCGCGAAGGCTCCGGCTCGCGCGCCAAGGCCGAAGAGGCCGGCCTGACGGTGGCCGATGTCGATGCCGCGACCGCCGGCGCCGACCTGATCATGGTGCTGGCCCCGGACGAGTACCAGGCCGCGCTGTACCGCGACGTGCTGGAGCCGAACCTGAAGCAGGGCGCGACGCTGGCCTTTGCCCACGGCTTCGCGATCCACTACAACCAGATCGAGCCGCGCGAGGACCTGGACGTGATCATGATCGCGCCCAAGGCCCCGGGCCACACCGTGCGTTCCGAGTTCGTGCGCGGCGGCGGCATCCCCGATCTGATCGCGATCCAGCAGGACGCCTCCGGCAAGGCGCGCGATATCGCGATGTCCTACGCCTCGGCGATCGGCGGCGGGCGTACTGGCATCATCGAGACCACCTTCAAGGACGAGACCGAGACCGACCTGTTCGGCGAGCAGGCCGTGCTGTGTGGGGGTGCCGTGGAACTGGTCAAGGCGGGCTTCGAGACCCTGACCGAGGCGGGGTATGCACCGGAGATGGCCTACTTCGAGTGCCTGCACGAGCTCAAGCTGATCGTCGACCTGATGTACGAGGGCGGCATCGCCAACATGAACTACTCGATCTCCAACAATGCCGAATATGGCGAGTACGTGACCGGCCCGAAGGTGATCAACGAAGAGTCGCGCTGGGCCATGCGCGAGGCCCTGCGCAACATCCAGAATGGCGAGTACGCCAAGCAGTTCATCCTGGAAGGCGCGATGAACTACCCGTCGATGACCGCCAACCGCCGCCTGAACGCCGCCCACGAGATCGAACAGGTCGGCGAGCGTCTGCGCTCCATGATGCCGTGGATCACGGCCAACCAGCTGGTCGACAAGTCCCGCAACTGATGCGAGGCCCTGCGATGGACATTCCGGTCTGTCGCAGGGCGTCCTCTCTCCCGAGCACCCGATGCTGTTTCCGCTAGCTCCCGAAGGCCGTCTGTTCGTCATCATCGCCGCGTGGATGACGGTGATTACGCTGCTGGTCGGGGAGGCGGAGCTGGGCCTGTTCATGGTGATCCTCACCGTGGCCCTGATGGGGCTGTTCCGGAACGTGCGGCGCAAGGCCCCGGCACCGGCCCTGGGCGTGATCGCCCCGGCCGATGGCACGATCGAGTCGATTACCGAGACCCGGGATCCGTTTACGAAAAAGCCGGCGGTCTGCATCCGCCTGCGTCAGCGCCGCCTGGGCGAATACAACGTGCACGCCCCGCAGGAGGCCGAGATTCGCGAACGGGTCTGGCCCGGCAAGGAGACCGACGAGGTGACGGATGCCCAGCTGGAGGGGCGTCTGGCCTATGCGCTGGAGACCGACGAGGGCGCCCGGCTGACCCTGGCGCTCAGCGTCGATCACTGGCCCCGCATGGTGCGCATGCAGAACAACGTCCCCGGCAACCGCCTGGGACGCGGCAAGCGCATGGGGTTCGCCGGCTTTGGTGGTACCTTCGAGGTCTGGCTGCCGGTCGGCGCGCAGGTGATGGTCGAGCCGGGTCAGCGGGTCCTGGCGGGTTCGGCCTTGCTCGGCGGGTTACCCGAATCCGAGGCGACCGGGGACGACGAGAGCGCGGCGGAGGTGCTGCAATGAGTACAGGGGACGAAGGCGACCGACGGACGGATCCCGAGCCGGACTACATCGAGGGCGAGGATACCGTCGCCGACGATCAGCCGCCCCATCGCCGGCGCCGGCGCGGGGTGTATCTGCTGCCCAACCTGTTCACCACCGGGGTGCTGTTCTCCGGATTCTTCGCCATCGTGTCCGCAATCAACGGCGAATACATCACCGCCGCCATCGCGATTTTCGTGGCCATGGTGCTGGACACCCTGGATGGCCGCGTCGCGCGCATGACCGACACTCAGAGCGAGTTCGGCGCGCAGTACGACTCGCTGTCGGATCTGGTGTCCTTCGGTGTGGCCCCGGCGCTGGTGGTCTACCTCTGGCAACTGCACGACCTTGGCAACTTCGGGTGGGTGGCGGCGTTCTTCTTTGCCACCGCCGCGGCGCTACGGCTGGCGCGCTTCAACAGCCGGCTCGCGGTCAGCGACAAGCGCTTTTTCCAGGGGCTGCCAAGCCCCGCCAGCGCCGCGATCCTGGTGGGCATGGTCTGGGTGCTGGAGGACTGGGGCATCCCGGCGGAGCTGGCCGACCCCTATCTGGTGGGCATCCTGGTGGTCACCGTGCTCGCCGGGGCGGCGATGGTCAGCAACCTGACCTACTTCAGTTTCAAGGACATGGACTTCAAGCACCGGGTGCCTTTCCTGGCGATTGTCGGGGTGGTGCTGGCGCTGATGCTGCTGGCCCTGGATCCACCCAAGGTCCTGCTGGCGGCCTTCGTCATCTATGCCCTGTCCGGACCGTTGCTGACCCTGGAGCGCTGGCGCCGGCATCGTCGCCGGGCGCCGTCGGGGGAGTAGCCGCGTGTTGCTGTCGGTGCGCCAGCGCCGCATCCTCGCGGATATGGGCATTCCGGTGTGGCGCTCGCGCATCGCGCTGGAGGACAAGACCGAGGCCGCGGCGCCTCCGGCGGAATCCGCCCTTGTGGCGGGCGAGCGCGCCGAGGTCGTGGATGCCGGGGCGCCGGGCGCCGCAGTTGGTACCCTGGACTGGGAGGCCCTGGAGGCGCGGGTGCGCGGCTGCCATGCCTGCGTCGAGCTGGCCCGCGAACGCACGCAGACCGTGTTCGGGGTGGGCGACCCGCGCGCGCGCTGGCTGTTCGTCGGCGAGGCCCCGGGTGCGGAAGAGGACCGCCGTGGCGAGCCCTTCGTGGGTCGTGCGGGGCAGCTGCTGGACAACATGCTGCTGGCGCTGGGCCTGGACCGGAGCCGCGATGTCTTCATCGCCAATCTGCTGAAGTGCCGCCCGCCCGGAAACCGTGACCCGAAACCCCAGGAGTCCGCGGCCTGCCGCGGGTTTCTCGATCGCCAGATCGAACTGATCCAGCCAGAGGTTATTGTGGCGCTGGGGCGTGTAGCGGCCCACGCCTTGCTGGCGACGGACGAGCCTCTCGGTCGGCTGCGTGGCACGGAGCAGCGCTACCAGGGCGTTCCTCTGATCGTGACCTACCATCCGGCCTACCTGCTGCGCAAGCCGGGTGACAAGGCCCGTGCCTGGCAGGACCTGCAGCGCGCCCGGACCTGTCTGTCAGAACCGCTCACTGATTGAGGGATTGGGAACCTTGGCCGAGTCGCCGGGTTCCGAACCAACGACACCTCGCCCCGTCCTTTCCTTCACTGCTGCTGGAGAAGCCTGCGTCATGAGTGCCGAACCCCGCGTCCAGCCCGAGTTGCGCCGCATGCAGGTGGCCGATGTGGAAGGCGTGATGCGCGTGGAGCGCGAGGCCTATGTGTACCCCTGGACCGCCCGCATCTTCGAGGACTGCCTTCGGGTGGGTTACGACTGCTGGGTGCTGGCGGTGGATGGTCGCCAGGTGGGGCATAGTGTGCTGACGGTGGCCGCCGGCGAGGCCCACCTGCTCAACCTTACGGTGGACCCGCGCTGGCAGGGCAACGGGCTTGGCCGTTTCATGGTCCGTCGCCTGTTTGACTATGTGTGCAGTCAGGATGCAGAGGCGTTGTTCCTCGAGGTGCGCCCATCCAATGTGGCGGCGGTGCAGCTCTACCGCTCCGAGGGCTTTGAGCATATCGGTACCCGTCCGCGCTATTACCCGCTCCCCAGCGGCCGCGAGGATGCCTGGGTGCTGACGCGTCGCTGCGCCGCACCCGCCGGGGCATGATGTGTCGGTTCGGCGCCGGAGTGTGAAGTCAGTCACAGCGTCGGGTGCAAAATCCGTAACCCGGTCGGGTTTTGCCGCCTTGGGTTCTCGTCCCGGGACCTCCGCGTTGTGACGGTCACCCCCCGGGTCTATGATCGAACTCGGTATTGGCCCCGACTCCGGATGAGGTAACCCATGTCCCGATCCCTACGTGCATTGTTTGTTTCGCTCCCTCTGGCGCTGCCGCTCCTGGCTACCGGAGGGCTTGCCCATGCCCAGCAGGCCTTCGGCTACGACGAGGCCGAGCGCCAGCAGGAGCTGCTGGAAGTCTGGTACGAGATCCGTGAAAGCAACGCACAGAAGGGCAATACGGCGGCGATGTTCGACGTGGGCATGGCGAACTACGCCGGGCGCGGCACGGCGGTGGATTACGATCAGGCCCTGCGCTGGTTTGCTCGCGCTGCGGATGCCGACCACGCCAGTGCGCATTACTATCTGGGTTACCTCTTCGCGACCGGCAAGGGCACCGCGGCCGACGCCGAACGCAGTCACGAACATTACTCACGCGCGGCGGAACTGGGTCATGCCGATGCCCAGTACTGGCTGGGCAGCCATCTGGCCAATGGCGAGCAGGATCCGACCGCTGCACTCGAGTGGTTGGGCAAGGCGGCAGATCAGGGACTGCCTGCCGCGCAGTATTATGTGGGGCTGATGCACGAGAATGGTCAGGGCACCTCGCGTGATCCGGCCGCCGCCGCGCGCTGGTATACCGCTGCAGCGGAGCAGGGCTACCGGCATGCCCAGATCGGGCTGGGTCGCCTGCACCAGAACGGTCGCGGGGTCGAACGTGATCTGGTGCAGGCACATGTCTGGTACAGCATGGCGGACGACCGGGAACGCCTGGCCTCGTTGGAGACCCGCATGAACAACCGTGACCTGGTGACTGCCCAGGGGCGCCTCAAGGAACAGAACGCCGCGCTTCAGGCAGCCTCGGCGCGCTGATCGGGCAGCGCCGGAACCCATGCAAACGGCCCCGTTTTTCGGGGCCGTTTGCATGTTGGGCACCCGGAAAGATGAACCGGACCCGCGCTTTCGCGTTAAACTGACGGGCTTGATTCAAGCGGCCCGTATTCATGTCCTTTATCGAGGAAACCCGCCGACGCCGGACCTTCGCGATCATTTCGCACCCGGACGCAGGCAAGACCACCATGACCGAAAAGCTCCTGCTGTACGGCGGCGCGATCCAGCTCGCCGGTACGGTCAAGGGGCGCAAGTCAGCGCGCCATGCCACCTCCGACTGGATGGAGATGGAGAAATCGCGTGGCATCTCGGTCACCTCTTCCGTCATGCAGTACCCGTACAAGGGCCGCATGGTGAACCTGCTGGACACCCCGGGACACGCGGACTTCTCCGAGGACACCTATCGCACGCTGACCGCAGTGGACTCCGCGCTGATGGTGATCGACGCCGCCAAGGGTGTCGAGGAACGGACCATCAAGCTGATGGAGGTCTGCCGGCTGCGCGATACGCCGATCATGACCTTCGTGAACAAGATGGACCGCGAGGGCCGCGATCCGATCGAGTTGCTGGACGAGGTCGAGGAGGTGTTGAAGATCCAGTGCGCCCCGATCACCTGGCCGATCGGCTCGGGAAAGCGCTTCCGTGGCGTCTATCACCTCCGCCGCGACGCGGTGCATCTGTACGACCCCGAAGAGGGCGGCAAGAAGTCCACCGGCGAGATCATCGAGGGCCTGGACAACCCGCGCCTGGACGAGGTGCTGGGGCCGCAGGCCGGGGAGCTGCGCGAGGAACTGGAACTGGTGCAGGGCGCCTCGCACGCATTTGACCCGGAGGCCTACCTGAGCGGTGCGCAGACCCCGGTGTTTTTCGGCTCGGCGATCAACAACTTCGGGATCGAGGAGCTGCTGGACGACTTCGTCGAGTACGCTCCCGGCCCGCTGCCGCGGCCGACCCACTCGCGCAAGGTAGAGCCGACCGAGGAGAAGTTCACCGGATTCGTGTTCAAGATCCAGGCGAACATGGATCCGAACCACCGCGACCGCATCGCGTTCATGCGCATCTGCTCGGGCACCTTCGACAAGGGCGCCAAGCTGCGCCACGTGCGCATCGGGCGCGACGTGAAGATCCCGGACGCGCTGACCTTCCTGGCCTCCGACCGCGAGCATGTGGAGACCGCCTATCCCGGCGACATCATCGGCATCCACAACCACGGCACCATCCGCATCGGGGATACCTTCACCCAGGGCGAGGACCTCACCTTCACCGGCGTGCCGAACTTCGCCCCGGAGCTGTTCCGCCGCGCGCAGTTGAAGGACCCGCTGAAGATGAAGCAGCTCGCCAAGGGGCTGCAGGAGCTGTGCGAGGAGGGCGCAACCCAGCTCTATCGCCCGTTGACCAACAACGACCTGATCCTGGGGGCGGTCGGCGTGCTGCAGTTCGAGGTAGTCGCCGAGCGACTGCGCACCGAGTACAAGGTGGAGGCACAGTTCGAGAACGTGAACGTCCAGACGGCGCGCTGGGTCGAAAGCGATGATCCGAAGAAATTCGACGAGTTCAAGGAGAAGGCGGCGACCAACCTGGCCATCGACCACGGCGGCGATCTGGTCTATATCGCCCCGACCCGGGTCAACCTGCAGATGGCGCAGGAGAAGTGGCCGGAGATCCGCTTCCAGTCGACCCGCGAGCACGGACAGCCGACGGAGTAACCTCCGCGCTCCTAATTACTCCCTCGGCGCGCGGGACATTGGCCCGTCATTGCGAGGAGCGAAGCGACGAAGCAATCTCCCGTGGGCCATCGGATCTAGCTGGGGTGCGAGCTTCTGGAAGTTGCTGCGGCGCCTTCCGCGCCTCGCAATGACGTTGCATCTTGCCTGCACAGGAGGTTCGCATGGCGTTGAATTTCCGATGGACCCCGGCCCTTGTGGTTGTAGTGCTGGCGCTGGGCGTTGGTGCCTGTTCGGTGCACAAGACCGAGACCCGGGGTGACGGGCCCGAGCCGCGTCCGGGCACGGTCGAGCAGATGAACCCGTTCCTGCATTTTCTCGAGAGCCGCCCGACACCCGCGGAATTCGGGCGCGTCTACCCCGACGTGATGCTGGTGCTGCCCGGCGACATCGTGACCCAGGAATACCGCACCGATCACAGCCGGTTCTTCGCGGATCTGGACGACGAAAATCGTATCCGTGGCGGCGAGTTTCGCTGATCCCGCGATGCTGCAAATCTCCAACAGCGTGAGCGTCCCCGAGCACGAGATCGAGCTGATTCCGATCCGTGCCCAGGGGGCTGGCGGCCAGAACGTCAACAAGGTCGCTTCGGCCATTCACCTGCGCTTCGATATCCGCGCCTCCGGCCTGCCCGATGTCTACAAGGAACGCCTGCTGCGCCGCCGCGATCAGCGCATCAGCAAGGAGGGCGTGATCGTCATCAAGGCGCAGCAGTACCGTACCCAGGAGGCCAATCGCGAGGACGCGCTCGAACGCCTGGCGGAGCTGCTGCGCGAGGCCGGCCGCCCGATCAAGGCCCGCAAGGCCACGCGGCCGACGCGCGCATCCAAGCTGCGCCGCCTGGAGGGCAAGACCCAGCGCGGCCGCAAGAAGGCCCTGCGCGGCCGCGTCGACCCGGACTGATTCACTTCTCGGTTCACCACGAAGCGCACGAAGACATGAAGGAACTCAAGGGCGTATTCAGCACGGAGGACACGGAGAAATTCGAAAGGCTCTGATTTGAACGATCCGTCAAGGGTGCGGGGTGCCGCCAAGCGCACGAACCAGCGGCGGTTAACCGGCAGTAACCCAGGCTGCAATCAATACCCGTATCTCACTCCTACTTCCCTGTTTTCTCTGACCCCTCCGTGGTGAACAAGGGTTTAGTCCCCGGCGTTCGGGCTTGCGTTGGCGGTGGTGGGTTCGTGTTCCTGCTGGTGTTGCCACAGGCGGGCGTAGGCGCCGTTCCTGGCGAGGAGTTCGCGATGGGTGCCGCGTTCGACCACGCGGCCCTGGTCCAGCACCACGATCTGTTCGGCGTCCTTCACGGTGGACAGGCGGTGGGCAATGACCAGCGTGGTGCGCCGCGCCGAGACCTCGTTCAGGGCCTGCAGGATGGCCTTCTCCGAGCCCGAGTCCAGTGACGAGGTGGCCTCGTCGAACACCAGGATCGGCGGGTCCTTCAACAGCATGCGGGCGATGGCGATGCGTTGCTTCTCGCCGCCGGAGACCTTGAGCCCGCGTTCGCCGACCACCGTGTCCAGGCCGTCGGGCAGGCGCTCGATGAAGTCGTCCAGATGCGCCAGGTGGACCGCGCGCCGGATCGCCTCTTCGGACGCTTCCGGGTCGCCGTAGGCGATGTTGTAGCGAATGCTGGAGTTGAACAGCACGGTGTCCTGCGGGACCACGCCGATCGCGCGGCGCAGGCTCTGCTGGGTCACCGCGCGGATGTCCTGTCCGTCGATGGTGATGCGCCCGCCGGTCACGTCAAAGAAGCGGAACAGCAGCCGGGCGAGCGTGGACTTGCCGGCCCCGCTGGGCCCGACCACCGCGAGCTTGTGCCCGGCGGGGATGTCGAGCGAGACGTCCGCGAGGATCGGCCGTTCCGGCTGGTAGTGGAAGGCGACCTGTTCGAAGCACACATGCCCGCTGGTGACCTCGAGATCCGGTGCGTCCGGCCGGTCCTCGACCTGCACGGGCTTCTCCAGCAGCCCGAACAGGCGCTCGATGTTCGCCAGCGACTGGCGGATCTCGCGATAGACGAAGCCGAGGAAGTTCAGCGGCATGAACAGCTGGATCATGTAGGCGTTGACCATGACCAGGTCGCCCAGTGACATCTGCCCCGAGGCCACGCGGCTGGCGGCCAGCAGCATCATCACGGTGATCGCGCCGGCGATGATCAGGGCCTGCCCCGAGTTCAGCAGCACCAGCGACAGGACGTTCTTGGTGCGCGCCTGTTCCCAGGTGGCCAGGCCCTCGTCGTAGCGCCGGGCCTCGAAGCCCTCGTTGCCGAAGTACTTCACCGTCTCGTAGTTCAGCAGGCTGTCGATTGCGCGGGTGTTGGATTCGTTGTCGCGCTGATTCGCCTCGCGCACGAAGCGGGTGCGCCACTCGGTAATCCACACCGACCAGGCGATGTAGGCCGCCACCGCGATGATCACCGTCAGGGTGAATACCGGGCCCACCGCGATCAGCAGGATGACCGCGACCATCGCGATCTCGATGATGGTCGGCAGGATGTTGAATACCATGAAGCGCAGCAGGAAGCTGATACCGCTGGTGCCGCGCTCGATGTCCCGGGCCAGGCCGCCGGTCTCGCGCGCCAGATGAAAGCTCAGCTCCAGCCGATGCAGATGTTCGAACACGCGCAGGGCCGCCCGCCGCATGGCGCGCTCGGCCACCCGCACGAAGACCGCGTCGCGCAACTCCCCGAACAGGGTGCCGCCAAAGCGCAACAGGCCGTAGGCCACCACCAGTGCCACCGGTACTGTCACCAGCGCGTCGGTGCCGGAATCCTCGAAGTGATCGACGATGTATTTGAGTGCCAGCGGGACCAGCACGGTCGCGAGCTTGGCCAGGCCCATCAGCCCGAGGGCGAGGAACAGCCGCCCGCGGAACTCCGCGAGATAGGGGAACAGGGAGCGAACGATGCGCCAGTTGATCGCCTCGTCGGGCGCATCGTGCACGCTGGAATGACCGCGCATGGGGGAGTCCGGGGCTGGGTAGGTCGCTTACTTTAGAGAGGCGCGGCGGAATTCGCACATGGGCGCGCGTTCAGTAGCGGCTCATCCCTGCGTCCGCGGAAGGTCAGCGGTGGATGCGGTAGCCCTCGCCCCGGTCCTGTTCCAGGTCGACCCGCAGACGCCGGATCGAGTTCACGTGCCCTGTACCTGGTTGCGCCCGGCATTTTTGGCAGCGTACAGGGCGCGGTCGGCGCGATCGACCAGGGCCTCCGCGCTCTCGCCCGGGTTCAGCTGGGCCACGCCGAAGCTGGCGGTCAGCGCGTGCCCGGTCTCGAAGTCGGTGGCCTCAAGGGTGCGGCGCAGGTCCTCGGCCAGTTGGCTCGTGGCCACGACATCGCCCTGCGGGCACAGGATGAGGAATTCCTCGCCACCCCAGCGGGCGGCCCGGTCGGTTTCGCGGATGCGGGCGGCGATCACGCGACCGACCTGGGTGAGTACGGCATCGCCGCGACCGTGCCCCAGGGTGTCGTTGATCGGCTTGAAGTGGTCCAGATCCATCATGATCGCGCCAAGCAGGCCCCCGTGACGTTCGGCCCGCCGGATTTCGTCGGCCAGCATCTCGCTCGCCTTCATGCGGTTGTGCAGGCCCGTCAGCGGGTCGGTGGTGGCGAGACGTTCCAGGCGTCTCTGGGCCGCCTCCAGGGAGTGTGTTCGCTCCTGGACCAGGCGTTCGAGCACATGCGCGCGTTCCTCCAGCTCCTTGACCGGGTACGGCTCGTCGGCATCGTGGACGCTGGCGGGGAAGGAACCGTGCAGGTGTTCCAGGCGCCAGCCGTCGCCGGTCCGGTGCAGCAAGAGGCTGGCCCGCAGCCCGTTCAGTCGCACCCGTTGTCCGCGGGTGTCGAGCAGCATGTCGAATACCAGCATCACCAGGGCGACCTCATCCGTGACGAGGCGGACGTCTTCGCGGTGTATCTCGTAGTCGAAGGGTTCCGGGACCTGTTCGATGTCGCGTCCGACGACGCGCTCCACGTCCTCCGGCGTGAAGGCCGCTTCGTCGCCTCCGGTTCCGAAGCCACTGACCTGTGGTGCGTGCCACTCGAGTACATCCGCGAGGTCGCGCTCACGCAGCCAGGCGTCGAGGTAACCGTGAACGACCTGGCGGATGGCGGCCTTGCCGTTGGAGGGCATCGAGATCAGTCGATGCCGACGGCGCGCTGCTCCTGGCGGATCCACGCGATGATGTGGGCGGTGTCCTCGCCGGATACGCCGGCCACCGGAGGCATCTCGCCAAATTCCCAGTGGTGCTGGTGCACGCCCAGGGCCACGGCACGATGGAAGGTGATATCCGGGTGGTGCGAGGGTTCGTAGATCCGGTGGATCAGCGGCGGCCCCTGGTCGGTGCCGCGCGCCTCCTCCCCGTGGCACTGCATGCAGTTGGACCGGAACAGCGAGCGGCCGGCCTCGGGGTCGGCGGCGAAATCCTCCGGCGGCAGGCTGTAGTCGAGCTGCGCCGTGGAGCCCGAGGCCGCGTTCGACTCGCCGGCGGGTGCCTGCGCGGCCGCGTCGCCGGTGTCCGAATCCGGAGCCTCGGAGCAGGCGGCGAGCGTCAATAGCGCGAGACAGACAACGGGCAGGAGGCGGACGGGGGTCGGCATTGGGACTCCGGAGAAGAGGGGCTGGGTTGGCAGTCTAGCGTGGCGGGTGTTATCGCGGAAAGGCGCAAAAAACCGAATCAGCGCCTTCTTGAAGGTGTCGGTTGCGGGCGGCGCAGGGTGATTCCGACGCCTGTCGCTTGCAGCGGTGCCGGGCATTCGGCAGTCTTGCCCGCCTGTCATCTTGTTTGGAGTGTATCCATTGGAACCCTCGGGTCTTGCAGCTGGAGAAGCGCAGGGAAGCGCTCCGGCGGCGGCGCTACTGGAGATCCTGCGCGAGACCTTCGGCTATACGGAATTTCGCGGCCAGCAGCAGGCGATCGTCGAGCATGTGACCGCGGGCGGCGACGCGGTGGTGCTGATGCCCACCGGCGGCGGCAAGTCGCTCTGCTACCAGATCCCGGCGCTGGCTCGATCCGGCTGCGGCATCGTGATCTCGCCCCTGATCGCGCTGATGCAGGATCAGGTCGCCGCCCTGCGCCAGAACGGCGTGGCCGCGGCCAGCCTGGACTCCGGCCAGAAGGCGGACGAGGCGCGTTCCGTGCTGGCGGCCCTGCACGCCGGCGAACTGGATCTCCTGTACATGTCGCCAGAGCGGCTGTTTGCCTCGGGCATGCTGGAACGCCTGGAAGGCATCGACCTCGCCTTGTTCGCGATTGACGAGGCGCACTGCGTCTCGCAGTGGGGGCATGACTTCCGCCCCGAATACAGTCAACTGGCGGTGCTGGCCGAGCGTTTTCCACAGGTGCCGCGCCTGGCCCTGACCGCGACCGCCGACGGCCCGACCCGCCAGGAGATCCGCGAACGGCTGTGCCTCGATCAGGCGCGCGCCTTCGTCAGTTCCTTCGACCGGCCCAATATCCGTTACCGCATCGCCCAGGCGGACGGCGGCCGCGGCGGCTCGGCACGTGATCGGCTGCTGCGCTTCATCCGCGAGGAACACGCCGGGGAGGCGGGGATCGTGTATTGCCTGTCACGCAAGAAGGTGGACGCCGTGGCCGAATGGCTGGCGGAGCAGGGTGTCACCGCCCTGCCGTATCACGCCGGCCTGCCGGCCGCGACCCGCGCGGCGAACCAGACCCGCTTCCTGCGCGAGGAGGGGGTGGTGATGGTCGCCACCATCGCCTTCGGCATGGGCATCGACAAGCCGAACGTGCGCTTCGTCGCCCACCTGAACCTGCCGAAGAGTCTGGAGGGCTACTATCAGGAGACCGGCCGCGCCGGCCGCGATGGCCTGCCGGCCAATGCCTGGATGGTCTTTGGGTTGCAGGATGTCGTGACCCTGCGCCAGATGCTGGAGGGGTCGCAGGCCGGGGCCGAGCGTCAGCGGGTCGAACAGCAGAAGCTGGAGGCCATGCTGGGCTTCTGCGAGATCACCAGCTGTCGCCGCCAGGCCCTGCTGGGATATTTCGACGAGCACATGCCGGAACCCTGCGGGGCCTGCGACAACTGCCTGGAGCCGCCGGCGACCTGGGATGCCAGCGTGCCGGTGCAAAAGCTCCTGTCCTGCATCTATCGAACCGGCGAGCGCTTCGGCGCCGGGCATGTGATCGACGTGCTGCGCGGCTCGGCCAGTGAGCGCCTGACCCGTCTGGGACACGATCGTCTGAGCACCTTCGGTATTGGCAAGGAACTCGACAAGGCGCAGTGGCGCGGCGTGGTCCGGCAGTTGCTGGCGCGTGGGCTGCTGCGCCTGGATGACGAGGGCTACGGCGGACTGAAGCTGGATCCGGCCTGTCGCCCGGTTCTGCGCGGCGAGGAGGGGATTCACCTGCGCGAGGAGGCGGCCCGTCCGGAGAAGGGGGCACGTACCGCCAGCCCGGCACGGCGTGATACGGCCCGTACAGTCGCGGCGATGGACACCGAGGATCGCTCCCTGTGGGAGGCGCTGAGGGGCCTGCGTACCGAGCTGGCGCGGGATCAGGGGGTGCCGCCCTACGTGATCTTCAGCGATGCCACATTGCTGGAGATGGTGGCGGCCGCGCCGCGCACCCATGACGAGATGGCCGGGATCTCCGGGGTCGGGCAGCACAAGCTGGAACGCTACGGCGATGCCTTTATCAAGGCCATCGAGGGGCATTTCGGGCTATAGTGGTGCGAAAACCACACCAAATGATGCGTTCGGGGAGACCGCGTGACCGATACCCGCTTCCTTGAGGATTTCTACCGCCTTCGCGACGGTCAGCTGGTCGTAACCCCGGAGCAGGGCAGCGACTTCGCCAAGACCCTCGCGGGCGACTTCAATCCGATCCACGATGCCGACAACCGGCGCTTCTGTGTCCCGGGGGATCTACTGTTTGCCCTGGTGCTGGACACCTACGGCGCGAGCGCGGACATGCTCTTCCGTTTCACCGGCATGGTCGGCGGCAATGTGCCGCTGATCTTTCCGGAAAACCCGGGCGCGGCCTTTGCCATTACCGACGAGAGTGGCAAGAGCGTAATCGAGGTCGAGCGTTCGGGGGCGGTGATCGACGAGCCCAGTGCGATCGAGTCGCTGATCCGCAGCTATGTCGGCTTTTCCGGCCAGAACTTCCCGCACGTGCTGGTGCCGCTGATGGAAGAGCACGGCGTGATGGTGAACCCCAAGCGCCCACTGGTGATGTATGAGCGCATGGGTTTTCATCTGCCCGAGCCGCTGGCAGCCAGCGCCGGGGTGCCGGAGCCCCGTCTGAAGGATGCAGTGATGACGGTCAATGGCAAGCGCGGAGAGATTCGCCTGGACTACGAACTGGTCATCGACCAGTCGGTGGTTGCCGACGGCAGCAAGCACCTGGTGCTGAGCGGGCTGCGCGCGTTCGATGCCGCCGATGTCGAGCGGCTCGTCGCCGACTACGAAAGCTGGAAGGCCGCCTACTTCAATCAGCCGGCCGGGGCCCAGGCCTGAAGTGCCTTGTTCGCCACCACGCGCACGAAGACTCGAAGACGGGCCAGGTCCAAAGCGAAAAGCCTTTACAGGTCGGCGGGAAGACGGGGCGTTTTTGCTCCGAGGGCATTGGGGAGAACTGCGGACGACAGCGTCGCGCCAGGCACTGGGGCTGGGTGTGAGCGTTCAAGAACTCTTCTGATTTCCCGTCTTCCTGTGAATCGCCCTTGAACTTCTTCCTGTCTGCGTGTGCTTCGTACTGAAAACTCAGTAGAACTGGCCGAGCGCCGAGCGAACCTGGACTTCGGTCTCGGGCGTGAGGTGTTCCGCGAGTTTTAGTGGGTGATCGGGCAGTAGCAGCACGACTGACGATCCCAGGTTGAAGCGTCCCATCTCCATCCCGCGCTCCAGGGTGATCTCGCGGTCGGGATACTCGCTCACACTGATCTCGCGACCATGGGGCGGGGTGACCTCGCCGGCCCAGACGGTCTCGATGGAACCGACGTTCTGGGCGCCGATCAGGGCCATGGCCATCGGCCCCACCGGGGTGTCGAAGCAGGTCACCACGCGTTCGTTGCGGGCGTACAGCCGCGGCACGTGACGCACGATGCGCGGGGCGACCGAGAACAGCCGTCCGGGCACATGGATCATGTGGGTCAGGGTGCCGGTCAGCGGCATGTGCAGTCGGTGGTAGTGACGCGGCGACAGGTACAGGGTCACGAAGTGCCCGTGGCGGAAGGCCTCCGCGAGCTCGTCCTCCCCGCCCAGCAGTTCCCGGACCGTGTAGTGATGCCCCTTGGCCTGGAAGATCTGTCCGCCCTCGATGCGCCCGGCGGCGCTGACCCGGGAATCGGCCGGGCTGACCAGGGTATTCGCGTCCCCCTCCAATGGCCGTGCGTCCTCGCGCAGGGCGCGGGTGAACAGCGCGTTGAAGCTGGGGTAGGTGGTCAGGTCCGGTTCCGCGGCCTCGTCCATGTTCAGGCCGAAGCGGCGCACGAAGGCGCGCAGCAGCGGTTGCAGCTGCGGCGACTCGATGCGCGCCAGACGATGCACCACGCGCGACAGGGCGTGCTGCGGCAGCAGGTGCGACAGGCGCGCCAGCCAGGGGTCGATCTTGCTCATGCGGGATCTCGTTCGGGCGTACACAGTGACATCGAGGCGGTATGATGACCGCCCCCGCACGCAACGGAAAGACCGGGCATGGATTCAACCACCGGATTGCGCACCTTGCGCGACTTCATTCGCTTCGGCGCCAGCCAGTTTCGCGGCGCCGGGCTGACCTTCGGCCATGGCACCGACAACGCCTTTGACGAGGCGGCCTGGCTGGTGCTGCACACCCTGCACCTGCCGCTGGATCTACCCGAGTCGTGGTGGGATTCGCGCCTGAGCGAGGCCGAGCGCACGCGGGTCGTGGCGGTGTTGCGCGAGCGCATCGCCACCCGCAAGCCGGCGGCGTACCTGACCCGCGAGGCCTGGTTCGCCGGGTTGCCGTTCTATGTCGACGAGCGCGTGCTGGTGCCGCGCTCGCCCCTGGCGGAGTTGATCGCCGCGGGCTTCGAGCCGTGGGTGGATCCCGATGGGGTGACGCGGGCCCTGGATCTTTGCACCGGGGGTGGCTGCATCGGTATCGCGATGGCGCTGGCCCTGCCGCAGGCGCAGGTGGACCTGGCGGATGTCTCGCCGGATGCGCTGGCGGTGGCTCGGATCAACATCGAGCGCCACCAGATGGGCGAACAAGTCCGCGCATTGCAGTCCGACGTGTTCGATGGGCTGCAAGCCGGCGACCGCTATGACCTGATCGTGTCCAATCCGCCGTACGTGGATGCCGAGGACATGGCGGCCTTGCCGGACGAGTACCGCCACGAGCCAGCATTGGGACTGGCTGCCGGGGGCGACGGGCTGGATATCGTGCGCCGCATCCTGGACGGGGCCCGCGAGCACCTGACCGAGGACGGCGCGCTGATCGTGGAGGTCGGCAACAGCCAGGCCGCGGTGGAGGCCGCCTTCCCGGACCTGCCAATGATCTGGCTGGAGTTCGAGGCCGGCGGGCATGGCGTGTTCCTGGTCTACGCCCGCGACTTGCCCGCCAGCGCCTGACCACGCCGACCCACGCGGGCCCGCGCCCGGACCCCGGTCCGAAAACCCGGCAGCAGGCCCTGTAAACGGCGCCGGTGGCGATGCATACTGCGAGGCTATGGAATCACGTCTGGTGGATATGCAGAGTCGGTCCGAGGAAGAGCGGGCGGAGGTCAGCCTGCGCCCGAAACGGCTCGCGGACTACACCGGTCAGCCGCGCGTGGTCGAGCAGCTGGGGCTGTTCATCGAGGCCGCCCGCGGGCGTGACGAGGCCCTGGACCATACGCTGGTCGCCGGCCCGCCCGGGCTGGGCAAGACGACCCTCGCGCATATCATTGCCAACGAACTGGGGGTGGGCCTGCGTCAGACCTCCGGCCCGGTGCTGGAGCGCGCCGGCGACCTGGCGGCGATCCTCACCGCGCTGGAGCCGCGCGATGTCCTGTTCGTCGACGAGATCCACCGCCTGCCGACGGTGGTGGAAGAGATCCTGTATCCCGCCCTGGAGGATGGCCAGCTGGATATCGTGATCGGCGAGGGTCCGGCCGCGCGTTCGATCAAGGTGGACCTGCCGCCGTTCACGCTGGTGGGGGCCACCACCCGCGCCGGGCTGCTCTCGGCCCCGTTACGTGACCGGTTCGGTATCGTCCAGCGCCTCGATCATTACACTGTCCCGGATCTCGCGCATATCGTGAATCGCGCCGCCGGCTTGCTGGGCGTGGGGATCGAGGCCGAGGGCGCGACCGAGATCGCGCGCCGCGGGCGCGGCACGCCGCGTCTGGCCAATCGTCTGTTGCGGCGGGTGCGCGATTTCGCCCAGGTGCGGGCCGACGGCGTGGTGACGCTCGATGTGGCCGCGCAGGCGCTGGACCTGCTGGCGATCGATGCCTCGGGGCTGGATGCCCAGGACCGCCGTCTGCTGGAGGTGCTGGTGGAGAAGTTTGATGGCGGCCCGGTCGGGGTCGAGAGTCTGGCCACCGCGATGAACGAGGACCGCGGCACGCTGGAGGATGTGGTCGAGCCGTTCCTGATCCAGCAGGGCTATCTGCAGCGCACCCCGCGCGGGCGCCAGGCGACCCGCCGCACGCTGGCCATGTTTGGTCTGGCGCGTACGGAGGAGGGTGACCTGCTGACGCCGATGGCCGAGGGCGCGCGCCAGCCATGACGACGGATTTCGAATGGCCGGTGCGGGTGTATTACGAGGACACCGATGCCGGTGGCGTGGTCTACCACGCGAATTATCTGAAATTCATGGAGCGCGCGCGGACCGAATGGCTGCGTGCGCTGGGCTTCGAGCAGGACCGGTTGCGCGCCGAGTACGGAATTGTGTTCGCCGTGCGGCGTCTGTCTGTGGAGATGCAGCGCCCCGCCCATTTCAACGAGGCCCTGACGGTGACCTGCCGGGTGCAGCGTCTGCGCCGCGCCAGCATCGAATTCGCGCAGGCGGTGCAGCGTGACGCGGCGGTGCTGGTGACCGGCGAGGTCGGCATTGCCTGTGTGGACGTGGCCCGGCAGGCGCCGGTGGCAATCCCCGATGAAGTGACGCACGCGCTGCGTGCGGCGGATGGAACAAAGGCATAACGGGAGATGGACAAGTGACAGTCGACTTTTCAATGTACCAGCTGATCATGGACGCGAGTCTGATCGTGCAGCTGGTCATGGTGATCCTGGTGGTCGCCTCGGTGCTCTCCTGGCTGGTGATTATCATCAAGGCGCGTTCCCTCAACGCGGCCCACCGCGCCAGCGATGAATTCGAGGAGCGCTTCTGGTCCGGCGCCGATCTGTCGCATCTGTACGAGGGGGTGCGGCGCAAGTCGGAGATGTCCGGCATGGAGCATGTCTTCTCCTCGGGCTTCAAGGAATTCCTGCGGGCCCGCCAGCACGGCATGGCGCCCGGCGAGCCCGCGCACCGCGCGATGCGCGTGGCCATCGCGCGCGAGACCGACGAGATGGAGCGCTACCTGCAGTTCCTCGCCACGGTTGGCTCGACCAGCCCGTACATCGGCCTGTTCGGGACGGTGTGGGGCATCATGCATGCCTTTCTGGGGCTGTCCGGGGTGCAGCAGGCCACGCTGGCGATGGTGGCCCCCGGGATTGCCGAGGCCCTGATCGCGACCGCGCTTGGCCTGTTCGCCGCCATCCCGGCGGTGATCGCCTACAATCGCTTCGCCGGGGATGTTGACCGCGTGGCCTCGCGCCTGGAGAACTTCGGCGACGAGTTTGTGGCCCTGCTGAATCGCCAGGGGGCGGGCAAGCCTGCCGAGGGTGCCGCCGGGGCGCCGGCCTAAGCCATGGCCGAGTCGCGTCGCAACAGTCGCCGCCTGCGGCGGCCCATGTCGCAGATCAACGTCGTGCCGTTCATCGACGTGATGCTCGTTCTGCTGATCATCTTCATGATCACCGCGCCCATGCTGCAGCAGGGCGTGGAGGTCGACCTCCCGGAGGCCGATGCCGAGGCCATGGAAGAGGACCCGCAGGCGGCCGAGCCGCTGGTGGTCACGGTGGATGCTGGCGGCGCCATGAGCCTGAATCAGGGGCCCTATGTGAACGAGCCGCTGGCGCCGCAGGAGATGACCGAGATCGTGCGCGAGTTCCTCGCCGAGAATCCGGGCACCCAGACCTTCGTGCGCGGTGACCGCAATGTCGATTACGGCCGCGTGATCGATGCCATGGTTGCCCTGCAGCGTGCCGGAGGCGGCCGCGTCGGGCTGATCACCGAGCCGCCGCGCGACAACCAGGACTGAGCCGCCCCGCCGTGTTCGAGCTCCTGCGCCGTCATCCCTTGAGCCTGGTCCTCGTCCTGCTTCTGCATGGCGTGTTGTTTGCGGCGTTGTTGCTGAATGTCAGCCTCGTCTCGCCGACCTCCACCCGTGCCGCTGTCGAGATCGCCGTGCAGGAGGATATCGAGGTGATCGACGCGGTCGCGGTGGATGCCGAAACCTTCGATCGCATCGAACACCAGCGCGAGGTGGCCGAGCAGGAGCAGGTCGCCGAACAGCTGCGCGCCGAAGAGGAACGCCGCCGCGCCGAGGAACAGGCCCGGCGCGAGGAAGAGCGCCGCCAGGCCGAGGAGCAACGCCGCCGCGAGGAACAGGAGCGCGCGCGCCAGCAGGCCCTGGAGGATGCCGAACAGGCCCGCCGCGAGGCCGAGGAGGCGCGGCGCCAGGCGCGCGAGGAGGCCGAGGCCGAACGCGAGCGTATCCGCCAGGAGCGCGAGGCTGCGGAACAGGCCCGGCGTGAGGCCGAGGAGGCGCGCGAGCGTGAGGCGGCGGAACGGCGGGAGCGCGAGGAAGCGGAGCGTCAGGCGCAGGAAGAGGCGGAGCGCCGCGAGCGCGAGGCGGCCGAACGCCGCGAACGGGAAGAGGCCGAGCGTCGCGCCGAGCAGGAGCGCGAACTGGAAGAGCAGCGCCGCCGCGAGGCGATGGAGCGCGAGCAGGAGCGCATGGCCGAGGCGCAGGCCCGGCGCGAGGCCGCGGAACGCCAGGCACAGGCGGATCGCGAGCTGAACGAATGGCGCGCGCAGGTGCAGTCGGTGGTGCAGCGCCGCTGGCGCCAGCCATCGGGGCTGGATGCCTCGGATCGTGCCATCGTTCTCGTGCGCGTCAACGAGACCGGGCGTATCATCAATTTCGACATCCAGAGCTGCTCCGGCGGGACCGCCTTCTGCGACTCGGTTCGGCAGACCATGGATCGCCTGTCGTCGCTGCCGCGCCCGCCGGATGCGGATGCCGTGCGCGGCGGGGTAAGCATCCGCTTCGAGCCCGACTGACCGGCCCGCTGCCAACCGGGCCACGAGGAACACCATGCAACGAATGATTTACGCGATGCTGCTGGGGCTGGCGCTGCTGTGGTCGGCGCAGGCCCAGGCCGTTCTGGAAGTGACGGTAACCGAGGGGGTGACGGGTGCGATCCCGGTGGCTGTGGCTCCGTTCACCTGGGACGGCGACGGGCGTCCGGGCGAGGATGTGGACCAGATCCTGGCCGCGAACCTGACCCGGAGCGGGTTGTTTGACGTCGAACGCGACGGTTTGCCCCAAGCACCCTCGGGCCCAGCCGACTTCCTTGCCCAGCCCTGGGCCGAGGCGGGTCTGGAGTACCTGGTGGTCGGCTCGATGCGCCCCGACGGCGACAACGTGATGGTCGAGTTCCACGTGTTCGACGTGCTGGCCGAGGAACGCCTGGGCGGCTGGCGTATCCCGGTGCCGGCGGACATGTTGCGCCGCGGCGCGCATCGCGTGTCAGATATCGTCTACGAGCAGATCACCGGAGACCCGGGTGCCTTCAGTGCGCGTATCGCGTTTGTCAGCGTCGAGCGCCGCAACGACTTGCGCGAGTTTCGCCTGGAGGTCGCGGACTCCGACGGCGCCAATCCGCGCACCCTGTTCCGGTCGCGGGATCCGATCATGTCGCCGGACTGGTCGCCGGACGGTCGTGAGCTGGTCTACGTCTCCTTCGAGAATCGCCGCTCCGAGGTGTTCCGTCAGAATGTGGAGACCGGCGAGCGCAACCGGATCGCGAGTTTTACCGGCATCAACAGCGCCCCGGCCTGGTCCCCGGACGGCCGCCAGCTGGCGCTGAGCCTTTCGCGCGACGGCTCGCCGAATATCTACGTGATGGATCTGGCCTCAGGCGATCTGCGTCAACTGACGCGCTCCAGCGCGATCGAGACCGAGCCGGTCTGGTCGCCCGACGGCGATACCATCTACTTCACCTCGGATCGTGCGGGCGCGCCGCAAATCTATGCCCAGCCGGCCAGCGGTGGCAATGCGCGCCGTCTCACCTTCGAGAGCGGCTACGCGGCGGCGGCCACGATTTCCCCGGATGGTCGCTCATTGGTGTACGTCCATGGGGGCGATGGCGGATTTCAGCTGGCGCGTCTCGATCTGGATGATCGCCGTGTGACGCGCCTCACGGACGGGCGCGATGCAGAGTCGCCAAGCTTCGCACCCAATGGCAGCATGATCCTGTATGCCATGACGGATGGGGGGCGAGGCGTGCTCGGCTCCGTCAGTCGCGACGGCCAGGTGCACCAGCGGTTGGCCGCCCGCGAAGGCGAAGTGCGCGAACCTGCCTGGTCGCCCCTGAACTGATGTCCACAGACCTATTTACTGTCCCTTTTTCGAGGAAACGAAAGCCATGAATAACCTGTTTCGCCTGGCCCTTGCGGCTGTCGTCATTGCGGTCCTGTCGGCCTGTGCCACACCAACGCGCGATGCCGAGGATGCCGAACGTGCCGCCGAGCGCGAGGCGGCCGCCGAACAGGCGCGCGCCGAACGCGAGGCCGCCGAGGCCCGCGGCCTGGGTCGAGATCGCGATTTCGACGCGGCGGCCCTGGACGACCCGGACAGCCCGCTGGCCGAACGCCTGGTGTATTTCGATTTCGACCGCGACGAGGTCAAGTCCGAATACATGCCGATGCTGGAGGCGCATGCCGCCTATCTCTCGCAGAATTCGGGTGCGCGCCTGCGTCTGGAAGGGCATACCGACGAGCGCGGCACGCGCGAGTACAACCTGGCTCTGGGCGAACGCCGGGCGCAGTCGGTGCGCCGGGTGCTGAATCTGAACGGCGCCTCGGATGACCAGCTCGAGGTCATCAGTTATGGTGAAGAGATGCCGGTGGCCTTCCAGCAGAACGAGGAGGCCTGGGCCAAGAATCGCCGGGTCGAGCTGGTCTACGAATCCCGGCGCTAAGCGACGGGAAGCCAGATGCAATCAAAGCTCGACAAGTCTTGCGGAAATGCCCCCTCGGGGGCATTTCTGTTTCGGTGCCCGGGACGTCCGGGCCTTCTTCTTGGCGCCATTCTGGCGGTAACCTTTGCCCTGGCCCCGTTGGCCCTGGTGCCGGGCACGGCCGGGGCCCAGGACGGTACGGTGTTCGCCACGCAGTCGCAGATCCGTCAGCTCGAACGCCGCCTCGAGCGGGTCGAGCGGGTGCTGGATTCCAGTGCGATGAACGAACTGCTGCAGGTCTCCGAGTCGCTGAGTCGGGATCTGCGCGAACTGCGCGGCGAGGTGGAAACCCTGCGCCACGAGGTGAACCGTCTCAGCACCCGCCAGCGCGATCAGTTCCGTCACCTGGATGAGCGGGTGGGCGCGTTCGAGAGCGGGGCGGTAGCCACGGATGCTGCGCCGCGGGAGGAAGTGGTCGAACTGGACCTGCCGGAAGCGGACGAGCAGGCCGCCTATCAGGCGGCGTTTGACGACCTGATGGCCGGGGATTACACCACCGCCATGCGCAAGCTGGAGCAGTTCATCGAGGACTACCCCGAGGGCAACTTCACCGCCAATGCCTGGTACTGGCTGGCCGAGGCGAAATACGCCAGTGGCGAGTTCGAAGCAGCGCTGGAGGATTTCGAGCGGCTGCGAGAGGATTTCCCCGAAAGCGACAAGGGTGGCGATGCCCTGCTGAAGATCGGCTACGCCCACTACGAACTGCAGAACTTCGACGCGGCGCGCGAGGCGCTGGAGGCGGTACGGGCCGACTACGGCGGGACCACCCTGGATCGCCTGGCCCGTGAGCGCCTGCGGCGGATCGAAGACAGCCAATGACCACGGACACGCTGCGCGATGCCCGGGGCGCCGGGGTGATCGATCCGGCCGCGGTGCGGCTGAGGATCACCGAGATGTTCGTCTCCCTGCAGGGGGAGGCGGCGCAGGTGGGCTGGCCCACCGCCTTCGTGCGCCTGACCGGTTGCCCGCTGCGCTGTCGCTGGTGTGACAGCGAATACGCCTTCGAGGGTGGCGAGGCCCTGATGCTGGCGACGATCCTCGACTGGGTCGGGCGTGCCGGGGTCCGGCATGTCTGCGTGACGGGCGGTGAGCCGCTCGCGCAGCCGGGCTGTCTGCCGCTGCTGGAGGGCCTGTGCGATGCCGGTTTCAGTGTTTCGCTGGAGACCAGCGGGGCGATGGCGATCGCGGGTGTCGATCCGCGGGTGGCCATCGTGATGGACTGGAAGGCGCCAGCGTCGCAGGAATCCGCTCGCAACCACCCCGACAACATCCCTCGGCTGAGGGCCGGCGACCAGCTGAAGTTCGTGCTGGCCGGGCGCGAGGACTTTGACTGGGCGCGAGCCGAGCTGGAGCGTCTGGCGCTGGCCCCGGAGGTCGAGGTCCTGTTCTCGCCGGTGTACGGCGAACTGGAACCGAGGGCCCTGGCCGACTGGATCATCGCGGAACGTCTCCCGGTTCGCTTTCAGATGCAGCTGCACAAGCTCCTCTGGGGCGACCAGCCGGGGCGCTGAGATGGGTGAGCGCGCGGAGAAGGCCGTGGTGCTGCTCTCGGGCGGGCTCGATTCGGCGACTTGCCTGGCCATGGCCCGCGCCGAGGGGCTGGACTGTCACGCCCTGTCGATCGACTACGGTCAACGCCATCACACGGAGCTGGATGCCGCGCGGCGCGTAGCCGCCGCCCAGGGCGTGACGGATCACCGCGTAGTGGCGGTGGATCTGAGCGCGATTGGTGGGTCCGCACTGACGGACGCCGCGATCGCCGTGCCCACGGCACCGACCGAGGGTATCCCCGTGACCTACGTGCCGGCACGCAACACGGTGTTTCTGGCGCTCGCCCTGGGGTTTGCCGAGACTCTGGACGCGCGCCTGCTGTATGTGGGGGCCAATGCGGTGGACTACTCCGGCTACCCGGATTGTCGTCCGGCCTTCATCGAGGCCTTCCGCGACCTCGCCCGGGTGGCGACCCGCAGCGGGGTGGAGGGCACGCCCTGGGAGGTGCGGGCGCCGCTGATGCACCGGTCCAAGGCCGAGATCATCCAGGCCGGGGTCCGCCTCGGGGTCAACTACAGCCAGACGGTCAGCTGCTACCAGGCCGACGCCGACGGCCGCGCATGCGGGCGCTGCGACAGCTGCCGCATCCGCCGCGAGGGCTTCGCGGCCGCCGGTGTCCCCGACCCGACTCGCTATGTCCCCGACTGAGCCGCGGCCCCGGAATGCCTCGGGCAGGAATGAAAGCGGGCTCGATCTCGTCTAGCGTCCGATGTATGCTGCGCACCCCATGGGTGCAGGCGTGCCCTGAAATCTTTCATCGAGAGGATACGTGATGGAATTCTCCAGTTTTTCGACTGCCGCAATGGCGTTCCTGGGTGGGGCGTTCATCCTCGCCTTCATCATGGGAGCCGTGGCGAACAAGACCAACTTCTGCACCATGGGCGCCGTGTCCGACTGGGTGAACATGGGCGATACCGGACGCATGCGTTCCTGGTTGCTGGCGATTGCCGTGGCCATGCTGGGCGTGGCGATCCTCGAGTTCTTCGGCGTGCTGAGCGCGGATGGCTCCTTCCCCAACTATCGCATGACCGAATTCCAGTGGGTCGAGCACGCCTTGGGCGGCTTCCTGTTCGGGATCGGCATGACCTATGCCTCGGGTTGCGGTAACAAGACCCTGGTGCGCGTCGGCGGCGGTAACATCAAGTCGCTGATGGTACTGATCGTGATCGCGATCATCGCGTACTTCATGGTGCGCCCGTTCCCGGGCACGTCCGACACCCTGTACTCCCTGCTGTTCATGGACTGGACCACCGCGCTGGCGATCTCCACCCCGGCGGGCCAGGATCTGGGCACGCTGGTGGCCGGTGAAGAGAACGGCCTGACCGCGCGCCTGGTGCTGGGTCTGGTGATCGGCGTGCTGCTGCTGGCCCTGATCTTCAAGGCCGCGGACTTCCGTCGCAGCTTTGACAATATCCTGGGGGGGCTGGTGATCGGTCTGGTGGTGCTGGGCGCCTGGTGGCTGACCAGCAACATCCAGGTCGATGACGGCATGGACACCTACACCCCGCAAGCCTATGTCTCTGACTGGGACTTCGTGGCGGATGCCGACGCCGGTGAGCGTCCGGCCGAGAGTGCCCCCTGGGCCAACCAGTCGTTCACCTTCATCAACCCGATGGGACAGAGCCTGCGCTACGTGTCGAGCGGCTTCGACAACACCGTCCTGTATTTTGGCGTGATGGCGCTGGCCGGCGTGATCCTGGGTTCCTTCTTCTGGGCCCTGGTCACGCGTGCCTTCCGCTTCGAGTGGTTCGCTTCGGTGCGCGACTTCGTCAACCACTTCGTGGGCGGGATCCTGATGGGCTTCGGTGGGGTGCTGGCCATGGGCTGCACCATTGGCCAGGGGATCACCGGCATCTCCACGCTGGCCCTGGGCGGCTTCCTGACGTTCATCATGATCGTCTTCGGCGCCGCGCTGACCATGAAGATCCAGTACTACAAGATGGTCTACGAAGACGAGGCCAGCTTCGGCAAGGCGCTGATCACCTCGCTGGTGGACATGAAGCTGCTGCCGGGTGGCATGCGCAAGCTGGAAGCCATCTGATGGCCTAGCGACGGGGGCGCGTCTTGCGTTTTCCCCGTCGCGCCGTAAACTACGCGGCACTGGAGGCCCGGCGATCCCGGGCCTTCGACTTTGCAACGGCCAGGGCGATCCAGATGTTCGCTCCGGGCCGAACCGAAAAGGGTCGTTAGCTCAGTTGGTAGAGCAGTTGGCTTTTAACCAATTGGTCGTAGGTTCGAATCCTACACGACCCACCATTTTCTCCGGTCCCCGCACCGGCACAAGGGCCCGTCTATACGGGCTCTTTGTGTTTGTGGGTGGGGAACACGCTAGAATGCGCGGCTAACGCGCGAACGCAACAAGAGTTTTCTGCAAGATCGCGAAAGTGGCGGAACTGGTAGACGCGCTGGGTTTAGGTCCCAGTGGGGTAAAACCCGTGAGAGTTCGAGTCTCTCCTTTCGCACCACTGTCTGCATTCCGACCAGCCATGAAGGTTACCACTGCGATCGGCAGGGATGACCGATTACCGAACTATGACGAGGCCCTCCATGCAAGTTTCTGTTGAAGCCACCGGCAACCTGGAACGCAAGATGACCATCCAGGTCCCCTCCGAGCGGATCGATACCGAGGTCGACAATCGCCTAAAGTCCCTCGCCAAAAGGGTCAAGCTGGACGGCTTCCGCCCGGGCAAGGTCCCGCTGAAGGTCGTGCGCCAGCGCTACGGCTCCGGGGTGTACCAGGAGGTGATGAGCGAAGTCCTGCAGGAAAGCTACCGCGAGGCGGTGCAGCAGGAGGGCCTGGAGCCGGCCGGTAACCCGAGCATCGAGCCGACCAATCTGGAAGGCGACGACGCGATCGAGTTCACCGCCAGCTTTCAGGTGTTCCCGGAAGTGGCCGTGGCTGACTTCAGCGGCGTCGAGATCGAACGCCCGGTGGCCGAGGTCGGGGACGAGGACATCGATCGCGTGATCGACTCCCTGCGCGAGCAGAACAAGGAGTGGGCCGAGGTCAAGCGCAAGGCCAAGAAAGGCGACCGGGTGACGCTGGACTTCGTCGGCAGCCTGAACGGCGAGGAGTTCGAGGGCGGCAAGGCCGAAGACTTCCAGATCGAGCTCGGCGCCGGGCGCCTGATCGAGGGCTTCGAGAAGCAGCTCACGGGCGTGAAGGCCGGCGAGGAGCCGACCATTGATGTCACCTTCCCCGACGACTACCCGGCCGAGAACCTGAAGGGCCAGACCGCGCAGTTCGCGCTGACCATCAAGAAGGTCGAGGGGCCCAAGCTGCCGGAGGTGGATGAGGAGTTCGCCAAGAAATTCGGGATCGAAGACGGCTCGGTCGAGAAACTTCGCGCCGATGTGCGGTCCAATATGGAGCGGGAACTGCGTCAGGCCCTGAAGGGCCGGGTCAAGCAGCAGGTACTGGAGGCCGTGGTCGACAAGCACGACTTCGATCTTCCGGATGCCCTGGTGAAGTCTGAGGTCAACCGCCTGCGCGAAGAGGCCGAGAAGCGCTTCGGCGGCGCCGAGCAGACGCAGCCGCTGCCGGACAGCCTGTTCGAGGAAGAGGCGAAGCGCCGCGTGCGTCTGGGTCTGGCGCTGCGTGCCATCATCGAACAGAAGGGGTTCGAGGTGGACGCCGAGCGGGTCGAGCGCGATCTCGAGGAGATGGCGGCGACCTACGAGGATCCGGAAGAGGTGAAGCAGTACTACCGCTCCAATCCCCAGGCGAAGAGCAACCTGGAGTCACTGGTGCTGGAAGATCAGGTGGTTGACTGGGTGCTCGAGCAGGGCAAGGTCACCGAGAAGGAAACCAGCTTCCAGGACGTGATGAATCCGAACAAGGAGTCGACTGAATGAGCCACGATATGGCCGACCAGGGCGCACAACACGCCCAGGGCCTGAACCTGGTACCGATGGTGGTCGAGCAGACCGCCCGCGGCGAGCGCGCCTACGACATCTACTCCCGCCTGCTGAAGGATCGAGTGATCTTCTGCGTGGGTCCGGTCGAGGACTATATGGCCAACGTGATCGTGGCCCAGCTGCTGTTCCTCGAGTCGGAAAACCCGGACAAGGAAATCAGCCTGTACATCAACTCTCCGGGTGGCGCGGTGACCGCCGGCATGGCGATCTACGACACCATGCAGTTCATCAAGCCCGAGGTCAGCACCCTGTGTGTCGGCCAGGCGGCCAGCATGGGCGCGTTGCTGCTGGCGGGCGGTGCCGCCGGCAAGCGGCATGCCCTGCCGCATTCGCGCGTGATGATCCATCAGCCGCTGGGCGGCTTCCAGGGCCAGGCCTCGGATATCGACATCCACGCCCGCGAGATCCTGAAGATCCGCGATGAGCTGAACCGTGTGCTGGCCCATCATACCGGCCAGTCGATCGACAAGATCGCGGAGGACACCGATCGTGACCGTTTCCTGACCGCGGTCGACGCGAAGGAATACGGCCTGATCGACCACGTGCTGACCCATCGCGACTCCGCGAGCGATTGAGTTCGCGTTGTTCGCAAGCTCGCCCCCGAGCACCGTTTCGGGGCGGGGGCGTCAATACCGGACTTCCGCTTGGCTCGTTTGCAACTGCCAGGCAAACGGGGCATGTTCTGAAGAACACTGAAATCGCAACCGAGGCAAACGGATGAGCGACGAAACAACCCCCCCCGCCGACGGCAAGCTCCTGTACTGTTCTTTCTGCGGAAAGAGCCAGCACGAGGTGCGCAAGCTGATCGCCGGGCCATCCGTATTCATCTGCGACGAGTGCGTCGAGCTGTGCAACGACATCATCCGCGAGGAGATGCAGGAAGCGGGGCACGCCGAGCGTGATTCCCTGCCGACCCCGCACGAGATCCGCGCGATCCTCGACGACTACGTGATCGGCCAGAACTCCGCGAAGAAGATCCTTTCGGTGGCGGTGTACAACCACTACAAGCGCTTGCAGGCCCGGGCCGGCAAGGATGATGTCGAGCTGTCCAAGTCGAACATCATGCTGATCGGCCCCACCGGCTCCGGCAAGACGCTGCTGGCCGAGACCCTGGCGCGGGTGCTGAATGTCCCGTTCACCATTGCCGATGCCACCACGCTGACCGAGGCTGGCTACGTGGGCGAGGATGTCGAGAACATCATCCAGAAGCTGTTGCAGAAGTGCGACTACGACGTCGAGAAGGCCGAGAACGGCATTGTCTACATCGACGAGATCGACAAGGTCTCGCGCAAGTCGGACAACCCGTCCATCACCCGTGACGTCTCGGGCGAGGGCGTGCAGCAGGCCCTGCTGAAGCTGATCGAGGGCACCACCGCCTCGGTGCCGCCGCAGGGCGGGCGCAAGCACCCGCAGCAGGAATTCCTGCAGGTCGATACCAGCAATATCCTGTTCATCTGTGGCGGTGCCTTCTCCGGGCTGGAGAAGGTGATCCAGCAGCGCGCCGAGAAGGGCGGGATCGGCTTTGGCGCCGAGTTGCGCACCACCGAGGCGGCCAAGTCCGGTGGCCAGTGGTTGAAGCAGCTGGAGGCCGATGACCTGGTGCGCTATGGCCTGATCCCCGAGTTCGTTGGCCGCCTGCCGGTGCAGGCGACGCTGGACGAGCTCGACGAGGACGCACTGATCACGATCCTGACCCAGCCGAAGAACGCCCTGATCAAGCAGTACGCGCGCCTGTTCGAGATGGAGGGCGTGGAGCTCGAGTTCCGCGACGATGCCCTGTCCGCGATCGCCCACAAGGCGATGGCCCGCAAGACCGGTGCGCGCGGTCTGCGCACCATCATGGAGAACATCCTGCTCGACACCATGTACGAGCTGCCTTCCATGGAGGGGGTCAGCAAGGTGGTGATCGACGAGGCGGTGATCCGTGGCGATGCCGAGCCGTACCTGGTCTACGAGAACGACTCGTTCGCCAAGAAGCAGGCTGCTGCGGATTCCTGAGCGGAAGTGTTGCGGCGCTCTTGAAACGGGCGCCGCCGCCCCCACTTCCTCCTGTACATTCGTCCAGCCCTTAGGGGGCAACATGACCGATACCCACTCCTCCCAGAACGAGGTGGACTCCCCCGTCAAGCGCGTCGCGGTCCTGCCGCTGCGCGATGTCGTGGTCTATCCCCACATGGTCATCCCGCTGTTCGTGGGTCGCGAGAAGTCGATCCGGGCGCTGGATTCGGCCATGGCCGAAAACAAGCAGGTGCTGCTGGTCGCGCAGAAGAGCGCGGAGGTCGACGAGCCGGAGGCCGGCGATCTGCACCAGATCGGCACCCTGGGTAATATCCTGCAGCTGTTGCGCCTGCCCGACGGCACCATCAAGGTGCTGGTGGAGGGTGCCCAGCGCGCCCATGTGATGGATATCTCCACTACCGGCAATGTCGAGAAGGAGGAGGACTACTTCGTCTCCGACATCCGGCTGATCGACGAGGAATACGACACCGAGGACAAGGAGCTGGAGATCCTCGGCCGCTCCGCGCTGAATCAGTTCGAGCAGTACATCAAGCTGAACAAGAAGGTCCCGCCGGAGATCCTGACCTCGCTGGCCGGGATCGACGACACCTCGCGCCTGGCCGACACCATTGCCGCGCACATGTCGCTGAAGCTGGAGGAGAAGCAGGAAGTCCTCGAGATCGCCAATGTGCGCGCGCGCCTGGAGCACCTGGTCGCCAAGATCGAGGGCGAGATGGATGTGCTGCAGATCGAGAAGAAGATCCGTGGCCGCGTGAAGCAGCAGATGGAGAAGTCCCAGCGCGAGTACTACCTGAATGAGCAGATGAAGGCCATTCAGAAGGAGCTGGGGGATCTCGAGGACGCGCCGAACGAGCAGGAAGACCTGGCCGACAAGATCGAGAAGGCGGGGATGCCGGAGGAGGCCAAGAAGAAGGCCACCGCCGAGCTGAACAAGCTGAAGATGATGTCGCCGATGTCGGCCGAGGCTACGGTCGTGCGCAGCTACATCGACTGGCTGGTCAACGTCCCGTGGAAGAAAAAGACCCGGGTCAGCAAGGACCTGACGCGCGCCGAGAAGATCCTCAACGAGGACCACTACGGCCTGGAAGAGGTCAAGGAACGCATCCTCGAATACCTCGCGGTGCAGTCCCGCGTGCGCAAGCTGAAGGGCCCGATCCTGTGCCTGGTCGGCCCGCCCGGGGTTGGCAAGACCTCGCTGGGGCAATCCATCGCCCGCGCGACCAATCGCAAGTTCATGCGCATGGCGCTGGGCGGGGTGCGCGACGAGGCCGAGATCCGCGGCCATCGCCGGACCTACATCGGCTCGCTGCCGGGGAAGATCATCCAGAACCTGGCCAAGGTCGGGGTGCGCAACCCCCTGTTCCTGCTCGACGAGATCGACAAGATGGCGATGGACTTCCGCGGTGACCCGGCCTCGGCGATGCTCGAGGTGCTGGATCCGGAACAGAACCACACCTTCAGCGACCATTACCTGGAGGTCGATTTCGACCTGTCGGACGTGATGTTCGTGGCCACGGCCAACAGCATGCACATCCCCGGGCCGTTGCTGGACCGTATGGAGGTCATCCGCCTGTCCGGCTACACCGAGGACGAGAAGGTCCACATCGCGCACAATTACCTGCTGACCAAGCAGATCAAGGCCAACGGCCTGAAGCCGGCCGAGATCCAGATCTCCGATTCGGCGGTGCGCGACATGGTGCGCTACTACACCCGCGAGGCGGGCGTGCGCTCGCTGGAGCGCGAGATCGCCAAGGTCTGCCGCAAGGTGGCCAAGCAGCGTCTGCTGGCCAGCGAGAAGGAGCGGGCACGCACCACCTCGGTCACACCCAAGACGCTGGAGAAATATCTCGGCGTGCGTCGCTTCCGCTTCGGCCTGGCCGAGGAAAACGATCAGGTCGGTCAGGTCACGGGCCTCGCCTGGACCGAGGTCGGCGGCGAGCTGCTGACCATCGAAGCCAGCGTGGTCCCGGGCAAGGGTAAGACCCAGCAGACCGGCAAGCTCGGCGATGTAATGCAGGAGTCCATCCACGCCGCCCTGACCGTGGTTCGCTCGCGCGCCGAGGCCCTGGGCCTGGAGGAGAACTTCCACGAGAAGAAGGACCTGCACATCCACGTGCCGGAGGGCGCGACGCCGAAGGATGGCCCGTCCGCGGGCATCGGCATGTGCACCGCGATCGTCTCGGCACTGACCGGTATCCCGGTGCGTGCGGATGTCGCGATGACCGGCGAGATCACGCTGCGTGGTCAGGTTCTGCCGATCGGGGGCCTGAAGGAGAAGTTGCTGGCCGCCCACCGCGGAGGGATTCGCACCGTCCTGATCCCGGAAGAGAACGAGAAGGATCTGGTCGACATCCCGAAGAACATCAAGCAGAAGCTGGATATTCGTCCGGTGCGCTGGATCGACGAGGTCCTCGAGCTCGCGCTGACCCACATGCCGGAAGGCAAGGCCGGGGAAACGCCGGAGAAGGTCGAGGAAGTCGTCAAGCCGGCCAAGGAATCCGGTCGCCGTCGGGTCCGGCATCACTAAGCATCTGTAATTGGTGCGAAACCGCGGGCGCTGGATTCATCGGCGCCCGCGGTTTTTTGTGTGCTGGTTCAAGCCAGCCCGAGGGCCCCGCCGGGCGGGCGTTTGACACTTTTTCGGGGGGCTTGCTATAACCCCATGCGCATCATCTGATTTCGTGCCGAGGGCAGTCGCGGGGCCATGGAGAAAAGGTCCCCGGCTGGTGTAAGCTAGGCCCCGTCCGGCAGAAAGCCTGAGTCACCACTGAGATAAGGAAGCGCTTCATGAATAAATCCGAATTGATCGACGCGATCGCGGCGGAAGCCGATGTTCCCAAGGCCCAGGCCGGCAACATCGTGGATGCCTTGGTGAGTGTGGTCGGCGATACCCTCGCCAAGGGTGACCAGGTCTCCCTCGTGGGCTTTGGTACCTTCCTGGTGCGCGAGCGCGAAGCCCGCACCGGCCGTAACCCGCGTACCGGTGAGAGCATTCAGATTGCCGCGTCGAAAACGCCTTCGTTCAAGGCTGGTAAAGCGCTCAAGGATCGAGTAAACTAGCGCGCTTTATGGGGTGCTTAGCTCAGTTGGTAGAGCGTCGCCTTTACACGGCGAATGTCGGCGGTTCGAACCCGTCAGCACCCACCAAGTGCAACCCTGACCCTGGTTGCGCTGCACGAATACGGAGCGGTAGTTCAGCTGGTTAGAATACCGGCCTGTCACGCCGGGGGTCGCGGGTTCGAGTCCCGTCCGCTCCGCCATCTCTGAGAAAGGCGCCCTTGTGGCGCCTTTTTCTTTGTTGGCTGCCACGGAGCGCTCGAAGCCACGTCTTTGGGCCAGACCAAGGTCCACAGCAGTCGACCGGAACGTGGGAAGGGCGGAACAAAGCCCGAGACGCATTTCCGGGAGTCCGGGGCCGGGCACTGTCATCGCGCGAGCGCATCGAATGCGAGGTCCGATCCTCCGGGCCGACGGCTCCGAGGTATGTCCACAGCGATCGGCGCCGGCACGAGAGTGCGCAAGGCTTCATGCGAGGAGACCCGTCCAGGAGGTCAGGTTTTCGCCGCGCCTCCCTTCCAGTCTTCTGATCTTCCGGTAGACGCTCTTGGTCGGGCCCTTCTTCGTGCCATCGGCCGCTTCGTGGGAGACACCCGAGCCCAGGCGCAGACGCGCGCGGGCGTGCCTGCTACCATCGGCCGCTGATTCCCGTTTTCCTCCTAATTGCCGGAGTGAGCAGAGACCATCATGTTGCAAGCGATTCGTGACCGGGCGAGCGGCTGGCTCGCCTATGTGATCATTGGCCTGATCACCATCCCCTTTGCCCTGTGGGGCCTGGGCGAGTATTTCGGCGGGGCGGGCCCGCTGGTCGCCGCCGAGGTGAACGGCACGGATATCGCGGTGCGCGACGTGCACCAGGAGGCCCGCGCCCAGCGCGACGAGATGGCGCGCATGTTTGGCGGCGAGATCCCGGATGACGTGCTGGACGAGCAGGGCATCCGCCTGCAGGCGCTGGAGACCCTGATCCGCCAGGAACTGCTGCGCCAGGCGGCCGATTCCGCCGGCTTCAAGGCGGCGGGCGACAGCGTGTTGCGCGAGATCCGCGGCATGCCGGTGTTTCAGGAGGAGGGCCGCTTCAGCCGCGAACGCTACAGCCAGTTGTTGAATGCCCAGCGCATCAGCCCGGCCGACTTCGAGCAGGACATCGCCCGCAGTATTGTCATGTCGCAAATTCAGCGTGGCATCCAGGCCACGGGCGTGGTGCCGGAAGCCCTGGTGGAGGATTACAGCCGCCTGCGCAACCAGACGCGGGTTGCGAGCTGGAAGGTCTTCGCCGCGGACGACTTTGATCGTCCGGATGTGGTGGATGACGACGCGATCCGCGACTATTACGACGCCAATCCGGAAGACTTCACGACCACGGAACGGGTGCGGGTGAGCTATCTGCGCCTGGACCCGGAAGGCCTCGAGGCCGGGGTCGATGTCACCGAGGATCAGGTGCGCGAACACTACCGGGTCAATCGCAGCCGCTACGAAGAGCCGGAACTGCGTGAGGTGCGCCAGATCCGCATCCAGGATACCGACGAGGATGGCGAGGAACGTATCCGTGAACTGCGTAGTCGCCTGGATGATGGCGAGGACTTCGGCGACCTGGCGGAGGAATACTCCGAAGACAGCCTGACGGCCGACCGTGGTGGCAGCCTGGGCGAGGTCGCCCGGGGCGATCTGGATTCCACCCTGGAGACCGTCATTTTCACCCTGCCGAAGGACCTCATCAGCCAGCCGGTACGAACGGATCGTGGCTGGTTCATCCTTGAGGTGACCTCGATCCAGGAATCCCGGGCGCAGCCGTTCGAAGAGGTGCGCGAGGAGGTCGAGCAGGATCTACGCGACCGGACGGCCGAGCAGATGCAGATCGACGCCCTGGACGACCTGATGGCACTGGCAATCGAGTTTCCGGACACTCTGGAGCCGGCCGCCGACGCAACGGGCCTGGAGGTCCAGACCAGCGACTGGTTCTCCCGCGGCTCGGGCGATGGCATCGCCCGCCATCGTTCCATCCGCGATGCGGCGTTTGACCCGCGGGTACTGGAGGACGGCAACAACAGCGAGGCGATCGACCTGCAGGACCGTTCCACCGTGATCCTGCGTGTCGATGAGCACGAGCCGGCCGAGGTGCGCCCGCTGGCGGAGGTGGAGGACGAGATCCGCGAGCGCCTGCAGCGTCAGGCCGCTGCGGATGCCGCGCGTGAGGCGGGAGAGGCCCTGATCGAGCAACTGCGCGAAGCCGATGACTGGACCGCCGAGGCCGTGGAGAACGGAGAATGGAGTCGGTCGGTCGAGATCACCCGTGAACGGGCGACCGAACTGCCAACCGGGTTGCAGGACCACCTGTTCCGGCTGCCGGCGCCAGGCGAGGGCGCAGTGGAGATTGCCGGCGCCCGGGTCGGGGATGGTGACTTCGCGGTGACCGTGCTGGAAGCCGTACGCATGGGCGAGGACGCAGTGGATACTGCGGCGCGCCAGCAGGCGCGCGACCAGATTGGCAACGCCTACGGGAGTGCCGAGTTCCGGTCCTATCTCGCATGGCTGGAAGAGCAGGCGGAGATCAAGCGCTTCCCCGACGCGCTCGACTAGTCGCCGTAGAACCGTGAGGGGGCGCTTGGTGCGCTCCCGACCACGAAAAAGCCCGGCCCGCTTGCGCGGTGCCGGGCTTTTTTCTGGTACCCGGGATCGCCCGGGTAGCGCAGGGTCGCCTTATGTTTCGAGGCCGATCTCGGCTGCGCCCAGGCCGACCGTGTTGTAGCCGGAGTCGACGTACATCACTTCGCCGGTGATCCCGGAGGCAAGGTCGGAGCAGAGGAAGGCGCCGGCGTTGCCGACCTGATCCGTGGTGACGTTACGGCGCAGCGGCGCGTTGGCCTGGACGTGATCCAGGATGCGCTTGAAGTCGCCGATGCCGGAGGCCGCCAGGGTCCGGATCGGACCCGCGGAGATCGCGTTCACCCGGGTGCTTTCCGGCCCCAGGGTGTAGGCCAGGTAACGCACATTGGCCTCCAGGCTCGCCTTGGCCAGGCCCATCACGTTGTAGTTGGGCATCGAGCGCTCGGCACCCAGATAGCTGAGGGTGAGGATGGAGGCGTCGCGGTCCTTCATCATGCCGCGCCCGGCCTTGGCCAGCGCGGCCAGGCTGTACGAGCTGACATCGTGCGCGATGCGGAAGCCGTCGCGGGTCATGTTGTCGAGGAAGTCCCCCTCCAGCTGCTCCTTGGGCGCGAAAGCGACCGAGTGCACCAGGATGTCGACGCCGTCCCAGTAATTGTCCAGGTGCTCGAAGACCTGTTCGATCTCGCGATCGTCCTCGACGTTACAGGGCACAAGGATGTCGGAATCGAAATCCGCAACCAGCTTCTCGACGCGATCGCGCAGGCGTTCGTTCTGGTAGGTGAAGGCGAGTTCGGCGCCCTCGCGATGCATGGCCGCGGCAATGCCGTAGGCGATGGAACGGTTGCTGGCCACGCCGACGATCAGTGCGCGTTTGCCCTTGAGAAAACCCATGTAAAACTCCTTGATTCTGATCCGTGCCGACGCACCCGGGCGGGTCGTCTCGACGGCGCCCGACCGCGAGCGGAACCGGGGACGGACGCGACTGTCTTCGGGATCATACCGATGTGCCGCAAGTGCGGCCAGCACCCGATGAGCCGGAGGGAGCGGCTTGCTATAGTGCGAACACTTGCGGTCTTCAGGGCCGCCCACCCGGCGCCCCGGAATCGGGCCTGCCGGACTGCCACCGCAGCAACCCGGAGGCCTTGTGAGTCGTCATTTTGGTTGGATCGTGACCCTGATCGTGCTGGGTATCCTGCTGTTGCTGGTGATGGTCCAGATCGACCGCCAGTGGCAACGCATGGCCTCCATGCAGAGCACCATGACCGAGCAGGCCCGGGATCTCCGTGCATTGCGGCGCAGCCTGCAGGGCCTGGAATCCGACCTTGCCTCCGGGCGCTTCGCCGGGATGGATGGCGAGCGTGCCGCGCGGGCGGACGATGTCCCCTCGGCGTTCCGGCGCGCGGCGCGCGCGGCCGAGCAGGAGGACTACGCCGAGGGTGACTGGCTGGTGCAGGCCTTTGGCACGGGCCTGGCGACCATCACGCCGTATGTCTCCTCCGATGCCTATGCCTCCGAGGTGCAGAACTACGTGCTGGAGTCGCTGGTGGTGCGCGACCCGGAGACGCTGGAGTGGCAGGGGTTGCTGGCCGAATCCTGGGAGTTCGACGACAGCGGGACCGAGCTGACCTTCCGCCTGCGCCCGGGGCCTCAGTTCTCCGACGGCGAGCCCCTGACGGCCGCGGACATCGAGTTCACCTTTGATTTCCTGATGACCGATGCCATCGCGGTGCCGCGGGCGCGTGCCTTTCTGGAGAAGGTCGAGGCGGTGGAAGCACTGGACGAGCGCACGGTCCGGTTCACCTTCGAGGAGCCGTACTTCGATGCGATGCGGGTGGCCGGGGGGCTCGACGTATTGCCGAAGCACTTCTACGAGCGCTATCTCGGTGACCCGGAGACCTTCAACGAGTCACGCGGCATCCTGCTTGGGTCCGGGCCCTACCGCCTCGAGGATCCGACCGGCTGGACCCCGGACGCTGGGCGTATCGAACTGGAGCGCAACCCGCGTTACTGGGGGCCGGTGGAGCCGCCGCTGGATCGTCTGGTGTGGCGGGTCATCCAGAATGACAGTGCGCGTCTGACCACCTTCCGCAATCGCGATATCGACGTGTACGGGGCGCGCCCGCGCGAGTATGCCCGGTTGCGCGACGACGAGGCCCTGCGCGAGCGCGCGGATACCCACGAGTACATGAGCCCCACGGCCGGCTATTCGTACATTGCCTGGAACCAGCAGCGCGATGGCGAGCCGACGCGTTTCGCCGACCCGCGGGTGCGCCAGGCGATGAGCTACCTGACCGACGTTGACCGGCTGATCGAGGAGGTCATGCTGGGGTATGCCGAGCGCGCGATCTCCCCGTTTTCACCGCGCAGCGATCAGCACAATCCGGATCTCGATCCGATCCCCTATGATGTCGAGCGCGCCCTGGAGCTGCTGGCCGAGGCCGGCTTCCGCGAACGCAATCGCGATGGCGTGCTGGTCAACGAGGACGGCGAGCCGTTCTCCTTCGAGTTGTCGTATTTCCAGGACAACGAGGACACCCGCCGCATCGCGCTGTTCCTGCGCGACCTCTTTGCGCGTGCCGGGATCGAGATGCGCCCGTCGCCGACCGAGTGGTCGGTGATGCTGGAACAACTCACCCGCCAGGATTTCGATGCCATCACCCTGGGCTGGACCAGCGGTGTGGAGGTGGATATCTACCAGATGTTCCACTCCAGTCAGGTGGTTTCCGGTGGCGACAACTTCATCCACTACCAGAATCCCGAGCTGGATGCGGTGATCGAGGCGGCGCGTGGCGAGGTGGACGAGCCCGCGCGCATGGAGCTTTGGCGCGAAGCCGAGCGCATCCTGCACGAGGACCAGCCGTATACCTTCCTGATGCGGCGCCAGACCCTGGCCTTCATCGACCGACGCATCCAGAACCTGGAGCAGACCGCGCTGGGGCTCAACCTGGGGGCGGTGCCGCTGGAGATCTACGTCCCGTTCGAATCGCAACGGTACGGGCAGTAGCCGGCGATGCCCATGGAAGCTGAAGCGGCAGGGGAGCGCCGCACGCGATGCTGACCTACATCCTGCGTCGCATGCTCCTGATGGTGCCGACCCTGTTCGGGATCACCGTGGTCGTGTTTGCGGTGATGGCGGCCGCACCCGGTGGGATCAGCGCCCTGACGCTGGTCGAAGGCCAGGGCCTGGAGCCCCAGGCACAGAAGGCGATGGAGGACTACTACAACCAGCTCTACGGGCTGGACCAGCCGGCCCCGGTGCAGTTCGGGCGCTGGCTGAACAACATCTCGCCGATCGGATTTGCCCAGGACGCGGACGGCTCGCTCACCGGCTGGCCACACTTCAAGGTCCCCAATCTGGGCACCAGTTTCCGCTATGGCCGGCCGGTGATCGATCTGGTGGCCGAACGCTTGCCGATCACGTTGCTGCTGAACGTGCTCTCCATCCCGCTGATCTACATCGTCGCGGTTGCGGTGGGGGTGCGCGCGGCCACCCAGCATGGCCAGGCCTTCGATTCGCAGTCTGGCGTCGTGCTGCTGGCCCTGTGGTCGGTGCCGACCATGCTGGCCGGCGTGTTGCTGATCGGCTTCTTTGCCTCCGACCAGTTCTGGCAGTGGTTCCCCACCGGGGGGCTCAGCCAGCGCGCGGCGCTGGACATGACTTTCCTGCCCACGGTGGAGGTGGTCTGGGCGTTGCCGTTGTTGCTGATCCTGCCGTTTCTGGGGGTGGCGCTGGGGATCTACCTTGCGCGCTACCTGCCCGCCCGTATCCGCGGCGGGGTCGGGGCGGCACTCGGGGCCGTCTGCGGCTGGCTGATGTTCCGCGATCTGGCACCGGCCGGGATGGTCAGTACCGCAGTGGCCGTGCTTCTCGGGGGCGGAGTGGGCTGGATGATGGCGCACAGTGACTGGGGCGTCCTGCGCGGGTTTTATCTGGGCACCCTGGGGCTGGGTGCCGGGCTGGCGCTGGCGCTGGGCCTGGCGCCGGGCCATATGGTGCCGGGCTTCCTGCTGGACCGGGCCTGGCACCTGGTGTTGCCAGTGCTGTGCCTGTCCTACGGCGGGCTGGCATTCCTGGCCAAGCTTTCGCGTTCGGCGGTGCTGGAGAACCTGACCTCGGATTACGCGCGTACGGCGCGCGCCAAGGGGGTGGCCGAGCACGACGTGCTGTGGCGTCACGTGTTCCGCAATTCCCTGCTGCCCCTGATCACCGTGTCGGCCACGCTGCTGCCCTCGCTGCTGGCCGGCTCGGTGATCGTGGAGGCGATCTTCTCCATTGATGGCATGGGCAAGCTGGCGGTGGAGGCCGTGCAGACGCGCGACCGCGAGCTGGTACTGTCGATCACCCTGATCTCCGGCGTGCTGACCCTGGTGGGCTATCTGCTGGCGGATCTGGCCTACGCCATCGTCGATCCGCGGGTGAGCTATGACTGAGACCGCGCACAACGCGCAGCAGGCGGATCGCCGCAGCCGTTCCTGGGCCCGGCGCGTGGTGGGCGAGATCCTGCTGCGCTGGGGCGCCCGCCTCGGGATTGGCTGGATCGCGCTGCTGACCCTGGTCGCGGTCCTCGCGCCGGTGCTGGCGAATTCCCACCCGCTGCTGGTGCAGACCGCCGACGGCGCGTGGGCGCTGCCATTTCTGCGCTACCTGACGGCGGCGGACGTCACCCTGTTTGGTCTGCTGGTGCTGGCACTGATCTTCTGGCGTCTGCCCGGGCGGCCATGGCGGCGCTTCGGTCTCTGGGCGGTGCTGGGCGCGGTGCTGGGCGTGGTGGCCTGGCAGACAGTGTCGCCGCCGTCGCTGGTGATTCACGAGCAGTACCGCGAGGCCGAGGTGCTGGGCGAGTATCAGCGGGTAATCCGCGCGCCGATCCCGTATTCGCCGCGCGACTACCTGCGCGATTACGCCGATACCGGGCTGGAGGCCCCGCGCGAGTCGCCGGATCGGGTGCACTGGTTCGGTACGGACGATACCGGCGCCGACGTGCTCTCGCGCATGATCCACGCCACGCGCATCGCGCTGTCCATTGGCTTCATCGCGACCGGGATTGCGCTGGGGATCGGGGTGATCCTGGGCGGGCTGATGGGCTATTTCTCGGGGATCGTGGACATGATCGGGATGCGCCTGGTGGAGATCTTCGAGGCCATCCCGACGCTGTTCCTGCTGTTGACCTTCGTCGCCTTCTTCGGGCGTTCGTTGTACCTGATGATGCTGATCATTGGGCTGACCTCATGGTCCGGCTACGCCCGTTACGTGCGCGCCGAGTTCCTGCGCCTGCGCCAGCAGGACTTCGTGCAGGGGGCCATCGCCTCGGGGTTGTCGCTGCCGTCCATCCTGTTCCGGCACATGCTGCCGAACGGCATCGCACCGATCCTGGTCGCGGCGAGCTTTGGCGTCGCCTCTGCGATCCTCGCCGAGGCGACGCTGTCGTTCCTCGGCCTGGGCCTGGTAGACGATCCCTCCTGGGGCCAGATGCTGAACCAGGCGGTACAGAGCTCCACCTTCAACTGGTGGATGGCGGCCTTCCCCGGGGGCGCGATCTTCCTGACCGTGTTCGCCTACAACCTGATCGGCGAGGCCCTGCGCGACGCGGTGGACCCGCATGCCCGCTCCGCGGCGCGCACTGCCAATCGCGATGACGGCGCGCGTCCGGCGGCCGGGGCCACCAGCGCCACCAGCGGCGGGGTGCGCTGAATGCTGGAGGTGCGCAATCTGCAGATCCGCCACCGCGACGGCGAGGCAACGCTGGTGGAGGATGTGAGCTTCGCCATCCGCGCGGGCGAGCTGTTTGCCCTGGTCGGGGAGTCGGGCTCCGGCAAGTCGATCACGGCGCTGGCCATCATGCGTCTGCTGGATGCGGGGTTCGAGAGGCCCTCGGGCGAGGCCTGGCTGGCCGGACGCGAAGGCCGCCAGGAGTTGCTGGGGCTTCCAGGCGCGGTGATGCAGCATGTGCGCGGCGACCGCATCGGCATGATCTTCCAGGAGCCGATGACCTCCCTGAATCCGGTGCTGAAGGTGGGCGATCAGATCGAGGAGGTGCTGCGCCTGCATCGCCCGCAGATGAGTCCGGAGCAGCGCGCGGCGCGCACCCTCGAGGTCTTGAGCGAGGTGCAGTTGCCGAACCCCGAACAGCGCCGCGACGAGTACCCGCACAAGCTCTCCGGCGGCCAGCGCCAGCGGGTGATGATTGCCATGGCCCTGGTCGCCGAACCGGATCTGCTGATCGCGGACGAGCCGACCACCGCGCTGGACGTGACCATTCAGGCCGAGATCCTGAAGCTGATCGACCACCTGCGCGAGAAGAACGGCATGGCGGTCCTGCTGATCACCCACGACTTCGGCGTGGTGGCCTCGGTGGCTGATCGCGTGGCGGTGATGCGCCAGGGGCGCCTGGTGGAGCAGGGGGAATGCCTGCCGCTGTTGCGCGCTCCGCAGGACGCCTACACCCGCAAGCTGATCCAGGCGCTGCCGGAGAACCTGCCACCGCTGCCGCCGGTGCCGGGCGCGGGGCGCGAAGCGCTGTTGCAGGTGTCCGGCCTGCAGGTGCACTTCCCGGTGCTGAAGGGCCTGATGCGTCGCCAGGTGGATGTGGTGCGGGCGGTGGATGACGTCAGTTTCGAGCTGGAGAACGGCGAGGTGCTGGCGGTAGTGGGGGAGTCCGGCTGTGGCAAGACCACCCTGGGCCGCGCGATCCTGCGCCTGATCGAGCCGACCGGTGGCGAGATCCGCTACCGGGGCGAGTCGTTGACCCACATGGCACGCAAGCCGTTGCGCCGGCTGCGGCGGCATCTGCAGGTGGTGTTCCAGGACCCGGCCTCGTCGCTGAACCCGCGCCTGAACGTACTGACGCTGCTGACCGAGCCGATGGCGGTGCACGGCATCGGCGCCAATCAGGATGAGCGGATTGCGCTGGCCGGGAAGGTGCTGGATCAGGTGGCGTTGCCGGAGGACACCCTGTGGCGCTATCCGCACGAGTTCTCCGGTGGTCAGCGCCAGCGTATCGCGATCGCGCGCGCCCTGGTGCTGGACCCGGACGTGATTATCTGCGACGAGGTGACCAGCGCGCTGGACGTATCCGTCCAGGCAGAGGTGCTGCAGATCCTGGGCCGGCTACGCGCGGAGCGACGTCTGGCGATGATCTTCATCACCCATGACATGGGCGTGGTCGAGTACTTCTCCGACCGCATGCTGGTGATGCACGACGGGCGCATGGAGGAGATCGGCGCCACCGCCGAGGTGCTGGCCAATCCGCAGGCCGACTACACCCGCCACCTGCTGGATGCCGTGCCGCGCGTCTCGCGTTATCTGTAAGCCCGCCCGCGCTGTGCGGTGCACGGCCGCCGTCTGGCGGTTGCGGGTCGCTTACCGCAGCGAATCCTTTCCTGGTGTTCTCTGCGTGTGTTCCGTGCCCTGTGCGGTGAACAACGGCCGCTGACCCGTGTGGGGTCGATCTACTTCTGGCAGGCGGGGCAGTAGCTGCTGGCGCGCTGGCCGATGCGGCGCGTGCGCAATACCTCGGCGCAGACCGGGCAAGGCTCGCCGGCGCGGCCGTAGACGCGCAGCGACTGGCGGAAGTAGCCGTGGGTGCCGTCCTCGTGCAGGAAGTCGCGCAGGGTGGTCCCGCCCTGTTCAATGGCCGCCGCCAGCACCGCCTTGATGTGGCTTGCCAGGCGCTCGTATTCGGCGCGCGTGATGCGTCCGGCCGCGCGCCCGGGCCGAACGCCGGCGAGGAACAGGGCCTCGGTGGCGTAGATGTTGCCCACTCCCACCACGATCGCCTGGTCCATGATGAAGGCCTTGACCGGGCCCCGGCGGCCGCGGCTGCGGCGGAACAGGGAGTCGCCATCGAATTCCGGGTCCAGGGGTTCCGGGCCGAGGTCGGCCAGCAAGGCGTGGGGTCCGGCGCCCTCGGGGAGCGGCAGGCAACAGCCGAAGCGGCGCGGGTCGTGCAGCCGAACCTGGTAGCCGTTGTCCAGGTGCAGGGTCAGGTGATCGTGCCGGCGCAAAGGCGTCTCCGGCGTGCAGTGGCGCAGGCTCCCGGACATCCCGAGATGCAGCAGGAGGCCGGTACGATCGGTCTCCAGCAACAGGTATTTGGCGCGCCGGGTCAGGCTGCGGACCCGGGCGCCGGCCAGTTGCTGCACCAGCTCCGGCGGCACCGGCCAGCGCAGGCGCGGCTCGCGGACCTCGAAGGCCGTGATGCGGCGCCCGGCCAGCAGGGGGGCGAGCCCGCGCCGGGTGGTCTCGACCTCGGGCAGTTCAGGCATGCACGCCCTCGATTTCCAGCAGCAGCTCGCGCCGGCAGACGTCGCCGCGGACCCACTGGACGATCGGCCCCGGTTGGACGTCGTGGTAGTGCTCGGCGAGGACCGCGGCGACCTTCGGCCGATCTTCCGGATGTCGCAGGTAGACGCGCAGCCAGGCCGGGTGTGGCAGTTCGTGGCCAGCGGTGTCATGCAGGGACCGCAAGTTGGCCAGGGTCTCGCGTGTCTGGGCGACAACGTCGTCGGGGTGACGGCTCTCGTGGCCGACGATGCTGGCGGTGCCGGAGAGCAGGATGAGGGGGCCGTCCGCGGTTTCCAGGCGGGTCGCGCGGGCGAAGGTCGGGCTCTTCGGGCTGTAGCGCGCCGGGTAATGATAGGCGCTGACCTGACGCGGGTTCTCCAGGGAATCGGCCGGGGTGCGAGTGGCGATCAGGTAGATGACCAGCTGGCGCTGGTCGCTCCCGATGGCCGTGGCGGCGGGCATGCTGGCCAGCGGTATCTCCAGGGCCTCAAGCGCGGTGGCGCGGCCCATGCAGAAGGCCTGATAGCGTTCCAGCCCGTCCTCCTCGGTATGGATGTCGCCAAAGTAGTTCCACACGCGTGCCAAATGCTCGAAGCCGCGCGCTCGGCAGGCGGCTAGCAGGGCGCGGTAGGCGTATTCGGTCTGCTCCCGGAGACCGTTATCCGGTCCGCTCCAGGTCGCGAAGAGGACGTCCTCGTGTTCCAGCAGGCGGACGGGCCCCTCGTGGATCGGCGTTGGCGTGCCGCTGGCGGTCCAGTACTCGACATAGTGATCCGGCGCCAGGGGGTGCAGGCCCGGGCGGATCTCCAGGTGGCCGGGCCCGCTGTCGATCCCGGCGGGTTCGCGCAGCCGGATGTGCATTCCCGTATCGGGGCCGGCGGCGGCTTCCGGCATGAGCTGGCTGCGCAGGGTAAGGGGGGGCATCTAGTTCTCCGCCAGCGAGGCGAGCAAATCCTCGGTCCAGCGTACGGCCTCCAGGTAAAGGCGGCTGGAGACCGGCGCCGGGACCGGGGCATTCGTGCTGTCCAGCGGGGGTGTCGGGCCTTCGAAGGCGGCGATGGTCGCCAGCAGCGGTGCCAGCGGTCCTGCGCCTTCCATCAGGGCCTGTTCCATTTCGGTGGACAGGCGGAGTTCGCCCAGGATGTGTCGCAGCGGTACCCCCAGCACGCGATCCATCCCGGAGAGCATGCCGAGGGTGAAGTAACGCTCGCACTCCTCGGGGTGCAGGCCCAGGGCGCGCGCCATCAGCATGCCCATACGGGCACGGATCATGACCTGCTCGAGCCCGTGGGTGGGATTGCCGGTACCTCGCAGTACCATCAGCATCGCCAGGCGCTTGATGCGCCCCTGGCCCAGGCGCAGGATCGCGTTGTAGAGCGAATCGGTCGGGCGAGAGCCGCGATAGGCCGGGCTGTTGGCGATGCGCAGCAGCTGGATCGCGAGCCCGGGCTCGGCGGCGATCAGTTCCTCCAGCTCGGCCGGCGTCGGATCCGGCGCCTGTAGCGCCCGCAGGAGGCGCAGCAGGGCCACTTCCAGGCTCTCCAGGCGCTGCCCCTCGATCACGTGGGGGAAGGACAGGTGAAAGCCCTGGAACAGGCTGAAGCCAAGGGCCTGGCAGCGAGCATAGGCCTCGGCCGTTTCGACCTTCTCGGCCAGCAGTTCCACGTCGAAGGCGCCCAGGGTGGTGACTTCCTGCTCCAGGCGCTGGCCGCCCAGGGCGAGCACATCGAGCTTGACCAGATCCGCCAGTTCGACCAGCTCGGAATGGCTCTCCTGAAACTGGTAGTCATCCAGTGCGATGCGAAAGCCCCGGGCCTTCAGTCGGCGTACCGCGGCGATGACCTCGGCGTCGATCTCGATATCCTCGAGGATCTCCAGCACGACCTGTTCCGGTGGCAGGCTGGTGATGACCTCGTGTTCGAGAAAGCCGCGGGTGAGATTGACGAAGGCCAGGTGTTTGCCGACCAGGTGTTGGAGACCGATGTCGATGAAGGCGCTGCGCAGGAGATCGGAGGTGGCCAGGTCGCCGTCGGTGACCGAAGCGGCATCCAGGTGCCCGGCGCGAAACAGGAGCTCGAAGCCGACCAGATTCTCCTGATCGTCAAAGATGGGTTGCCGGCCGACAAAAATTGGTTGCATGCTTGCGCTAGGGAAACACTGATTAATGTACACGCTCGGGCTCGAGTCGCTTTGGCGTGCGAACAAGGCGCGCTGACTGCCGTGCAGTCACTCTGCACAAGGGAGCCGCAACGCCGTGCGCACGCCCGTTTTCGTCAACAACGGGCGGTCCAGCCGTGGCGTTCAATAACTTGTGGGGTTGACGCCCCAGGTTCCCCGGTCCTGCGTTGCGCCGCTTGCAGGTAGAACCGCTACCCGCTGCACGACGCGCCGGGTCGCGGAAAACCTGGGGTACCAACGCGAGCGTGTACATTAAATCAGTGTTTCCCTTGGTCAAAAACAGATGGGCGGCCACGACTGCGTGCAGCAGGCCGGCTCGGGAGGGACATAAGCACCATGGATTCGATTGATGCGCCATTTGGAGAAGTCGTGGAGTTGCGCCAGATCCTGCACGACTCGGGGGTCCCGCTGCTGCGGGTTATTATCCGCGATGGCGGGCGTTATACCAAGATCGAACTGGACCCGGCGACGGCTCACCGCTGGGGCCGCGTGATGACGCGCTGGGCAGAAACCGCCGCCGAGGGTGCCGCGACACCAGGGGACGGCGGGCAGCCGGATCCGGTCTGAGCCCGCGTCAACGGGGGATATGGCTGGATGCATACGCGCTCGAGTTGATCTCGAGCGCCGACCGGGCGCGTTGAGCGAGGCGTGGCCGAGCCCCGCGAGCCGAGTGGCAAGTGGGGAACGGTGCGTTAACACGAATGCGTTTTCCGGTACGGACCGCGCTCGCGCCAACACAAAAAGGCCCGGATCCGCGTAGGCGGGCCGGGCCTTTTTTCGCCTGTTGTCAGGCAATCGAGCCGATGGGCGCGATTACTTGATCTTGGCTTCCTTGTACATCACGTGCTTGCGGACGACGGGATCAAACTTCTTGATCTCCATCTTCTCGGGCATGTTCCGCTTGTTCTTGGACGTGGTGTAGAAGTGCCCGGTGCCGGCGGAGGACACCAGGCGGATCTTGTCGCGTGCGGACTTGGCAGCCATCGTGAAGCCTCCTTAGACCTTTTCACCGCGGGCACGGCAGTCCGCCAGGACCGCGTCGATGCCGCGCTTGTCGATAATCCGCATGCCCTTGCAGCTAAGGCGCAGGCGTACGAAGCGGTTCTCGCTCTCCACCCAGAAACGGTGGAAATGCAGATTGGGCAGGAAGCGCCGCCGCGTCTTGCGGTGAGCGTGAGAAACGTTGTTACCGGTCGCCGGGCGTTTGCCGGTCACCTGACATACTCGGGCCATCGGGGGACTCCGGAATTTGGGTCTACCAGAAAGACGGCGGACTATAGCGTAGCCCCGGGGCGGGTGCAAGGGAGGCGCTGATCAATTCGGGAACATTCGCGGCGGCTTTGGGGCAAGACGCCGCGTCCCGAAAGGCCAATCGGTTCGAGTGTGAACGTGAACGATCCGGTTAGCGGTTGTTCGCTCGCTTGAGGGCCGCTCGCTCATCGGTCTCCGGGCACAGGCCGGGAACGAGGCCCCGGTCGTGGGCCCCGGCGATGATCGCCTCCAGCGGCATCGGGCGGGCGATGCCGTAGCCCTGAGCCGCGTTGCATCCGTAGTCGCGCAGCCGCGCCAGGGTGGCCGCGTCCTCGGCCCCCTCGGCGACCACCTTGAGGCCCAGGTCCCGGGCCAGGCTGATGCTGGCGCGAGTAATCTGCTCGTCGACCGGGTGCTCCAGCATTTGCCGTACAAAGGCCTGATCGATCTTGAGAGTCGTCACCGGCATACGTTTGAGGTAGGCCAGCGACGAATAGCCGGTGCCAAAGTCGTCGATGGCGAGTTCCAGTCCGGCCTCGGTCAGGCGCCGCAGGGCCCGGATCACCTCGTCCGGGTCCGCCATCAGGGCGGTCTCGGTGAACTCGAGTTCCAGGGCGCAGGGTGGAAGCCCCGAGACGCGAACCTTCTCCAGCAGGCGATCGGCAAATCCGGGGTCGAGGAAGTTGCGCGCCGAGATGTTCACGCTGACGGGCATGTCCAGGCCTTCGACGCGCAGGCGGGCGATGTCGGCCAGTGCGAGATCAAGGACCCGGTCGGTGAGGCTGTGGATCAGTCCGGTGCGCTCGGCCGGCGGGATGAACTGGTCGGGAGGGATGCGGCCGCGAACCGGGTGTTCCCAGCGTAGCAGGGCCTCCAGGCCCATCACCTGATCGCTCGCGAGATTGACCTTCGGCTGGTAGTGCAGGCTTAGCTGGCCGTCGTCCAGTGCGCTTTGCAACTCGCCCAGGAGTTCCACGGTGTACAGGCTGTGCTCGTTGCTGCGGCGGTTGTAGCTGCGATAGCGGCGCCCCGAGTGACTGGCCTCGTGCATCGCCATCCAGGCCTTGGTCAGCAGCCGGGTGGGTTCATCCTGCTCGTGAAAGGGGAAGGAGGAGACGCCCGCGTGGGCCCCGAGATAGACCGGGATCTCGAAGACCTCGAAAGGGGTTTGCAGGCATTCGATCGCGGCGCGTGTGACGGCGAGTGTCTCTTTGCGGCTGCGGTGCGGCAGGATCAGGGCGAAGTGATCGTCGTGGATGTGGAACACGGACGCCCCGGCGGGCTCGGCCACTGCCTGCAGGCGCTCGGCAATGGATCGCAGCAGGGGGCGCTCGGCGGCGAAGCCCAGGGCGCCAATGCTGTCCGGGTAGTTGTCCATCTGCAGGCTGATGACGAACACGCGGGTGGCGGCGGCGTCCGGGGCGTCGGCCTGGGTCATCAGTTGCCGGGCATACTGCTCGAGCGACTCGCGATTGGGCAGGCCGGTCACGGGGTTGTTGTAGGCCTGTTCCAGAAGCCGTTCGGAGTGGCGGCGCAGGGTGTCGAACAGCCAGCCGGAGAATCCCCCGAGGACGATGTAGATGCCGGTGCGCGTGAGCCAGTTCAATGCGGGTTGAGCCGCCCCGGTGGCGGTATCCAGGGGCATGAACGGACCCAGGAGCAACCCCGCCAGCAGCCCGAAGGCCAGCCCGCCCCACAGCCCGAACAGGGCGGCCCCCAGCAGCACCGGGATGAGGATGAAGTTGAGGTAGGCAGTGGAGGTGCCGCCGGTCTCGTATACGATCAGCGCGACCAGCGCCATCAGGAGTGGGACGGCAGCGGCCCCGGCGAGTCGCCAGCCTCCGGGGATCCCCTGTGAGCGGGCATGTGACCAGGTGGAAAACGGGGTCGGCGCCATTCCGGTTCCTTCGGTTTGTGCCATTCGGGTGCCGCCACGATTATCGACGTAGTGGGCCGGTTTGCGTGCAGGGTCGGGAATCGCCGCGTCGCGAGAGGTGGTCGCTGTTGCCGGTCGCGGGGGCTTGGTAGCATTCCTCGACCAGGGTTTCCCTGATTGTCTGGAACCTTCTACTTGGCGGAGCGGCATGGCCGATCGGCGTTTGCAGGTCTTTCTTACGGTGGCACGGTTGCTGTCCTTCACCCGCGCCGCCGAGGTGCTGCATATGACGCAGCCCGCGGTCACCTTTCAGGTGCGCCAGTTGGAGGAACAGCTGGATACCCGACTGTTCGACCGCAACCACAATCGAGTCACCCTGACTGATGCCGGACGGCTGGTACAACGATATGCCGAACGCATCTTTGACACCTATGGCGAGATGGAGGCCGCGCTGCGCGAGTTGAAGGGCGCGGACGGCGGGGCGCTGGTGATCGGCGCCAGTACCACGGTGGCGGAATACATGCTGCCGGCGCTGCTGGGTGCATTCCGCCGCGAGCATCCGGATATCGGCATTCGCCTGCGGGTGGGCAATACCGAGAATGTCGTGGTGATGGTCGAGGAGGGCAGTGTCGATCTCGGCATCGTCGAGGCCCCGGTGACCCACCGCAGCTTGCAGGTCCAGCCCTGTCTGGTGGACCAGCTGCGGCTGATCGTGCCGCCGGAACACGAGCTGGCCCGGCGCGACACGGTGACCGTCGCCGACTTCATCGAACGCCCATTCATATGCCGCGAGGAGGGTTCCGGGACCCGCGAGGTCATCATGGAGTACCTTGGGCGCGCCGGATACGACCGCAGCAGTCTGCGCGGCTGCATGGAACTGGGCAGCCCGGAGGCGATCAAGGGCGCGGTGGTGGCCGGCATGGGGGTCTCGGTGCTGTCCGAGGCGGTGGTGGCCAAGGAACTGGCCCTTGGCGAACTGGTGGCGTTGCCGCTGTCGCCGCCGCTGGAACGGCCGATCTCGCTGGTGCATGCGCGGCAGAAGTTCCGCGTACCCACGCTGGAGGTGCTGATGCAGTTCCTGCGCGGGTACTGCACCGGTCAGCGTCCGCTCGCCCCCGCATCAGAACTCAAACAGGATTGACGTGACATGAAGAACTACTGCGTGGTGCAGCATACCTATTCCGAGTTTCTCGGCCTGATCGAGTCGCAGCTGGAGAAGCGCGACATCGGCTTCTCCTACTACCGACCGTTCGTGGGTCAGGACCTGCCGGGCTCCGCGGCCCAGTTCGACGGGCTGTGGCTGCTGGGCGGCGCCTGGCCGACGGCGGATCACGAGGAGAATCCGCAGGTCCCGGACGAGCTGTCGCTGATCGATATCTTCCGCCGCTCGAAGCGTCCGGTGGTGGGCGTCGGTATGGGCGGGCTGCTGGTGGCCGAGCAGGCCGGTGGCACGGCGCACGAGGACCCGATGTACCGCGCCCGCTTCGTGACCGCGCACAAGACCGCGGCCGGGGAAGGCGACGCACTGGCCGAGGCCCTGGATGGCCGGCGGGTGCTGCAGCTGGTCAACGGCCGCGTCGACCTGCCGGAGGACGTGCAGCCGATCCTGGTGGACGACGACGGCGACTGGCTGGCGATCCGGCCGGACGAGCTGACCTATGGCATGCTGTTCCGACCCGAGGTGAAGCCCGGGATGCTCGAGGACATCATCATGGAGGCGCGGCACAATCCGCCGCCGAACATGGGCGAGCTCCTGGGCGAGGCGCGCATGGAATGGGGCGAGATGCAGAAGGTGACCGAGGACGTGCTGGTGGCCCTGGTAAAGACGCTGGGCCTGATGCAGGAACGCCGCAAGATGCCGGTGTTCAGCCTGAAGATCGAGGACGAGGGATGATCCCACCCCTGGGCATGGGCAACGAGGGGGGGCTGTCCGGGGGCGATCTCGGGTCGGTGCTCGGCGGTGCGCGCAAGAAGGGCCGGGAGGACCCGGCCAAGGAGATCGCCGAGATCGCCGCGCGGCTGTCGACCGAGGATCAGGCCAGCCTGCTGAAATTCGCCCGTTTTCTGGAGCAGGAGTCGCCGGCCCCCGCGCCGGAACCGGTTCCCGAGCCGGAGCCGATCCCGCGTCCGGAGAGCGAGTCCGTCATCAAGGCGATGCGCCGGCTTTCCGCGACCTATCCCATGCTGGATCGCTCCAAGCTGCTGAACGAGACCTCGGCCCTGATGGGCCAACACGTGATGCAGGGGCGCCCGGCGGTGGAGGTGATCGACGAGCTGGAGGTGGTCTTTCGGACTCATTACGAGAAGGCCGTCGTCCAGGATCCGACCCGACAGACGGATGCCGACCATGACGAGGCGCCGGGAGGGGCCTCGCAATGATCGATATCCTGCGCCAGTGGTACCAGCGTCATTTCACCGACCCGCAGGTGGTGATCCTGGCGTTTCTGCTGCTCGCGGGATTCCTGATCATCGTCTTTGCCGGGCGCATCCTGGCGCCGCTGCTGGCTTCGCTGATCATTGCCTACCTGCTGGAGGGGGCGGTGCGCAAGCTGGTCTTTTTGCACATCCCGCGCATCCTCGCGGTCACCCTTGTGCTGCTGGCCTTCCTGGCGCTGACGGTGGCGGCGCTGTTCAGCGTGGTGCCGCTGATGTCGGCCCAGGTGACCCAGCTGGTGCGCGAGCTGCCGGGGATGATCTCCGAGGGCCAGAACCTGCTGTTGCAGTTGCCCGAGCGTTACCCGCAACTGATCAGTGACGATCAGGTGTTCGAGCTGATGGGGGCCATTCGCGCCGAGGCGACCCTGCTGGGGCAACGCGTGGTGTCGTTCTCGCTGTCCTCGGCACGGCACCTGGTGGACGTGGTGATCTACCTGATCGTGGTCCCGCTGATGGTGTTCTTCATGTTGAAGGACCGCGATCTGATCCTGAACTGGATCCGCGGCTTCATGCCCCAGGACACCCACCTGGCCAGCGAGGTCTGGACCGAGGTGAATCTGAAGATCGCCAGCTACGTGCGCGGCAAATTCATCGAGATCGTGATCGTCTGGGCGGTCACCTTCCTTACCTTCAACTGGTTCGGGCTGGAATACGCCGTGTTGTTGTCGTTCATGGTGGGCATCTCGGTGATCATTCCGTACATCGGCGCGGCCGTGGTGACCATCCCGGTGGCGGCGGTCGCATACTTCCAGTTCGGCCTGAGCTCCGAGTTCGCCTGGGTACTGATTGCCTACGGGGTGATTCAGTTTATCGACGGCAACGTGCTGGTGCCGCTGCTGTTTTCGGAGGTCGTCAACCTGCACCCGGTGGCGATCATCGCCGCGGTGTTCGTGTTCGGCGGCATCTGGGGGCTTTGGGGGGTATTCTTTGCCATCCCGCTGGCGACGCTGGTACATGCGGTGATCAAGTCCTGGCCGCGCGCCCAGTGGCCGCCGCCGGAGTCCTCTGGAGAGCCGGCGGCCGCCGCGGCCGAAGCCGCCACCAAGTAGCCCGACATCCCTGATCGCCGGCCCGCCCGTGTGCGGGTTCGGCGGTCTGCCCGTGACATCAAGAACAAGAAGAACGCATGACCGGAACCGAGATCCTGATGAACGTGACACCCCAGGAGAGCCGAGTGGCCCTGGTGGAAAATGGCGTCCTGACCGAACTGCACCTGGAGCGCGCCCGCCGCCGCGGGATCGTGGGGAACATCTACAAGGGCCGGGTGGTGCGGGTACTGCCGGGCATGGATGCGGCCTTCGTCGATATCGGGCTGGAGCGCACGGCCTTTCTGCATGCCTCCGACGTGGCCCCGGTGGAGCGCGAGGAGCTCAATGGCAACGGCCCGTCTGCCAGCGACGCCCCTGCGGCGCCCGTGGCTGGCGGCAATGGCACCGGCACGCCGGCCCCGGTGGTGCGCGAGGGTATCCGCGAGCTGCTGCGCGAGGGGCAGGAGGTCCTGGTGCAGGCAGTCAAGGACCCGCTGGGCTCCAAGGGCGCGCGGCTTACCACCTATATCACCCTGCCGTCGCGCAATCTGGTGCTGATGCCGAACCAGTCCAATGTCGGTGTGAGTACGCGCATCGAGGACGAGGGCGTGCGCGCACGGCTGCGTGCATCCATCGAGCAGTTGCGTGACGAGCTGGCGCCGCAGCACGGCTTTATCGTGCGCACGGCCGCGGAGCTGGCCGACCACGAGGCCATGTATAACGACACGGCGTTCCTGAAGAAGGTCTGGGATACCCTGCAGGAGCAGGCGGTCGGAGCCCCGCCGGGGACCGAGGTCTACGCCGATCTGCCGCTGGTGGAGCGCATCCTGCGCGACATGGTGGGGGGCGATATCGAGCGTATCCGCATCGATTCGCGCGAGACCTATCAGAAGGTCTGCGGCTTCGTCGAGCGCTACCTGCCGGAGCTGATCGGCCGGATCGAACACTATCCGGGCGAGCGCCCGATCTTCGACCTGTTCAACGTCGAGGAGGAGATCCACCGTGCCCTGGAGCGCAAGGTGGAACTGAAATCCGGTGGCTACCTGATCTTCGACCAGACCGAGGCGATGACCACGGTGGACATCAACACCGGCGGTTTCGTCGGCCATCGAAAGCTCGAAGAGACCATCTTCAAGACCAATCTGGAGGCCGCGCAGGCGATCGGTCGCCAGCTGCGTCTGCGCAATCTCGGCGGGATCATCATTATCGATTTCATCGACATGCAGGACGACGAGCACAAGCGCCAGGTGATCCGCGCGCTGGAAAAGGCCCTGGAACGCGATCATGTGAAGACCCAGACCTGCGACGTGTCGCCGCTGGGCCTGGTGGAGATGACCCGCAAGCGCACCCGCGAGAGCCTGGAGCACCAGATGTGCGAGCCCTGCCAGGTGTGCAGCGGGCGTGGCTATCTGAAGTCGGCCGAGACGGTGTGCTACGAGCTGTTCCGCGAGATCCTGCGCGAGGTGCGCCAGTACGACGCGCGCGAGCTGCGCGTGCTGGCCTCGCAGAACGTGATCGACCTGCTGCTGGACGAGGAATCCGCCAGCCTGGCCGAGCTGCAGAGCTTTGTCGGCATCCCGATCCGCTTCCAGGTGGAGACGCTGTACACCCAGGAACAGTTCGACGTGGTCTTCGTCTGATCTACAAGTAGTATGTAGACAGGCACCCGGTCCCCGTCTCCGTCAGGGAGGAAGAGGCGCGAAGATGAATCGCCAGTGCGGACCCAGCACGGATACGGGTCCCGGTCGGCCGGGCGGGTCGGATTGCGCCTCCCCGGTGGAGAAATGAGACGCCGGTCACAAATCCTGAGGGTGGCGCTGGGCGCCTTCCTGGCGCTGGTCATCGTGATCGTGCTGCTGCGCCTGGCGCTTCCGCACTGGGATGGCCTGCACGCCTGGGTGGAGGATACCGCCAGCGAGCAGCTCGAGCGCGAGGTCACGGCCGCAGGTATCGAGCTCGGCTGGACCGGCTGGTCGCCGGCGCTGGTGGCGCGCGATGTCCGCGTGGCGATGCCGGATGGTGAACCGGTCGCCATCGACCACCTCGGGGTCGCGCTGAGCGTCGGGGCCAGTCTGCGTAGTCGCCATCCATCCTTCACAGTGCATGTTCGGGGCGTCGAGCTGCGCTTGGTACGCCACGCCGACGGACGCTTTTCCCTGCACGGTCGCGAGCTTGGCATGGGCGAGGGCCGCTTGTTCACGCTCCCCGTGGAGCAGTGGCCGGATGTCGAGGCCGAGGCTATCCGGTTGGTCTGGGACGATCGCAGCGCCGGCCTGGAGTCCGATGCGCGACTGGACCGGGCCGCCCTGCGCACGGCGCATGACGGGTCGCTGCGGATGCACCTCGAAGGGGTGCTGGATGGCGAGGCCGCGGGCGGGCACTTCGAATTGGGGCTGAAGGCCCCCGCTGCGGATTTGCGTGATGCGCGCTTCTTCCTGCGGGCCGATGCGGTCGACCTGACCGCCTGGCAGCCGTGGCTGGCCTACCTCGGCTGGCCCGCGCCCGAGGGCACGGCCGCGCTGCGTCTGTGGGGCGCGCTCGACGAGGGGCGCATGGCCTGGCTGCGCGGGGAGCACGAAACCACCCTCAATCTGGCCGGGGAGCCGGTCGGTCCGGCCATCGGACATCGTTTCGACTGGCGGGTGCAGGAGGATCGCCACCGCTCGTCCTGGAGCGGGACCCAACCCGGTTCCGGCGATCTGCGACTCGCCTATCGCCTGGAGGGCAAGCCGGAGGGGCTGGTGGTGGACGCGGTGGAAATGGCCGCGCGCGATCTCGAAGTGGAACCCTACGCGCCGCTGCTCACGCTGCTTCAGGATGCGGCGCCCGAGTTGGCGGAGCGGATCGCGGACCTGCATCCGCGCGGCACCCTGGACTTCGCCCGGCTGGAGGCCCGCCGCGAGGATGGTCGTCTGCAGCCTGTCTGGGCGGAGGCCGATGTGCACGACCTTGGCTGGCGCGCGGGGGATCACGGGCTTGGGGTGCAGGGCGCCTCGGGCTATATGCAATGGCGCCGTGGCGGTGTGGAACTGCTGCTGGACAGCCGCGACCTGCAGATCGACCTGCCGCGTGTGCTGGCCGATCCGGTGCCGCTGGATACGGTGCGTGGACGGCTGCGTGCCGAGCGCGATGACGCCGGACACTGGCGCCTGGCGGGCGAGGGCCTGAATGCCGCCAATGCCCATGCCGCGGTTCGCGGCCGCCTGCGGGTGCTGCTGGATGGTCACGCGGCCGGACCCCGGGTCGATATTGCGATGGACATTCTGCGAGCCGACGGTGATCACACCGCGCGCTACCTGCCGCTTTACCACCTGCCGGACAACACCTACCAGTGGCTGGTGGACAGCATCGTTACGGGCACGTCCTCCGGCGGCGGCATGGCCTATCGCGGGCGCGGGAAAGACTTCCCGTTCGCCGGCGACGAGGGTGTGTTTGATCTCTGGGCGGATGTCGAGGCGGGCATCCTCGACTATCAGGAGGGCTGGCCACGAGCGGAGGACCTCAGTGGCCGGCTCCTGTTCCACAACGCGAGCTTCCGCGCCGAGAGTGCGCGCGGGCGCATTCTGGACACCGAGGTGCGCGACACCCGGATCGGGATCGAGGACATGGAGCATGCGGTCCTCGAACTGGAAGGCACGGCAGAGGGCGATGCGGCGGATCTTCTGGCCTACCTGCGCCAGGCCGAGCTGCTGGAGGAGGCGGCCGAACTCCGTGACCAGGCGCGGCTGGACGGGCCGACCCGGCTGGGTCTGTCGCTGAACCTCCCGCTGCAGGCGGGCCGAATGGCCGCGACCCGTGTCGCCGGTGATCTGGACCTGCGGGGGATCCGCGCCGAGGTCTCGGGCTGGCCGACCATTCTCGAGGCTGTGGAGGGACGGGTCGAGTTCGATACTGCGGATCGCGTGACGGCCGACGGGGTTACCGCGCGGGTTCACGGCGAGACGGTGACGCTGGGGGCGGACTGGCCGCTGGATGGCGAGACGGCGCGGTTGACGGCGCGCGGTCCGCAGCCCCTGGCCCCGTGGCTGGAGGACTTCCCGGAACTTGCGCCTTATCTCGACGGGGCGGCGCACTGGGATGCCCAGTTGCGCTTGGGGCCGGCGGTGGACGGGGTTCGTCTGGAGTTGCGCTCGGACCTGGTCGGGGTCGCGATCGACTGGCCGGAGCCGATCGGCAAGTCCGCGGACGCGGCCCGCGAGCTGGAGCTGGTGCTGCCGCTCGGGCATGACGGCGCCGGTATCGGCCACCTGACGCTGGGGCAGGTCCTGCGCGCCCACCTGCGCCTGTCACCGGCGGCCGCGCCGGAGGACCCGGCCGCACGGGGTGCCGAGCCGCGTACGGCCGCGCGCGGGATCGGGTTGCAGGCCATGGCGCTGGAGATCGGTGCGCCCCGCGCCAGTGCCCTGGCCTTGCCGGGGGCGGGGGTCTCGGTGCGGGCGCGTCTGCCGGAGTTGGCGGTCGACCCTTGGCTCAAGGCCCTGAGCGAGGCCCCCTGGGGCGGCGATGTGGATCTGGGCGCGGCCGGCGAGGGCGCCGGGGAAGCCGCGGGAGCGGTCGCGTTGACCCGCCTGGAACTGGATATCCGCGACCGCATCCGCTGGGGCGAGCAGGACCTGCCCGGTGTGCGCTTCCTTGGTCGACGCGGGGATGCGGGCTGGGATCTGGAGGCCACTTCCGACTGGCTGGCGGGCGAGGCCCGCTGGCGCCCGATGGGTGCGGGCGGGCGCGACCGCTGGGAGGCGCATGTGCGCCACCTGGTCCTGGAGGATCTTGAGTGGGGCGGCGAGCGGGACCCCGATCCCGGGGTGAAGCCCGTCGCAGTCGGGGGCTTCGAAGACCCGCGCGTATGGCCGGCCGTGGACTTGACCCTCGACAGCCTGGCGCTGGGGGATTACCGTTTCGCGGACATCGAGCTGGGGCTGGAGCCGCAGCCGAACGGTCTGGTCGTCCGCGACCTGGAGTTGCGGACCCCGGACGGTGACCTGCACGCAGACGCCGTCGGGGTCTGGCGGGTGACCACCGGCGGTCTGCCGGAGACGCGCCTGGACGTGAGCCTCTCCGGCGGTGACTGGGGCCGGGCGCTCGAGTCGGCGGGGTTGTCGCGTGCGATGGTCGGGGGGAGCGGTGACGGTTCGCTGTCGCTGACCTGGCCGGGCCCTTTGTATGCCCCGCGCCTCGCGCAGCTGGCGGGCTCCATGGAACTCTCCCTGGAGGACGGGCGTCTGGCGGATGTCGAGCCGGGCGCCGGCCGCCTGCTCGGCCTGGTGAGCCTGGACGTGTTGCCGCGGCGGCTGCGGCTGGATTTCCGCGACGTGTTCACCGAAGGCCTGACCTTCAGCGAACTGATCGCGGAGGCGACACTGCGCGATGGTGATCTCTACGTGCCGGCCCTGCGCATGGAAGGGCCATCGGCGCGCGTACGCCTGAGTGGTCGTACCGGGCTGGTGGCGCGCGACTACGATCACGAGATCGTGGTGGTGCCCAGCCTGCGTACCGCGCTGCCGATTGTCGGGGCGCTGGTGGGCGGGCCGGTGACCGGGGTCGTGGTGCTGCTTGCGGAACGCGTGCTGGGGATTGGGGATCAGATAGAAGAGGCGGCTCGTGTCGAATATTCGGTGACGGGCCCCTGGGACGACCCGCAGGTGCGCGTGCTGGTGCAACCGGCCGCAGATGCCGAAGGGCCTGACAACGACTAACGCCGGCAGGGATCGGCGTTGCGGGCGCCATAACCGGCCCCGGTAACCAGATGATCGGAGCGACATGACTCAGGTAGCGGCCATCCAGATGGCCTCCGGACCCCAGCCCCAGGCGAACCTTCTGGAGGCGAAACGACTGCTGCAGGAGGCCGCCGACAAGGGCGCCCGCCTGGCTGTCCTGCCGGAGAACTTTGCCTTCATGGGCATGCAGGAGACGGACATCCTCGGGATCGCGGAGGTCGCCGATGGCGCCGGCCCGCTGCAGGCCTTCCTCGCGGAGCAGGCCCGGCGCCTGGGGCTGTGGATCGTCGGCGGGACCATCCCGCTGCAGACCCCGGACTCCGAGCGGGTGCGTTCGGCTTGCCTGGTGTTCGACGACCGCGGGCAGCAGGTGGCGCGCTACGACAAGATCCACCTGTTCGATGTGTGCCTGCCGGATAGCACCGAGGCCTACACCGAGTCGAAGGTCTTCGAGCGAGGTGACCAGGTGGTGGTCGTCGATACGCCGGTGGGGCGCATGGGCCTGGCGATTTGCTACGACCTGCGCTTCCCCGAGCTGTTCCGGGCCCTGCTGGACAAGAATGCGGAATGGGTCGCCCTGCCGGCGGCCTTCACCGCGCAGACCGGGCAGGCGCACTGGGACGTGTTGCTGCGGGCGCGCGCAATCGAGAACCAGTACTACATGCTGTCGGCGGCCCAGGGCGGCTTCCACGTGAACGGCCGCGAAACCTACGGCCACAGCGCGCTGGTGGACCCCTGGGGTCGGGTGGTCGGCCAGTTGCAGCGCAACCCCGGGGTACTGCTGGCGAACCTGGATCCGACCCAGGCCGCGCGCATCCGGAGCAGCTTTCCGGCGGTGGACCACCGCCGCCTGCCGTGCCCCAAAACCACCTGACCCCGCACCCTGGCCTGGGTCAGGGTGGCGATATACCCGCAACGGCCGCGCGCTTGAAAGCGAACGGCGTGCCCCAAGCTCCATACTGAGGGCCGACAGCTGCTCCCCCATGATGGACACGGAACAGCGGATTTACGGAACCCGAGAGGACTTCATGATCGACCGCCTTGCGCAACAGACCCTGCTCGACCCCGCCGGCCTTGGCGAAAGCGAGCTGAGCGCCCTTCTGGGCACCACCTTCGGTCACGGTATCGATGGCGGTGACTGCTACTTCCAGTTCGCCAGCCAGGAGGGCTGGTCGCTGGAGGACGGCATCGTGAAATCCGCCAGCTTCAACATCGAACGCGGCGTCGGCATCCGCGTCGTGCGTGGCGAGCAGACCGGGTTCGCCTACTCCGACGACATCGCGATGCCGGCCATGCTTGAGGCCGCGAAGACCGCGCGCAGCATTGCCAGTGCCGGGCAGAGCGGGCGCATTGCGGTTGCCTCGCGCGCGACCTCGCGGCCGGCGCTGTACGCCCCCGACAATCCGCTCGATTCGCTGGGCGAGCAGGCCAAGATCGACCTCCTGAAGGAGGTGGATGCCGTCGCCCGCGCCGAGGATTCCCGCGTAACCCAGGTGATGTGCTCGCTGGCCGGGGTGCACGAGGTGGTGCTGGTACTGAATGCCCGCGGCGAGATGACCACCGACGTGCGCCCGCTGGTGCGCCTGAACGTCCAGGTGATCGTCGAGCAGGGCGGGCGCCGCGAATCCGGCACCTCCGGAGGCGGTGGTCGTCACGGCTACCAGTACTTCCGCGAGGATGGCCGCGCCGCCGGTTATGCCCGCGAGGCGGTGCGCCAGGCCCTGGTGAATCTCGATGCGCGCGACGCGCCGGCCGGCAGCATGAAGGTGGTGCTCGGGCCCGGTTGGCCGGGCGTCCTGTTGCACGAGGCGATCGGCCATGGGTTGGAGGGTGACTTCAACCGCAAGGGGACCTCGGCCTTCTCCGGACGCATCGGTGAGCAGGTGGCGGCCAAGGGCATCACCATCGTCGATGACGGCACCCTGGAGGGCCGCCGCGGCTCGTTGAACGTGGACGACGAAGGCAATCCGACTCAGCAGACCGTGCTGATCGAGGATGGCGTGCTGCGCGGCTACATGCAGGACGAGATGAATGCCCGCCTGATGGGTACGCAGTCCACCGGCAACGGCCGTCGCGAGTCCTATGCCCGGCTGCCGATGCCGCGCATGACCAATACCTACATGCTGGGCGGCGACGCTGATCCGGAAGAGATCCTGGCCTCGGTGGACGATGGCCTGTACGCGGTCAATTTCGGTGGCGGGCAGGTGGACATTACCTCCGGCAAGTTCGTGTTCTCCGCCTCGGAGGCCTACCGGGTGGAGAAGGGCAAGGTGACGTACCCGGTCAAGGGTGCGACCCTGATCGGCAATGGCCCGGATGTCCTGACCCGGGTGTCGATGATCGGGAACGACATGAAGCTCGATTCCGGCGTCGGCACCTGCGGCAAGGAGGGCCAGGGCGTGCCGGTCGGCGTGGGACAGCCCACGCTGCGTATTGACGGCATGACCGTGGGCGGTACCCAGGCAGCCTGAGGGCTGCAGGGCCCGATGCAACCAAGGAGGCACAGATGAATCTCGATTTTCTCGAACAGGAACGTTCCCTGCCGGAAGGGCATGGCCACGACAAGATCGTCCAGTGGCATGTCTTTCGCGCGCGCGACAAGGCCGAGCAGTTCGCCCACCACGTGGAGCTGAGCGAAGGCCAGGACCTGGTGGGCGGCTGGACGCGTGACAGCGTCGGCATGCTCTACTGGGTCGGTGTGCACGTCGACGACCTGGAGCGCTGGGGCAACGCCGGCGCAGTCCACAAGCACGGCGCCCGGGTCGACTAGTAATCCCTTCCCCGGGCCATCCGGCCCGGGGTGTCCTTGTATCGCCCCCAGATCAGTCATCGAGTAGCGGAACCCTGCATGAGTACATCTCCCGAACGCGCCATCCCGGAACCCGTGTCCCAGGAAGACGGGGTCCAGGCCCTGTCCCATTCGCCGGACTCCCTGCAGACGAGAGTTCAGCGCACGCTAGAGGCCGCGCGCGCGCGCGGTGCCTCGGACGTCCAGGCCGTGGTCAGTCACAGCGTCGGGCTGGAGTTGGGGGTGCGCAAGGGCGAGATCGAAACCCTGGAGCACGAGCGTGACCAGAGTCTTTCGCTGATCGTCTATTTCGGCCAGTCCAAGGGGGCCGCCTCTACCACCGATTTCAGTGACCAGGCCCTGATCGACACCGTCGAGGCGGCCTGCCGCATCGCCCGCTACACCGAGCCGGACCCGTACGCCGGGATGCCCGATCCCGCGTTCAAGGCGAGCGAGTGGGACGACCTTGACCTGGATCACCCCTGGGGCTGCAGCGCCGCCGAGGCGACCGAGCTGGCCCGTACCATCGAGGCCGCCGGCTTCGCGGCGGATGAACGGATCGAGAACTCCGAGGGTGCCAGCGTCAGCACGCGGCGGGCCATTGCGTTTCTCGGCGACAGCCAGGGGTTCATGGGCGGCTATCGCAGCACCCGGCACTCCCTGTCCTGCGCGCTGGTGGCGCGCGACGCAGCAGGCATGCAGCGCGACTACGCCTATACCGTCGCACGCCACGCGGATGATCTGACCGCCGCCGAGCAGGTCGGGCGCGAGGCCGCCGAGCGCACCGTGCGCCGGCTGGGCGGGCGCAAGCTGTCGACCCGCAACTGCCCGGTGCTGTTTGCCCCGGAGATGGCGCGTACCCTGATTGGCAGTTTCACCCGTGCGATCGCCGGTCCGTCCCAGTACCGCGAGAGCTCGTTCCTGCTGAACGCCATCGGCGAGAACGTGTTCCCCGCGTGGATGCAGATCGAGGAACGCCCGCAGACGCCGCGCGCGCTGGGTAGCGCCCCGTTCGACGGGGAGGGCGTGCGCACCCGCAACCGCCCGCTGATCGCCGACGGCGTGCTGCAGAGCTATACCCTCGACAGCTACGCCGCGCGGCGTCTGGGCCTCGAGGCCACTGGCAACGCCGGGGGTGCGCGCAACGTGACCGTGGCCCCGGGCGACAAGGACTTCGCCGCCTTGCTGGCCGAGATGGGGACCGGTTTCCTGGTCACCGAGCTGATCGGCCAGGGCGTGAATCCGGTGACCGGCGACTATTCCCGCGGGGCCGCCGGCTTCTGGGTGGAAAACGGCGAGCTGCAGTATCCGGTGGAGGAGATCACCATCGCCGGCAACCTGAAGGACATGTTCCAGCGGATGGCGGCCGTGGGTACCGACGTCGACCGCCGCGGCAACATCCACACCGGTTCCATCCTGGTTGAATCCATGATGGTGGCCGGCGACTGAACGGCTCTTTCCGGTCTGCCTGTACGGGCATGACCGGCCGTTTCCCCGCATCACCCACCCTGCTACTCTCGCCTAGGGAGACGCTGATTGAATCGCACGCAAAAGCGACTCGAGCGCGAGCGCGCGATTCAATCAGCGTCTCCCTAGGGCTGCATGGCCCCGTGACGCGCGACCGTCCGCCCTCCGCAATACGGTCGTATCCCGGTGGCGAGGAGCGGCCATGAACTTCTTCAAGCAGCAAGAGCAGGCACAGCGCAGGACGCGCTGGCTACTGGCCCTGTTCGGCCTGGCCGTGCTGGTGATCGTCGGGGCCCTGGGCCTGATTGTCTGGGCCATGGGGGGCGGCACCGAGGCCATCGCCTGGACCATGGGGATCACCGCGGGCCTGATCGTCCTTGCGAGTCTGTACCGGGGCTGGCGGCTGCGCGCCGGCGGCGGTGGGCTGATCGCGCAGGAGATGGGCGGCATCCGGGTGGATGGCAATCCGGCGGACCCGCAACAGCGGCAGCTGCGCAACGTGGTCGAGGAGATGGCCATCGCTTCCGGGGTGCCGGTGCCCGAGATCTACGTGCTGGAGCAGGACCTGGGCATCAACGCCTTCGCCGCCGGCTTTGCGTCGAACGATGCGGTGATCGCCGTGACCCGCGGTGCGCTGGACAGTCTGGAGCGCGCCGAGCTGAAGGGTGTGGTCGCGCACGAGTTCGGACATATCCTCAATGGGGACATGCGCCTCAACATGCGCCTGATCGGCATCCTCTACGGGATCGAGATTCTGGCGCTGCTGGGGCAGGGCGGGCTGGCGCGACGCCGGCGTCGACACAAGGGCGACATTGCCGATACCGGGGTGGGCGTGCTCAGCGTCACCCTGATCGTGGTGGGCTATGCCGGGCTGGCCCTGGCGCGCTGGATCCGGGCCGGTATCTCGCGCCAGCGCGAATACCTCGCGGATGCCCATGCCGTGCAGTTCACCCGCGAGCCGGACGGCCTGGCCGGTGCGCTGAAGAAGGTCGCGGCCCGCTATGCCGGGCTGAATGGCAATACCGAGGAGATCACTCACATGCTGTTCGCCAGCGACGCGATCGGCCAGATCTTCGAGACCCATCCGCCCCTGCTGGATCGCATCCGCACCTTGCAGCCGCATTTCGAGCCCCGGGATCTGCAGCGCCTGCGCGACCAGATCAATGCCCGGGTGCGGCAGCGGGCGCACGAGCGCGCGGTGGACGGCATGCAGCGCGAACGCGAGGGGCGTCTGCCGGGCGCCGAGGCCGTGGGGGATGCCCTCGGCGGCCACCCGGCACTGACCCATATCCTCGGTGCCGGCATGTTGCTTGCTGCGATTCCGGGGCCACTCGCCTGGGCCGCGCGCTCGGATGCGCGGGCGATCGAGGTGGTCTTGTATCTCCTGTTGCATGCGGACCCGGATGTGCGCGAGCGGCAGCGGATGATGATTGCCGAGGCGTTGGGCGAGGCGCGCGGAGAGGCCGTTCGTCGTCTGCAGGCAGCGGAACCTGCGCTGCGCGAGGACCTGCGCCTGCCGCTTCTGGAGCTGGGCTTCCCGATGCTGCGACGGCTTTCAGCCGAGGAGCGCGCGCGCCTGCAGGGGCTGGTGGAGCGGCTGATTCATGCCGATGGCCGGGTGGCGGTATTCGAGTATGCCCTTGGGCGCATGCTGAGCCGCCAGCTGCGGGATGTGCAGGATCCTGCCGCGGCGTCCCGCCCCAGGACTGCCACGCTGGGCGCCCACAAGGAGAGCGCGCATTACTTGCTGGCGGTGCTGGCCCACCATGGCCATCCGGACGCCCCGGCGGCGGCGCGGGCCGCGCTGACCGCCGGGATTGGCAGCCTGGACGGGGCGCTGCCGCTGGCGGTGGAGATCCCCGAGGCCCTGACCGGGGCGGCCGGTGCGCGCGCATGGGCGAATGTGCTGGACCGCGTGCTGGAACAGCTGGATACCCTGCGCATGCGCGACAAGGACTCGCTGATACGGGCGATGGTGACCACCGTCAGCCATGGCGGTCAGGTGGTGCCGGCCGAGGTCGAGCTGCTGCGAGTGATGGCGGCGTCGCTGCACGTCCCGCTGCCGCTGGCAACGGAGGGGGTGTTGGATGGTTTGGCGTAGCGGGCGGCCTGCGCATGAGGGTGCGGCCGGTGTCCCTCGAGGTGCGTTGGTTCTGGCCGGAAATGCCTTGAAACCGCTTCCACGTGGGAAATAAGCACCTGAATCCAAATTAAAATCCGACTCAAGCGGCGGATAACAAACGATTTTCCGGGCTCACATCAAGAAAATCCGAAAAAACACTTTCAATCGAGAGCGGTTTGGGAGGACAATGGCTGCGAGGTAACGGTAACAGGCTCCATGCAGCACCAGGCGACACCCCGAAAGGGGCGTTAAGATTCGCAGTTCCGGTCCCGGTTGGTTTGGGGCCGCGTAGAATCACGATCAAGTTCCATCGTCGTTCGGTTGCCCTCCAGTCTCTCCTCCCCTCGAAAACCCAATCTATTATGAACAAGCAGAGGTAACCGAAATGGCTACAGGTACAGTGAAGTGGTTTAGCGACGAAAAAGGCTTTGGCTTTATTACCCCGTCTGATGGCTCCAAGGACGTCTTCGTCCATCACAGCGCCATCCAGGGTAGCGGCTTCAAGTCGCTGGCAGAAGGCCAGAGCGTCTCGTTTGACGTCGAGCAGGGCCAGAAGGGCCCGGCCGCCGCGAACGTCGAAGCTCAGTAAGACAACCCCGGCGCGCAAGCGCCAGGTTGAGAGAGCCCCGCCTAGTGCGGGGCTTTTTTTGTGCGCGATTCTGGCTGCAAGTCGGGACGGGCGTCGTCGCATGGACTTGGCGAGGCAGAGCCACGATAGAACGTGTCCAGGGAAGACCTTTTTTGTGTGGCGCAGACCGGGCAACGTGCTACGGTTCCCGCATGATCGCTGGATATCGTCAAACCCGCGTCCGGATGCGCCGCGCCGGCCGCGCATGGCCTCGCTGGATCGCGGTGTTCGGGGTGCTGCTGGCGCTGGTCGTGGGGAATGTGGCTGCGGCCCAGGGCCCCTATCGCGCGCCTGCAGCGATCCCGGGTACCCAGACCATCGAGGCCTCCGAGGCCTGGGCGCTGTTCCGCGAGGGCGTGCCCTTCGTGGACACGCGGCTGCGCGCGGATTTCGAGGCGGGGCGAGTGCCAGAGGCCCGCAACCTGACCATCATGCGCGACCTCGAGGACGAGCGGAATCGTTTTACCCGGGAGAACCTCCTGGAGTTCATCGGCGCGCTGGACGCCCCGGTGGTGATGTACTGCAACGAACGGGACTGCTGGCGCACCGAGGCGGCCACGCGCCGCGCCCTCGGATGGGGCTTCACCAATCTCTACTACTTTCCCGGCGGCTTTCCCGAGTGGATCCGCTCCGGCTATCCCTTCGAATAGCCGCGTGGGCGCCGCAGACGCACATTCCGGCAAGGGCATACGGCTCCAGACGGTCCTGACCGCTGTCATGTTCGCCGGGCTCCTCGTGCTTGCCGGGACCCTTGCGATGGGCACGCACCTTGCGGTCAATCAGGCGGAGCAGCGCCTCGACCGGCTGGGCGTGGAGGGCCAGTCGGCCGCCTGGCGCCAGACCCTGGCGAACGAGTGGCAGCGCATGCGCGCCGAGGCGACCGCGGTGACGCGCAACGAGGCGCTGATTGGCGCCATGCGTGCCGACGCGGGCATCAGCACCTACGCGGACCCTCTGTACAACCGCCTGCGGGCCGGCGGGATCGCGGACCGGATCGTGGTCCTGGATGCCCAGGGCACGGTGCGTTATGACTCCGACGGCAACCGTGGCGAGCGTGTGCCGCTGGCAGAGGCGGCGCTGGCGGACGGGCGCTTCCACGAGGGGCTGCATCATGTGCCCGGCGAGCGAATCTATGCCGGTCTGGCCATCCCGGTCTATCGTGGCGGCAATCCCATCGGCAGTGTCGTGCAACTGCGCGATCTGTCGACCTCGGCGCTCGAGTCCATGGCGGAGGCGATCGGCGGTCGTGCCGCGTTGCTGGATGGTCGCGGGCCACTGGCCCTCACCGCGCCATTCTCGATGTCCCTTTCGCTGAGTGGGCGACTGCAGGAGCAGGCGACCGCCGGGCGCGTGGATCTGGATGGTCGGCATTCGCAGGTGGTCTATTTGCCCCTAATGCCATACGCGGCCGAGCGTCCGACCGCCAACGTGGTCCTGTCGCGTGACCTGACCGAATCGGTCGCTACCCAGAACCTCATCAATGCGCTGACCTATGCGGCCGCCTTCCTGGTGCTCGTGCTGATCGCGGGCGGGTTGTACCTGTGGCTGGGTCGCACCCTGCGGCCGATGCAGCAGGCCATGAAGACCCTCGACCGGATCGGCCATGGAGAATTCCACACGGATCTGCGCGTTGACTCCCGAGTGACCGAGATCGCCCGCTTGCAGCAGGTGACGCAGACCATGGCGCAGCGCCTCGGCCGCATCCTGGAGGTCGAAGAGGAGAACGCCCGCCTGGCGTTTCGCGATGCGCTGACCGACCTGCCCAACCGGCGACTGTTGCTGGAGCATCTGGAACACGCCATTCACACGGTCAACCGGACCCGTCGGCATGCCGCTTTGCTGCTGATCGACCTGGACAACTTCAAGACCCTGAACGACACCTGCGGCCATTCCGCGGGGGATCGCCTGCTGCAGGCCCTGGCCCAGCGCTTCACCGCGCGACTGCGCGACCAGGACATCGTGGCACGCCTGGGCGGCGACGAGTTCGTGGCCCTGCTGGAGGAGCTGAGTCCCGATCGTTCACAGGCGGGGGTCGACGCCCAGCGCATCGCCGGCGAGCTGCTGAAGGCGATGCGCGAGCCGGTCCGGATCGATGACATCGAGCATGTGATGTCCGGCAGCATCGGGATCACCCTGTTCCCGCGTGGCTACGATACGCCGGAGGAGTTGCTCAAGCAGGCCGATTTCGCCATGTACCAGGCCAAGCACCAGGGCCGTAACGCGGTGCGCTTCTACGACCCGGCGATGCAGCGGACCCTGCTGCGCGAGGCGGAGCTGGAGCGCAACCTGCGCCAGGCGCTGGGGCGCGAGGAACTGGTGATCCACCTGCAACCCCAGGTGGACCCGGAGGGACGCATCCTGGGTGCCGAGGCATTGATGCGCTGGCCGCAGCCGGACGGAACCTGGATCTCCCCGGGCGAGTTCATCCCGGTGGCGGAGCACACCGGGCAGATCCTCGAGATCGGCCGCCTGGCGCTGCTCCAGGCCTGCCAGACATTGCGTGCCTGGCAGGGGCGGCCAGGGCTGGAGGATCTGCCGATCTCGGTCAACCTGTCGCCGCATCACCTGCGCCAGGCGCGTCTGATGGACGAGGTAACGGGCATCCTGGAGGAGACCGGGGCCGCTGCCCAGCGGCTGCACATCGAGGTGACCGAGAGCGTGATGGCGGATGCCTCGCCGCAACTGATTGCCAATCTGGAGGCCCTGCGGGCGCGCGGGGTGGCGCTGGCGCTGGACGACTTCGGGACCGGGTATTCCTCGCTTGGCTATCTCAAGCGTCTCCCGCTGGATGTGCTCAAGATCGACCGCTCCTTCGTCCAGGACATCGAGCACGACGCGGACGACGCCAACATCGTCGCGACGATCGCGGCCATCGCCCACAACATGGGTCTGAGCCTGATTGCCGAAGGTGTGGAGAACGAGGCCCAGCGTGATTTCCTGGTGCGTCATGGCTGCCAGCGCTTTCAGGGCTACTTGTATCACCACGCCATGCCGGTTGCCGATTTCGAGGCCCTGGTGGCCGATAGGCCCGGGGTTACGAACCAGGCGGATCGCGAACCGAGAGGACCGACGGAATGACAGCAAACACCCAGCGCGGGTGGCGGGCACTCCTGCTCGCCGGATGGATGATGGGGTTCGCGACCGGGCCCGTCGTCATGGCTCAGGCAGGGGAGACTCCAGCCCCCTGGGGCGCGGCTGCACCGGTGGAACAGGGCTACCAGGGTCTGCGGGCCGTGTACGACGTGACCGCCGGGACACCCGAGGGCCTGGAGAACGTGCTCGACCACGCGGCCTACCTGAGCCGGATGGTCGAGGACGACCCCTTCGACAGCCACATCGTCCTGGTGGTCCATGGCGGAGCGCTGGACCTGTTCGCGCGCGAGCATTTCGCCGCGCACGAGCAGCTGATGACGCGTGCCCGCGGGCTGACCCTGAATGGCGTGATCGAATATCGCATCTGCCAGGCCGGGGCCGCTCGTCGCGGCTACGCCCCGGAGGACTTCCACGGCTTCGCGAGCGTCGTCCCGATGGCCGATGCCGAGATCATCCGTCTGCAACAGCAGGAGGGCTACGGGTACATGCGTTAGGGCGACGCTGGCCCTTGTCCACGCCCGCGTCGGCGCTCCATGTGTTGCGCAGGGTGGACGCGGTTCTACCGGCCCGTTGCCACCCGTGGTACGTAACTCCGGGTCGAGGAACGCGGGGGCATCAACCCCGCAAGTCATTGAATGCCAGGCTTCGGCCAATGTTCCCACTGACGGCGTTGCGGTTCGCGACGAAAGCTCGGCTACACTGAGCTCACCACACCTTGTCAGCACGAAAGATCGATTCGAGGGCGACCGCGTATGTGGGGCCGCGTGTCCCCGGCGTACCAGAAGGGTATTCGATGACGGACGATAGAACGGCGAGGGAAGGATTTCTGCACGAGTTGGCGCAGACCAGTGTGCTCGCGGAGATCTGGCAGCACTTCCCGGAGAACATGTTCCTGATTCGGGTCGAAGGCCCGGATTTCGTGGTCGAGGCATCCAACGCGAAGATGCAACAGCTGTTCGCGCAGGATTGTACCGGCCGGCGCTTGCACGACATCCTGCCGTGGCCGGTCGCGGAGCAGGTGGTCGCACATTACCGCGACTGCCTGCGCCAGGATGCGCCCCTGCGCTACGAGGAACATGCCGCCTTTCGCGACGGCGATGGAGTCGAAAAGGAAGGGCACTGGCTCACCCTGCTGTTGCCCGTGCATGACACGCAGGGCGCGATCACGCACTTGTTCGGAATTTCCCAGGATGTCACCGAGTTGCGCCTGGCGCGTGAGGATCTGGAGCGCTACAGCCACAACCTGGAGGCCGTGGTCGAGGAGCGCACGCAGGCCCTGAACCAAGCCAACCGCGAGTTCGAGGAGGCCAATCGGCGGCTGGAAAAACTCGCGTCCTGCGACCCCCTCACCGGGGTTGGCAATCGCCGGCACTTTCAGGCACGGGCTGAGAGCGAGATGGAGCGCGCCCGCCGCCACGGCAGTCCCCTTTCGCTGTTGATGTTCGATCTCGACGGCTTCAAGCGGATCAACGACGAAGTGGGACACGCGGCCGGCGACGCCATGCTGAAGCGGGTCACCGCGACCGCGCAGGCAACCCTGCGCGACGCGGACCTCCTCGGACGCTATGGCGGGGACGAATTCGTCGTCCTGCTTCCGCATACCCCGTTGGCGGATGCCCGACGGATGGCCGAGCGCCTGCAGGCGCGGGTGCAGGAACGGGCGGACATCTCCATCAGTGTCGGCGCGGCCGGCTTTCTCGCCGACGACACCCATCTCGAGCACCTCGTCCACCGCGCGGATACCGAGCTCCTGGCCGCCAAACGTACCCGGGCTGAACGCTAGCCCAGGACTTCCGGGTGGCTTCAGGCCGGGTCAGAGACCGAAGATCTCGGACTTGAGGTTCCACTTGGATGCGAGGGTCTCGGTGGCGTTGAGGAACTCCTCGGCGCGGGTCGGGTGGTTCCATTGGCCCTTGGCGATCCAGGCCAGCGCGGTGTCGCGGTTCGGGGCCAGCGACAGGATGTGGATCAGCTCGCCGGCTTCGGCGCCGATCACCTCGCCGCCCAGCAGGGCCCCGGTATCCATGTCGCCGATCAGGCGCACGAAGCCCTCGGGCTCGTCCTGGCCCAGGGCGCGCGGGGAGGTCTCGAAGGCGGCGAACCCGACCGCGGGTTCCAGTTCATCGTCCTCGGCATCGTCCTCGTCCATGCCCAGACGCGCCATCTCGACGGCGGAGTAGATCGCGATCGGGACGAAGCGCTCGTCCTGTTCGCGGGTGTTGCCGTTCTGGATGTTCTCGACCGCGATGGTCGCGTCGGCCAGGGCGTGGTTGGCGGTCTGCCACTCGCTGGCGACATCGCCGATGACGTAGATGTTGTCGACGTCGGTCTGCAGGGTGGGGCGGCGCTTCACGAAGCCGCGGGCATCAGTCTTCACCCCGATCGTATCCAGGTTCAGGCCCTCGGTGTGCGGGGTGCGTCCGGTGCCGAGCAGGACCCAGTCGACCTCGAAGGTGTTGCCTTCGCTGTCGGTGATGGTGACGCCGTCGTCGGACATCTCGACCTTCTCGTAGCCCTTCACACGGGTGGGCTCGACGCCGTCCTCGGCCAGGCGTTCCTTCAGCGTGCCCAGCGCCTGGGGGCTGAATTTCTGGCCGGACAGCGGCTTCGAGCGGCTCAGCCAGGTCACGTCCTTGCCGAGGTGGTGAAAGATCCAGGCGAACTCGGTGGCGACCACGCCGGAGCCGATGAGGGCGACGCGCTGACCGGCCGGCGGCTTGTCGTCGAACAGCATGTCGGTGGTGAGGACGCGACCGGGCGCCGCCTCGAAGGGCGCGGGGACGCTGGCGGTGGCACCGGTGGCGATGATGGTGTGCCGGGCCTGCACGGTCTCGGTGCCATCGTCGGTCACGACCTCCAGGGTCTCGGCGTCGCGGAAGCTCGCGGCTCCGTGGCGGTACTGGATCTTCAGGTGCTTCATGTAGCCCAGGTAGGAGTTGCGCACCTCGGTGACCACGTCCTTCTGGTGGTCCCAGGCCTTGCCCATGTCGGCGCTGAGACTGCCGCTGATGCCGCGGCCGGCGAAGTGGCGCTGGGCGGCAACCGTGCGTGCGGTGTGGTACCAGTCCTTCTTGGGCACGCAGCCGCGGTTGAGGCAGCAGCCGCCCCAGTCGGCCTTTTCGATGATGACGACGTTCAGTCCGCGCAGGGCGCCCAGGACGGCGGCGCGATAGCCCCCGGGGCCACTGCCGATGATGGCCAGGTCAAAGGTTTCGCTCATGGTGGTTACTCGTCGGTCAGATCAATGATCGGATCGTGCCATTCCAGCTGCGTGAGGTTCAGCTCGAACACGCGGCCGTCGGCCTCGTAGTCGAAGCGCACCGGGACATGGCGCAGCTCGCGGGCGAACCAGGCGGACAGGGCGACATCGCTGTCGTCCGTGCGGCGATCGATGCGGATGGTCTCGACCCGGCCGATCGGGGAGTCCATGGTCTCGCGCCCGGCGTACTCGAAGCGGTATTCGCGCAGGCGGTCGCGTTCCAGGGCCTGGATGGTTTCGCGGTCGCCTTCGCTGGACAGGGCCCCACTCTCCAGGCGTTGCATCATCAGATACAGCGAGCCGAGGAAGTCCAGGGTCTGCGGCGGCACCTCGAGATCGAAGCGTTCGCCGTTGATGGTGCCGATCGCGCGGTTGGTCTCCCAGTCGAAGCGGGTCTCGACCTTGCGCTCGCGGCGCGGGGTGATCTGCTGGCTGCGCGATTGCACCAGCTGCAAATCGCCGCTTCGGCTGTTCATCAGGGCCTCGCGGCTCAGCTCGAAACGCCCGAGGATGCGCAGGAAACCGGAGACATGGGCGTCCATCGCCATGCGGGTCTGCACGTCTTCGTGATTGAGCGTGATGCGCGCCTTGAGCGTGTTGCCCATGGCGTTGGCCTCGTAACTGGCGGTGTAGGGCGGGATCGGGCTCAGATCGCGCTCCGCAGCCGCGGGGGCGGCCAGCAGGGCCAGCAGCAGGGCGATTGCGAGTCGGAACATGGGGGTTCTAGCCGACCGGGTGCGGTGGGCGGCTCCGGGCGTCAGGGCCTGAAACATCGTGGGTGTCCTCGTCGAGTTGCAGCGGCGCCTCAAGCGGCGAGCCGTCGGCCTGCAGGATCCGCCCGGACCACTGAATTTCACCTGAACACACCCGGCGCACGGCCTCGGGGTACAGCCGGTGCTCGGCCTGTTGCACGCGGGCGGCCAGGGTGTCGGGCGTGTCGTTGGGGTCGACCGGCACGCGGGCCTGCATGATGACCGGGCCGCCGTCCAGCTCCGGGGTAACAAAGTGCACGCTGGCGCCGTGTTCGGGCTCGCCATCGGCCAGGGCGCGGGCATGGGTATCCAGACCGCGGTACTTCGGCAGCAGCGACGGGTGAATGTTCAGCATCCGGCCGGTGAAGCGGTCCACAAAACCGGGGGTCAGGATGCGCATGAAGCCGGCCAGGATGACCAGGTCGGGGGCATAGTCCTCGATGGCGGTGGCCAGGTCGGCGTCAAAGGCCTCGCGCGAGGGGTAGTCGCGGTGGTTCAGTACCCGGTGCGGGATGTGATGCTGTTCGGCAAAGCCCAGCCCGGCGGCATCGGGGCGGTTGCTGATGACGCCGACGACCTGCGCCGGGATGCGGTCCTGCTCGCAGGCCTCGATCAGTGCGCCGAGGTTGCTGCCACGCCCGGAGATCAGCACCACCAGGCGCTTCGGGGTCGCGGCCGATTGCCCGGCGGGGACGCTCATGCGGCGACGTAGGAGACGCTTGGCTGGTAGTCGTCGCGTTCCTGGATCACGCCGATCGGCCAGCTGCGGATGCCGGCGCGGGCCAGCTGCGAGCTGGCGGCCTCGACCCGGTCCTCGGGGAGGATCACGGTCATGCCGATGCCACAGTTGAAGGTGCGCAGCATCTCCTCGTCGGCGATGTCGCCGGCCTGCTGCAGCCACTGGAACACCGGCGGGCGGGCCCAGCTGTCCGGGTCGATGCGCGCCCCCAGGGTATCCGGCAGCACGCGCGGAATATTCTCGGTCAGACCACCGCCGGTGATATGCGCCATTGCGTGCACCGGGAACTGCTGCAGCAGCTCCAGCAGCGGGCGTACGTAGATCCGGGTGGGGGCCATCAGCGCCTCGCCGAGGGAGACCCCGTCGGCGCCCGGCAACGGGGCGTCCAGGCCGGCGCCGGAGTGTTCCAGGACGCGGCGGATCAGGGAATAGCCGTTGGAGTGGGGCCCGCTGGCCTCCAGGCCCAGGACCACATCGCCCGCGGTGACCCGGCTGCCGTCGATCAGGGCGGCCTTCTCGGCGATCCCGACCGCGAAGCCGGCCACGTCGTAGTCTTCGCCCTGGTACATCCCGGGCATCTCGGCCGTCTCGCCGCCGATCAGCGCACAACCGGCCTGTTCGCAGCCCTCGGCGATGCCGGTGACCACGTCGGCGGCGATGTCCACGTCCAGGTGGCCGGTGGCGTAGTAGTCGAGGAAGAACAGCGGCTCGGCGCCCTGGACCACGATGTCGTTCACGCACATCGCGACCAGATCGATGCCGATGCTGTCGTGACGACCGGTCTCCTGGGCCAGGCGCAGCTTGGTGCCGACGCCGTCGGTGCCGGAGACCAGAACCGGCTGCTTGTAGCGATCCATCGGCAACTCGAACAGGGCGCCGAAGCCCCCCAGTCCGGCCATGACGCCGGGACGCCGGGTGCGCGCCGCATGCGGCTTGATGCGTTCGACCAGCTCGGCGCCGGCCTCGATGTCGACACCGGCCTCGCGGTAGGTCAGGCCTGAACGGGATTCGGACATGGGTTCCCCGATGTTTGACGACCGCGCGCCGTGGCGGTCTCGCAGAACCCGGCATGGTAGCGAGCCGGGTGCGGGCGTGCAAAGAAGACGGTGCGGCCCGGGCCGCATTTGGCCGCTTTCCTCAGGGACTTCGGCGCGGTGGCCTGTGGTATTTTGTGGCGCTTGTCGAACAATTGAACGCAACCATGTCACTGCACCCCCGAACGCATTCGCGCCTGGCTATGCTGCTGGGTCTTTTCCTCCTCGTGCTGGCCCCGGCGGCCGCGGCCGATGGCCCGGTGGTGGTGACGGTCGCGGCCGAGGACGAGTCCACGGCCCTGGAGCAGGGCCTGGAACAGGCGCTGGTGCGTCTGGCGGGGCTGCGCTCGGAGCCGGGACTGGAACTGGTCGAGGCGTTGCTGGACGCCCGTGACGACGCGGGCTGGATCGCGGCCCTGGAGCGCCGGCAGCAGGTTGAGGACGATTCCTACCGCCTGGAGTTCGACCGCTTCCGTCTGCGCACCGCGCTGCGCGATGCCGGGGTGCCATCCGTGCTCGGGGAGCGTCCGGGGCTGCTGGTCTGGGCCGTCCACGAGCGGGGCGGGCAGCGCGACCTGCTCGGGGATGCCGTGGACGGTCCGGGCATTCTCTCCGCGCTGGGGGATCTGGCCGCGGCGCGTGACATGCCGCTGTTGTTCCCCCTGGGCGACCTTCAGGACCGCCGCGCGGCCCAGCCGTCCGACATCGTCGGCGGCGTGACCGAGCCGCTGGTGGAGGCGGCGCGTCGCTACGACGCCGATGGCGTCGTGCTGCTGCATGTGCGCGAGACCACGAGCGGGGCGGAGGCGCGGGCGATTGCCGTGCACGATGGCCGCGAATATCGCAGCGCGGCGAGCGGGGAGGATCCCGGTAGTGCGGCGCACGACGCGGTGGCGCGAGGGCTGGATCAGGTGGCCGAACGCCTGGCGCGGGTGGCGGCCGAGCCGGAATGGCTGCGTCTGGGCTTTGCCGGGGTTCAGGGCTATGGGGCCTTCGAGCGCCTGCGCGCCGAGCTGACGCGGTTGCAGGCGGTGGAGACCGCGCGTCTGGATTCCCTGGCCGGCGATAGCGTGGTGCTGCAGGTCCGTACTGGACTCGAGCAGGACGATCTGATCGATCTGCTGCGTGGCTCCGGCTTCGCGCGGGCCGAGACGCCCGAGGACGCCGCCGGTGCCGATGCCTGGCTGGACCGGCGCTAATCCGCGCCGGCCTCGGTTCGCGCCCACTTTCATCGAATGTTCCCTCGCCACCAGATCCCCAACGCCGTCACCATTGGCCGGATCGCGCTGATTCCGCCGATCGTGTGGTTGCTGGCGCTGGAGCACTACGTGGTGGCGGTGGTGCTGCTGGCGATCGCCGGGCTGACTGACGCCCTGGATGGCTGGCTGGTGCGGCGCTACGGCTGGCACACACGGCTCGGGGCCTGGCTGGACCCGGCCGCGGACAAGCTGCTGATGCTGGGGGTCTACGTCGCGGTGACGCTGTCCGGGCTACTGCCGTTGTGGCTGCTGGTGCTGGTGGTCGGGCGGGATGTCTGGCTGACCGTGGGCTCCGCGCTGTACCGGGTGTTCGTCGGCCCGCTGGCCATCCGGCCGCTGCTGATCAGCAAGGTGAACACCTTTTTGCAGATCACGCTGGTACTGGTCGCCATCGTGAAGGTCGGTCTGCTGGCGCTGGATCCGATCTGGGTGCAACTGCTGGTGATCGTCGTGGCCTTCACCACCGTGGCCAGCGGGCTGGCCTATACCGTGCAATGGGGATTTTATGCCTGGCGTCACCTGCACGGACACACGAATCCGGCAGGGACCTCGGGGAGGACGCCATGAATCCGGATACCCGCGACCATGTCTGGCCGCTTTCAGCCGCCCCGCTGGCTGCCCTGGTTGGGCTGCTGGTCCTTGGTGGAGCGCTGTACCTGCTGGCGCCCATCCTCACGCCCTTCGTCGCAGCCCTGCTGATCGGCTACCTGTTCAACCCGCTGGTGACCCGGCTGGTTGCGCGCACGGGGCGCTCGCGCACCCTGGCGACCGTGGTGATCTTCCTGCTGGTGATGCTGGGGTTGGCGGCGCTGATCCTGATCCTGATCCCGCTGGCGATCGCCCAGGTCGAGCGGCTTACGCTGGCGATGCCGCAAATCCTCGGCTGGTTCGACGATCAGGTGCGCCCGCGGCTGGAGGATCTGGCCGGGGATTCCCTGCCGCCGCTGGATGCCAGCGCGCTGCAGGGGCTGGTGGCGGACCACTGGCGCGAGGCCGGCGGGCTGGCCGGGGGCGTGCTGCAATGGATCGGCAGTTCGACTGGCGCGCTGGTGCTGGGGGTGCTTAACGTGGTGCTGATCCCGGTGGTGAGCTTCTATCTGCTGCGCGACTGGCCGCGGCTGCTGGACGGCCTGCGGGATCTACTGCCGCAGGCCTGGCGGCCGGCGGTGCTGACCTTCGCCGCGGAGTCGGACGAGACCCTGGGGGCCTTCCTGCGCGGGCAGTTGCTGGTGATGCTGGCGCTCGGCCTGTTCTACGCCGTCACCCTGACCGTGGCGGGAATCGAGATGGGGCTGGCGATCGGCCTGATCGCGGGGCTGGTGAGCTTCATTCCCTACGTGGGCGTGATCGTTGGCGTGCTGCTGGCCACCGCCGCGGCGCTGGTGCAGGGCGACGGCTGGAGCCTGCTGCTGATCGTGCTGGTGATCTTCGCCATTGCCCAGGTGCTGGAGTCCATGGTCCTGACCCCCTGGCTGGTGGGGGACCGTACCGGGCTGCACCCGGTCGCGGTGATCTTTGCCGTGCTGGCGGGCGGCCAGCTGTTCGGGTTCTTCGGCGTGCTGCTGGCGTTGCCGGTGGCGGCGGTCCTGGCCGTGGGGGTGCGCCATACCCTGGCGCACTACCGGCGGCTGAATGCCGAGGATGCGCCCGTGGATACAGGGGGCGGAGGCTCATGACGACGGGGCAGGGAGGCAATGCTGCGCCGCAGCACCAGCTCCCGCTGGATTTGCGCCTGCGCGACGCCTCGCGCTTTGCCAGTTTCTATCCCGGCGGCAACCGCCTCGCGCGGGACGCGGTGGAGGCCCTCTCGATCGGGACCGGGATGACCGAGCCACAGATTCTGTTGCACGGCCCGGTGGGCCTGGGCAAGACCCATCTGCTGCAGGCCGCCTGCCACCAGGGTCACGAACGCGGCGAGCCCGTGGCCTATCTGCCGCTGGCCGAACTGGTGACCGCGCCGCCGCTGGCGGTGCTGGATGGGCTTGAGCGCGCCCGCCTGGTTGCGCTGGACGATCTCGACGCGGTGGTCGGGCAGTGCGACTGGGACGAGGCCCTGTTCGGGCTGCTGAATCGACTTCGCGATGGCGGCTGCCGGGTGCTGCTGGCAGCCGCGTACGCGCCGGACGGGCTGGGCAGTGGCCTGCCGGATCTGACCTCGCGCCTCGCCTGGGGGCCGGTGTTCCGCATGCAGGCGCCGGAGGAGGACGACCTCAAGCGCATCCTCGCCCAGCGCGCGGTGTTGCGCGGGCTGGAGCTGCCGGAGGCGGTGGCCGAATATCTGTTGCGCCACTACCGCCGCGACCTGGTGGCGCTACTGGAGCTGCTGGACCGCCTGGACTTGGCCGCCCTGGCCGAGCAGCGGCGCCTGACCATCCCCTTCGTCCGCGACCAGCTCGCGCGTTTGTGATTTTTACCGCGAAGCGCACGAAGGCACGAAGAAGGGCAACGTCAAGGGCGTTTTTTGCTGAAAGGCAGGCATGACGGAAGAAAGGACTTATTGGTTGGAGTCGATCGCCCGGAACGCCATCGCGGTGTGCAGTGCCCCGCCGATGTCCGTCATCCCGGACACCGCGCAGCGGTGATCCGGGATCTGGTTGTCCTGCGCCGGAGATCCCGGCTCTGCGCTGCGCTCCGGCCGGGATGACGGGCAACGGAGGCGGCAGCCCTGAAGGTCCTTGCGCCCGCGGCGCCCCATCCAGAACCGCCTTATTTCCTGTGAGACGCCCTTGCCCTTCTGCGTGCGCTTCGTGGTGGATGGAAAAGTCAGGAAGCCATCTGGCGGGCGCGGCGGGCGTCCAGCTTGACGTAGAGCAGGCAGCCGGCGAACCAGGCGAGGCTGGCGGTGGTCATCAGCACACCGTAGAGCCGGGCGTCCGCCGCGGCGGCCAGCGTGATACCGAGGGTGATGTAGGCCAGCGCCAGCAGGCTGGACCAGGCGTGGGTGTAGCGGCGTCCGTGCAGCATGCCGCGCAGCGGGAACATCAGCGGCAGGACCAGCACGACCAGCGCCACGGCGATCGGAACGATCTCCGGCGGGTCGATCCAGGTTGTCCAGATCAGGATCACGCCGAGCAGGCCGAAGTAGGCGATCAGCGCCAGCGCGCGGGCCGCGAGGATCATGCGTCGTCTCCGGCCTGGAGCCGCAGGGCAATGCGGCCGACGCGTTCGCCCAGCGCGCCGGCAATGCGCTGCTCGTCGCGCGTGACCGGGTGTTCGCCCTGGCCCCCCGCGACGTGGCTGGCGCCATAGGGCGAGCCGCCGCTCGTGGTGGTGCTCAGTTCCGGCACGGTGTAGGGCACGCCCACCCACAGCATCCCCTGGTGGATCAGCGGCATGGCCATGGTCAGCAGGGTGGTTTCCTGCCCGCCATGCTGGGTAGCCGTGCTGGTGAACAGCCCGAACGGCCGATCCACCAGCCCGCCGCTGGCCCAGAGACCGCTGGTGCCATCAAGGAAGTGTTTCAGCGGCGCGGCCATGTTGCCGAAGCGGGTGGGCGACCCCATCACCAGCCCGGCGCATTCTTCGAGGTCGCGGGTCTCCGCGTAGGGCGGGCCGTCGGCGGGGACCGCCGGGGCGTCGCCGGCGATGTTGGTGCTCACCGGCGGGACGGTGCGCACGCGGGCGACCGCACCGGCGCGCTCCACGCCACTGGCCACGTGGCGGGCCAGTTCTGCCGTCGCCCCATAACGGCTGTAGTACAGCACGAGGATCTCGGGGGCGGCGCTCACGACAGGATCTCCAGGACCTGTTCCGGCGGGCGCCCGATACGGGCGTCGTCGCCGTGGACGAGGATGGGGCGCTCGATCAGTTTCGGGTGCTGGACCATGGTCTGGATCAGCGCTTCGTCGTCCATCTCGGCATCCTTCAGGCCCAGCTCGCGGTATTCCGCCTCGCCGGTGCGCAGAAGGTCGCGTGGCGCAATGCCGAGCTTGTCCACGATCGCGCGCAGGGTGGCCGCGTCCGGCGGGGTCTTCAGGTATTCGACGATCTGCGGTTCCACGCCCTGTTCGCGCAGCAGCGCCAGGGTCGCACGCGACTTGCTGCAGCGCGGGTTGTGGTACAGCGTAGGGGCATCGGACATGAATCCACTCCGGAGGACAACAAATGACGGAGACCAATGATAACCATGCCCGCCGCTGGCGTGTGAGCGGCCAGGTACAGGGCGTGTTCTTCCGCGCGTCCACCCGCGACGAGGCGAAACGCCTGCACCTGACCGGTTATGCCCGCAACGAACCGGACGGCAGCGTGGAGGTGCTGGCCGTGGGTCCGCGCAAGGCACTGGACGCGCTGGAGGAGTGGCTGGCGGACGGCCCGCGTATGGCGCGGGTGGACGCGGTGGAGGCCGAGGAGTTGCCGCCGCCCGAGCCGGCGCCGGGCGACTTCTCCACCGGTTGAGCCGATGGCGCGTCAGTAGCGCCGCAGCGGGCGGCCCGGTGGCGGAATGACCTGGACGAAGGCACGCACGTCGCGCAGCCGGTGTGGCCCGTCCGAACGAATGCGGGACTCGGTCCCCTGCATCCAGTCGCCGTCCCAGGCGACGCGTGCGGCCCCGGTGCGGGAATGGCGCGGCAGGTCGATCAGCAAGAGGCCGTCTTCATAGGCGACGTCGAGCTCGCTGCGATAGCGCTCGGCGTGGACCTCGATGCTGCGGGTCTCGCCACTGGCAAGGGAAAAGCTTGTCGGCTCCAGCGCCCGTTCGCGACCGCCGATGCGCAGGGTCCCGCCGCGCAGGCTGACGCGGATCAGGTCCCCCGGCAGTCCCGCATCGCCGCTGCGGAGCGCGGCGACCTGCGCTGCGCGTTCGGCCGCCAGCGCCGCCTCCTGCTCGGCCTCGGCCTGCAGGCGCGCCTCGCGCGCCTTCTGCACCGACTCCCAGGCGCGGATGGCCTCGACACGCTCGGCCTCGCCCATCGTGTCCCACTGTTCCTCGCTTACCCCGTAGATCCGCGGGCTGCAGGCGGCCAGAAGCAGCGCCATGAATGCGGCTGCCAAGGGGAACATTCGATGAAGGGTTTCGGCCATATCGGGTTCCGGTGCAGGGGCGCTGCCGCCAGTCTCTCCGTTCAGGCTGTATCGGGGCTGAACCGGGCTCAGAAGATCAGGTTGATCACGAGCAGCGAGACGACCATGAAGAGCACGGTCATCAGGGAGCCGGCGCGCAGGTAGTCGGCCACGCGGTAGCCGCCGGGGTCCATGATCAGGGCGTTGACCTGGTGGGTGGGCAGGATGAACGAGTTGGAGGCGGCGATCGCGACGATCAGTGCAAAGACCCGCGGATCGGCGTCGATGCCCATGCCCTGGGCGACGCTCGCGAAGCTGACCGCCAGCGGCACCAGCAGCACGGTGGCACCCACATTCGACATCACCAGCGTGAAGAAGGTGGTCAACAGGAAGACCGCGACCTGCAATACCCAGACCGGCATCCCCTCCAGCTGCTGCATGCCGTTGGTCGCGATCCACTCCCCGGCGCCGGAGTTCTCCACCGCAAGCCCCAGCGGGATCAGCGAGGCCAGCAGAAACACCGTCTTCCAGCTGATGCCGCGATAGGCCTCGTCCATGCTGATGACGCCGCTGAAAATCATCCCCAGTGCGCCGCCCAGCAGGGCCAGCGCCAGCGGCAGGTCGGTGAACAGCACGAGCCCCAGCCCCAGCGCGAGCGACCCGAGCGCAGCCAGCGGCCGGTGGGTCTTCGAGGCCTCCTGCTTGCGCCGCGGATAGCGGCTGGTCACCACCACGAAGTCGCGGTTGTCCTCCAGCGCCTGCAGGTGCTCCCATGGGGTATGCACCACCAGCGTGTCACCGGCCTTCAGCGGGGTGTCCGGGACCTCTTCGATGATCAGGTCGTCGCCGCGCTGGATGCGCAGGACCGAGATGCCGTAGGTGCGGCGCATGCCCTTGTCGCGCACGGTCTGTCCGATCAGTTCCGAGCCGGGCGGCACGATGACCTCGGCGATCCCGCCATGCCGGGCCGACAGCACGCGCGCAAACACATCCAGCTCGTCCTTGAGGACGGTCCCGGTACTGTCGCAGGTCTTCTCGATGGTGGTGACCGGTCCGAGGATGGCCAGGTGCGCCCCGCGCTTCAGTTCCACGTCGCGGTTGGGCTCGATGCGGGTCTCGTCATCGCTGGTCACGCCGACGACGTGTACGCCAAAGGCCGCCTCGAAGTCGCCCACCGTGCGTCCGGCCAGCGAGCTGTCCTCGCCCAGGCGCGCCTCGCGCACGCCGAAGTCCATGCCATAGACCTCGCGGAACCAGGCGGAGGTGGTTTGCACCCGGCTCTCGTCCGGGTCTTCCGTCTGCGGATCGCGAGCGGGCAGAACCCATTTCCCGAGCACCGCGAAGTACAGGATCAGGGTGGTCAGCAGGGCCAGCCCGATGGGCGTCACGTCGAAGAGGCCAAAGCCCTCGACATCCCCGGGTAGCAGGTCGTTGAGCAGGATCAACGGGCTGGAGGCGACCAGCGTGAGTGTGCCCCCGACGATCGCGGCAAAACCCATCGGCATCAGCAGGCGCGAGCGCGGGATGCGGGCGGCGGCACCAATGCGATTGATCACCGGCATGAACAGCGCGGCTGCGCCGATGTTCTGCATGAAGCTGGTCACGATGCCCACGGCGCCCGAGGTGGTCGCCATCACCCGGCGTTCCGTCTTCCCGCCAAACCGCAGGATCAGGTCCGCCAGGCGGTTCATCACTCCGGAGCGGTCCAGCCCCGTGCCGATGATCATCACCGCGATGATCGCGATGACCGCGTTCGAGGCAAAGCCGGAGAAGAGTGCCTCGCCCTCGACGATCGGCGCGACCCCCGGCACCAGCGCGACCATCCCCAGCAGGAACAGCACACTCAGCGCCGCGAGGTCGATCCGGATCACCTCGGTCACGAACAGCAGGATCGTCAGCCCCAGCAGGCCGAACACGATCCCCATCTCCAGCGTGAACGCTATGTGTTCCATTGCACCCGGCGCTTGCCGCGCGTGGCGGCGTTTCGGATCAGCACATCATGAACCGCAGACAAAGCGCGTGCCTCATCCCCGCAGCCGTTCGCGCAGGGTGTCGATCAGGTTGTCGAGCGGCAGGTGTTCGGCCTCGGGGGCGCGGCGGTCCTGGTATTCGAGTTCGCCGGCGTCCAGGCCGCGTTCGCCGATGACGATTCGGTGCGGGATGCCGATCAGCTCCATGTCGGCGAACATCACGCCGGGGCGCTGTCCGCGGTCGTCCAGCAGGACCTCGAAGCCGGCCGCCTGCAGATCGTCGTGGAGCTTTTCCGCCGCCTCGCGTACGCGCTGGGATTTCTTCGCGCCGATCGGGCACAGGGCGATGTCGAAGGGCGCGATGGCGGTGGGCCAGCAGATGCCGCGCTCGTCGGAGTTCTGCTCGATGGCCGCCGCCACGACGCGCGAGACACCGATGCCATAGCAGCCCATGGTCACGACCTGCTCGCGGCCGTCCTCGTCCAGCACTCGGGCGCCCAGGGCCTGGCTGTACTTGTCGCCCAGCTGGAAGATGTGGCCGACCTCGATGCCGCGACGGATCTCGATCGGACCGGAGCCATCGGGGGCTGGTTCGCCCTCGGTGATGTTGCGCAGGTCGGCGGTCTCCGGCTGCGGGAGGTCACGGCCCCAGTTCACGCCGGTCAGGTGATGGCCGTCTTCGTTGGCGCCGACCACGAAGTCGGCCATGCCCAGCATCGCCTGGTCGGCCAGCACCGGGATCGGGCTGCCCACCGGGCCCAGCGAGCCGGGGTCGGCGCCGAAGGCGGTACGGATCTCGGCCGCCTCGGCCATGCGCAGCGGCTCGGCGATCCAGGGGTGCTTCTCGGCCTTGACCGCGTTCAGTTCGTGGTCGCCACGTAGCACGATGGCGACCAGGTCGGTGTCGATCTCGTCGGAGGCCGCGACCACCAGGGTCTTCACCGTCTGCTCGGTCGGGATGTTCAGGAACTTTGCCAGCTCGTCGATGGTGTGTACGTCGGGCGTGGCGATCTTCGCCATCTCCGCGCCGGGTGCCGGGGCCGGGTCCGGCTTCGGGCAGGGGGCCAGTTCGACGTTGGCGGCGAAGCCGGCCGGGGAGAAGGCGATGGCGTCCTCGCCGGAGCTGGCGAGGACGTGGAATTCGTGCGACGCATTGCCGCCGATGGCGCCGGTGTCGGCCTCCACCGCGCGGAAGTCCAGCCCGCAGCGTTCGAAGATGCGGGTGTAGGCGGCGTGCATCTGGCGGTAGGTCTCGGCCAGCGAGTCGCCGTCGATGTGGAACGAGTAGGCGTCCTTCATCAGGAATTCCCGCGCGCGCATGATCCCGAAGCGCGGGCGGCGCTCGTCGCGGAACTTGGTCTGGATCTGGTAGTAGTTGATCGGCAGCTGGCGGTAGCTGCGGACCTCGCGGCGTACCAGGTCCGTGATGACCTCCTCGTGGGTCGGGCCGAAGCAGAAGTCCCGGTCGTGGCGGTCCTTCAGGCGCAGCAGCTCGGCGCCGTAGAAGTCCCAGCGGCCGGATTCCTGCCACAACTCGGCGGGCTGCACCGCCGGCATCAGCACCTCCAGCGCGCCGGCGCGGTTCATCTCCTCGCGCACGATGCCCTCGACCCGGCGCAGCACGCGCAGCCCCAGTGGCAGCCAGGTGTACAGCCCGGAGGCCAGCCGGCGGATGTAGCCGGCGCGCAGCATCAGCTGGTGGGAGACGATCTCGGCGTCGGCCGGGGTTTCCTTCAGGGTGTTCAGCGGGAATTGCGAGACGCGCATCGGGGGCAGTCCGTGGTTGATGGCTGGAAAGGGTTCAGAACGTGGTGCCGTTGGTGCCCCAGAAGTGGCGCGGGGCGTCGGCGAATTCGATGTACACGCGGGCGGGTTCGATACCCAGCTCTGCCTGCAGGGCGTCGCACAGCTTGCGCGACAGCTCGCGGGTCAGGCCCTCGGGCAGGCCGATGCTCTTGAGCTCGCAGTAGGCGAGCGCATCGGTACTGCCGCCAAAGCACATGGCCGGATTATGCGTGCAGGCCACCATCACGTAGCCCTCGGGCTTGCCCAGCCAGTCGGCGACCTCCGCGGACAGGCGCTGGCTGAGGCCGGTAGCATCGTCCGGCAGGGCGGTATTGGTCTCGACTCGCAGCAGCGGCATGGCGTCCTCCAGATCTTGTGTGGTTCCCGGATCGGTCGCCATGATACGGGGAGCGCGGGTGCGCTGCAGCGTCCCGGCGAGTCGCCGGGGTGGGTGAAACCCTTGTCAGGGTGGCTATACTCGCAGCGAGGGAGCGGACCGGTCGCGGGCGGATGCGCCCGGATTGCGTTCGGCATCAGGAAATAATAAATTAGAAAAAGCTAATATATGGGGCCGGGACGAGTGCGAGACGGCCCATCCCCGGCGACCTCACCAAGCAAGGAAAGACCCCATGACACGAACCCGGATGCGCCACACCCTGTGGGCCCTGCTGCTGTTGCCGTTTGCGGCCCAGGCGGAGCTACCGTTCGACACGGCCACCGCGGAACGCCAGACGATTGCCCAGGAACGTATCCTGGATGGCCGCGTCGAGGCGGTGCAGCGGTCCACGATCTCCGCCCAGACCTCCGGGCGCGTCCGCGAGCTCTACGTGGACGTGGATGACTTCGTCGAGGTCGACGAGCTCCTGGTGCGGGTCAGCGATACCGAGCAGCAGGCCCGTGTAAGCCAGGCGGAGGGGGATCTGGCCGACGCCCGCGCCCGCTTCAACGAGGCGCGTTCGGAGTTCGCCCGGATTGAGGATGTGTTCGAGCGGGGGGTGGTCTCGCGCTCCGAGTTCGACCGCGCCGAGGCCGCGCTGGGGTCGGCGCGTGCCCGCCTGCGCTCGGCCGAAGGCCGGGTCGAGGAGGCCCGCGAGCAGCTCGGCTACACCGAGGTGTATGCGCCGTATTCCGGGATCGTCACCGAGCGTCATGTCGAGGTCGGCGAGTCGGTCAGCCCGGGCTCACCGCTGTTGTCCGGGATCAGCCTGGATCAGTTGCGCGTTGCCGTGGATGTGCCGCAGCGCTTGATCCACAACGTGCGCGAGCGGCGCAGTGCCGAGGTCCTGCTGAACGGGGACCGGGTGGCGGCCGAGAGTCTGACTATCTTCCCCTATGCCGATCCGGCCAGCTCCACCTTCCGGATTCGCGTGAACCTGCCGGAGCAGCAGGATCTCGGCCTGTTCCCCGGCATGTTCGTGAAGACCGCTTTCGTGGTGGAGGACGTTGAACGCCTGCTGGTGCCGGTGGAGGCCGTGGTCTATCGCAGCGAGGTTATCGCCGTGTACGTCGTCGATGAGGACGATCGGGTCGCGTTCCGCCAGGTGCGGGTCGGGCGCCAGCATGACGGCATGATCGAGATCCTCGGCGGTCTGGACGACGATGAACGCGTGGCGCTGGATCCGGTGCATGCGCAGATCTATCTGAAGGAACATCAGCAGGTGAACCGATGAGCGATGCCGGCACGGAGGGGGCGTCCGAGCGCATGGGGATCTCCGGGCGCATTGCCAAGGCCTTCCTGACTACCCAGATCACCCCGCTGCTGGCCCTGATCGGTCTGCTGCTGGGGTTGTTCGCGATCCTGGTCACGCCGCGCGAGGAAGAGCCGCAGATCAACGTGACCATGGCCGATGTGTTCATCCCGTTCCCGGGGGCGAGCGCGCAGGAGGTGGCCCAGCTGGTGGCCACGCCGGCCGAACAGGTGCTCTCGGAGATCGAGGGCATCGACGACATCTATTCCGTCTCGCGCCCGAACATGGCGCAGATCACCATCCAGTTCGAGGTCGGCGAGGATCGCACCGCGGCCCTGGTGCGCCTGTACAACCAGGTGTTCTCCAACCAGGACTGGCTGCCGCCGGGTCTGGGGGTCGGCGAGCCGATCATCAAGCCGATGGGGATCGACGATGTGCCGATCGTCAACGTGACCCTGTGGACCGAGGACCCCGAGCGCGGCGGGCACGACCTGCTGCGCGTGGCGCACGGCATCGAGGCCGAGCTCAAGCGCGTACCGGGCACCCGCGACATCTACACCGTCGGTGGGCCCGATCACGTGGTGCATGTGCGCTTCAAGCCGGAGACCCTGGCGGCCCACAACCTGTCGGTGGACGACCTGCGCGACAGCCTGCAGGCCTCGAACTTCTCGCGTGACGCCGGGCAGCTGTACCACGACGACGAGGAAATCCTGGTCCAGGCCGGCGACTTTATTACCGAACCCGAGGCCTTCGCCAGCCTGGTGGTCGGGATGCACGAGGATCGCCCGGTCTACCTCTCGGATGTTGCCGAGGTGGTACAGGGTCCGGCCTATGCCACCGAACACGTGCGCTTTGCCCATGGCGCGGCCGCGGGGGATCGCGCGCGCCTGGGCGAGAGCCATCCGGCGGTCACGGTGGCCATTGCCAAACAGCCGGGGACCAACGCCCCGGATATCGCCGATGCCCTGGTCGAGCGGCTGGAGCAGTTGCGCGGGACCTACATCCCGGACGGCATCGAGACGACCATTACCCGCAATTACGGACAGACCGCGGACGACAAGGCCAACACGCTGATCCAGAAGCTGATTCTGGCAACCGCCTCGGTCGTCATCCTGGTGTGGATCGCGCTTGGCTGGCGCGAGGCGTTTATCGTTGGCGTGGCGGTGGTGATCACCCTGGCGATCACGCTGTTCGCCTCCTGGGCCTACGGCTTCACGCTCAACCGCGTGTCGCTGTTCGCGCTGATCTTCTCCATCGGGATACTGGTGGATGACGCCATCGTCGTGGTCGAGAACATCCACCGGCACATGGCCAAGGGCGGCAAGAAGTTCATCGAGGCGATTCCGCTCGCGGTGGACGAGGTGGGCGGACCGACGATTCTCGCGACCTTTGCGGTGATCGCCGCGCTGCTGCCGATGGCCTTCGTGACCGGGCTGATGGGCCCGTACATGAGTCCGATTCCGATCAACGCCTCGATGGGGATGATCATCTCGCTGGCGGTGGCCTACGTGGTCACGCCCTGGCTGACCTACAAGGTCCTGCGCCGCCAGGCCGAGAAGCATGAACATGCCGCGCCGGCCAGTGGTGGTCATGGCGCGGAGGGCGAGAGCGCCTCGGCCGGGCTGATGAAGATCTTCAACACCCTGCTGCTGCCCTTCCTTGGTACTGGCGGACGCAAGAAGACCGCTCGCCTCGCGCTGTGGTTGGGCACCCTGGTGCTGATCCTGGCCTCGGTGTCGCTGGCGTACTTCCAGCTGGTGGTCATGAAGATGCTGCCGTTCGACGACAAGTCGGAGTTCCAGGTGGTACTGGACATGCCGGAAGGCACCAGCCTGGAGCGCACCTCCCGCGTGCTGGCGGAGATGGGCGACTACCTGAAGACGGTCCCCGAGGTGCACAACGTGCAGACCTACGCGGGCACCGCGGCGCCGATCAACTTCAACGGCCTGGTGCGTCAGTACTACCTGCGCGAGGGTTCGCACGTCGGCGACATTCAGGTGAACCTGGTCGGCTCGTACGAGCGCGATCGCAAGAGCCACGCGGTGGCCCTGGGCGTGCGCGAGGCGATCAACGCGATCGCCGATCGGCATGGCGCGGCGGTCAAGGTGGTCGAGGTTCCACCGGGTCCGCCGGTGATGTCGCCGATCGTCGCCGAGATCTACGGCCCGGACTATGACGGCCAGATCGAGATCGCCCGGCAGGTGCGCGAGCGCTTCGAGAACACCGGCGACATCACCGACATCGATGATTCGGTCGAGTATCCGGGGCAGAAGAAGATTCTGCAGGTCGACCGCGAACGGGCCGCGCGCCTGGGGGTGTCACAGCAGGCGGTGGTGCAGGCGATCTCGACCTCGCTGTCGGGCGAGGACGTGACGTATCTCTACGGCTCCAACGTGAAATATGCGGTCCCCGTGCGGCTGGAGTTCGATCAGGCCGAGAAGGGCAGCCTGGACCCGGTGCTCGGGCTCAAGGTGCGCTCGCGCGACGGCACGCTGGTGCCGCTGTCCGAGGTCGTCAACGTGGTCGACTCGAGTCTCGAGCACTCCATCCACCACAAGAACCTGCTGCCGGTGGTCTACGTGATGGGTGATCTGGCCGGTGGGCTGGACAGCCCGCTGTACGGCATGTTCGACATGTTCTTCGGCCTGCGCGACCAGCCCATGGCCTACGACGAGCCGCTGGAGCAGCTGTTCATCAGTCAGCCGGACAACCCCTACAACTTCTCGCTGAAGTGGGACGGCGAGTGGCAGGTGACCTACGAGACCTTCCGCGACATGGGGATCGCCTACTCGGTGGGGCTGCTCCTGATCTATCTGCTGGTGGTGGCGCAGTTCCGCTCGTACATGGTGCCGCTGATCATCATGGCGCCGATCCCGCTGACCGTAATCGGGGTGATGCCGGGGCATGCCTTCATGGATGCCTTCTTCATGGACGCCAAGTTCACCGCAACCTCGATGATCGGGATGATCGCGCTGGCCGGGATCATCGTGCGCAACTCCATCCTGCTGGTGGACTTCATCAACGAGGAGATTCGCCGCGGCGTGGATGTGATCGAGGCGGTGGTGCACGCCGGCGCGGTGCGCGCCAAGCCAATCGTGCTGACCGGCCTGGCGGCGATGGTCGGGGCCGGGTTTATTCTCGACGACCCGATCTTCTCCGGCCTGGCGATCTCGCTGATCTTCGGCGTGTTCGTCTCCACGCTGCTGACGCTGGTGATCATCCCGGTGCTGTACTACCTGTACGTGCGCACCCGGATCGACCTGATCCGCGCCCAGGCGGCGTAAGCCATACCTGTCATTGCGCGGAGCCCTCGGCTCCTCGCAATGACGTGGCCGGAGTCCGGCGTTTTCGCAGCCGGTGTGCGAGCGGCTACAATCGACCCCATTCAACCGAACAGGAGTCGCTCGATGGATGTCGAGATGGGAGAGAACGGGCTGAATGTCCTCGGAATCAGCCGTGAGCAGTGCGCCACCCTGGTCGAGGTGCTGAAAGCCAGCGAGGACCAGCGCTTCATGGAGGACCCCGAACTGCGCAAGCTGTTCAAGCTGCTGGCCGTACTGCAGAGCGATCTGTGGGACGACATGACCGCCGGGGAATTCGACTTTACCCCCTACAAGAAACAGTAGCGTTCACTGGCGTCGTTCAAGGCGCCTGTACCGGAGCCGTCCATGCCCGACAATGATTCCCGCCGGCCGTCCAATTTCGTGATCGGCAATATCTTCCTTGGTGCTGCCGCCATCATGCTGTTTTTCTTCGTGACGCTCTGGGAGGTCCTCGGGGTGTTCGCGCTGCTCATGTGGATGGGTCTGGCCGCCATCGGGGTCTACTTCATCGTGAAGGACAAGGACATCAATCCGGGCGGTCCCCCGAACTGATCCGTTGCATTCGTTACAACCGACGGCCGTGAAGCCGGCCCCGGCATCGCCGGGGCTGGCACGGTTGCGGGGCGAGTTTCTCGAATCCCTGGCACAGCGGGTCGCGGAACTGGAGCGGCTGTCCCGGGCCCTCGACGGTTCGGCGCAGGATGGCGACCGGCTGACCACGCTGTACCGCGAGGCCCAGGCCCTGGCGCAGGCCCGCGTGCAGCCGCTGGGCGGCTGCACGGCCCGATCGCGGGTACGGCTGATCGACGACGGTGGCGAGGTCGGTCACGAATGATGCGACAGACGGCGGCCTCGAGCCGTATCTGACGGGCGTTGGTCTGGGCGTGGCCACCGCGTCGGACCCGGAGGCGCTCCGGCGGCAGCTGGAGGACACCCGAGTGGACGTGGTGGTCCTCGATCTGCAGAGGCTGGCCGAGCCGGTGGAATCCTTTGTCGCGCTGCTGCGAACCCGGGATACCGGGAGTGTGGTCCCGTCGCTGCTGTTGACCGAGGATCCGGGCCGGGTCAACCACCTGATGACCCTGCACCCGGGGGTCGCCGGAGTGTTCCTGAAGCCGGTGGAACCGGCCCGTGTTGCGGCGGCGCTCACCGCGCGGGCGCGCCAGATGCGCCAGATTGACGGGGTCAGCCAGTCCTATCGCGATGCGCTGTACGAGCGCGAGCACGTGGCGGTCAACGAGCACTCCCTGGTCAGCATCGCCGATGTCGCCGGCAACATCATCTACGCCAACGAGCGGTTCTCGCGGGTGAGCGGCTACGCCGTGTCCGAGCTGATGGGGCGCAACCACCGCATCCTGAAGTCCGGGCAACATCCGCCGGAGTTCTACGCCGACTTGTGGGAGACCATTGCCGCCGGCCAGATCTGGCGGGGCGAGGTGTGCAACCGGGCGCGCAGTGGATCGCTGTACTGGGTGGAGACCACCATACGTCCCGTATCTCGGAAGCAACGGTCGTCCCTACCAGTACGTGTCGATTCGCACCGAGATCACCCACGTGAAGCATCAGGAGCACCGCCTGCGCTCGAGCCAGATCTTCGCCAACATGGGAACTGGGAGTGGGCGCCGAACCGCGAGGCGCTGGGCTGGTCGGAGCGCATCCCGCCGCTTCTGGGCTGTCCCGAGGGCGGGCTGGAGCCGACGGTCTCCAATTTCTTGGACGCCGTGCATCCCGATGATCGCGCCCGGGTACGCACCGCCATCGCCAGCAGTCTACGCCGCGGTTCCTACCTCGAGCTGGAACACCGGGTGATCTGGCCGGACGGGTCGGAACACTGGCTGCTGGAACGCGGCGACGTGGTGCGCGGCCAGGACGGCGAGATCCTGTACATGCTGGGCGTGATGCAGGACATCACCAAGCGCAAGAATTCCGAGCTGGCGCTGTCCGACCTGTCCACCCGCCTGCTGGAGTCGCAACGGCTCGCGCGTATCGGCAACTGGGAGATGGATGCGCTGGATGGACGTATCACCTGGTCCCGGGTGCTCCGCGAGATCTTCGAGCTGGATGCCGAAGACGCGCCGCTCGAACGCGACGACTACCTGAACCTGGTGCACCCGGAGGACCGCTATCAGGTCGAGAGCTTTCTGGCTGGCGTCGGCGAGAGTCGGCACCACGAGATCAACCACCGGGTGGAGCTGCCCGGCGGACGCATCCGCTTTGTCCACATGATCGCGAGCGGACGCTTCGATAGCGACGGCCGATTGACGCACGTCGGCGGAAGCTTGCAGGACATCACCGAGCTGCACCAGGCGCAGGAACACCTGGCGTTGTTCCAGCGCATCTTCGAAGCCTCCGAACAGGGGATCGAGGTGGTGGATCGCGAAGGCCGCTTCGTCTACGTCAATCTGGCTGCTCTGGAGATGCTGGGCTACCGTTCGGAGGAGTTGCTGGGCCGGGATTTCCACGAGGTGGGGATCATCCCGGCGGAGAACAAAAAGGAGGAGCAAGAGATCGACCAGGTGCTGGCCGAGGGCGGGGCCTGGACGGGCAAGCTGCCCCAGCGCTGTGCCAACGGGGCCGTGTTTATTACGGCCAGCACTATCGGCGTGGTGCGCGATGCCCGCGGGGAGCCGCAATACGGCTTCAACATCTTCAGTGATTTTACCGACGAATTGCGCCGTCGCTCGGAGCTCCATCGGGCCCGCGAGACGGCCGAGGCGGCCAACCGCGCCAAATCCGACTTCCTTTCCAACATGAGCCACGAACTGCGCACGCCGATGAATGCCGTTCTCGGCTTTGCCCAGTTGCTGGAGAGCGATCCGGCGCTGGATGGACACCAGCGTGGCCACCTGGAGGAGATCACGCGCGCGGGCCGGCACCTGCTGGACCTGATCAACGAGATCCTGGATCTTGCCCGAATCGAGGCCGGTCGCATGCGGGTCGAGCCGGAACCGGTGGCGCCGGGGCCCGTCCTGGAGGAGTGTCTGTCCCTGCTGGAGCCCATGGCACGCGAGTGTCGCGTGGAGCTTGAGCCGGACGCCCTGCCGACCGTGATGCTGCAGGCCGATCCGCGGCGGCTAAAGCAGGTGCTCCTGAACCTGCTCTCCAATGCGATCAAGTACAACCGGCCCGGCGAAAGTGTGCGTGTGAGTGGCGAGGTGGGGGAGGCCGATGTGCGGATCGCTGTACGTGACAGCGGGTCGGGCCTGACCGAGGAACAGTGCCGGCGGTTGTTCCAGCCGTTCGAACGGCTGGCGGCGGAGGAGCAAGGGGTCGAGGGCAGCGGTGTCGGGCTTGCGGTTACCCGCAATCTGGTGGACCTGATGGGGGGCGAGATCGGGGTCGACAGCGTGCCGGGGGAGGGCAGTACCTTCTGGTTCCGTCTGCCCCGGGCCCGTGACCGGATGCCGTCCGGCACCGGGGACGATGCGGCACTGCCCGGCGGCTCCGGCGCGCCGGGCAGTGCCGCGTGCTCTGCATTGAGGACCACGATGCCAACCAGCGTCTGATGCGCGAGATGCTCAAACAGCAGGGCGCGGCCGACTGCCGCATGGCGGAATCGACCGCCGAGGGACTCGACATGGCCCTGCGGGATCCGCCCGAGCTGATCCTGCTGGACCTGAACCTGCCGGTGATGGATGGGTTTCAGGTGCTGCGCGCGTTGCGGGCCGAGCCGGAGCTGGCCGCGATCCCGGTGATTGCGGTGACCGCCGATGCAACGGATGCCACGCGCCAGCGGGCCGAACAGGCCGGTTTCAACGACCTGTTGACCAAGCCGATCGGTGCGAATGACCTCCTGCGGGCGCTGGATCACTGCCGCGCGAGTCGCCCGGACGGCTGACCCCGCGAGGGGGTGCGTCGCGCACGCCTTCGTCGCGCACGCCGTCCTACAGGAAGAGGAAGCCGACGATTGCCACCGCCGCGATCACCGCGACGGCATCCGCGGTCAGCGCGGCGGCCAGGGTGTGGCGCACGCGCTTGATGCCGATGGCGCCGAAGTACACGGCGAGCACGTAGAAGGTGGTCTCGGTCGAGCCCTGCAGGGTCGAGACCAGGATGCCGACATGCGTGTCCGGCCCGGTGGTCGGATCCTGCATGATGCCGGCCATGATGCCGTAGGCGCCGGAGCCGGACAGCGGGCGCAGCAGCGCCATCGGCAGCGCCTCGGCCGGCAAGCCGAACGGTGTGGTCAACGGCCCGACTAGCCCGACAAACATCCCCAGTGCCCCGCTCTCGCGCAGCATGCCCACCGCGACCAGGATTGCGACCAGGTAGGGGATGATGCGCAGCGCGACATTGAAGCCCTCCTTGGCGCCCTCGACGAATACCTCGTAGACCGGCACGCCGCGGATCACGCCGTAGGACAGGAAACCGACCACCAGCCCCGGGATGATCCACGGCGCGATCGCCTGGCCGTAGAGGATGGTCAGCGGGATGATGCCCAGCACTGCGGCGAGCACGGTCAGCGAGACCCAGGCGGGGTAACCCTCGGTGGGGACCTCGATGTTCATCGGTTGCTGGTTGGCCGTGTCCGCTGTCGGGTCGGCGTCCTGGGTGGGCTCGGCGGTCGCCTCCCGGCCGGCCTCGCGCATTGTGTCGTCCAGCTCGCTCGCGCCATCCGCGGACGTCTGGCCCGGATCAATGCTGCGAGTCGCCGGTGGTGGCAGGAAGTAGCGCTGCAGGATCAGCGCGCTGGCGATGCCGGCCATGGTCGCGAACAGGGTCGCGAACAGCGTGGTCGGCAGGATCGCGGCCGGGGCCTCGGAACCCAGCGAGGCGCGCAGGGCGATCACGCCGGTGGGCAGCAGCGTGATGCTGGAGGTGTTGATCGCCAGGAACAGCGCCATCGCGTTGGTCGCGGTGCCCGGGTGCGGGTTGAGCTTCTCCAGCTCCTGCATCGCGCGGATGCCGAACGGCGTGGCGGCGTTGCCAAGACCCAGGATGTTCGCGGAGAAATTCAGAATCATCGCGCCCATCGCCGGGTGTTCGGGCGGCACCGACGGGAACAGGCGCACCATCAGTGGCCGCAGCAGCCGCGCCAGCACGGTCAGCAGGCCACCGGCCTCGGCGATCTTCATCAGGCCCAGGAACAGGGCCATCACCCCGACCAGCCCCAGGGCCAGCTCCACCGCGGAACCGGCGGCCTCGATCGCGCCCTCGGACAGGGCCTGCATCGGTTGCTCGTCGGGATCGGTGGAGCGGATCTCGCGGATCGCGGCCGTCGCCACGGCGATCACGATCAGGGCGAGAAAGATCAGGTTCATGTGCCGCAGTGTGCCACGGTCAGCGGTTTTCCCCGCGTGATACACCGCGCAGCACGGCATCCATCCCGCGGGCTGGCAGCAGCCACTTGAGGAAGGCGAACAGGCGGGTGGGGAAGGTCACGTGGTAGCGCACCCGCGGGCGGCGGGCCTCCAGGGCGTGCACGACACAGCGCGCGACGGCCTCGGGCCCCAGCGTGAACGGGGCATCGGCCTCGGCGTTCGCCATGCGGGCCTCGGCGGCGCGGTAGGTCTCCTGCCAGGGGCCGTGTTCGCGCTGGACGTGGTAGCGAAAGGCCTTCAGCGCGTTGGCGCGGAACGCGCTGCGGATCGGCCCCGGCTCGATCAGGGCGACATGGATGCCGGTGCCGTGGAGTTCCTGGCGCAGGGTGTCGCTCATGCCCTCGATCGCGAATTTGGAGGTCACGTAGGCCCCGCGCAGGCGCAGGGCGACCAGGCCCAGGACCGAGCTGTTCTGGATGATGCGGCCTTCGCCGGCGCGGCGCATGGCGGGCAGGACGGCGTTGGTCAGTTCCAGCCAGCCGAGCACGTTGGTCTCCAGCTGCGCGCGCAGGGTGGCGCGGTTCAGATCCTCCACCGCACCGGGCTGGCCGTAGGCACCGTTGTTGAACAGGGCGTAGAGGTGGCCATCGGTCCGGTGCAGGATCTCGGTGACCGCGCTGTGGATGCTGGCGGAGTCGTCCAGATCCAGCTGCAAGGCCTCGAAGCCGTCCTTCTTCAGTCGGGCGACATCCTCGCCGCGCCGCGCCGTGGCAAACACGCGGTAGCCGCGATCGCGCAGTACGCGTGCGGTACAGGCCCCGATGCCACTGGAGCAGCCGGTGATCAGCACGGCACGGGAAGAGGTCTCGCTCACCGCGGCGCGCTCAGTAGGTCAGGGTGGCGACGCCGTCCTCGACGACCTCGCCGATGAAGGCACCGCCGCCGCGCATCCCGTCCAGTTCCGGCACTGCGTTGTCCAGCGTCAGGCCGTTCTCGCTCATCGCTCCGGCGCAGGCGTAGAAGGCGCAGCCGGCCTCGTGGGCGTCCTGCATGAAGCTGTAGACAGACTTCTCCCTGGCCTCGCCGGGGTAGATGGTCTCCGCCACGCCCTGACGCAGCAGGCGTGTGGTGCCGGCGGCGAAGTAGATCTCCACCTCGAGATCCATTGCGGCGGCGACGGTGGCCTGGAAGAAGGGCGCCCCCAGTGTGCCAGGGCGGTCCAGGTCCAGGTTCAGCAGCATGATCACGATCTTTTCGGCCATGACAGGTCCTTGCGCGGTCGTATCGTCGAGTTGGGGGTGAATGATCCGCGCTGCGGCCGCCCGGCGCAAACCCCAGCGCGGATTGGCCGGGCAGCATCAAGAGACGCCCCCGGTGGCGGCGGATATCGGCTGCATGGCCCTGAACGGCTCCCGCCTTGTCGTCATCCCGGACGCGTTCGAGCCGTACCCACCGCCGTCATTCCGGACACATTCGCGTCGTCCCCCCTGCCGTCATCCCGGACACCGCGTAGCGGTGATCCGGGATCTCCCCGGTCGGGAAGGGGCTGACGCTGGAGATCCCGGCCTACGCTGCGCTTCGGTCGGGATGACGTCGAGGGGGGCAGGAGAGCGGGCTGCCCATGCTTGCCGGAGAAATACCGTTCTGGATTATGAAAACGGATTGTCGGAAGCGAAGGCCTTTCATTCCCCGAAAACGGCCGCATAATACGCCTCAACCCGTGTTTTCGCGGATGCATTCCGAGGATTCCAGTCATGCCCATTTACGAATACCAGTGCAAGGATTGCGGCGAGGTCTCCGAGATCCTGCAGAAGATCTCCGATCCGCCGGCCACCATTTGCCCGGAGTGTGGTGCCGAGGCCCTGACCAAGCAGGTGTCCGCGGCCGGCTTCCGTCTGGCCGGCGGCGGCTGGTACGAGACCGACTTCAAGAAGGAGGGCAAGCGCAACCTGAAAGAGGGCAGCAGCTCGGCCACCAGCTCCAGCGGCAGTAGCTCAACGAAGTCGGACGCCTCCGGAAAGTCCGCATCTTCCGGTAGCGCCAAGACCGGTACCGCCGCGACCGGCACCTGATCAATGCTGGTCTCCCTGCGCCGCTATCTGATTGCAGGGCTGCTGGTCTGGCTGCCGCTGATCGTCACCGGCTTCATTATCAAGCTGCTGGTCGACCTGCTGGATTTCACCATCCTCCTTCTGCCGCCGCCCTGGCGGCCGGAGGCGATTCTCGGCTTCTCCATCCCGGGTGCCGGCATCGTGCTGGCGGTGGTGGTGGTGTTCGTGACCGGGGTGGTGGTGGCCAATATCGTTGGGCGCAAGCTGGTGTCGGTGGGCGAATCGATCGTCCGCCGCATCCCGCTGGTCAGTTCGATCTACGGTGCCGTCAAACAGGTCACCGAGACCGTGCTGTCCGATGGCGGGCAGGCGTTTCGCAAGGTGATGTTGATCGAGTATCCGCGCCGCGGCCTGTGGTCCGTGGGGTTCATGACCGGTGTCGCCGTCGGCGAGGTGCAGGACCGCACCGAGCGTGACGTCATCACCGTTTTCGTCCCGACCACGCCCAATCCCACCTCCGGCTTCGTGATCATGGTCCCGCGCGAGGAAGCCATCGAACTGGACATGACGGTGGAGGATGGTCTCAAGTTCGTGATGTCCATGGGGGTCGTGACACCGATGAGAAGCCCTGAAGAAGCGCCGGCGCCGGTTGCGCAGGGGCAGGGCAAATCGTAAGATTTCCGGCCTTTTCGCGGGTGCGAACGCCATGTTCGTCCCGTTTTCCCGACTCACCGTGCAGGCCCCTGGCGGGCGTGCCCTTCGGCTGGAACAGCGCAATGCGAACTCATCTGTGTGGACGTGTCACCGAGAACGAACTCGACTCGGAGGTGACCCTTTGCGGCTGGGTGAACCGCCGACGGGACCACGGGGGGGTGATCTTCGTGGACCTGCGCGACCATGCGGGCCTGGTCCAGGTGGTGTTTGACCCTGACCGCGAGGAGGTCTTCGCGCGCGCCGAGCAGCTGCGTACCGAGTACGTGATCCGCATGACCGGCCGCGTGCGCCGGCGCCCCGAGGGCACCGAGAATCCGGACCTGCCCACCGGGGCGGTCGAGATCCTCGGGCTCGAGCTGGAGGTCCTGAACGCCGCCAAGACCCCGCCGTTCCCGCTGGACGACGAAGACGTCGGCGAAGACACCCGCCTGCGCTACCGCTACATGGATCTGCGCCGCCCGTTGATGCAGCAGCGCCTGCGCCTGCGCGCGCAGGTCTCCGCGGCCATGCGCCGCTTCCTCGAGGAGCGCGAGTTCCTCGACCTCGAGACCCCGATGCTGACCAAGGCCACACCGGAAGGCGCGCGTGACTACCTGGTGCCCAGCCGCACGCATCCGGGCAGCTTCTTTGCCCTGCCGCAGTCGCCGCAGCTGTTCAAGCAGTTGCTGATGATGTCCGGCATGGATCGTTACTACCAGATCACCCGCTGCTTCCGTGACGAGGACCTGCGCGCCGACCGCCAGCCGGAGTTCACCCAGCTGGATATGGAGATGGCGTTCGTCGACGAGGCGGACGTGATGGAGGTGACCGAGGGCCTGATCCGCCACCTGTTCCGCGAGGTCCAGGGCGTGGAGCTGCCGGATCCGTTCCCGCGCATGGCCTATGCCGAGGCGATGGCCCGCTTTGGCTCCGACAAGCCGGATCTGCGCATCCCGCTGGAGTTCACCGAGCTGACCGAGGTGATGCAGGCGGTGGAGTTCAAGGTCTTCAACGGCCCGGCGAACGACCCGGAGGGTCGCGTGGCCGCCCTGCGCGTCCCGGGCGGTGCCAAGCTCACGCGCAAGGAGATCGACGTCTACACCGAGTACGTCGGCCGCTACGGCGCGAAGGGCCTGGCCTACATCAAGGTCAACGACCCGGCCGATCTCGCGGGCGGGTTGCAGTCGCCCATCCTCAAGTTCCTGCCGGAGGACGTGACCCGGCAGATCCTGGAGAAGACCGCGGCCGCCGCCGGCGACCTGATCTTCTTTGGCGCGGACAAGGCCTCGGTGGTCAACGAGGCGATCGGCGCCCTGCGCGTGAAGATCGGCCACGACCTGGAGCTGGTCGAGGCAGGCTGGCAGCCGCTGTGGGTGGTCGACTTCCCGATGTTCGAGTACGACGACCAGGACAAGCGTCTGTACGCCCTGCATCACCCGTTCACCGCCCCGGCGGTGGATAGCCCCGATGCGCTGCGCGCCAACCCGCGCGAGGCGCTGTCCCGCGCCTACGACATGGTGCTCAACGGCACCGAGGTCGGTGGCGGCTCGATCCGTATCCATAACCCCGAGATGCAGCAGGCCGCGTTCGAGGCCCTGGGCATCGGTGAGGAAGAGGCGCGCGAGAAGTTCGGCTTCCTGCTGGATGCCCTGAACTTCGGCGCCCCGCCGCACGGCGGCCTGGCCTTTGGCCTCGACCGCCTGGTGATGCTGATGAGCGGTGCCCACTCGATCCGCGACGTGATGGCCTTCCCCAAGACCCAGACCGCCGCCTGCCTGCTGACCGACGCTCCGGCCCCGGTCGGCGAGAAGCAGCTGCGCGAGCTGGGTATCCGTCTGCGTCCCAGCGCCACGCAACAGGCCGAGTAACCGCTTGTCCGGCCGAGCGCCATGACCGGCATGCGCAGTAGTGTGGTCATGGTCCATGGCTGGCACATGCCGGGCCTGGAGATGGCCCTGCTGGGCCGCCGTCTGCGCGCGGCCGGCCACGAGGTTCACGGGTTCCGCTATGCCTCGCGCCGGCAAACGCCGGAGCAGGCCGCGCGAGACTTGGCTGCGTTTCTCGAGGATGTCCCCGGCGACCTCGTGCACCTGGTTGCCCATAGCCTGGGCGGCGTGATCGTGCGCCACCTGTTCGAGGTCGCGCCGGTGCAGCGCCCCGGTCGCATCGTGATGCTGGGCTCGCCGCTACAGGGCAGCCGTGTGGCGGCGCGTCTGGCGCAGAACCGCCTTGGTCGTTGGTGGCTAGGCGCGGCGCTGGATCGCGGCCTGCTCGGCGGCAGCCCCGTCCTGCGCGGTCGCGACGTCGGCATGATCGCCGGCAGCAAGCCGTTCGGGCCGGGGCCCTGGGTCGCGCCGCTACCGGATCCGCACGATGGCACGGTCGCGGTGGACGAGACTCGCGGCCCGGAGGTCTCGCGCCACCTCACCATGCCGGTCTCCCACTTCGGCATGCTGGTCAACCGTCTCCTGGTCCAGGAGACCCTCCATTTCCTGGAAACGGGCGAGTTCCTCCCTTAACCCCAGCCGGCCCGCCCCCACCGCCGCCCCCGTCATTGCGAGGAGCAGAGCGACGAAGCAATCTTTGAAAGCTGGCAATGCGTCCTCTACCCGACGGCGGTGGTTCCGGGTGGAGATTACTCGCTTCGCTCGCCCTTCGGGCCGGCCTGCGGCCGTTCAACGCAGCTTCGCTGCTTTTGTGCTTCGTCGCTCTGCTCCTCGCGATGACGGGGGAGGGAAGAGGCGGTGTGGGTGAGTGCTGCGCCGGCATCCGTGATTACCGCCGCGCCAGCGATTAGACTGTGCGGGTCCTGCGGCTCGGTGGAATCCCGGGGCCGCTGCAACCGAACCCAATCCAAGGAGTCGTGACCGAATGGCAGGCCACAGCAAGTGGGCGAACATCCAGCATCGCAAGAATGCCCAGGACGCCAAGCGCGGCAAACTCTTCACCAAGCTGATCCGCGAGATCACCGTGGCTGCGCGCCAGGGCGGCTCGGACCCGGAGACCAACCCGCGGCTGCGCCTGGCGATCGACAAGGCGCTGGGCGCCAACATGACCCGCGACACCATCGAGCGTGCCGCCAAGCGCGGCGCGGGCGAGAGCGACGGCGACAACGTCGAGGAGATCCGCTACGAGGGCTACGGTCCGGGCGGCGCGGCCATCCTGGTCGACTGCATGACCGACAACCGCAACCGCACGGTCGCCGAGGTGCGCCACGCCTTCTCCAAGATGGGCGGCAACCTGGGTACCGACGGCTCGGTGGCCTATCTGTTCCAGAACAAGGGCGTGATCCGCTTCGCCCCCGGGCTGGACGACGAGGTGGTGATGGAGGCCGCGCTGGAGGGCGGGGCCGAAGACGTCCAGGTCGAGGATGACGGTTCCATCGAGGTCATCACCGAACCCGATACCTATCAGGACGTCCGCGCGGCGCTGGCGGAACGCGAACTCCAGCCGGAGGATGCCGAGGTCACCTGGCGCCCGGAGACGCTCGCGCCACTGGACGCGGAGACCGCCGAGTCGATCCTCAAGCTGCTCGACATGCTCGACGACCTGGATGACGTGCAGAACGTCTTCACCAATGCCGACTTCCCCGACGAGGTCAGCGGTGACTGATCCGGCCGCCACGTGACCGGCGTGCGCATCCTCGGGATCGACCCCGGTTCCCGGATCACCGGCTTCGCGGTCGTCGAGTATGATCGCAGCCGCGGCCGCTCCTGCGGGCACGGTGTGATCCGGCCCAAGGCCAAGGGCTTCCCCGAGCGCCTGGGCGAGATCTTTGCCGGCGTGGTCGAGGTGATCGATGAACTGAAGCCCGACGTGCTGGCCATCGAATCGGTGTTCGTCGCGCGCAATGCCCAGTCCGCGATCAAGCTGGGACATGCCCGGGGCGCGGCCATCTGCGCCGCCACCCAGGCCGGCCTTGCGGTACACGAATACGCCCCGCGTGCGATCAAGCTGGCCGTGGTCGGCATCGGCGGGGCGGACAAGGAACAGGTCCAGCACATGATGCAGCAACTGTTACGCCTGGCCGAACCGGCCAGCAGCGATGCCGCCGACGCCCTGGCCGTCGCGCTTTGCCACGCTCACACCCAGCAGCACGAGGCGCGTCTGGCGGCCGCCACCTCCGGCTCGATCGGGGGTCGCCCATGATCGCCCGGCTGGAAGGCCGGCTGATCAGCCGCGAGGTTAACGGCGTCGTGATCGACGCCGGCGGGGTTGGTTATGAGGTTGACGTCCCTTTGTCCACGCTGGCGGCCCTGCCGGAGCCGGGCGAGACCGTCGTGCTGGCCACCCATCTGGTCGTGCGCGAGGATGCCCACCAGCTGTTCGGTTTCCTGAACAAGCGCGATCGCGACCTGTTCCGGCGTCTGATCCGTGTGAACGGAATCGGCGCGAAGCTGGCGCTCGCCATGCTTTCTACCTACGCCGGCGACGAGCTGGCGGGCCTGATCAGCGGCGGCGATGTCACCGGCCTGGCCAAGGTGCCGGGTATCGGCAAGCGTACCGCCGAGCGCATCGTGCTGGAACTGGGCGAACGCCTTGCCGAGATGGGCTTTGTCGGCGCGCCCGCCGGGGGAGCGGGCGGCAGCGAACCGACGCCCGCCGCCGCGATGGAAGCCGAGGCCCTGGCCGCGCTGGAGTCGTTGGGCTATCAACGCGCCAGCGCCGAGAAGATGGTCGCCGCCGTCCGCGACCAGGCGGACTCGGTGGAGACCCTGGTACGCCTGGCCCTCCGCGCAACCGTCAAGCGCTAACGCGCGCTCCGCTGCGGGGCCTAATCGTCTCCGGTGGGTTTCGGTCCGGTCCTGAGGCTGGCCCTGGTTCGTCCTTCGGTGTTTACGTGCCCTCGGTCCGCCGCCTGCCATGCGCTCTCTCGCGAGCGCACCGCGAGGTACTTTCTTGCTTGCCCAAGAAAGTACCCAAAGAAGGGCACCCGGATTTCGCCCGGGAACCTCGCTCCGGACGCGCTGGGCCGGCGGCGCTGAACTCGCT